>JAZLGS010000075.1:0-5299 GCA_045616425.1 Treponema sp.
ACTCACCTTTCACGGTTCATGCTGGCACTCGTTTCTACCTTCTTCTTCCCTTCCCTGCTGGCTTTCAATGACCGGCGTCGCTCCGCTCTCTTGCGGCGACGTTCGTTAACATACCACACTTCCCCTTATACTGTCAATACACAGACTGCCTTTTTTTTTATTTTTTTTTGATTTTTTTTCACGGCTGCAGGAAACAATCCTCATTTTTAAATTCTCCCTTAAAATTCGGATTTTTTTCCAAAATCAAGCTACTGAACCTTGTAATTTTCAGATTATGCGTTATATATGGAAATAACAGCAGGTATGAATGTTCATGGCATTCTTGCGCGGATGGACATGAACAGGCCACATGCAGGTCTGTTCATGCAGCACTGTGAATTTTTCGGAGAAAGAAATTGGAGTATCAGGGCAGAAAAATCAACGATTATGACAGGGATTCATTCAACAGGATGTCTTCCTTCATCAGGGATAACCTTACGGACAGCATATACATTAATGAAATCGCATCTGCAGGCGGAGTCTGCAAGAGCAAGTGCGAAATTCTCTTCAGGAGCATAACAGGATTGACACCTAACGGCTACCTGAATGAATGCAGGCTTGAAAAGGCAAAGGAACTTCTGGAAAAAACAAGCCAGCCAATATCATCAATTGCGCAGAAATGCGGTTTTTCAGACCAAAGTTACTTTTGCAGGGCTTTTTCAAAAAAGCATTCCATGAGTCCGGGCTACTACAGGAAAAAGTATTCTGAAAATGGAGAAACATTCGTTTCTGAATTTGACAGGACAAAGGATTTTGTACTCAGGGCATTCTGCAGTCAGTATAATGATGTCATCAAACTGAATCTTATGTCCGGAAAATGTACTTTTTTAAAGTCCTCTGATTCAAAATGGGCTGATTTTACAAATCTGGACACCTACACGTTTAACCCGCAATCACTTTCGATGGTAAACCCGGACGACCTGCAGAAATACAGGCAGTTCTTCCAATGCAATAACATCCGTGACATGATTGTCAAAAATCATATAAACAGTGCTGAGTTCGAATACAGGAAAAAATACGAAGGAATATACTATTGGACAAAAGCCCGGATAACCGTACCCGGGGGATGTTCGCCGGAAAATCCGGAAGTACTCCTGACATTCAAAGTATACGGTCTTTCCACCGCATCTGACCTTGTTAAAGATAATACGAATGATTCATATCAGAAAATAATCAGTGCAAACCTTAATGACGACTCGTATGCAATAATAAAAGTAAAGCACAATGAACTACCATACTACATGCATTCAAAAGAATCACTTTCAACATGGCTTGAAGAATTTGCATTGAGCAACGGCATATTCGAAGGTGACCGGAAACAGTTCCTGGAATACGCGAACATCGATTACCTGAAGAAATTCTTTAATGCATCTAGCATGCGTCAGAATGAGGAAAAACGCTTTTCATTCAAGTACCGGAGACTGATAAACGGACTTTACAAGTGGGTAAAGATGGAAATTGAGCCTAAGTATGAATTTTCCGAAAAAAATCAGGATGTGAACCTGATGATACGCCAGATTGAATGGTAAGACGCACAAAAACTCTGCTTGAAGTCCTCATGGAATAAAGTTATAATCTTCATGCAACTTTAAAATGGATTCAGGACAGGTAAAATGCCTTTTACATTCAATAAATGCATTACGGAAACCGGGATTGAATTCCCGGGCTTATATGAAATTACCCCAAAAATTTTCGGTGACAGCAGGGGATATTTCCTTGAAACCTACAGCGAAAAGGATTTTTCAGCTGCCGGCCTTACAATGAAATTCGTACAGGACAATCAGTCTTCTTCTTCAAAAGGCGTACTGCGGGGTCTCCACTTCCAGAAGCGTCATCCCCAGGGAAAGCTTGTAAGGTCTCTCCAGGGGCAGGTTTACGACATTGCGGTTGACTTAAGGAAAGGAAGCCCGACATTCGGAAAATATTACGGAACGGTTTTAGACAGCGAAAAGCAGAACATGTTCTATATTCCGGAAGGGTTTGCCCATGGATTCTGCGTTCTTTCTGATTTTGCAATCTTTACATATAAATGTACCGATTTTTATCATCCGGAAGACGAAGGCGGACTTATGTGGAATGACCCGGCCATAGGAATCAGGTGGGAAGACATTATTCCGGGACTGGTGCCGCTTCTTTCACAAAAGGATACAGCCCATCCTGCCTTTGATGCCGGAAAAGATTACTTTGACGCCAAAGGTTCATGGATTGGTAATTAAGGCAGATAAAACGTCATAATGTAAAACGGGATGTCCTGGGTTCAGGATGACGGATCTGGAATTTCCACACTGCATACATTGCAGATGCTGAATCAAGTCCAGCATGACAGAACTTGTTGGACAGCCTTTTTTTCAATCCGGATTACAAAGCATGCGGAATAAGGTACTATTCCCAGACCGGAGTCCAGTTTTCCGGCTCAAAAATGTTTTCCTTAACATAATAAGTCGGAACCGTTGATGGTGCCCCTGCACCGCCGGAAAGATTTTCATCTGAAGCAAATTCATTTCTAAACTCATCAAGGGAAACCGCTGCATAAATATGGGCAGGTGTCTTTGAAACAGTCTCAGAAAATGCCTTTCCTGTAAACGGATTGACCTGTGGAACATCAAGGTCTGACACTGCAAGAGTTACGGTATCAGCATTCGTCATAAATTCATTGCTTGAAGCAAGATTCCCCGATGCTTCAAAATCCTTGTAAATCAAAACCGGATTGAACTTTGAGTAAAATTTCGGACTTCGAGTTCCGTCAAATCCCGGTGCCGGAATTGAACTTCCGTGATCAGAAACAATGATGATTCTGGAATTATCATAAACTCCCAGTTCCTTAAGTCTGTTGAGCCACTTTCCAATCTGGAGGACTGCTGCTGCATTCACATGGTATGCCGCAAGGTCGTTGGCATTGTCTGCGTAGAACGGAATCTTAAAATCATAAAAACCGGCAGTGGCCTTACTTACATCCACAGTCATGTCAGGCATAAAATCAGGTTCACGGAGCACTGAATATTCATGTGTCGTATCATTTCCTATGAACATGTATGCATTCTTTTTGCCGTCACTGGCAGTCAGCTGGTCCATGTAATAGAGTGAACTGAAATAGCCGAGGAATTTATGATCCAGGACTGGAATTACCGATTCTGAAAAATAACTTCCCTGATTGTAGAAAGTAAAACGGAAAAGCGGATAAAGCGCTTCCATGATGACAAAACGTGAAATGCGTTTTTTTGTCGTTGCATCAGGATTCTGTTCTGCAGCTTCCGGATGTTCAGAAATATATTTTCCGTTGAAACGTTCAAAAAGCACAAAGCTGTTTATATCTTTTTCCTTGGAAAGCTCTTCAAAATTTACAGTGCCTTCCGGCGGATCAGAAACCGTAACTTCATAATCAGCAGCATTGAAAACATCCGCCAGAACATGGATTTCTTCATTGAGTTCCGGTTCACGTTCCTGCTTTCTGATGTTTGTATATTCGTATCCGCCCATCATGGCAGGACTTCCACACCAGGTCGTATTTCCGAAACTTACGGTGTTCGGATAATAAACGAATCCGGAATATGTTTCCTCAAGTTCAGGAAACTGCTTTACAATATACGGCAGGAAGGAACCCACCGCACGGTCAAGGAAAAATACAATTACGTTCTTTCCATCCTTTGAAAAATGATAAAGCGGTTCAATTTTTCCATTTTCAAGCGCTTCTGATTCTGCAAGCTGAACGGCGCGGTTTTCTTTCAGGAGAGTGAAATCTTTTGAGATAGAAGCCATCTTGATTCCGGAGAATGCAAGTTCGGCAAGACAGATTGCCATCATGAAACCGGAAATCAGTTTTGAAAACCTGACATTCCGCCAGATCAGGAGCAGTACAAAAACAGCGGTCATAAACACAAGTGGAAGCACCGTAAAAAACGGCGAGGCATTCCTGATTGTCCCTGAATCATCAAGCTGGAAGAAAATACTCAGATGGCCATAGTCATACCTGAAAACAAATGCATTTGCAATGGCACAGAAAAACAGAGTTCCGAAAATTACAGGAAGCATGATACGCACTTTGCCGCCGAACATTTTCCAGATGGCTACAGGCCAGAAAATGAAAAGACCGGTGCAAAGGAAAAAGGATGACCAGATGTAGGTTAAAGGGGATTCACTGTCACCGATGAAACTGAATTCAACAGGACTGGTTGCGATGATATTTGCAGGCAGAAGGATTCCCAGAAGGATTGTAAGTCCAAGCGCTGAATATATGAAAAGCGGGAAATCTGCATCAGATGTCTTTGAAAATGGATCATTCCTGCCAAAAAACTTCTGCAGGATTCTTTTTATGAAGGGAACAAGCGTAATGACAATTGCAAACCCCATAACCATAAGCCGTTTTACAATATTCAGGTTCTGCTTTTTTAAAACAAGATAAAATCCAGCTGCAAGAAGGATTGCAGAAATAATTCCGTGGACAAGCCTGACCGGATTTTTTACATAACGGTTGACGATATTTTTGGCCAGTGAAAACAGATTGTTCAAAATCCAGTAAATTACAAGCCCTGCCGGTGAATTGTAAAGCAGCACAAGAAATATCAATGCAAGCCCAAAAGTCTGGATTTTTTCGCGCATAAGGGAACCTTTCAGGTAAACCGCAGCAGACACGACATTTATGAGCGTCATGGTTATCGGAAGTACATTGACAGTTACGGGATTCCCTCCAATGGCAAAAGGAAGTTTTAAAAGTGCATCAGGATTTGCAAGATCCTTGAAAATCCAGAAAGAAGAACCTGAGAGTGTCGGACAGTGAGAAAGAAAATGGTAGGCAGCAATAAAGAACGGAATTTCAATAAGGATTGAAAGTGAGGCCCGTAAGGAATACAGAGGATGGTAGCCATTCTGCCTGTAATATGCAGAAAGCATCATGAACTGTTCATCCCCCTTAAAAGCCTGCTTTATGCGTCCAGTACGGTATGCAAGTCGTTTCTGGATGTTACGTTCATTTTCCTGAATGGCATCCGCAATATTATAAAGTGGCAGCGCAAGGAAATTCATGACAAGGCTGACAGCAAAAATCGCACCGATAATTCCAAAAGAACTGAGGAAATTTATGGTGAAATAAAAAACCGTTTCCAGAAGGTTTTCGATTGGTGAAATTATTATGTTGTAAAGCATCCGGTTCCCCGTAAAGAAAAAATGTCGGTTTAAATTTTACAGTCTGAAATCAGTAAAACTATGAAATATTACCATATATAAGGCGCAGTTTCAAATGCCGTAAGGAATCAAGGGAAAACGG
>JAZLGS010000076.1:0-25095 GCA_045616425.1 Treponema sp.
CACTTTTTTTTAAAAATTATGCAGTTAATTTCACCATTAATTCTACATAGCCTTCATCAGCATAGAGTAGAAGTGCCTCTATCAGAACATCAATATCTCGAAATTCGTTATCACTTAGCAACACTATAGCCGGACATAGCCAAATAAAATTAAATTTTGTACATATTTTATTCATGCCGATGGGGCTAATACTTGGATGCAAGCATCCTGCACGTTCTGTGTCGAGGTTCGTCATTGAATTAAAAAGACTATGAAAAAAGTGTGAAAAGAACTGAAAAAAAATGGGATACAGATGTGGAGCGATGGTATTTCTGGAAAATTGTGGGAACAGATTTTGCTAGTCTCGCATCAGCTATAGTATACATGTAAATTTTGGGGGATAAATGGCTTTGTTTTTCAGTGCAGAAGCCACTTTTTTCCGTTGTTAGTACCAGTTTTTAAGGATATAGCCCCAAAAAGGATTGAGTCAATGATACATTCTGAATACTGTTTCCTAGGCCTGTTTATTTGTGCCGACGGGACTAATACTTGGATGTAAATGCATTCTGAATATTCTGCGTCGTATGAAGGGTATTGGAACCGTAGTGTAATTTTCCTTCATATGATGATATTTATTATTTATAGATGGGAAATCTTTTAATTCTTCTTCTAGCTGTGTTATAAATCTTTTTCTGTGTATAAAGTTTATGGTCTGGATTTTTTTCATTATAGATTTTCAGACCTTCTGTTATTCTGTTCAATGCATTTTCATAATTTTTCATGTATTCAATCCAGAATGGAATATTTTCTTTTTCCAGTCTTTTAATACAAGATTCTGAGCTTTTTCCGAATCCTAGATGAATGTTTTGAAAACCGAAACCAGTGATTCATTAACCTGCTTCCTGAGTTTTCTTGATTTTATGGCAGCTTGAGATTTAAGGGCTTTATTTACATTTTATGAAATTGATTCAATTATTTCAGCATCACCTTTACATTCATCGAGGGGAGTTTTACGAAGTCTTTTTTTTCAGGTCCCCTTAAATCGTACTCATATTCCAGAAACTGGTAATTACATACCTGTATTCTGTGTTCCATAACTGTCAGTTCTGCTAAGATTTTATTTTCAGGTTCTGATGTAAGCGATGTATCTTCCGGATTGTTTTCCAAGTCTTCGTTTTGAGCTGCTTTCATCCTTCTTATGGTTTCGGCAATGTCAGCTGGAGTATGGAATTTAACAGGGAAACCGCTTTTATTTTATTCTTTCATTGCCTCATTTAATGCTCTCAGGCGGCTTTGATATTTTTCAAACATGTCATTTACAATGGAAAATGAAGGTTCTTGTAATTTTGATACGGAGCAATCTTTATTTGTGCTGACGGTGCTAATACCCCGACGTTTGCGTCGAGGTTCGTCATTAAAATCATCACAAAAAAAAAGAAGGTTCCTGTCATGTCATCAATTTTTTCTTTGTCATTTTCTGTAAGTCTGACTTTCGTTATAAGACTTGCATATCACGAATTATATTTTCAATATGCGTAATTTTTACAGGAGTCTGTTTTGACAGTTCATATTGTTCGCTTTTATTTTCATATGAATGAATTGAACATAGGTCAGTATCAATACGTTCAGTTGAAAACACCATTAAATAATTCCCTCAGTTTCGTATTGTTATCAGGATTCGGAGTTGTATGTGTCATTTCATTCAACATTTCGTCTAAAAGTCCATATAAAAACATGTTTTTCCTCTTGAATTTGTGTTTGTTCAAAAAAAGGATTTACTTATAAAATAAATCATCATGTGCTAAAATGCAAATATGAAAAATCATGGCGAGGTATTTTCATGAAGAAATCAGGTTTGAAAAGTGCAGTGCTAATTATTCTGTCGATCGTACTTTTTCCTAGTTTTATGTATGGTCAGAATTCGGATTTCCCGCAATTTGAAAAAACAATAGAATTTGATGAAAGTAAATATAGCGGTGAACTTTCAGCAGATGAAATGGTTGAATATGCCATCGGCTTTTCCGGATATAATGCTGGATCACAGGAAGCAGAATTTGTCCGTAATGGTTTTAAGCAGCTGAAAAATGAAATTTCCTCGGAACGCTTTTCTTTAGGAAATGAGAAGGATTGTGGAAATGAAATTCTCAGATTGATTTATGAAACTACTTTAAGAAAATATTCTGAATCCCAGAATGATATTTTCATTACATTACATAATGGCACTTATAATTGCGTTACTTCCAACCTTATTTACATTGTCTGCTGCAAATATGCTGGTCTGACAGTTCATGCGCAAAAAACTCCGAATCATACTTTTTCTACGTTGGTTTGCGGTAACGAAAAGATTGATGTGGAAACCACAAATCCTTATGGCTTTGACCCCGGAAAAAAACATGACGTATCTTCAAAAAAAGACATGAGCCGCTATGCTTACGTTCCCCCAAAAAATTATGCAACCCGTTCTACTGTCAGTGACAGAATAATGGTTTCAATGATTGCCGGAAATCGTGCTACCGCTTCTATGAATAGAAATAAATATAAGGCTGCTGTTCCTCTTATTTATACCAGATGGCTTTTTGTAAAAGATGAAGATTCAATTGCAAGTCAGGAGGTCCGCCATGAGTTTGATGTGGTATGTACGAATTATGCAAAAGTGCTTCAGGAACAGAATAAAAATTCTTTGTGTCTTGAGTGGATTGATTATTGTCATGAGCAGGGAATGGCAGACCGGTATATGATGGATAATTTTAATGATATTGTGTACAATATAATAGTACACAATATAAATAATAACAATCTTCCTGCTTCTAAAAAGATTCTCTCCGAAAAGAAAAAGTACCTCAATGAAAAGACTTTTCTACTTTTAGAAAACGCAATAAAGGAATCCGGATGGATAAACATATTGAATGAAACCGGAATGTCTGGGAATTTTGAAAAAGGTCTGGAGTTAATTGAGCAGGCTCAGAAAGAATGTCCCTCAAGCAGGATTCTTCCACAGATGAAAAAATCATTGCAGAAAAACTACGGAATCAAGATACACAATATGTATGCTGATTTTTTTAATTCTGCCGACTATCAGAATGCAAAGAAAATTGTTGAAAACGGCCTTGAAAAAGTTCCTGATAATGGACTTCTGAAAAATGACCTAAAAGAAGTCATTCTGATTATGGACACTGCAAAAACACAAGTTGACGCCATGTAGCTTGAATGCCAGATTTTGAAGTTGTGTTATTCTAAAGTTAAGTCTGACACCCTAAGGTTGAGCTTGTTCCCCCAAAAGTTGTCCCTGTCATCCGAACTGGTTTCGGGATCTCCTTCTGGGTAACAAGGTAGATGCTGAAACCAGTTCAGCATGACAATTATAATGAGTTATGCATGACAGTCTGAAATGAGTTCAGTATAACGATTTGAAATGAATCAGCATGACGTAGCGGAAGTCCGATGCAGTATGCCAAATCGAGCCTGTCATCCTGAATTTATTTCAGCATCTGTTATCTTCGATTGTTTTGCACCAAGGCCTGTCATTTCAGATTCATTCTTAATACTTTTGAATTCCTTGAGGGTGTCCATTTCTGGCGGCGCTTTTCAGGAATCGTATCAATTGAATCTGCGGAAAATCCCATCCTTTCAAACCAATCCGCTGTTTTTGTTGTAAGGACGAAAACACTGGAAAGATTTTTTTCTTTTGCCTTATTTATGAGGTGGGACATAAGTTTCGGGCCTACACCAATGTTACTATATGAAGAATCAACAGCAACGCCTGCAATTTCCGCCTGATCTGCATCATAAACATGAAGGGCTGCACATGCGTGGATTCCACCGTCAACTTCATAAACTACATAGTCTTTCAGTTCTTCAGAAAGCTGTTCACTGGTGCGCTCAAGAAGTATGCCCTGTTTTATGAAAGGATTCATCACTGAAAGCACACCTGGAATGTCTTCCATCTTCATACTGCGGAATCCGCCGTAATCACCTTTGTATATCATAGTGCCGGAACCAATTCCGGAGAAAATTTCACTAGGCAGGATACCTTCTATGTTGCCGTCAAGAATATGGATTCTGGAAACACCGTTACTGCAGGCTTTTTTTGCCAGACAAAATAAGTGCAGGAGTTTTTCCTTTTTTGCAGAATTGTCCACAGTTCCAGAATTTGCAGAAATAAATGCATCTGCTTCTTCAAGATTCATGGCAGGAATGTTCTTTTCTGATGAAAGGTTTATGCAGGCAGGAATGTTAAATTCCGATTCTGAAATTTCTGTGTCAGGAAGGATGTAAAAAAGTTTGTCAGCTTTTAACTGTATGGCAATTTCCTGAGCCAGCACCATTGAAGATATATTGTATGGTTTTCCGACTGCGCTCCATCCTATGCACGGGAAAATCGGAATGAATCCGTCATTCAATGTTTTTTCGATTGCCTCAATCTGCAGCTTATCAATTTCTCCTGAACTGCCATAATCGATTCCATCTATAACGCCTTTGCTTCTGGCTTTTACCCAGTTTCCGATTACAGCAGTCTGGTTTTCACCTGAAAGATTGTTCATGATTGTATTTGAAACGTCAAAAGCCGCCATTTTGATTAATGGAACAGCCTCTGTTTCTGTGATGCGGCAGCCATTTTTTATCGTCCATTTTATTCCTGCTGATGAAAGCACTTCGTTGATTCTTTTCCGTGCTCCGGGAATGATTATCACCTGAATTCCTGCTTCCCGTATCATGCTTATATCATGAATATGGTTCCTCAGAATCGGGGAATCGATGATTTCATCATCAATATAAATTACGGCAACAGCATTTTTAAAGAACCTGATGTAACGGATTACATCACGAATCTGTCTGGCTTTTTCAGTTATTTCCTGCATCATGTTTACGCTCATTTTCAGTATTGATTTTTGAATAAATACAGCCGCAGTAGTCCTGCCTGTAAAGTCCGTATTCTTTTGAAAGTTCAAGACTTCTCTTGAAACCGTTTTTCTTTTTAAAATCGCTTATAAGGAATACCGGTCCACTTCCGGAATTTTTAAATTCCTCCATAAGCTGAAGTCCTATCGTATTGATTTTCTCTGCATCTTTGTAGGGACTTATGGAAAGTGTAGTTGTATAAAAATCATAACCATTTCCGGCAGCATATGTAAATGCCTTTTTCATCCGGAAATAATAGCAACGCCGGCACCGTTCTCCACGTTCTTTTTCTGTCTGCAAATCTGTTTCTGTTTTTACATTTGTCGCAGTAAAAAAATCTTCTATATCATAGTCCGTAGTGACCAATTGTATGTCATCCAGATTGTTTCTGATTTTGAATTCAGGAAGGAAATTCTGCAGTTCATCCAGCCGCCGTACATATTCTTCCTGAGGATGGATGTTAGGATTATAATAGTAAATGGTTATATCAAAATAGGTGGAAAGATATTCCAAAACGTATGATGAACATGGAGCGCAGCAGGCATGGAGGAGCAGTTTCTTTTTTCTGATTTTTGAATCTGCATCATATTCAGACTTGATTTTTTTTAATGTGATATCCAGCGTCTGTTGGTAATTCAGTTTACGTTCCATAATCAAAGAAATAGTATACAAATTTAAAAAAAAAATCATCCGCAAAGGCAGATGATTTTTAAGCAAGGTTTTCTGGTATCGCTAGTTTTAATTATCCTTACTTTTTTAAGTATATATACAGTTCATTTTGTTAAACATATACTTATAGTATAAAAATACTAAGTATAGAAGTACTAAAATACTAGAGAATACCAACGTTACATTAATTCTTCAAGGTCAATTTCACCGGCAAAACATGGAACTCCGATTGACCAGTTTTCAAGAACCTGCGGATGCAGTTCTCCGAAAATACCAACCTGTTTTCCATTTACCATGATTGCAGCCTGACGGCCTGGAATGAATCTAGGATCGTCACATTCCTGAACTGCATATTCATGGTCAAGGAAGTAAAGCAGTGATGACATTTCACTTGCAGCTGTATTGAAGTTTGCATTTGCAGCAGAAGTAAGGAATCCCAGGCTCTGTCTTGTCCTTGTTCCAGTGTTTTCTTCAGGACAAATGTAAGCAATTTTACCAATTTCAAAAATTTTATGAGGGAAGATTGCATTTGCAGATCCGCTTTCAGCCCTTAACAATGAAGGAATGATTGATGGACGTACAAACTGGTAGTTTTCGCTCATAGGGTTTGAAATTTCAATGACATTTTCGTCAGTGATATTCATTTTTTCAATATAGTCTTTTCTGCTTCCAAGATAGTTGAAAATCATTTCCTGATAATTCAGTCCGACCATGATGTTCTTTGTTTTGCGGCTGAAAATTGTTACAGGGCTGAGACGGCCAATCGTAAAGTCATTTGGTTTTGCAGGCTTGAAGAAATCAAGTCCCATTCCAATCATTACATCTTCTATTACATCAACTTCATGGAGGAAGTCATTGCGGTATGGTGCAGGGTAAAGGTCAAAAATTACATCACCGTCTTTTTCTTCAGCAGAAACTTTGTTACCCATTCTTTCCAGGGCAGTAACAATCTGTTCTTTTGAAAGGTTTTCGCCAAGAAGCTTGTTTATTGCTTTAAGTCCGGCTTTTGTTGATTTCTGGAAATAATAAGGTGCTGAGACTGTCTTTCCAAAACCTGTCTCGTAAGGATGTTCAACCTTTACAGGTATGATTGAATAACCGCAGTCATAGAAATCACAGGCAACGATATTAGCAGAAAGAAGCAGGTTTTCCATGTTGTCACCGGTAAGTTCTACCATAAGGCCTTTGTCACCAACCTGAACGGCACCAAGGGTTGCACTGTTGATTACAGGTGCCATGGACATTACTTCATTATTGTCATCTGTAAGGAGAGGGAATTTTTTGAAATCCTTGATAATCCATCCGTAATCTTTTCCTTTCGGATGCTGGTCAAGTATTTCGCGGCAGGTAAGCTTTTCTTCAAACTGAAGTGGGACAAATCCTGTAGTATCAGGATCAACAGCCTTATAATGAACCGGCCATTTGATTGAACCTACACGGTAAAGCCCCATGGAAATTGACTTTCTTTTGCGTCCGAAGTTCCAGGCAAGCTTTTCTTGAGTCTGGATTATGTCTAGAAGCATTGGTTCATCAATCGGTTTACCTTCAATGATAAATGCAACCATATATGGCCGGATGTCTTTGAGTTCAGTGTCAACAGTAACGAAAAGACCTTTATTATCTTTTATATCTCCTTCTTTCGAAAGAAATACGGAATAATCATTCTGTTTGCCACCATCGCAAAGACGGAGCTGGCGGGCAACACCGTTAGTAGACCAAAGGTCAGGGCGGTTTGTATCGTTAAGTTCAATTTTAATTACGCGCTGGTCTTCCGGCTGAGTCATGTCAGGCTTTTCATCAAGTTCAGCCTTTCCACATGTCAGCTTCTTTTCAAGTGTATCATAGTCATATTTTTTTCCGACCATGTTGAAAAACAGTTTTTCATTAACTTCTATTTTTGGCATTCCCACATCCTCATGAAGTGATTTTAAAATTATATAGATTAAACAATTATATTGAATAAACTGGAATATTTCAACTAAAGCAGGTCAGAGTGTGATATGTGGGTTAGGAGAGTAGTTCAGGCAGTTCTTCTAAAAATCCACTAAAAGCAGTTTTTACTAGTTCGCACCTAGTGTATTTTCAATTCAATACTAGTGGATAATAGGAAGATCAGCCAGTTTATTGCAATCTGCAAGATAATTAAGCAATTTGAGATTTACAGTGTTTTTAAAGATGAAGGAATATTTTTCTGGATAAACATCAATATCTTCAAGTAATGCTTTGTTTGTACGATAAAAAGTTCCATCTATAATTTGGGTTGCAAGTATTTTATCCACAGAACGGTGGAGATTTACTGGATGTTTATGTTGAAAAACTGAAAGAATATTTTTTCAAAAAATCCATAGAAATTGTTGAGACAGGCATAAATATTGTTCTGGACTGGGGTTTCTGGACTAAAACGGATCGGGATTTTGCAAAAGAATTTTACGGTTCCCAGGGAATTGAATATGAGTTTCATTATATCGGCATAAGTGATGAAGAATGGTACCGCCGTCTGAAAAAACGGAATCAAAGTGTTCTTGAAAATAAACCGGATGCTTATTATGTTGATGAGGGGCTGGCTGAAAAATTCAAAGCAATTTTTGAAATTCCGGGTAAAGATGAAATTGATATTTGAGTGGAAGAGTAGTGAAAAAGAATTGCAAAATTCGTAAATCATTATGATAATAATGGCAGGAGTTTTCCAATAAGTTTTGGCATACAGAATTTATTCCAATCTGCCATGTTGATTGAATCCGGTTCTGCAATCTGTTTCTGTGTGAAACCTTGTGCTTGCAATTCATGCACTTTTAGCATAAATTTCTCCATGAGGTTCGATGCCCCTTTTTATGTTGGTGTGGTAAAAACATTTTAAGGTTTTCGAGCCTCTTTTTATATGCCTGAAAGCGGAAAGTTTTCGCCGGCAATTACCGGAAGTTTATCACCGGCAGTTACACTGCTGACGCGGGCGGTAAAAAGTCATTCGCAAAAATTGATATTTAGTTCATCAATTTTTTATGGGAGTGAAAAATGATTGTTCTGAAAATTATTGGAATTATAGCATTAGCCATAGCTGCTTTGATTGTTGCCTATTTTCTTTATAGCTTCCGTAATATTGGGTCTTTTATATTAGCAGCATTTTATAATGAAAGCGGCAAATCAATCGGCCATTCAAGAATGATTATGTATAATGACTGGCTGGATAAATTTTACAGCTTTAAGAAATCTGTTAATGAAGTGATAGAGAGTCATGACAAAAAAAATCCTACGGTTGGTCTTTTGGAATCAGAATTATCGCTTTTTGAAAATAACATAAATGTCCTTTACGGTTTTTTTATTATTTCTGATACAAAAAGAAAACTTGTGAAACTGACAAAATTGTTAAACAGCGGGATCAGAAAAATAGATAAACTGGTGATTGAAATTACAGGTGATTCAATTGTTGCACCTGCTCAGAAAAAAATCCTTCTTATAGGGGACGGTAAAAAAAACTAAAGTGTTTCTCAAAAGTAAAGGCCTGTCAGGATATTCTTCATTCTGCAGGTCTTTTTTTTACCGCACCAGGATGTCCTGAATCAGCTTTCTGTATCTACACCAAGGCTGAAAAGTGCATAATCAGCACGGCACGGATCGTTGTGGAATATGGCATTCATTTTTCCGGTAAGGATAAATGCCGTTTTTGCGGAGGCAGTACATTTAGGCGGAAGAAGCCCCATTTTCTGGCTTTCCTGCATGACATGGACATCCAGCGGAATAAGCAGCAGTTCCGGTGAAACCCAGTTCCATAATCCCAGGTCAACGGCAGAATTACGGCGCACCATCCAGCGCAGGAACATATGCAGCCTTTTGCATGCGCTTTTAGGATTTTGTGAAACGCATTTACATTCCGGGAACAGCGAAATAAGTGCACTGACAAGTGAAAGCGGGTTGTCTTCCTTCTGGATTTCCGAGAATTTTGATTTTACGGCATTTCCAAGGGAAGTGTATTCATTTAATATCCCTGCAAGCACCGTACAAAGGATTTTCATGTCATCATGGGAGTAAAAACGGTAAAATTTCTTTGTACCTTCACAAAAAAAATCTTTGTATGTGCCACTGATAATCCATTCAGCTGGAGATGGGCCGCATGCTTCAAACATCAGGTTGAGTTTTGCAATGAAAAGTTCTCGCCGGCCAAAGGAAAGCTGTGCTGTAATGAATGCCGCAATTTCCTGGTCTTGTATTGTAGAAAACCGGTGCATGAACTGGCTTGGATCCGCATTAAGAAAATCTTTATTTTCATATTTGTCCGCAAGCAGTTTCAATCTTTCTGCAAGTTCTGATGTAATTCCGTCCATTTTGCCTCCCGAAAAAAAAGCTGCCTGAATTGTTCTTCAGACAGCTTTTCATTTTAGTGAAAGAATGTAACCAGAGGCATATGAATCTTGCCCCTCTGTGTTGTCACCAGAAATCAGGCTGGCAAACTATTCTTCATATTTCTTGAAAATTAAAGATGTATTGACGCCACCGAATGCAAAGTTGTTCGACATTACGATGTTTGTGTTGATTTCACGGCCTTCTCCCATGATGTAGTCAAGGTTACCACATTCAGGGTCAAGATTTTCTTTTGTAAGGTTCAAAGTAGGATGGAACCAGCCATCATTCATCATGTTGATTGTTGCCCATGCTTCGATTGCACCGCATGCACCAAGTGTGTGTCCTGTATAACTCTTTGTTGAGCTGATTGGAACAGGACGGTTGAAGATGCTTTCTGTTGCTTTAGATTCTGCAATGTCTCCATGTGGTGTTGAGGTTCCATGTGCATTAACATATCCGATTTCATCAGGTGAAATTCCTGCATCCTGAATTGCAAGTTCAAGTGCTTTAGCCATTGTGTTCTGGTTAGGAGTTGTGATGTGGTCACCGTCCTGGTTTGTACCGAAACCGATGATTTCTGCATAAATCTTTGCACCACGGGCTTTTGCATGTTCGTATTCTTCAAGAACCAGAGTTCCTGCACCTTCTCCGATTACAAGACCGTCACGGGCTGTACTGTAAGGACATGGAGAAGTTTTTGGAGCATCGTTCTTTGTGCTTGCCGCGAAAAGTGTATCGAAAATATCAGAGTCAGCGGCTGAAAGTTCTTCTGCACCACCGGCAAGCATCATATCCTGGAATCCATATGCAATCTGTTCATAAGAATAACCGATTGACTGGCTTCCTGATGTACATGCTGTATTTGTTGTAATAATCCTTCCGCGGATTTTGAAATAAACAGAAAGGTTTGAAGCTGCTGTCTGTGGCATGGCACGGACATAAGTTGTCGCATTCATTTTTGAACAGTCATCATGTTCAAGCATGTAGCAGAATTCCATCTGGGCGTCCATGCTTCCCATGCAGGAACCATATGAAATGCCGCAACGTCCGGAAGAAATGATTGGATCGCAGTTTCCTTCTGCATCGATAAGACCAGCCATATGAAGTGCATCATCAGTTGCCTGAAGTGCAAGACGGGAAACGCGTCCCATGGAACGTGTCTTCTTGCGGTCATATTTGCGGAGTGTTTTTGTATAAGGGGCAGCAAGGCGGGTATTCATACCTTCACCAAAGCGGTCCCAGTCATCCATGCGTACAACACAGTTTTCAAGACCTTTGAGAGTCTGTTTCATTTCTTCCCAATTGTCGCCCAATGAACTGCAGATTCCAGCTCCTGTTACTACTACGCGTCTTTTTTCCATTATAATGCCTCCGTTATAGATGCTGACAAATTTAAAACGGTCGGAATTGTACAGTTTTAAATGCCGCATGTTCAAGGTCATCTCTAAAAATCAAATTTTCAGAGATTAAATAATTTAAAAAATAAGGACAGTCCAAAAATATTTTTCAGAACTGTTTGTGGGGTTTCGGCTTTGAAATTACAAGAAGAAAAAATTGCATTTTCAAAGTCACCTGAAAAAATCAATTCTTACAGGGTCCCGATAAAATCATTTTCCATACAGAACCTTAAGGTCTGTTGTTTCCATTACTGTCAGTGTTGTTTCCACTGCGACTTCATCAGGATTGTCACTGCAGACTGCTTCCCCTGAATATGTCAGTATGTTGTCGATTTCGTCAATTTTCTTTATTTTGACGTGAATTGATGATCCGGCTTTAAATGACGGAACCTTTGCGTTGTAACTTGCAATACTCAGAATGAATCCCGGTTTTGCAGGCTGTCCCATTTCATAGCCCGTTACACCGGAAAGTGCTGAAATACTTTGAGCAATCAGTTCAAACGCAACATACGAAGGAATTCCATCAAGAGTTTCATCATAGAATATATGATTTTTTGTTACAAGTGATTCAGATTCAAGTGTCCTTTCTGTAGTGTCATGTTGTGTCAGATGATCCAGCAGGAACATTTTTCCTTTGTGGGGAAGAAGATTGATAAGTCTATCTGCCGGTACGAGCTGTGGAAGTTCGTTTACTTTTGCGTCAGCCATTTTTCTTTCCTATTATTATACTTATATTGCATCCGCCAAAAGCAAAGGAATTGCTCATGCAGATGCGCGTTTTCTTTTTTATTTCATTTCCCAAAGAAACGAATTTCAACTCCGGAAGTTCAGGGTCATTCTGGCCATCATAAACATGGGGCGGAAGTAAACTGCCGTCCTTTCCGGTATTATTTGCAACTGAAAGATAACACAATGCAAGTTCCAGTGCAGCTGCAGCTCCCAGTGTGTGTCCTGTAATGGATTTTGTTGAGCTTACAGGAAGTGTGTCCGTCCTTTTTCCATAGCAGGAATATACAGCCCTTGATTCCATTGCATCATTTAATCTTGTTCCGGTACCATGAAGGTTCAGGTAATCAATATCGGCCGGTTCCAGTCCTGCATCAGCAAAGGCGGCTTTCATTGCACTTTCTGCACCCGAACCATCTGCAAGTGGTGCCGTCATGTGGGAAGCATCGGAACTTTGTCCTGATCCCAGAATCTGAATTTCATATGCACCAGACGGAATCCTGTCCTTCAGCCCGTCTGGAACAGCTGTCAAAGCAGTTTCCTTGTCTTTGGTAATAAAGAAAAGGGCTGCAGCTTCCCCTAATGTAATTCCATTACGGTTTCTGCTGAAAGGATTTGCAATACTTTCAGAAACAGATTCCAATGCATCAAAACCAATCAATACTGTATCAGAGGCAATATCAACACCGCCTGCAATGGCTGCTTCTACAATTCCTGCTTCTATAAGCTGTTTTGCCTTGATTATTGCAGTTCCGCTTGAAGAACAGGCTGTGGAACACACAAATGCCGGACCTTTTATGCCTGTTTCTTCTGCAATGAATGTGGCCGGATAATCTGCTCCCTGTATTTCCAGTGAATAATCCGTAGGAAATGTGCCATCTGAAAAATATTTCCTATGTCCTTTTACAGAGAATTCAGAGCCATTGTCACAAGAACCGATGCAGATTGCAATTTTTTCAGCGCCAAATTTTTCTATTGCAGCATCGACTGCCGGCCTGATCTGACGCAGGGCTTTGTCCAGGATACGGATGATTTTCATGTCATAGCGGCATCCGGCAGGGGAAAGAAGGGAATCATCAATTCTGGCTGCATAAAATTCTTTGCCATTTGCAGCAGTTGTTTTCTTTATGTTGTCCTGATTCCCGTTAAGTACGTTATTCCAAAGTTCTTCTGCTGAAGTTCCTGCAGAACAAAAAATACCCGGATATGAAATATAAAGTTTATCTGTCACAGAAAGCCCTGAATCCCTTGTTAAGGGAACCTTGATTGTCCTTAATTGTATAGATATTTAAAGTTTAAATCAATGGAGTGCATTATATTTCATTTATAGTGTGTAATTTTCAAACGTATGTCATTAAATGTCAGTCCGTCAGGAGTCTGGTACATAAAAATGCAGTTATAAGTCCGGCGGAAACTGTTGCGCCAAACATAAATACCGGTGGAAAACTGCTTAATGCCAGTGCGCAGAATGATATTGCACTTGAAGCAAATGAAACTGTTATGGCAATTTCATTAAGTCTGTCGCTTTTTTCAGTTGTATAGATTATATAATCAATTCCAAGGCCGAATACAAGTACGATTCCGGTAAGTGGGAAGAATCCCAATGGAATGTTCAATGCTCCCAGGGCGGCAAAGCAGGAGGACGTTACCAGCACTGGTATTGTGATGATTTTAAGGAGCTTTTTTCCGCCATAAAAGAAGCGGAGGATGAAGGACATTATTACAAATGCGCATCCTGTGAAAGCCAGCATGAGTTTTGTCAGCCGGTCAAGCTGTGCGCCGGCATCCTGCATTTTATTCATAAAGAACCAGTCTGGATTTTCTTTGGCCAGCCGGATGAATGGGGCAGTGTCAGCTGCGTGCATGGGCATTACGGCGGAATACCATTTTCCGTCAATTTCACCAATCCAAAGGTTGGAAAGTGCATCTTTAAAATAGGCCGGAACATCTCCTTCTGGAAGGATATATTTTCCACGGGCCGATTCATATTCATTTACATAATTTTCTTCAAGGAATGGAGATTCTTCTTTTGAAAAACCAAGGTCTTCAAACTGAACCGGAAGTAGTCCGTTATAAAGGGCGCAGCTTCTGTAAGAGTTTTCCTGCATTTTGGTAGACGGAATATATTTAGTAATGGAAAGATAAGAAGTGAGTTTTCCGTCTTTCACATATGAATCCAGTTCCGAACAAAGTGCAGCTTCGTTTTCCAGCACTTCTTCCTGTGTTGCGCCCTTTACGATGAAATACCATCCTTTTGAACCGTGGTCAAGAACTTTTGCTGCCGTAATTTCATCCTGCAGAAGTTTTCCTTTCATTGTGTAAAAATCCTTCAGATTGTTCTGGATGCGGATGTTTTTATGGAAAATGCACAGGCATGAGGTAATTGCAACGACAATCAGCAGAAACAAAACCTTTTTAAATTTCGGAAAAGAATTCTTTGAAAAATTTAAAAATGAGATTTCGCGCTTTCCTCTATAAACTTCCATGCAAGGATAAATGCATAATGCCGTAAGATATGAACTTAAAATTCCAGTAAACGAAAAAACTGCAACTTGACGTAGAAGCATGAATGGAGAAAAGAAGAGCAGAATGTAACATATTTCCGTCGACAAGAGTGAAAGTGACAGTCCTTTGAATAATTCTTTCCGTATTGCGCTGCCAGTGTTTAATTCCGGGTCTCCTTTCCAGCGGACAAAATAATGGACGCTGTAGTCAAGGCATGTCCCAATCAGTGTTGTTCCAAATACAAAGGTCAGTATGTGTATCTGCCCGAATATTATTAAGACTGAACTTAATGCAAAACCCGATGATATTGTAATGGCTGCAACTGAGGCAATTACAGGAACAAGGCTTCTGAACACATAAAGGCAGAGGATGATTATCAGGATTATGGAAGCGGCTGAAATTATGGCTATTTCCTTTTGCGCTTTAGAGGAACTTTCATAACTGTGGAATGGTACGCCGGAATGGATGAATTCTGCATGAAGACCGGAGCCGCCTGAAAGGAACTGGGACTTTACTTCATTTTCCAAGGCGTAAAGCATTTTAATGCCGCTTCTGCTGTTGGTTATGGCGGCTCCTTCCGGCGTGAGTTTTCCGCGGATCATTACATAAGTGCTGCCGTCTGATTCTGCTGTCAGAACGCCGTTTTTCATATACATTGAGCCGGAACCTTCTGTGAGGGATTTTATCAGCGCTGTAACACCTTCATTTCCAAATGCAAAAGGGTCTGTTTCGGGATTCTGGTTTCCGGAAAAAAGACTGGAGTAATAGATAAAAAGTGCCTGCTGCCTGACTTCTTCCCGTCCTTCCTGTGTCCTGGAGGCTTCTAGTGTTTCCGGAGTCAGTAAATTAAAACGGTACTTATAGAAGAAATCATATATTTCTGAAAATGCATTCTGGTCTGCATTGTAATCAATTTGTTCAAAAATTTTCTTTTCAGTGTCTTCTGAAAAAATTCTGTCAACCAGAAGTGTGGCAGCTTTATCGGCCTGTTCAAAGTCAGATGCTTTTACGAGAATGTTGAAATTGCGGCTTGTCTTGCTGCTTAAAAATGCATCGGCTTTGCTTACCATCCGGCTTGCATTTGACTGTGGAAGTATGTCGAACAGATTTGTATTTATTGACAGGCCTTTGTTTGCAATGGCAGAAATCAAAAGACCTGCAAAAATAAGCCCGTGGATTGTCAGCCATAGTTTCAGGTTGATTTTTTCATCATTATCCGGTTTGGTATCTGAATTATTCAAAAAATGCTTTTTCATCAGCAGTCAGTTTATCGATTGCCACCTGATTCTTCAACTCGTAATTTGATTTGCTGCCGTCAGCCTGTGTAATTTCAAATATATGCAGTCCGGCCTGCATTTCTGAATTTCCGTAAGAACCTGCAATTATAACCTTTTCTATAGCTGCTGCTACTGTCCCGTCTTTTGGCAGCAAAACAGCTTTCCAGTTTTCATCATCAGCCGTATATTCGATGTTGAATGACTTTGAAATTCCATCATAATCACCTCTGAATACTGCTGCCGTCATATCGGCTATCTGCATGAATGTCTTATTCTCACTTGCATCAATCCTGGTGCGCTTTCCCCTGACTTCCTGCACCATTGCTGTCTTTGAAACCGCCATTACTGACTCTACCGGCTTTTTTGTGAACCAGATCATTCCATCAGCCTTTGAGAGTGTGTAGTTTCCTGACGACTTCATACTGCGGCCGGTTTTTCCATTTACCTTTGTCAGTGTAAATTCTCCCCGGGCATAATCCGTTTTTGACAGAATGTTCGAAATTTCCTTAAATTCCATATGCTGTGCATGACTTTCCGGCGCGGAAAATATGGCTGCTGTCAGGACAAGAGTTGTGCCAATCAATTTTCTGATAATTTTTGCATTCATGTTCATCATATTTAAAATTGCGTATTGTATGGCCGGTTACGTTTTACAGATTCATTAAGGCTTTGACTTTATCTGTAAATATTCCCGGACATACGAACTGAGCTTCATTTGAATCCATCTTCATTGCCATCTGGGTGGATTCTGCCTTTGTCGTTATTTCGCCGGTCTCTGCATCACGGATTTCGTATTTTATTTTGATTCTGTTTTCATATTCTGCAAGAACTGCCTTGATTATATATTCCTTGCCAAAATACAGGGACCGGATGTATTTCAGGTTCATAGTGGCAACTGGAAATACATATCCAGAAGCTACCATTTCCTTATATCCATATCCTATCTTGTTAAGCAGGTCGCAGCGGGCAATTTCCATGTATTTCACATAGTTTCCGTGCCATACTACTTCCATTGAATCAACATCATAAAATTCAACGCGGAATTTTGTTTCAGTAAAAAGTTCCATAGATGTAAACTCCGTAGATGTTTGCAATTCTTATCTGATGCGCCGGTCATTCTTGGGTTTGACTGCCGGGATTTTCCCAGAAATTAAAAAAATTGTACCATTGTTCAGGATATTGTATACACAGTGTTTCAAGATTGTCTTTGAATTCTGTACACAATTCTTTTATTTTTGACTCTCGTTCCCGGCGGCTTACATTCAAATCTGTGTATGATTTCCTTACGAACATTTCGTATTTTCCATTGAAAGCAAGTGGATCCGGCCTTACGCAGTTTACAAAATAGACAGGAGCTTTCAGCAATGCGGCAAGGACGTATGCACCATATGAAAAAGGTGCGTTTTTTCCAAGGAAAGGCAGTTCAATATTGCGGCTGGCCTTGTTTTTAGAAATCCTGTCTCCTGCACATATAACGATTCCTCCTTGCGCAATTATATCCTGAAGGTGTTCAATCGTTGCAGGAGTTATGTCGTTTACATTTATGGTGTTTTCAATGAAATCCGGGTTCAGTTTTTTTAATGCCTGGGAGAAATTTGATGTGACATCAATATCGATAAGCGATGCTACCGGAACTTCCCGGTCTGTTCCGATATTTGCAGTGTTGGCAAAATTCCTTAAGGCTTCTGCATTTCCGAGATGGGAGATAAAGAAAAATGCCCCCTGCTTATTGTTCAGTTGATTGATTACCGTATGAACGTCATCATCATTAAAATGAATGTCGTTTAATGATTTTTGTTTTGTCCAGCAGTCTACTTTTTCTACAACTGTAATTGCAAAGGCGAAAATCTGTCGGAAAGGATGGATTTTTTTATATTTTTCTTTACCAACGAAATTCTGCAACTGTTTCTGGTAACGTACAGCTTCTGTCCGTGCGTTTTTATTGAAAAAATAATACCAGCCTGCAGTCTGAAAAATGATGAAATATGTCAGGATTTTTGGAAAATGTTTAAGACACCAGAAAGTCAGATAAATCGGGCTTTTTGAATCGATTACTTCCTTTTTCTTGAACCATTCCGGATTATTGATTTTTTTCATCAGCCTTTCGTAATTTTGCCCTTTTTATCAACATTGGCAGTCTGAAGAACATTCCGATTGTAAGTCTTGCAAACATGAATGAGATATGTACATTATCCCTGAACATCCTGAAATTAGAAATTCCGCCGGTCAGGTAAGAAACATGGACATGGTGATATATTACAGGTACATTTGCCCAGATCATCCTTACCTGGATTTCTGTATCAAATCCCATGTGGCTGTCGATAATGCAAGTTTTGATTATTTTATAAAATGGTTTTACAGGATAAATCCTGTAACCACACATTGCATCTTTTATGTAGCCCTTTGACAGTGTGACGAATTCAGCATAATTATTGCTGATTTGTCTTGCTTTAAGGCGTTTTTCAGGAACTGTGGAATCGAATTCGGGATATCCGCATATTAAAGCTTCCGGATTCATTTTAGACTCTTCCAGAAAAAGGTCACATTTTTCCGTATCATGCTGTCCATCGGCATCAATCTGGAACAAGTGCGTAATTCCCATTTTATAGGCTTCTTTTACAGCCTTACATACGGAATAGCCTTTTCCACGGTTCCTTTTATTCGTAATAAGGATGATGTTGTCATATTTCTGGACTACCAGATTGATGAATGTCTTGTTTGCTTCATCGTTGCCGTCATCGATTATTATTACCGGCATTCCGTATTTCTGGAGTGCAGAAACGACATTATCCAATGTATTGCCGTGTTTATATACTGGAATTACGAATCCATGCTTCATGCATTATGCTCCCAAAGTAAATGTGCCGCTTGAATAAGTTTTGCTCTCGTCCTGTGTTGTAAGCTTATATGTAAGGGAGTTTTTTTCCTGATTGAATTTTATGGACATCCTTACCAATGCATTCTGGAATACTGGTGATGTAAATTTTATCCTTTTTCCAAATGAAAGATAATTTGTAAGGTCAATTCCAAGATATTTCAATGCAAAATTTTTCATCATGTCAACTTGGGCGACAGCTGGAACAAGATGTATTTCTGGAAAGTGACCATCAAAAAAATCACTGTCTTCTGGAATCAGGTATTCGAGGATGACAGAATTTTCTGTTTTTTCAATTATTTTTTCAGATATGATCTTATGGCGTTCTAAAGTCATGTAAATTCCTGCTTAAAAATATAATCAATTTTCAGAATGCTTTCAAAACATTTTTGTTTCAGAACCAGGCATTATTGAGCCTATATATTATTCCTATCTTCAACTTTTGTAAACAATGTCTGAATTTCCAGTTTCTTTTTCTTACCTTGCAGATCCATAGGCAGTGCATCAAGAAAACGCCATTTTTTTGGCAGAACGACATTTTCAAAGAACTGAAGGAGATAGTCATGGAAATAATTGTTGATTTCCAATTTTTTTACTCCGTCGAATTTCTTTTTTCCTTCGTCATTAAAGACTATGGCCGCTGCCAGATATTGACGCCGGTCATTCATTGCAACGACACAGACATCTTTTACAAGTCCTGTTTGCAGTATCCTTCCTTCAACTTCTGTCATAGAAATACGTTTTTCTTCGATTTTGACAATTGAATCAGCACGGCCTTTCAAGATAAAGCGGCCATCTTCGTGAATGTCTACCAGATCTGCTGTCTGGAATCCTGACGGATCCTTTATATAAGGCGACTTTATGACAAGACAACCGTCTTCGTTTTTTGAAATCTGGGCATTGTCAAAAGGAGTCCATTCAATACCGTTCTTTGACTGGCGGTATGCTATTCCGCTTGTTTCTGTACTTCCATATACTTCAACCGGCCAGAATCCGAATACTTCATCGGTTTTCTTTGCTACTTCCGGAAGGAGTACGCCTCCGCTGGTAAAAATAAATGCATCATTTAATGGAATCTTGTCTTCAACTTCCACTGTACGTTTAAGAAATGCAGGAACAGCGATTATCATGTAACTGTCATCATTCATTTTTTCAAATTCTGTAGGGAATTCTATCCTTTTTCTACGGAACGGGACTCCGGCTGCAAATGGCAGTGCAATTGTAAACAGGAATCCGTATATATGGTGCTGGCTTACAGTTGCAATAAGCTTGCGTTTAAGGAACTCATCACCCCATTTACTGAATACGAATGCATTGTCCAGTTCAAATTCCGTCATGCGTTGGAGCACGTCCTTTGGTTTTCCCGTGCTTCCTGAGGTGAACATATGTATTTTTGTTTCGTCAGCGTTTATTTCTGGTGTAGTCCGGATTTCATCTTCTGTAACTGAAAGGCTGCCGTTTTCCATTAAAGTTGGAATGTCTGTAGCATTGACAGCTTCTTTTGAATCAGTAAGGAATTCCATCTCAGGTTTGCGCATTTCTTCCATAAATGAAGGAGAAATATTTGCCGTAAGCAGAATCTGCTTCCTGCACTGTAAGAGTGCTGTAAAAGTAACAAGGAAGTACCAGTAATCATTGCAATGAAGTATCCATTGTTCGGCGTTTTTTGTACTTATGTATTTCCGCATTTTTGCAGAATCTGTAAGGAAGTCGAGCCATGTCTTGTAGCTGCCCTTTAACCATGTGTCATCATAACACATGATGTGGTCATCGTTCCGTGATTTGGAATTGAATTTTGAAAATGGAATGAGTTCAGGCATTTTGTTGTTTACTATTCTCCTTACGATGAATTCTATGGCGAATATTAATCCCATGATTGCATAGGATATTCCGCCGTTATATAGAGACCATATTCTGTCTGAGCAGAAAAATGCGGTGTATAAAGAAACTATGCTGTTCAGTATAAAGAAACAGCACCAGATGTAACATACTTTTTTGCAGTAACTTTCAATTCTGTACCTGTTTATTGAAGTTTCTATGGTTTTGTCCTGCAGGGTTGCAAAACGGTAAATAATGCATGGTGGATTGAAAAGGCTTATGGCGAATACGAAAAGAAAGCTTGTGCATACTGCAATCGGATAAAACTTAAGGAAAAGCGGACTGTTCGTAATGAAACATACCGTTCCTACTGTCAGAAACAATATGGAAGAAAGTACAGGTTTTAGATTGAATGTTTTTTTTGAACCTGTGTTTTTTCTTGTTCCAGAAGAAATGAAAAACACCAGCGCCATAACAATGACGCATAACGAAATAATCCTGACTGGAAATTTATACACTACAAGCAATATAAAAACCAGTACAGGATATAGAAAAGTAAGTATGGAAACTAAAACTTTTAAGAAAGTTCTCATTTTCCCTGTGCAAGTGGGTAGAGGATGTCTACTACTGCACCAACTGTTTTTGCGCTCTTGAACATTTCTGGGTCGATTTTTCCAGGAATGTACTGCTTCATCTTTACAACGAGATCAACAGCATCAATAGAGTCCAGGTCAAGGTCTTCAAAAAGCCTTGAATCCATTGTCACATTGTCTTTTTCTACTTCAAATTCGCTTTCAAGAACTTCCTGAATCTTTGCAAAAATCTCTTCTTTTGTCATTTAAAACTCCTAAAAATAAAATCCAATTATTTGGACTTTTCGGCATTGATATATTCCGCAAGAGCATTTACAGAAGCAAAATGTTTTTTGCTGTCTTCATTTTCTGCGGAAAGTTTGACATCAAATTTCTTCTTTAAAGAAACACCAAGTTCTAGTGCATCTATTGAATCAAGACCAAGGCCTGTTCCAAACAGAGGCGCATCGTCCTTAATGTCTTCCGGTTTAATGTCTTCAAGTTCCAATGAACTGATAATCAATTCTTTGATTTCTTGTTTAAGTTCATCCATAAGGAAATATAACCTCAAGATTGAATTGTTTAAACTGATTACTACAGCTTATCTTAAAATTATAAACAAACACTTCCAAAAATGCAAGAGATTAAAAAAATGAACGGATAAAGCCTCGTTATTAAAAAATTAAGGCTATGTCCGACTATGGTGTTGCCGATTAATGAGGGAATTGAATGCAAACGCTGAGGTTTGAAGGCGCAGTGAGCTAAGGGGGACCCTGTGGGAGATACACGGTAAGATGCAGGGGTAACAATACTTTTTATGGACATGGCTCAATTAGTATGGAAAATGTACTTGTGTGTGCTTTTGTTGACTTGCTAAATTGAAAATGTTAGATTTTATTCATGAAAAAGAATTCAGAATTCAATATGGAAAAATTTGCAGAGGACAAAATCCATGCAATTGATGCTAAATTTGAAGCCCAGAAGATAGCTTTTGCACCTCTTTCATTTCAGGCCGTACGTGCGATGCTTGACCTGGGGATCATGCAGGCAATAAGTGACAGTGGCGAAGACGGAATTACAGTGGAAGAACTGGTTTCAAAGACCGGAATTTCAGAATATGGTATAAAAGTACTTTCAGAGATGGCTGTAGGAATGCGGGTCTTGAACCTGAAGGCTGTTGATGGAGTTGAGAGGCTTTACCTTGCAAAGACAGGCTGGTTCCTGCTTGAAGACAATCTTACTAAAGTAAACTTTAATTTTACCAATGACATCTGCTATAAAGGTGCTTTTGATTTAGGCGAATCTGTAAAAAACGGTAAGCCGGAAGGTCTTAAGGTGATTGGTGACCAGTGGACTACAATTTATGAGGCACTTTCCACATTGCCGGAAAAAGAAAAGAAAAGCTGGTTTGATTTTGACCATTTCTATTCCGACATAGCCTTTCCGGAAGCTCTTCCGATTGTTTATGCAGAAAAACCAAAACTGCTTTTTGATATTGGTGGAAATACAGCAAAATGGGCCATCGCCAGCTGTAAGTATGATGCTGATGTAAATGTAAAAATCATTGACCTGCCGGGACAGACGGCAGTTGCAGAAAAGAATGCAGCTGATGCCGGATTTGCTGACAGGATTTCTACATATGCCGGAAACATTCTTGCAGAAAGTACAAAACTTCCTGAAAATCCTGATGCCGTCTGGATGAGCCAGTTCCTTGACTGTTTTTCCCTCCATCAGGTGACGAAAATCCTTAAGAAGATTCACACTGTTGCAACTGATAAGACTAATGTATATGTCCTTGAACCTCTTTGGGATAAGCAGCGTTTTGAAGCAGAAAGTTATGCACTTCAGGCAACTTCCCTCTATTTTACATGTATGGCAAACGGTAACAGTAAGATGTACCGCTATGGTGAACTGGTAAAGGCAATAGAGGAAGGTGGTTTTGAATTAAAGACAGCACATCATAATCTTGGTTCAAACTGTTACTCTCTGTTGGTTTTCAGAAAGAAATAGGGCTGTTAAAAGGTGCTGTTTTGGGAAAGAATCTTTATATAAAGAATGTCTGCTGTTGGGCACCCGGTATGGAACTCCCTCAGGATTGGCATGACTGGGCAGCTGGCGGCAGGGAAATTGCATCAGAAAAGACGGCTCCGGCACTGACATTTACGGAATCTGGTTTCAGGAGGCGGTTGAGCCAGCTTTCAAAAATGACGGTGCAGGTAGTGCATGATGTTTTTGAAAAGAGCGGGGCTGACCGTAATTCCGTTAAGCTGGCATTTGTTTCGTTACGGGGGGAAATTGACAGGCAGTTGAAAATCAATAAATCATTGATTGAAGAAAATGAAATACTTCCAGCCGGTTTTTCGCTTTCCGTATTTAATGCGCCTGTAGCTCTTGCGACGATTGCAGAAAAATTAAAGGGTGGATACGACGCAATTTATCCTTCCTGTGGAAAATTCAGGCAGGGATTCATTTCTGCGGTTTCTGGCGTACTATGCGGTGCAGAAAAGGAACTGGTTTTTGTTTATGGTGATGAACTTGTACCGGAATGTTATGATGGATTTGCTCCAGAAGAAAATATTCCGTTATCATATGCATTTATAGTTACCGCAGAAAGCGGAAATGATGTTATAATGATAGACATTGATGATGTTTCAGATTCGCCTGCCGGATTCCTGAAAAAACTGATAAAAATGGCTTTTTTAAGCTCTGCTTTCTAGGAGCTGTAAAATTTAAAATATTTGAAAAATAGGAAAATAAAATGAAAAAAGAAATCGACCCACGGTACATACCTGATGATCTTCCAAAGAGGGGAAACATCTTTCTATATATATGGCGGATGATAAGGAAAATTTTCTGTGTATCATTTTTTTCAGTCGGTTCAATAATAATTGCTGCTATTGTGTTCCCGTTCATAAGGCTTTTCAACCTTAATAATCAGGAACGGTTCCGCCGGGCAGGACATCATTTTATATCCTTAATCTTGAATTTTTTTGTATATATGATGAAAATCCTTCATATCTCAATTTTCAAGGTTGACGATATTGAACGGCTCCGTAATCTGAAAGGCTGTGTAATTGTTGCAAACCATCCGTCGTTGCTTGATGTAGTATATACGCTTTCTTTTGTAAAAAATGCGGATTGTATCGTAAAAGCAGAACTGGTAAACAGTCCTATGGGCGGCATTGTAAAGAATCTTTACATTACTAACAATGTTGATTTTGATAAAATGACGGAAGACTGCATAAAGTGTTTGAAAGAAGGAAGTAACCTTATCATTTTCCCAGAAGGAACAAGGTCTCCATATAAAGGTGAGAATGCATATAAGAAAGGGGCTGCCCGTATTGCCCTGGCTGCCGGAGCAAATGTCCAGCCTATGCATATCGGTGGAAATATGAAATATGGTCTTGGAAAATATGAGCCATTCTGGAAAGTGCATCCGACCGACATTTACCGTTATGAGTTTAAGGTGCTTCCACAGATTGATATTACGAAGTATAAAGATCTTACACCTGCAATTGCTGCAAAACGTCTTACTGAAGACATGCGGCTGGTAATTGATTCCGAAGGGACAAAACTTCCTTCTTATGAGGATTAAACCTGTATTTTATCAAGTTATGTCCGTAAAAAAGTGTTGAAAAAAAATATGCATTCTACTAAAAAAAGTGGGTCCCAGCGACGGTAAAAAAGCAGGCTCCTTCAGGAGCCTTGTATCCCCCAGAGGCGACGTGCACAGCACAGCTGCTTCGAGAGTCACTAAAATTGCTTTCGCAATTTTCCGGCTTTGCCGTCGCTCCCTTCCGCCTTCGAAGCTCAGCTTCTCGGAGACTCGCTAAAATCGCTTTTGCGATTTTCCGGCGTTGCCGTCGCTCCCTTCCGCCTTCGAAGCATAGCTTCTCGGAGAGTCACTAAAATCGCTTTTGCGATTTTCCGGCGTTGCCGTCGCTCCCTTCCGCCTTCGAAGCACAGCTTCTCGGAGACTCGCTAAAATCGCTTTTGCGATTTTTCGGCGTTGCCGTCGTTCCCTACCACAATTATGCAGT
>JAZLGS010000077.1:0-46642 GCA_045616425.1 Treponema sp.
ACTTTCCATGTTGTGTCTCCTTTTTGCATTTTGGTAATGCTTTTATTAAGTTTTGTCTTACCTAATTTTAAGCCGAATCCACGTTTTTGCAAAAATCAGGGGACACAACATATTGTCTATCTGCATTTTACTAAAAAAAAGTGGGCCCGGCGACAAAAAAAGGGGCTGTCCAAAAAGAAAGGACATCCCCTTTGTATCAGACCAAAGCCTGCATTAATGAAGTTGTGATTTATTTCTGCTTTCCACGGGCAATGTTGTCACGTACAACAAAGTCCATATCGTGTTTCATCATGATTTTTACCAGGTCTTCAAATGAAGTCTTGCGTGGATTCCAGCCGAGAACTGTCTTTGCCTTTGTCGGGTCACCAAGCAATGTTTCAACTTCTGCAGGACGGAAGTATTTTGGATCAACTTCGATAAGACATTCGCCTGTAGCTTTGTTGTAGCCCTTTTCATCTACGCCTTCACCCTTGAATTCAAGTTCGATTCCTGCTTCCTTGAATGCGTATTTACAGAAGTCACGGACTGAATACTGTTCACCAGTTGCAACAACGTAATCATCCGGCTTGTCCTGCTGGAGCATGAGCCACATACATTCAACATAATCCTTTGCATAACCCCAGTCACGGAGTGAATTAAGGTTACCAAGGTAAAGCTTCTTCTGGAGGCCGTTTGCAATACGGCTTGCAGCAAGCGTGATTTTGCGTGTTACGAATGTTTCACCACGGCGTTCTGATTCATGGTTGAAAAGAATACCGTTACAGCAGAACATATTGTAAGATTCGCGGTAGTTCTTCATGATCCAGAAACCATAAAGTTTAGCAACTGCGTATGGTGAACGAGGATAGAACGGAGTTGTTTCTTTCTGTGGAACTTCCTGTACGAGACCGAAAAGTTCAGAAGTAGAAGCCTGATAGATACGGCAAGTTTTTTCCATTCCAAGGAAGTGGACAGCTTCGAGGATGCGGAGGACACCAATAGCGTCTGCATCAGCTGTATTTTCCGGAACTTCGAATGAAACCTGAACGTGGCTCTGGGCTGCAAGGTTATAGATTTCTGTCGGCTGGATTTCGCGAATAAGGCGGGTGATAGCCATAGAGTCTGTCATATCTCCATAATGGAGCTTAACCTTTCTGTCCTTGTGAAGGTCTTCAATAAGGTCATCGATGTAAAGATGTTCGATACGGCCTGTGTTGAAAGAAGATGAACGGCGGATGATTCCGTGAACTTCATACCCCTTGTCCAAAAGGAATTCTGCAAGGAATGAACCATCCTGTCCTGTAATACCAGTAATAAGTGCAATTTTCTTGTCTGCCATAAAATCTCCTATAAAAAATCAGGAACAAATCATCAGATTTGTGACTGGATTTTCAGCGTCCGCATCAACGGACTGTTTAAGCACAGGCACCCCGGAAACACTGTCTTCTGAGATACCCACATGATATTCCCATATAAGGCGGGAACAGGGAAATGCCGTCCAGATGAATCAGGAATCCGGTTTCCCACCAGTTGTTTTAAATTGAAATTCAGTATAACACAATCAAAGAGTTTTTGCATAGTATGCATAACGGAAGCCCTGTCATGGAAAGCAATTTTCATTGACAAAGCATGTTTTTACAATCAGAATCAAGGAATGCTTACAGCTTCAATCGTAATTTACAATACAGAGCGCCGTCTTTTGGAAAACCTGCTCCGGTGCACCATAGATTCAGGATGCACGGAAAAGATTTATGTCATTGATAATTCCCCGACGGCTTTTAATGAGGATGAAGGCAATCCTTACGCCTTCATTAAGGAAATACAATCCGGTTCAACATCTATTGAATACATTCCCCACGAAAATACCGGCTACGGTTCATCCCACAATATTGCCATTAAAAAGGCATTTGAAGCAGGAAGCACATACCATGTAGTCCTGAATCCTGACATCCGTTTTGAAAAGAATGTCCTTCCGGCACTGGTTTCATATATGGATGAAAATCAGGATACCGTATACATGCTGCCAAAAACCACCTATCCTGACGGACGGCTCCAATACCTCTGCAAACTGCTGCCTACTCCGTTCAACCTTATCTTCAGGCGTTTCCTGCCTGCAAATCCGCTGACAAAGAAACTGGACGACCAGTATACATTGAAAAATTTCGCTTATGACAGGATCCTGAATGCACCATGCCTTTCCGGCTGTTTTATGTTCATGAGGACGGCAGCATTGAAAGACAACAATATCCTTTTTGATGAAAAATATTTCATGTACTGCGAAGACTTTGACCTTATCCGGCGTCTTCACCGCATTGGAAAGACTGTTTTCTACCCTGATGTGACAATCATCCATGACCATGCAAAGGAAAGCTACAGGAACCGCAAGATGTTGAAAATCCACATCCAGAGCGCATTACGGTATTTCAATAAATTCGGATGGCTGATAGACCGGGAACGGCATCAGTGGAATAAGGAAGTTCTGAAAGAAGTTGAATCATGCAGCAATGACAGCGGCCGGTAAAAGCCACTGTTAAAGAAAGTCCTGTACCGGCATTTTCAGGCCGATGCAGGATTTTTTTGAGCCATTAAAGGAAGCTGCCCAGCGTTCCAAGGTACCTGAAAATTGCCAGGATGGCTATTATTCCATATGTAATGAGGCGTGTGGTTTTTATCCCTTTAGTCACAGGAAGACAGAAAGTTTCGTAAAATGAAAATCCTATGGCGGTCATGAATCCTGCAAAAAAGAATGTGTATGTTGCAAAACTGATTCTGCCACTGAACAAGAAACCCAGCATGAAAATCCACATGAGGGCTGAACTTACAATCTGCCCGTTGCCATTTCCTATTTTCTTTACAGCTTCAAGTCTTGCCAGAACTTCATCATAATTTTCAAGGATGTCGTTAAGGTTTATTTTCAGATTTTTTGATGACTTGACCACAACTGCATGTCTTCCATGACGGTATATGGATTTTACATCAGAAAAAAGTATTTCCCGCTTAAAGTCTCCGTTAATGAATATGATCCGGTCATCCGTAATTTCATATTCAATTTTCTTCAAGGAAGCTTCCAGTTTCCTGCGTCCCATGCGGATGATGAAAAAAACATAAATATAAAAGAACACAGAAAATACTGAAAAGAATTTTATAAGGGAATCAATATTGTTTCCAGAAGAACTGATGGCGGAAAGCGACAATGCCACACCGGCAAGATATCCAACTACAGAAAGGACTATGGCTCGTAACCTGTAGCGGAATACAGCTTCACGGATTCTTGAAAAATCATGTTTATAAATCACTTTTTCTCCTACCTTCAATTTTGAGTTTCAATTAATTGCAAGTGCCGGATTTTGAAAATTACAATACAAAGGATGGAAAACCGGAGCCGGCGTTCCACAATGAATAAATCTGCACAATCATAGTACGGAAGCCTTTTGCATAAGCATCAGTCCGGCAGGTAAAAGTACCGCATTATTTCAGCACTGTTTTTACCTTATCTTTCCTCAACTTGCAGATCATCACGCGGCGGAAATATTTCAAGATTGAAAAAATGCTGGCTTTTGCCCACAAAAAAAACGGAAGCCCCAGTTCTTTCCTTACCAGGTCAAGGCTTTTCAATTCCCCCTGTTCCATACGGAAAAGATTTCCGCTCAGGCCTGAATCTCCGTAGCGTTCTTTATCCAAAATACTCTGGGAAAGCCGTTTATTGACAAAAAGGCAGCGGAATTTTACGGCAATCTGACAGAAAAAATAAATTTCTTCCGCATAACGCATTCCTTCCTTAAAGAAAATCCCGTTCAGAGCGTCTTTTTTTATAAGGCTGTTCTGAACTGTATAATAATTCTTAAAAATTTCGTTTTCAATTTTTACATAATACAGATTGCCGTCTTTTGAATAAACAGGATCAAGTCCGAGGATAATCTGGCTGTCGCTTCCATGATTTCCTGTAACAAGCACGCTGTCAGGATTTTCCTTTAATATTGAAAGACGGCAGGCAAGGCTTCCTTCAAGCCACATATCATCGCTGTCATTAAATGCAATGAATTCCCCACGGGCAACACGGAGCCCTTCATTCCTTGCAGATGCTACACCACCGTTTTTTTTGTGGATCACCTTTATTTCAATGAACGAAGTACCTTCACCAAAAACCGTTTCTACATTTCCGGCAAGTCCGTCTGCCAATGCAGGGCTTTCATCTGTTGAACCGTCATCAACTATTATGATTTCAGCAGCTCCATCAGAAGGAAAAAGTTCCGGATGCCCGGTGCGGCATTCCATTATTTCCGACACCACCGAGGCAACGGAATTCCTTATGGTTTTAAATGAATTATAACTTGGAATTATTACCGAAAGAAAAACTTGATCATTCATCCTGCAGGTTCCCATCTTAAATTCCAGCCGGAATGGTAATCCAGCCGGCAGGTACGATATCCTTTGCCCCGGAAACATTCCATATTTCAGGACAGATTATTTTTGCATCAGGATTCCTGTTGAGCCAGGCTCCCCAGAAACTGAAAGAACTGTTTGGAATGACTGCATTCTGGCACATGGTCATAAGCGCGATATCCTGCCAGCTGTCCGGCCCGCGGTTCCAGTCAACGAAAACGGCGGCACTTCCTTCCAATGGAAGGTTACTGCGGCACCATTCAATGTCATCGGAAAAAATTACGAAACTGTCAATGCCGCCGGTGATTTCCCTTATTTTTGCCAAGGCCCCGTCAAAATATTTTTTCCCGCAAAGGAACAGGGATTTTGAATTCAGGTAATCCCCACGGCGCACATGGACGGCACAAGTCTTTCCGGCAGATGCTTCCAGTTCACCGGCAAGAGCGGCAGATGCTTCATTCAACGGGAGCTTAAAAGTAAATGCCTTTTTTATCTCCGGTTCAATGCCCTTAAAATATTCAGGATTCTGCCAGTAGCCGTCAAGATAAAGGTCTCTGGAATCATCCAGAAGCCGGGGATGGTAAACTGAATCGTATTCTATTACATGAGTAGGTTTTGTAAAAAATTTACGCCTGAGCCGTTCGAAAAAACCGTTGGCCCGGTTTCCAAGCCGGTACACATCTTTTCCTGCCGCTTCCTTAACATCAAGGCCGAAAACCCTGGCAACTTCAAATCCACCGTGGCTCAGGTCAATTCCGCCCCTTACCTGATTATGTCTGTAAAGGTCGGTATCTGCAAAAACCTGCTGTCCGTGCTTTTCAAGCGCCATGGAAAACGCATATTGAAACATCTGGTTCCCAAGGCCGCCTGTATATTTTACGATTTTCATTTTCCTCCAATCTGCCTGTACAGGACGTCTTCATTACAGGCAAGGACAGCTTCAAACTGCTTCTTTATCTCTGCCTTTCCAAGGATTTTTACCATGCCCTCATGGATTTCAGAAGGTGTTTCCAATGTTTCCGGAGCATTGTACAAAAGCCGGTATGTCCGTTCTGCAAAATCAATGGCATTGAAACGTTCTGCAACATAACCGTTCTTTCCGTCACGGATGAACTGGCGGGCTGTACCCACATCAAAACTGACTGCAGGAATTCCGCAGAGCAACGCTTCTTCCAGCATCATGGGTGCAGAGTCTTCAACAGAAGTGCAAAGGAAAACGTCTGCCTTATTATAGACTTTTGCCAGGTCGTTTACATTCCTGCAGAAACCGAATTTCTCAAATTCAATCCTTTCAAATTTGTAGTCCGCAAAAAGTTCCGGTGCAAGACACAGGAATTTTATTTTCTGTCCTTCCGGAATCCGGGGAGCAAGATAAAGCAGAGTCTGAAGCACATAAGTAAAACCCTTACGCACATCATTTGCAAAATTGGCAATGCTGAAAAGATATTTTACGCCTTCCTCTTTTGGAAAATCCGCCGGAGCAAATACATCTTCATCCACAGGATAGAAATACTGCCAGTATCTTGAAAACGGAATGGCAGAACTTACGGCAAAATCCAGATCATAGATTGCATTGGACATGATTTCCGCATTCATGTAAAGTATGTTCTGGGACTTTGCTTCCAGCTGGAAATGACTTCTTGTATTCAGTTCGAAAGGAAGTGCCGGACAGTTGAAGCAGGTATTGGTAAAACCGCGGCAGTCCCAGGCATAGTGACAACCACCCGTCACCGGAGCCATGTCCATCATAGTAAAAATAACCCTGGCATGACCGTTGCCGCAGCAGGATTTTTCATAAATCCGCTTTATATCGTAAGTATTGAGGTAACCGATTATCTGATGGACAAAGATAATGTCCACATTCTCAAGGTCGATTTTATCTTCAAGCCCCGGAAAGAAACCGTCCTTATTTTCTTCATCCCAGTCATTGTAGCAGTAAACATCATCTTTCCTGAAGCGGCGCCAGTCCGTTGAATCAGCAATGGCAGAATTATGTTTTGCCATTATTTTTGCAAGCTTACGGAAAAACCGCATGGATACCATGTATTTTTTTCCCTGCCCGCCTTTATTCTTTAATTCCGTCGTGTCTGGCGTATCCTGCTGCTTATTCTGAACATATAAATGGGATTCATGCCCCATTTCCTTCAGCAGGTTGTGAATCCTGACAGCTGCAATTCCTGCTCCGCCGGCATTAGTTGTTGCAAGATGTACTACTTTCATTTTTATTCCGTTTCCTGTCTACTTTCCAAAGAATTCCAGTGTCTTGGAAATTACTTTTTCAAGATCTGAATCAGTAATATTGTAATACAAAGGAAGCCTTACCAGCCTGTCACTTTCGCCGGTAGTATATTTATCTTCTTCAAAGAAACGTCCGTATTTTAGTCCGGCCGGTGCACTGTGGAGCGGAACATAATGGAACACGCAAAGTATGTCATTCTGCTTCATGAAGTCGATGTACTTTGTCCTTGTCTCCAGATCCTTACACTTAATATAGAACATATGTGCATTGTGGACACATCCTTCCGGAATTACAGGAAGCTCAACTAAACCTTCATCTGCAAGCGGCTTGAACACCTCATTATATCTGTTCCATGTTGCAAGACGGTTATTGTTGATTTCATCGGCAGCCTGAAGCTGTGCCCAGAGGTATGCGGCATTAAGGTCACTGGGAAGGTAGCTTGAACCCCAGTCAACCCAGTTGTATTTTGCCACCTGTCCCCGGAAAAACTGTGAACGGTTGGTTCCCTTTTCCCGGAGGATTTCAGCCTTTACGATGGCACTTTCATCATTAATGACGATTGCCCCACCCTCGCCCATGCTGTAATTTTTGGTTTCATGAAATGAATAGCAGCCGAAGTCGCCGATGGTTCCCAATGCCTTTCCTTTATAAGATGACATGACACCCTGGGCCGCATCTTCTACCACCTTAAGGCCATGACGCTTTGCAATATCCATTATGGCATCCATTTCACAGGCTACTCCGGCATAATGGACCGCACATATCACTTTTGTTTTTGGCGTAATTGCCCGCTCTATGAGCTTTTCGTCTATATTCATGGTATCAGGGCGTACGTCAACAAAGACTAGCTTTGCACCGGTAAGGGCAAAGGCCGTAGCCGTTGAGGAAAATGTAAAACTTGGAAGGATCACCTCATCCCCGGCCTGAATATTGCAAAGCCAGGCCGCCATTTCCAGTGCAGAAGTTCCGCTGGTGGTAAGCATTATCTTTTTTCCGCCAAAGCGTCTTTCGAGCCACTCATTGCATTTTTTTGTAAAAGGGCCGTCCCCACAGATTTTGTGGTTTTCCACTGCTTCCTGCATATATTTAAATTCCGTGCCTACAAAAGGCGGCACATTAAAATGTATCATGATTCCTCCCGGTAAAAAGCCAATAATCCATTTAAGCACCAGCTTTTTACGCACATAGTCTTTATCTGTCTTTTCCCAGCAACTTTAATACAAACCACTTGGATTTTGATGCCATCATGTTGAACGGATAAGGAAGCTGTTTTGCATCCTTTATGCGGCTCTTCATTTCAAGCAAGTCCATTCCTTCATTACGGATTATCCCATCTTTACCTGTATCAGGATGGACGAGGGGAAAATCCAGTTCTTCTGCCATCTGATTTTCAAAAATGCTTCTGCCGCTGGTATGGGTGGCATCCGCATCAAAACCTGCATTCTGAATCAGGTTTACCCTTGGAACAATAGAAAATCCGTCATTCCTCCAGACCGTCAGATTCCATGGAAAAGCCCAGCTGTTGGCATGTCCGTTATAAACATAATCAAAAGCGGAGTTCCAGTAATAGCGGTGGGACGGCTTTTTATATAAACCTTCCACAAGCCTGCTTTTTTTCAATTCCGGCCAGTCCGACATGGAAAGGTCCATTTTCTTCCATGCACGGCGCCATGTAGCCCAACCCCATATCTGGGACTGTTTTGAAAAAAAGTAACTGTCTCCCCCGGCGTATGATTCCGTCCTGTGACCGGCAGGATCAAAGCATTTGTTATTGCCGCTGACCAGCATGATTTTTTCTTCATCCCGGTAACGCTCCAGCATTTCATCTGCAAACCTGAAAAAGCTTACTGAGGGAATGCAGTCATCTTCAAAAATAAGCGCCTGTTCCTGTTCGCTGAAAACCACGTCCAGACCGCTTGTCACCCGTTTTGCACATCCCAGGTTTTCATCTGAAAAGACTTTATGGCTATTACATTTCCAGTCTACTTCATCCGCAATTGAACGGGCTTTTACGCATTTATCAGCCTCACCTTCCTTATGGACACGCGGGCCATCTGCAATTATATAAAGTTCATCAGGCTGTACTTTCCGGATCTGCTCAAGGACTTTGCGGGCATTATCATAACGGTTGAAGATTATGACTGCCACAGGATTCTTTACTTTGTATTCCATACATTCCTCCGGTCAGTAATTTACCGGTTCATTTCCATGTCCCGTCACCTTTTTTACAAAAGCACGGAGGCCGTAATACATTCCGGTCAGAACCTGTAATGCCCTGTCAGCCCTGACGGTTGCCTTAAGGAAAGTCTTGTTTTTAGAAAGATGATTTTCCAGTGCCTTCATGAACGGTTCCATATGGAATTCCGTATCAGTCACCTTTTTCCTGATTTCTTCTGCAACAATTGATTTTACCAGAAGCGTAGCCCCGTAAGCTGCAAGGAAATCCTTATCCATAGGAAGGTGGATAAGGAACTGCTGGCGGAAATGTTTCCACAGCTGCTGCACATGACAGGTATTTGAATCATAATAGCGGCCTGTAAGCTGCATATGTCCTGCATCAAAAGCAGAAATTTTCCTGCGCTGCATAAGATACTCTAATGCCGTAGAAACAATCATTTCGTCGCCGTTATGGAACATTTCCTTATGGTGTTCAAGATAAACAGGAAGGATTTTATAACAGGCCGCAGAAAGAGCCTTAAAGAAAGCAGGACTTCCGCCAATGAATTCACCGCCAGCCCAAAGCCCGGTGGATGTAAAATCTTCCCCGAATGTTTCTTTTGCAAGCAGTTCCTTGTCGTGGCATATACGTTCTGCCGTAAAAGCCGGAAACTGCTGTCCGGTTACATTATAAAAAAGTCCGGTTCCTTCCGAAGCAGTCTTTTCCAGAATGTAAGGAATTCCAGAAGTACAGACCATATCGCTGTCAAGGAGGATTGAATAGGAATCCTCTTCCAATGTTGAAAAATATTTGAGTACGTCAATCTTGCAATGGGCAGAAGCAAAGGGAATTTCAGCCGGAACCTGAGTTTTAAAGGGAATGGAAAGGCATTCCAATTCCGGATCAACGGAAAGCACCAGCCCGGGATTATTTGAAATGACACAGAGGGATCCGGCTCCGTTTGCCTTTAAGGTCTTTGAAAAAAGACTGCAGCAACAGACATATTTTTCGATTTTTTCCTTGTAATCTCCGGAAACATTGTTTCCAAGGTTTGACTCATCGGAATTTATATATAAAAGGGTATAAAACTTAATCATTACGGACATATTTTAGCGCATATAAACGCTCCCCGCAAGTAAAGAGACCACGGAAGAATGGTTCCGCCCGGGTGTTGCTGAATCAAAATCCGGCTGCCGGATCCAGCAGGACACAGGTAACCGGGAGACATAGCATAAATATAAAAATCATTATATAATAGAAAAATGTCTGATTTTCTTTATACTGTAATCATCTATCCTTTAGTACAACTGATACAGCTTTCGTTCACTTTTGTATATAGATTCTGCAAAAATCCTGGCATTTCCGTCATCGGGGTAAGCCTTGCCGTTACAATATTCTGTCTTCCGCTTTACATTGTTGCTGAAAAATGGCAGGACATACAGCGCAAGACCGAAGCAAGGCTCAAATTCAGAAGCGACCGCATAAAAGCAGCATTCAAGGGTGATGAACAGTACATGATCCTGACTACATATTACAGGCAGAACGGTTATCATCCCCTTATGGCACTGCGTTCTTCATTCGGGCTCCTTATACAGGTTCCATTCTTTATGGCGGCCTACACATACCTTTCAAACCTGGGGATGCTCAAAGGTGAAAGTTTCCTTTTCATCCGGGATATGGGTGCACAGGATGCTTTATTTACAATCGGTTCATTTCCGGTGAATGTACTCCCGGTTGCAATGACGCTGATAAACATAATTGCCGGCGCAATCTACACAAAGGGATTTGCATTAAGGGAAAAAATCCAGATCTACGGAATGGCCCTGATTTTCCTTGTAATCCTCTATTCAAGTCCTTCCGGTCTGGTCCTTTACTGGACCATGAATAACGTATTTTCCCTCATCAAAAACATATTCTACAAGTTAAAGAATCCGGTAAAGGCATTATATGGAATCCTTCTGGCATTCATTGCCGTGATGGATATTTTCCTGATTTTCTTTTTCAGTAAATCTCCGAGAATCCTGCCTTTAAAGCTGGGCGCCATTGCCTTCTTTACGGCACTTGCTTTCATTCCGCTTTATGTAAAGGCAGTTGATTTTGCACTGGAAAACGTATTTTCAAAGCTGATGCAGGATTCAAAACTCAGGATGACGGCATTCTTTTTCTGTGCAGTTTCGCTGGCATTGTATTTCGGCGCAATCCTTCCGTCCCTTCTGATTACATCATCGGTGCAGGAATTTGCAGACCTGGGAACACATTCAAATCCGGTATTCTTCGTGTTCAACACATTAAAGCAGACCATAGGACTTTTCATCTTCTGGCCGGCCTGCATTTACTTCCTGTTCGGAAACAAAATAAAAACCATCCTTACACTGGTTTTCGGCTACCTGCTGGCCTGTTCCCTTGTAAACACATTTGCATTTCCGGGAAACTACGGAACCATGAACCAGTGGCTTGTCTTTACTGCCAACGTTGGTTTTGGAAGCCTTAAACAAATGGCTCTGAACATAACATGTCTCTGCCTTACGACAGGACTCCTTACGCTCATCATAAACAGGAAAACTGCCGTCATACAGCAGCTGTATGCAACTGCTGCAATAGCATTTGCAGTATTTACGGTCGTAAACATAAGCAGGATTAACAAAGGTTACGCTGAATACAAAAAGCTTACAGAATCCGGTGAAATCATTTCAGAAGTAAAACCGGAATTCCATCTTTCAAAAAACGGTCAGAATGTAGTCGTAATCATGCTGGACAGGGCAATGAATGCATACATAAAACCTGTCCTTGATGAATGCCCTGAACTTTACGATGACTTTACAGGATTCACGCTTTACGAAAATACGGTTTCATATAACGGACACACGCTTTTTGCTGCCCCTCCGCTTTACGGCGGCTATGAATACTCACCGGAAGAAAGGGAAAAGCGCACAGACACAACCTTAAAACAGCAGCACAATGAAGCACTGTTACTCATGCCAAGGGTGTTTACGGAACAGGCCGGTTTTTCTGCCACAATTGCGGACCTTTCATGGGCAAACTGGTCATGGACGCCGGACATGCAGATTGCAGACAGCTATCCTGCAATTACAGGAAAAAGTGTATTGAAAAAATATAACAGCGTATGGGAACGCCGTCACCCGGAATTCAGCGCAAGAAAAGAAGACCTTGATACAGTCCTTGAAAGAGACTTCCTCTGGGTAAGCATTTTCCGTGCATGTCCTCTGGCAATCCGCCCGCTGGTTTATTATGATGCAACATGGTGGAACCGGGATGCGCCGGACAAATCTGCTTCATATCCGTCAGACTTCCCGGAACTTGATTTTCTTCCGGAACTTACGGATTTCTCAGACACCGGCAATGGAACCTTCATATGCTTTGCAAATGAGCTTACCCACGACGAATTTGAATTCAGGCCGCCTTATTATGAGCTTCCGGCTGATAAAGATACTCCAAAAGGAACTTCTCCATATTCAGGCGATGAAGATTATTCCTGCAATGCTACTGCAATCCACGCAATTGCAAGATGGCTCAGGTATTTAAAACAGAATGACGTATATGACAATACAAGGATAATCCTTGTCTCGGATCACGGAAGCGGAAACACTGACAACAGCATTTCTTACAAAGATTTTGACAATCCTGAACTCGAGGTAAATCAGGACAACTACCAGCTGAAGGATTATTACCATCCGCTGCTTTTGTGCAAAGATTTTAATGCAAAAGGAAAACTGGATGTAAACAGTGAATTCATGTGCAATGCCGATGTTCCCCTTATGGCCTTTAAGGACATAATAAAACATCCCGTTAACCCATTTACAAATCAGAATATTACAGATAAAATTAAAGAGGACGTTGGTGTAAAGATACTGACGACATTTATATGGAATGTAGACCAGGTAACGGATATGCATAGAATTCCGGCTAAGAACGGAGAATGGTTTACAGTAAAAGAAGATATTTTTAAATCAGCAAACTGGATTCCTTATAAATAAGGGATACTGATATATATAATATAAAAAAGTTTCAGGAGTGCAGCATTTTCTATTTCTTATTATTTCCTGAATTGTAAATTTTTAAGTAGAAAATGCCGAAAGTAAGTTATGGACAAACCAGAAAACCCTCTGCAGCAGAACAAATTCAAAGCGTTTGTAAAAACAGCAGGTGCAGACGATTTTATTTTTTTACTTGATTTTAAAGAAGATGTCCTTCTTATAAGTGAAGAGGCTGTAAAGGTATTTGATTTACCAACCTGCAGATTTTCAAATGCAGTTTCCACTGTAGGTGAAACAATTCATCCTGAAGAAAAAGAACTTTTCGAAAAAGGAATCGAACGCCTGAAACAGGGCGATATGTTGGATTATCTTTCGGAAATACGCGTAAAAAACAAGCATGGCGGTTATGATCCCATCATACTCCGCGGTAAACTTCTTGAAAAAACTCCTGAAGACAGGGTTGTTGTCGGCATTGTCCAGCTGAAATCAAACCAGAAAGATGAAGTTACAGGACTTCCGCTGGAAAGCCAGATGAGGTCTGACTATAACGAAATACGGCGGATAAACGGATGCGTTTCCGGTTATCTTCTTGCAATCCGCATTGAGGGGCTGGAACACATAAACGCTAATTTCGGTCTTGAAACCGGCGACCACATTTTCAACATGGTAGCAAAATCATGTACATCCGTAAGTGACAAAGATACCAATGTTTACCGTATCAGCGGAAACAAGATTGCCGTCCTGAACATGAACGGCCGCACTGCCCTTGAAGCCCAGGATTTCTTTGCTGAACTCAAACGCAGAATTGCCGATATTGAATTCAATCTGGACTATTCTGTCGTATTTACAATTTCAGCTGGTGTAGTTGCATTCATGAATGACAGGAGCGAGCTGAAAGACCTTATAAAAAAGGCCGGTTTCTGTCTTGCCATGGGTAAAAAATCAGGCAAAAACAACCTTTATCTGTTCAATTCCGTTGAATATTCAAAACACATCAATAAACTTTCGCTCCGAGAAAAACTCCGTGAAGCAGTAAAGCATGATTTCCGTGGTTTTGAAATGTTTTACCAGCCTGTTGTTGATGCAAAGTCCCTTGCACTTACAAAGGATACATCAAGCAAAATCCATGTTATCGGTGCAGAGGCCCTCTTAAGGTGGTCTGACCCTGCACTGGGGATGGTAGGTGCAGACAAAGTAATCCCGATACTAGAAGAAAGCGGCCTTATGGCACCAGTGGGAAGATGGCTCCTTATGAAAGCTTTCTCACAGTGTCATGCATGGAATAAATATGACAAGAATTTCCGCATGAGTGTAAACCTTTCATATGTTCAGTTTGAACGAAGCGACATTCTTTTTGATGTTCAGTGTGCATTGGAAAAATCAAAGGTAAACCCGGAAAACATTACACTTGAAATTACGGAAAGCGGTTACATTGACCACGATGAACTCCAGAAACTTCTTGATGAATTCCACAAGATGAAGATTCAGATTGACATAGATGACTTTGGAACAGGATATTCAAACCTACGTTACATCCAGAACCTCCATGCCAATACTTTGAAACTGGACTACTCTTTTGTACACAAAGCCGTCATTGGTAAAGAGGGCGAAAACGAGCGCAAAGTCATACAGTACATCATCAATATGGCACACGACCTGGGAATGAATGTATGTCTGGAAGGAATTGAGTCCCTTAATGATGTAAAAATCCTTGAAGGTCTTAAACCGGACAAATATCAGGGTTATCTCTTTGGAAAACCGGTTTCGTCATATGCTTTCTTTGATAATAACAGAAAGTATCTTGAACAGGAATCTACCGAAGCTACCCCCCCCCAACAGCCGTAGAGTAAATCCATTTACATTTGCAGAGGAAAACGGAGAACAGCTTGAATGAAAGCATTTCTGAAATTTGTATTTTCGGAAATGTTTTTTTATTTTGCTATGTCTGTAAAAAGTGTTGTCTCTTTCGCCTTCGAAGCACAGCTTCTCGGAGACTCGCTCAAAACTCACCTCGTGAGTTTTGCCGGCTAACGCCGTCGCTCCCTATCTGCATTTTACTAAAAAAAGCAGGTCACAGGACGGAAAAAAAGCCACGGAATTGATTTTTACAATCAAAACCGTGGCTTTCTTTTGTTGAAGCAATGACGAACTTCGACGCAGAGCGTTCAGTATGCTTGCATCCAAGTATTAGCCCCGCCGGCACGAATAAGGGTCTTTTTGCCCTTATGCCCTGTGCCGTTCAATGGTCTTGGTATTGTTGGCCACAATATAACACCCGAACATGGCTGTTGCCACATCAAATAAGGCTGCAAAAGATCCGATTATCGCAGCGGCCGGCTTTAAGAGGAGATATCCTGTTTCCATTACACGGCCATACATTGTACAGAGAATCGTAAGTGCAATGAATGTCCCACCTACAGGTATGTTTCCCAATACGAATGAAAGAAGGAATGCCATGACTGAAACCGAAATTATATCCCAGAATTCAATATTCAGTGTTGAATAAGAGCGCCAGATTGAAATAAAGCTTATAATCAGTACAAGGGACGTACCGCCTCTTGCAAAGATTGAGAACAGCGGGTAAACAAATCCGTTGGTACGCTGGCGTATTCCAAGCTTTTCTTTTCCAAGCCGCATGCATACCGGCAGCGTAAGGTTCGTATCTCCTGAAAAGAAAGCAATGATGAAAGGCGCAATTGATGCAATGAGGACTTTGTGAGGCTTTCCACCCTTGCAGACAGCCCACACAATCAAAGGATAAATAAGCCCTGCAAGAATTACAAAGTCAACTGTAAGCATGATTACCAGCGGAGTAAAAACGCCGGTTTTAATCACATCACGGAACTGTATGGTCCAGCTGCACATTATTGCAATGCAGCCAACAGAAAGCAGTTCTGAAAATACAGTTGAAATATTGAAAAAAAGTTCCGAGAGGGAATCAGCAACAGAAAGAACCGGCTTTATGTTTGAGTGTTCCAGACAGCATCCTGCACCGACAATAAGGGCAAATACAAAACAAGGCAGGAGGAACGAGCCTTCATTTATCGACTGGAAAGCAGAATATGGGAATATGCTGCGCAAAAATGACATTACATCAATGGAAGCGATTTCTGAAACTTTTTCTGTAGTAATCGGAATCTGAGGCAGTTTTACAGCCAGGATTGACAGGAACCCTAGCAATGTAAGCAGAACCGAAGACAAGACGATTACAACTGCAGTCCATAAAGAAGTCTTCAGCAGCATTTTTGCATCATGAAGTCTGTACACAGCCATCATTCCGGAACAGAACAGCAATGGAAGCAAAGTATAACGGCCTATCCTTATTACGATTTCCGTAATAAAGGAAAGGGCAGCCATCCCCTGCAAGGAGTTGAGAGGAAGAATAAAAGCTGAGGCAAGTCCTAATGCAATGCCTGCCAGATATTTAATCCAGATTTTCATAGACCTCAGTATAACACATGTTTGTATAACAATGCAAACATGTGTTATAATAGAAAAAACATAATATTTGAAAAATTGAAAAATCATAAGTAAATGGAGATTGAAATGCCTAAGACGATTTTAATTGCCGGAAAAGACCTGCCTGACGGTGACAATTTTATTGCAGGAGCAACTGGGGAAAACCGCAGGATTTCTGCAGCAACTTCATCATTCCAGCAGAAACCGGTTTTTGACGAACAGCAGGCGGCAATTCCATGGTTAAGGACATCACCTATTTCTTCAAGGACTCTGGTACTTCAGACTGAAAACCAGTTCAGTTTCATTGATGAAGCAATCCTTTACTTTGATGAATCCTATTTTGCATCTAAATTCAATTCATTTTCCATCGAAACATGTTCATCTTCCACAGATGCTATGATTCTAGGCTTCCATTATCTTACAATTGAACTCCTGAACCGTTTTGAACAGACAATGAATACGGATGACATGAAGGAAAACACATATAAAAAACTGGTGTTCCTCCTTAAAAACAGCCCGAATGAAAGCGACATCCTCAGGACTCCGTCCTTAAGGAACATTGAACCATATGCTTCAAACTGTTTTACAGCCGCAGCAGCTGCCGCATTCCAGGCATTTGCAGAAAATATTGCTGCTGTTTACGGCGGCCGGGAATATGTTTCAGTAATCCTGATAAAGGCCGACCATAATAACGAAGTCGCAAAAAAAGATTCTGCCCTTTCTTCATGGCTGTGTTCATATCTTGACGACATTGAAAAGCTTAAAAGCAAGCCTGGCGCAAGACAAAGCACTGCATGGATAAAGGCAGGAACAAAAAGCACCGGGCTTTCTTTCTTCAACAGATAGGACGGCCGTAAAATCTGCAGGAAACTCGGAAAATTGCAATTTTCAGGGTTTCCCGATAATTTCTGGAGAATACAAATGGAAATGGATTTCATCATTGAATGCTGCATAAGGATTTTCATAAGTTTTGCATTCGGCGTATGTCTTGGTTTGGAACGCAAAAATCACCTTCAGGCTGTAGGAACAAGGACACTGCTTCTTTCCTCCATTGCTTCTGCACTCATGGGAATACTTTCCTCTTACGCTGCACAATCTTCGCTGTTTCCCGGGGATCCTACCAGAATCTCTGCCGGTGTAGTTACAGGAATCGGATTCATTGGCGGCGGCGCAATAATGCAGCAGGGATTGAACATCAAAGGCGTTACGACAGCTGCCATAATATGGATTACATCGGCATTGGGACTGAGTATCGGATGCGGCCTGTATGCTCCGGCAATTTTTACATTCATCCTGACAGTGATTTCCCTTCCTTTGTTTGAAAAAGTTGAAGATAAATTCTTTCCTGCCGGAAAAATAAAAATAATCACGCTCATCTATTCATCAGATGAAATTGACCTTTCAAAAATAAAAACTGTCCTTAAAGAAGCCGGACTCATATACCGGGACATGAGCATTTCTGAATCTTTTGCCGAAGAAAAAATGAAAGTTACGATTTATGTAAATTCACCGGCGGAAATTGACCTGATTGAACTGGGACGCAACCTGAAAAATACTGGAAACATAGTAAAATTCGCATTTGAAGAATAGAATGGCCTGTACCATTCTGAATTTTTGTCAGGGTTAAGATAAAAGCACCGCTGAAATGGGATGTCGCTGGAAAGTTCCGAAAATTGTCATTCAGATTCTGAAACTGTCACCCTGAATTTATTTCAGGGTCAGGATGACGGAATCAATTTTTTTAGGAGAGATATATGAAAAAAGTTCTCATCTTGCTGGTGCTGTCGTCACTCAGTTTTTCTGTCTTTGCCGAGGCAAAGTTGTTTTATGTTGCATTAAAAGAAGGCATTACTATTTTTAATGAACCTTCCGCTTTTTCGGGGACATCAGGCACACTGAAATATCTGGAAAAAGTTACAGCGGATGAGTTCACGGTAAATAAAGAAAATCCTTTTCCATACAAAGATTCACAATGGGCAAAAATAAATGCCGGTAAAAAATCAGGCTGGGTTTTTCTTAAAGAACTGGGAACAGATCCAGATGAAATAAGAAAGTGCAATTATTATTCCGGCTTATGGAAATGCATAGACGATATAAATGTAATAGAAAAAATCAATATAAGTCGCATATTCGAGATACCAAACCGCAACATGAAACGGTGTCTTAAATTTTCCGGTTACCATTATAACGATGAAGGAATAACAAAACCGGGAAAAATTAATAAACATCCGCTTTACAAACTCATGGATATGCTACGCGTTATAGAAGGAAAAGCTTATGACTTTAACAGCTTTGATATCACTCTTGATGGCGGGCCTGGTTGTATCTCAAACATTTTTACATTTCACCCAGAAGGTGTAAGCGACTACTATCATATGAATATGCGGGCCTCATGCCATGATATAGACTATAAATATGAATATACGACAAAACTGCGGAAGGTGCCTTTACCGGTATTTGTCACGACAAAGGACATTACCCTCCATTCCGTACCAATGGATGAAGAATCCACAGTGTCTGGAAAAATCAATCAGAATGAAAAAGTTACAATTACAGAGTACTTTTTCAAATACTCCGATTATAATAGAACATGCTGGATAAAGGTAGCTTCAAAAAATCTTAGCGGATGGACCATGCAGGAAGATATGGCAGATTCCAAATTCACAATCGAAGAATGTAAAAAGCTTACCGGTTCGTGGACTCCGCAGTACGAACTGATTGAAAATGAAAAAATACCTGTAGAAAACGACCGTGTAATTTCCTTTGAATTAAAAGAACAGGGGATTAAATATAAAGATGGATTTTTTGAACCATACTGCATGTTTAATATATCTGATACTTTGAGCAAATCCGGAGTGCGTGAGGGGATTTATACAAGAGACGAAGGACTCCGGTGGAGTCCATACAAAAAATTGAAATATAAATGTACATACATAAATCAGGATTTAATATGTGAAGAAAAACGCTTTAGTAATAATATACTACCTTCATTTGAGCTTGAAATGATAGAGCAGAAAAAATACATAATGAAACAGGTGCATCCGTAAAAAGCGGGTTCCACATTCCTGGAGCCCGTACAAGTGTGATTTTTTTTCATTGAAAAGACCTGTGCTTTTATGTAAAATAATCTGTTATGCCGAGCGAAGATGTAATAAACAGATATTCAAATCCCTTAATAGTTCAAAGTGACAGGACAATCCTGCTGGATGTACATGCACCACGGGCACAGGAATGCCGCAATGCACTCATACCATTTGCAGAACTGGAGCGTTCACCAGAACATCTGCACACATACAGGCTTACACCGCTTTCTTTGTGGAATGCAGCAAGTGCCGGATTCAGCTATAAAGATGCTATCCAGGTGCTGCATGATTTCAGCCGGTATGATGTACCCCAGTCTGTAGAAATGTGGATTGAAGAAACATCAGAGCGGTTTGGCAAAATTACACTTAAACCGGGAGATTCCATAGAAGTTCCGCTGGAAAACGGCAAGACGGTAATTCAGGAATATCTTACCTTGGAAACAGCTTCTGAAAAAATCTACAAGGAAATTGCTTCAAATCCTTCCTTAAAAAAAATGCTCATGCAGACTGAAAGGCCATTGTGTTTTTCAATAGAACTTACGGAACGTGGCACTGTAAAGCAGAAGCTGCTGGAGCTTGGCTGGCCGGTAAAAGATGAAGTACCGCTTACAGATGGAGAACCGCTCGAAATAAACCTGCGGGAAACAATGGCATCTGGAAAGCCCCTCAACATCCGCACCTATCAAAAAGAAGCCGCAGAATCAATTGTCGCAGACCGCAGGCCGGGAACTGGTTTTGGAACAATAGTGCTTCCGTGTGGCGCAGGAAAAACAATCGTCGGCATGACGGTCATGTCGCTTTTAAAAACCAGCACCCTTGTCATAACCACAAATATAACTGCCGTCCATCAGTGGATAAATGAACTTCTGGACAAAACGGATCTGACCCCGGATCAGATTTCGGAATACACAGGAGAAAACAAAAACATTTCTCCGGTAACGGTTGCCACATATCAGGTGCTTACATGGCGGCCAGACAAAACCGGCCCATATCCGCATTTTTCACTTTTCAGGAAACGTAACTGGGGACTCATCATTTACGATGAAGTACATATGCTTCCGGCTCCGGTTTTCCGGGTAGTAGCAGAATTGCAGGCAGTCCGCCGGGTCGGGCTTACGGCAACCTTAGTGCGCGAAGACGGATGCCAGGGACATGTGTTCAGTCTGGTAGGCCCGAAACGTTACGATGTTCCATGGAAAGAACTGGAAAAAACAGGATGGATTGCCAGCGCAGAATGTGTTGAAGTCAGGATTGACCTTCCGCAGGAAAAGGAAATTGATTATGCAATTGCAAATCAACGGAGCAAACATAAAATTGCCAGCACCAATTCTGTAAAGATTGATGTAACGAAACAGATTATAGAAAATTTTCCACAGGATAAAATCCTTGTCATCGGACAATATCTGGACCAGCTTTCGGAAATTTCAAAAGAAATAAGTGCACCGATAATCACAGGAAAAACTCCTAATGCAGAACGGGATCAGCTTTACGCAGATTTTAGGGCAGGAACAATCAGGGTACTGGTGGTTTCGAAAGTTGCGAATTTTGCAATCGACCTTCCTGATGCTTCGATTGCAATCCAGGTTTCAGGAACATTCGGAAGCCGTCAGGAAGAAGCCCAGCGGCTTGGAAGAATCCTCCGTCCAAAGGAAAGGACTTCCAGATTCTTTACATTGATTACAAGAAATACAGTAGAAGAAGATTTCGGTTCAAACCGCCAGAAATTCCTTGCTGAACAAGGCTACTCATACCGCATCATAAGATATAATGATGCAAAGGACTTGCAGGAACTTTCCAATGGAATTGAATGCAACAGTTATTAAGTGGAGAAAGTTATGGTAAATTCAATAGAAGAATGGCGCGAAAGCTTCCTTGCATTATCCGATGACTATTTTTTTAAGCTAGTCCGGCTTTACATCGGGGAACTTAAGACTCCATACAATAAAAATAAAATCATTCTGCAGATGGAAGGCATGCTCCGCCAGAATGAAAATATAAAAAACATAATTTCCTTGCTTTCGGATTTTGACATAAAGGTTCTTACTGCCATAAAATTCATTCCTGATGCAACCGTAGAAAAAATACAGCAGCTCTTTCAATATGATTATTCTCCGGATGTAATCCGCACAGAAATGATGCAGTTGAAAGCACGGCTTCTGATTTATGTTACTTCATCTGGAATCAAAGGAACTGAACTTTTCCATATCAATCCGATTTTAAAAATCCATCTTGAACAGTTCCTTCAGATTTCAAAATTAATTCCTGAATGTAATGAACGGGGCCTGCTCCACATGGAAAACAGTCCTGTCACTGCGGAACTGATTGCAGCATTTCTTTCTTTCATTACGCTGAATCCTGATATGATTAAAAATGACGGCAGTTTGAAAAAACGGGCACAGCAGGAACTGGAAGAAAAATTCCACTCACGGGTTGAACAGGTAAAAATAATTTTTAAAGCTTTCAGGAATCTTTTCATCCTTAAAGAAACGGAAAAAGGTTTTTACATTGACTGGGAAAAAGCAGGATTGTTTTCCCAGATGACTCAGAATGCACAATATGCTTACATTCTTGCAGCAGCCAACATGCGTCTGGGACGCAGCATGACAAGGAAATGCGCAGAAATATTCCTTAAATGCACACGCACTATTCCAGACAACGGTTTTACAACCAGAAGCCTTTTAAAATTTGCATACATAATTTCTGCACGACCGCAGGAAGAAGAAGCCGTATTTGCAAGACCGGGGCAAAGTAAATTTGCAATGATCCTTGCACAGGGCGAAAAACGCCTCCAGATGGAAGAACGCGGAACTGAAGATGATACAGAAATTACAAACAGCAGTATACAGACAATTTCCAGCGTAATTGAATCAATGCTGGAAGATGCAGTGACATTAGGACTTTTGACCGCTTACGATGTTCCGTATGGAAAACAGAATGTGCAGCAGGATTCGTATGAACTGATCCTTTCAAGACGGAACGCCGTAGTTAAATATGATGACTTGATTCTCACGGCTTCCAGCGTACTGAAAGGCGGAAACCGCCAGATTCAGAATACGGCTGTCCTGAATATTGACAGTGCATATAAGGCAACACTTCTTCCGGGACTGACATTAAATCAGCTCCTTCCTCTGATGCGCTTTATGGACATAGTCCGTTTTGATTCTGCCGCAGAATTTGAAATTTCAAAAGATTCCATACAGCGTGGATTCAATTCAGGATTCAGTTCCAAAGATATTTATAATTTTATTTCTGATTATTCTCCATTCAAAATTCCACAGGGAATGGAATTCGCAATTGATGAATGGGAAAGGTCATATCAGAGCGCCATGCTTTACAAAGGATATGTATTAAGGCTGCAGCCCGAAAAAATAGTCCTGGTAAAAAACAATCCGGCCATAAGTACCCACATAATAAAGGAACTTGCAGAAGGTGTGTACTTCATGGATTTTTCCACTGACAGGGAAGCTACGGAAATTCTGCAGAAAGCAGGTTTGGAATCAGTATCTAAAGTAAACCAGGCTCCTTCTGAAAATAAGCAGCTTCCTTTCCTGAGTATCAACGAAACTCCTTCCCGGCTTCTTGAAAGCGGGAAAAAAAGTTTTATGCCACAGGAAAATCCAGTCTACAGCCTTTCATCTTTTAACGAACAGAAAGAAAAACGGCAGAAGCTTTTTGACAAAATCGAATGTCTTGACATTTCAGAAGAAGAAAAAGAATCCCTTACCGGACTTGTAACTGCAAAAATCATTTTCAATCCTGAGCAGCTTGGTGCACATACACTCATGACGGAAATAACGACGGCAGAAAACACTGATTACAATGGAAAACTCAGGCTGATTGAACAGGCAATAAAAAATAATGAACAGATTATTTTTTCGACAATTTCAAATCCTGAAAAAATGACAGGCCACCCGCTGAAAATTTTCCACAGTGAACTTGCAGACGGCGGATTCCTTCTGGTAAACATTGAAAATCAGGAACAGGAGTTTCCGATTGGGAAAATCAGTTTTGTCCACAGAATCAAAAACTGGGATTTTCTGTAAAAAAACTAGGTTCGTAAAAATTGGTACGAAAAAAATCTATATCCTAGTAAAAAAAGCGGGGGCTAGCGACGGTAAAACGCAGGGGATGTCCAATAAGTATAGTTCATAATGTCATTCCAATCCTGAAACTATTTCAGGGTCAGCATGACAGAACTTTCGGGACACCCCATTGTATCCCTAAAGGCAATGTGTGCAACACAGCTGCTTCGAGAGTCACTAAAATTGCTTTCGTAATTTCCCTGTCTGGCGTTGCGGATATTGCCTGTTGAACTGTTCGCTTTCGCGAACGCCAAATAATCATTCGCAAAATTGATATTTTTGCTCATAAACTTCTCATAGGAGGATAAGATGAATAAACACCAGATTCGTGCCGTGCTTTTTGACTGCGACGGCGTTGTAATTGATTCAGGCAATGATATTGCGGATGCAGTAAATGCCGCAATGGAACATTTTGGATACAAAACCGTTCCTGTTGAAAAACTCATTTCGTTTGTAGGCGACGGTGTAAGGAATCTTGTAGTAAGGGCACTGGCATGGTCAAAAAAACTTGCTTCCCCAGATGAACTTGAAATATCAGAAACAGAGCTTTCCGGATTCATGGCATGGTATGTAAATTACTATAACGAACATGCCGTTGTAAAAACTACACTCTATCCGGGATTTGAAGACGCAATAAAGGCACTGCACGAAAACGGAATCAGGATGGGAATCGTGACAAATAAACCTACAAACATCCTGATGAGCATCCTGAATCATTTTGGAATTGCAGAATATTTTGATGCCCCGGTTGGAAGTGATGACGTAAAGAAATTAAAGCCTGATCCAGAGGGACTTGTAACTGCATTGGAAAGGATAAATGCAAAAATCACTTCTATGGGATTGGCACCAGTCACGCCTGGCGAAACAGTAATGGCCGGAGATTCAGCTACCGACATTATGGCAGGCAAAGCATTTGGTGCATTTACCTGCGGCATAAAACACGGAATAGGAAATACAGAAAAAATGCTTTCTGCCGGTCCTGACATTACGGCAGGAATTGCAGCAGAAGCATGCAACGCAATTATCCTTGCAAACAAAATTACTGCAGGTATTCAGCAATAACCTTCATCATAAGCTTTGGATCAATCGGTTTTGAAAGATGAGTATTCATTCCTGCATCAATACACTGCTGGATGTCTTCCGCAAAGGCATTTGCCGTCATTGCAATGACAGGAATCTTCTTTGCATCAGGATGCTCCAGCGAACGCAGGAGATGGGTTGCTTCAAGACCGCCCATGACAGGCATCATCATATCCATAAGGACAATGTCATAAGTACCCGGCTCACATTCTGAGAATTTGTTAAGGGCAATAAGTCCGTTATCTGCAATATCTACATTCATGCCTTCTTTTTGCAGGAGGCGTTTTACGATTTCCTGATTCAGTTCATTATCCTCAACCACAAGAACATTCTTTCCGCTCAGGGAAACCGGTTCATTTTCAACAGATTTTACCTGTGCCGACTTATTGCCGGTTTCATCAATAAGATGCTTTATCTTGAAACGGATTGTAAATTTAGTCCCTTCGCCTGGTGCAGAAATACAGTCAATGGTACCATTCATAAGTTCAATAAGGCTGTGAACAATTGCAAGGCCAAGGCCGGTTCCCACCTTATTTACAGAGTTGGAATCCTGGGTAAAAGGCATGTACATGGTCTTCTGGAATTCCTCAGTCATTCCGGCACCGGTGTCATTTATTTCAAGCTGAAGGTCAACGATTCCGTCTGCATCCTCAGAGAGTTTCGTTAAAAGGAATTCAATGCGGCCACCTTCCGGTGTATATTTCGTTGCATTTGACAAAAGGTTCATGGCAATCTGCTGAATGTGAAGGCGGTCAATGCTTACATAATAATCCATGTATTTCTGCGTATCCACATTACAGTAATAATCAATCCTGTTCTTTTCGCACAAACCAAGGACAAGGGTATTGATATTCTCAATGATTTCGCCGGCACTTTCCTTTGTATAACGCAATTCAAGCTTACCACTTTCAATCTTTGACATGTCGAGGATATCATTCAGAAGTCCAACCATGTACTTAGAAGAAGACTTGATTTTCCGCAGGTCTTCCCGGATTGCGTCAGGATTATCAATTTCATCTTCAGCAAGTTCCGCAATACCGATGACGCCGTTCATAGGTGTACGCAGGTCATGACTCATTCTTGAAAGGAAGTCACTCTTTGCAGAGTTTGCACTTTCAGCCAGTTCCATTGCTGCGCGGAGTTTTTCATTCTGCTGCTTTTCCTGCAATGTAACATCCGTAACATCACGGCAGGTGAACATAAGGACATTTGAATTCAACATGGAAACACGGAGCTGCTTTATTTCCTCAAATCCTGCCTCCCCCCTTACACGGAACGTATAAGCCAGCGGATTATCTTCATTTACGGCATTAAGGATATCCTGATATTCAAACATCTTGCGGAATTCCGGAACATCCTCTTCAAAAATATAATTTTCTTCAAAGAATTCCACCAGTCTTGAATAATCAAACTCAGATTCATCAGGAACCCATTCAATTCCCTCTTTATCAACAAAACGGCAGATTGAAGTAGCAATATTCAGCCAGAAAATAAAGTCAACTTCTTCATTTACTACGGAATCTTTTGCAAATCCTTCGACTTTTTCATTAGTTATGTCAACAAGATGACAATAGGCTTCTATTTCATTGGTACGCGGATGGGATGTAAGTTCAATAATGAAATTATACCAATGGATTGAACCGTTTGAAAATTTATAATAAAAATCACAATCCTTTTTGCGGACACCATTTACAAAATCCGTCAGCAGTTCCATACGATCCACGGAAGGCGCAAAAGAATCGTTCTGCTTTTCAAAGGAAATCATTTCCCGGAGCATTTTAAGTTCACAATCGGCAGAATTTCCTGTTACGAATTTTGAAAATTCCGGCACGTTGAAAAGGCGCTGCATGACAGTATTACGAGTAAGGTTCAGCCTTGTATAAGCAGGAAAATCCTTATTCGTAAATGAACGGTATGCCATGATTCCGTTATACTGTTCCTCTGCCCTCTTCTGGGATGTAATATCAGTTGCCGTACCAAGGGCTTTTACAATCCTTCCATTATGGAATTTTATTCCACGGTAAACGATACGCTTCCATTTTGTATCTTCAATATGAGTCTGCATGTCTTTAAGCCCCATAGGAAGATCAAGTTGAACAAATGGTTTTCCGCCCTGCAGTTCCTGAATCATTGCATTATACTGGGAACGGTATTCATCTTTTATGATTCCTGAATCAATCCAGCCCTGGGCAATATCATTGGAAGAAAAACCGGAAAAAGGATTTGTATCATTCTTTAAGGTTTCTATTCCATTCTGGAAATCACATTCCCAGCAAACCGTATCGCTCTGGTCAATTACAGCATTAAGTTTATTGCGTTCTTCTTTTATGCTCTGGTTCAGGATATTTATCTTACGGATGAAATATATGAATATGAATATAATGATAAGAGAAATTCCGCCATTTAATGCCATAAGGAAAATTGCCTTTGCAAGTGATGTCTTCTGTTTTGGAGGAACGTTCACAAGACGGCAGCCCTCCGGCAGTTCCTTTAACGGAATGTCATATTCCAGCATCTTGGATTCATCAAAAACAAAAGCTGGCACCATGTCTTCTGAAAGTTTTATATACTGGGAAAGGACGCCCTGAATCATCTGGGAAACTGCCTTTGCCGCCAGTTCCCCCTGATCATCATAAGAAAGGAAGAAACCGCCAAGGAATCCGGAACCAATACCAGAATTGCGGCATGAAATTACAGGGCATTTTATATTTTCAGCAATATAGGAAACTACATCGTCACCCTCATGGAAATTGTAATTGAAACATTCAGCAGAAAGGGCAGAAATTGCGACGGCATCCTCTGGAATTGACTCAATCATTTCAGGAAGCGTTTCCCAACTGGCATTTGAAAAATCTTTCAGTGTGAATTTCAATGAAAAACGGCTGTCAAAAGAAGGCAGGAGATTTCTAAACATCTCCGTAGTAGCCTTGTCATTTGTGAGCACTATGATGTTGGCATTTTTCGGGAAAAGCCTTTTTGCCATAAGGATGTTTTCTTCATAATATATCTTTTCATCCAGTCCGGTCACATACCTGTCGGAAAAAGATTTCATCTCGGAAGGAAGTCCCCAGCATCCGGCATAAACCAACGGAATGTTACCAAGGTATTTATCCCTTATTCCGCGGATGATTTCGTAAGACCTGTTGGTTCCTGCAACTATGCCGTCATAATAATTTGAATTGAAAATCGCAGATGCAACTTTAACGGAAAGTTCAGAATCAGTATTGATACTGTCCGTAAGGCTGTCATGGAGGAAAATAGTGTGTATTATGAAATTCTTAGGCAGCGAACGGATCATGCCGTCCAGATGTTCCTGGGTTTTCTGGGAAGAAACATGACAATCAGTTACATATAGAACATTATACTGCCTTGTGAATGGATCTGAAAAACTGATGCAGCAAAGTGCAAATAATACAAAAATTGCAAGGAAATACTTCCGTCCAGATGCAAATACTTTCATAACGATATTATACCATAATGAAAGTGTATATGCAAAAAAAAATCTGCTGTTAATGCATTTTACTAAAAAAAGCGGGACCCGGCGACGAAAAGCGAGTTCATGATGACAGTATCGGAATCTCTACACAATGTACGATGCTGAAATAAATCCAGCGTGACAGATTCAGCATCGTTGAAACTCATTGCATTACAAAGACTTACAATTTCCGGTACTCTTTCAGTGGCCTGTTTTATCTCAGGGACAGCAAGACATAACTTATTGGACACCCCCAGTTTTGCCACTTACTCTGCGGGGTCAGTCATCAGTTCATCTACCAGATTCTTTACAGCTTCGTCATGAGCAATTGATGAAGGATCAGGAGATGGTTTTGATGATGAAGCTGCTTTTTTTGCAGCAGGAGTTGTTTTAGGAGACTCGGCCGGCCGCTTGTTTTCTGTCACGGTCTTTCTTGCGGCAGCATCTGCAGATTTCTTTTCTTTCATTTCTTTCTTATATTCTGCCTTAGCCTCGTCAGACATGACTTCCATCTTCATCTTGTTGATGACTTTCTTTGACTTAGGTGTTTTATATGGAATATAACTGAATTTATTAAGTTTGTGGAATGAATAGCGGCAGCCGAACTGTGCCTGATATTCCCACACATAATCCAGCGGCTGCATACGTGCATTCGTACCAAGATTGCCGTTATCCCACGAAAACAGGTTTCCAATCAAAAGTGTCCAGCGGCTGCTCAACGGAAGTTCCACATCAGCCTTGATTCCCGGGCCAAGATTCCAATAATGCCATTTGTCAGTAAGCTGGTAGCACCAGTGGATTCCAGGCGCAACATTAATGCGTACCACATCAAGGATATTGAATGTTACAACAGGAGCTGTAAAGAAGTCAAAATTGTACAGCAAGGTCTGTTTTGGTGACTGTGGATGCTTATTAAATGTGTAGGCATATGGATAATAAACAGCCGTGCGTCCCATGAAATTTACAGAAAGCCAGTCCAGCGGTTCCCATAAATCATGACTCTGGATTTCAAAGAAAAGACCGACCATCGTATCATTCCAGACAAAATTGCTGCGCCCAACCTGTTTTTTTATGCGGGTCAGATTTCCCCAGGCGAGACCTTCATTGAACATTATGCCGAATTTTTTCTGTGCATCAACCATTTCCTGCAATGTAGGAATGTGATTCTTCTTTTCTTCGGTTTCCTGCAATGTCTGGACGAGCATCTTTACTTCGTCATCAGTAAATTCGTTGTGGTTACCGCCAAGCTGGTGTTTAAGTTCATCTACAAGACGCTTTACATCGGCATCGGAAAAGCTGTCATCTTCCATATTGTACTGCTTGTACAGTTCCTTAACCAATGAACGTACTTCGGAATCCTTTATAGTCCTTACTTCTGAGTTGTCAGATTTTTCCTGCGAAAAGGAAAAGCAGACAGAAAGCGCAAATACAGATAATGCTGCAATAATCTTCTTCATATTGAAACTCCGGAAATTAAGCAACTAAGCAGTCTTATACAATGTAAGCGAAAGTGTTGCACCGGTTTCATCGGTCCATGTCAGGTAAAGCATGTTTCCACGGACATCCCATTCGCTGTTGATGGCACCGCCGGCAGAAGTTGTAAAGCTGATTACATTTTCAAGGACTGTGTAGGATCCCTGATACATTTTCTTGTCGCCTCTGCTGTCAACAATCGTGGCAGAATAAGTTCCGTCATCCATCAATGTAATTTTATTTCCCTGATTGTCGGCAAAAGCACCATAAAGAGGAGAAGGTTCATAGCAGCCGGTAAAGAAACAGGCAGCAGCCATAATCGTCAAAGCAAATAAAATATAAAATGTCTTTTTCATAATATTTCCTTATTTTATCGGAGTTTCTAAAAATTGCAATTTTTAGAGACAACCTTGAAAATGCGACGTTTAAAGCCTTTCAATTCCAAGGCCTTAAACTCGGCAGTCATCTCTAAAAGATATTTTTAGAGATGACCTTATTTTTCACCTACAGTCCAGTCTACATCAACAGGAGCAAAACCGTTGCGGGATATTTTGTATGTACCGCCACCGGCAGCGCCACCTTTAATCTTAATGTTGTCGTAACCAACGGAACCGGTATACATACCGCTGCACTGTACAGTACCATCCATCGTACCGTTAGTATCCATTCCGGCACTGGTGTTTGTATTACCAGTACAAATGAAATACGGCCCCCATGACACCTGCTCAGCAATTTCTTCTGCGGTAGAAGCTTTTTCGATTATATAATAATCAGCATAATTCTCATAATGCATGATTACACGGCCGCTGAGTCCAGAAATACCGGCATCATAAGCAAGACTTCCGCTGATTTTACCGTAAACAGTTTCCTTACCGAGCTTGTCCGTATTGCCAGCCTTATGCATGAGGGTAAGTTTTTTCTGGGAGTTCATGACGGTGATGTTGTATTCCTTCATGTACTGGACTGCCGTAAGTGCACCCCAGCCTGCCTGGGAATCAGAATAATTGGAACCCTGGCCGAGACTGTTCAACGAAAGGACCCTGTAATAGTAAATTACATGAGGCTTTGCCACATCGCTGTGGTCAATAAAAGAAAGCTCCGTAATTACGGATTCTGAAATTTTCTTAAAGCCGGAATTCTTCTTTGTTGAACGGTAAACAGCATAACCGTCTGCACCATCCTCTGGAGCCTCCCACGTAATTTTTACATCATGGACACCATTGGAATTGGCGTTGTCATCGGAACCTGTAGCTTCCGGAATAAATGCAGCCCTTGTAGCAGCGGCAGATTTTACTGCATATGGAGAAGGCGCAAGAACCGGCGACAGTGAACTTTCAACACTGCCATTTACAGTTGAAACTTTATAGAATTTCTTTGAAGCAATATTTATGTTCCTGTAGAGACCTTCTGAAAGTACACCAAGTGATCCAGAAGAAAGTGTCGTCAGTTCGCTGAATGTTCCATTCTGTGTATCGCTGCCATAAATCTTATATTTATAATCATTGTAATCTCTTACTTTCGGCTCTATAGGACATCCGACAGCACCGATTGCAGGGGTGAAATCAAAAAGACAAAGGCTTGAGTCCCCTTTCTTTTTATTGATGTTGATTGTCTGTGGAGGACTCAGGATAAAGCCTTCCGCAGGGGCAGCATGCTTCTGGCCGGATTCAGAAATAGGTCCCTTATAGACAACCATTTCACCATTTTTTTCAGAAGTATCGATGGACTGAATCTGATAGTAGTAATATACATTCTGTTCCAGCTTGTTTGCGCCTGATTTTGTCGTATCAGTAAAACCAGTAGTCGTTTCGCCCTGTTTTAAAAGGATCATTGCCGAGTCTATGGAACTTGTGCGGTAAATATTATAGCTGACATTTGAACCGCCCACAGCGTTCCATTTTATCTCAATTTTAGGATCCGTTTCTTTTGAAGTACCACGGCCGGAAACAATCTGGACACCGCTGACACGGGCCGGAGCACCTTCCTGCAGGGAATATCCCAAAGCAATAGGACTTGCAACGCTTTTTACACCGCCGGAAGAAATTGCATAGACAGTATAATAAAAGTTGACACCCTGATAAGAAGTATCGATAGGATTTGCATAATAAGTCTGGTTACCGGTCATGAAAGCAACATGTACACTTCCTGTTCCGTCTTCATTTAATGAACGGAAAATTTCATATCTTGAAGCGCCGTCAACCTTATTCCATTCAATCTTAATCTGGGTGGTACTTTCACCCATAGTAGCTGCAGTATAGCGGGTCGGCGCAAGAAGCTTTCCTGCACCGGAAACCGTAAATTCGCTGGCATCATACTTTAAACGAGGATTTTCTGCCGAAACCCTGTAAAAGAATGCGTAATCGTATTCTTTGCTTTTGTAGGTAGGATCCGTAAGGATTGTATCCACAAAACTTGTATCGTAGAGATATTTAGAATGATTGAGTACGTCAAATTCGCTTTCGTCTGGAACGGAAAATGAACCGTCAGCATTTTTTTCCGTAACGATGGCACGCTCAAGGCGGTAAGATGAAGCACCCGGAACTACAGACCAGGTAACAATAATCTTGTCACTGTATTCATTCTGGGAAGCAAAAACCTGAGCTGGCGCATCCAGCTGGGAAATGCCTCCGTCCTGCACAATGAGGCTTGAAAGGTTTGCCAGTTTTGCACCACTTACCGACATTGCAATCTTTTCCTGAAAAAGGTCCGCACATGAAACAAAAAGACAGAGGGAAGCCGCAGCAACCGCAGATGAAAATAAATGTAAATTCTTCATGTTATGCGCCCTCCTATTCATATGGCCACCAGCCGAAACCGGTATTTTTGAAGTGATACCTGTCATCATTATCCATCTGCAATGGGAACCATTTCCTTCGTTCATCACGGCTGTTTCCGTTGTTAGCCAGGTCATATGACACAGTGTTCCGAACTATAGAAAGCTTTATAGACTTTTCATTATCACAATTAAATTTAACCGTGCAGGAATAATCCATGCCAGTATTGTTATTAGGAGGCATAGTAACAGTCATCTCTGTTTCACCGTCAATTTCTATTATATAAGGGTCAATATCAGATGCAGTCCTTAACCAGAACGTCTTTCTAGGAGTCGTAATGGCAAGGAAAGTTACATCATTGCCTGACGGACACCTTAATTTTGGATCATAAGCATTGAATACAAAAGTAGCTGAAGCTTTTGAAAAATGACCAGCAAATGGATTTGTCTGTCCAATTTTTTCAGAAAAACTAAAGGAACCTGTTTCGCCATTCTTAGTTCCACCCTGACCTTTTGTCATATATTTAAAATGCTGGTCTACATTTGAAAGATCCGGATAGCCACCATCATTTATATAGAATCCATATGCAAGATGATACATTGCAGCTTTTGCCAGTTCTTCATTGGTAATCTGGCGGCAGGCAAAGGTCTTCATGTCATTGCCGATTTCAGCTGTAATGATGTCGCCATTGCCGTTTGTACGGGTGGCAGTCAGCTTGTAATAATGCCGCGGATCACGAAGCACCTTTAAAATTCCGTCTGTCTTTGCGTGCGTTATTTCGGACACACTGCGAGGCTTTAAGTTAAGGCTTCCTGTTTCCCCACCCTGCATAACTGTGTAATCAACATCATAATCTGCACCGGAAAAAGTAGTATAAGTGCCATCAAGATTTACATCCGCAATTTTTTCCCAGCCGTCATTGGCAGCAACAAGGCGGTTTGTATTCTTTATCCACAGACCGTATTTTGAGCCGGCATCAGGACCTTTCTTACGGCCATTACCAGATGCATACAGTTTCCAGTTTACGTTTTCTGCAAATGTTCCGCTTACATTAGAAGCTGTAATATAAGGCAGGCTGAAAAGATATCCCTGATTCAGCTGTTCTTCGTCAGAATCCTTAAGGGATTCCATATATTCAGGATAAGAAGAACTGAAAGACGCAACAGCATCCTTAATGAGGGACGGATCATAAGAAACTGCAAAATCATATATTTTTGAAGGATCGGCAATTTCACTCTTATTCAATTCCACAGATGTAGCACCCTGGGAAATAAGTTTGGCAACAGTCCAGTCGTTAGTTCCCTTGAGACGCTTACACAGCCATGCAATGCCGGTGTACTTATGAGGATCCCACGTAACTTTTATAGCGTCAGGAGATTCAGCCTTTTCTGCAACTACGTTAAGTCCATAACCTTTTGTATATCCTTCTGTCTTTGCAGCATCCGTATTTGTAACATAGCCGTCAAGACGGGTTTCATCAAGGTTTCCGTCTGTATCGCTTCCGGCAGGTAATACCCAGTAATGATATGGGATTCCCCAGATGATGCGGGACTGGCTTACTTCCCAAGGAGTTCCGCCATCGCCTGAGCGGTTTCGCTGCTTGTCCTTTAAGGTATAGCGCTTTCCATCAGCAGACAGTTTTACTTCTACTGCATCAGCATACTGGGAATCAACGGAACCGCTGGAATCAACCTTATAGAAGACTTTTACGGCATTAAGCCTGTTGCCCCATGATATCTGCTGTTCGCGGACTACAATATATGAATTTGCACCTTCAAGCTTGTCCCATGAAATTTCTATATAGTCATTCTGAATGACTGGAGAAGTTGAAATATGGATTTCTGCAGGGCCTGCCGTATAAACCTGAATCTTTTCACTTTCGTTAGCATCAACAGTAGATTTTGCAGTAACAGTAAAATCCACAGGCTTTCCGGAAAGACTTGCATCATCCCAGCCGGCAGGCTTTTTATATTTAAATGTAATTTCGCCGGCCTGATTCTGTTCCGCCCAATAATCAGGCTGGTCAATTGGAACAGCAGAAGGATTTGCATCAGTAACGACAGTATTTGCCAGGTCTGATGCAGAAACATTCAACGGAGCTGAGTTTCCAATCTTAATGTCATAAGATTCTGCTGCAAGTGCCACCTTCCATTTTACGGTTACAGTATCATATGAAAGTGAACCAATCTGGAATTCAGGTGCAGGTTTCCCAAGAACCTTTGCATCAAGCGGCGGTTCGGAATGGTTCGTACTTCCCATATTGTCTGCCCAAAGCTCGTAAGAATATTCCTTTCCGGCTTCTACATCCGTATCAGAATATTCACCTGTATAAGCACCGGTTGCAGACTTAAGGATATCAGAAGTTATAGGCTTATCCGTACCGGAAGATTTTTCAGTACGGATTACATAATATTCAACACCGGCTTCTATATCCCACTTGAGGTTTACTTTATTTTTATAGCCGCTTTCAACATAGAAATTATTGATTTTTGGCTTTTCAATTGAAGCTGAAATATCGGTAGTTCCAGGTGCCCGGGTAAAATCAAGGCAGTTTGCAGCACCGTCAGCAGCAGTTGTATATTCATTTGAATATATATAAAGGGTATAAGTATAACCACCTGTCAATTTATCAGCATAATGTTCAAGGTCATAATAGCAGGTTACAGTATCAATGGAAGCAAGGCTGTCATATACCGTCTTTCCTGAACCGTCAGAAAGGAATTCAGAATCTTTAACCTGTCCGCCTACACTGCGTTCAGCTTTTATACTGTAACGGTAAAGGGAAGCCTTTCCAAAATCATTCCAACTGCCTGCAAAATTAAGGGTATAGCTTTTTACTACCGGCGGATCAGTGTCCGTAAGTGTGCGGTCGCAATCTTTTACTGCAAAAACAGGTTTAGCTGCAAGCCAGCCCATTCCTGTTGCAGCAGCGGCAGACGGCACGGTTTTTGTACCAAACTGGACGACAGAAGTTACACGGTACTGGTACTGTACGCCACGCACAAGACCATTGGCAGAAGTATCTGTCCATTCGATTATGTCACCTGGATTATACGGCACATCAATTACGGCATTACCATCTGAATCAGCAGCAACCGTACATGTATTGGAAGAAGTTCCATCCCATTTAAGGAATTTATTTGAACCGCCAAAATCAACCAAATCAGAATCTGTCCATGGAACCGAGTCATTATTAGGCTTTACACGGCGCTGAATCTTAAAGAAAAGTGGGAAATCGCCATATACGGCAGGAGTTCCGGCAGCAGCATCTTTTGTCTTTACCTGCACCATTGGAGGAATCGTAATATAAAGCTTTATGGAATCAGTCGTCTTTCCCTGTTCCACATTAACCGCAGGAGCATGAGGAACATAGTTCAATACAGTCTCTGCATCTACAGTTTCACTGGTTTCCTTTGATGATTTATCAGAAGCGAGGTAGGCTTCCACATAATATTCATAATGGGCATTGGAATTAAGTCCCGTTACCGTATAGTCGCCCAAAGAACCTGGTATGACTTCTGATTTTGATACACCGCTACCCTGCCAGTGGATTTCATAGCAAAGATCATTTACGTATTCAGTGTAATTTTCCATATACCAGCGGATGACGGCACCATCACCTGTAGCATCAATGGAACTGATTATAGGAACAGCAAGGGAAGACCCCTTTACTATGGAAGAAAAATATGATTTTTCATTCTGGGAATCAACAGCACATATTTTGTAATAAGCTATTACACCAGATGGAACATTGTCGTCATAGTTTTCTTTATCTGATTCACCAACCTGAACAAAAGCGGAACTAGGAGAATCAGCATGATAGATGTAATAACGTTTTGCACCTGGAACTGCATTCCATGTGAGTTTTATTTTTCTTTTCAGACCGTTTGTGGCTGTCAAACCGGAAGGAGCAGCTATGGACTGTACAGAACCGCCGACAGCATTAGGAATATTTGGTGATGTGGTAAAAAGTTCCTGACATGAAAGAGTCAGGAAGGCAGACAAAATACACATCAAAACTAAAAAATAATAAACGGCAGTTTTTTTCAAAACCCCACCTCCTGTTGTGGACGCGAAAAGACAAAGCTCCGCTGATATTTTTACTTTTTAGGTTCAATTTCGAGTTTTAGAATTTGATAAATATGAATCAGTTTTATCAAAATACTGTTCATCTTGTCATTCAGATCCTGAAATAAATTCAGGATGACAGGTTCAGCACCTGATTCAATATCACAAAGCAGATCCCGAAACCAGTTCGGGATGACAATTGACTATTCAGGAATGACGGATTCAACTTTGGAATGACAGTTGCCCATCCAGAGATGACAAAGCTTCAAAACCCGAATTTTGACTCTATATTTATCGGATTCTGGTTCACTCCGATATATTGTTTTATTTTAAATCTGTCATAATGTCAACAATTTTTTAAATTTTGCATGAAAAATATACGGTTTAATACCATTCATTACTATTTTGCGCAACAGGATATTTTTATCCAATCATCAGCAAAGTCTGTACGAATAGGCAGACGGAACTGCAAAAATCAGTCGAAATAAATGACGTAAGAATCGTTCAGCAGGCGGAGTTTACTTTCAAGATTACGGCTGGCATGGATTTCTCCGTCATCCGTCATGATTATATAGTCAAAATCCATGTCTGGAGCTTTTTCCCGGATTCTGGAAATTCCCTGCATCCCCATTACAAACAGGCCGGTAGATAAAAGGTCTGCATTCATGCTGGAGCGCCCCACCACAGTTACACTGCGTATTCCATCAGATGCCGGCATTCCGCTTTTCGGATCGAGAATGTGGCCAAAGCGCCGTCCGTCTTCTTCGTAATAACGTTCATAGTCACCGCTGGTAACAACCGTTGCATCAGCAACTGAAATTACCAGAGCCGGCGCACCGTCTTTGTTTTGCGGATCCCGCACTGCAACTGTCCAGTCCCGGTCAGGTGCTTTTTTTCCATATGCGTAAATGTTTCCGCCTAAATCGATAATGGCCCGCTTTACTCCCCGGAGTTTCAGGATTTCCACAATTCCATCGGCTGCATAACCTTTTGCAACTCCTCCAAAATCAAGGGCCATGTTTCCGGCCATAAGGAGGGATTTTCCTTCCCCGGAATCAAGGACGCGGATTTTCCGGTAATTTACAAGCGGAAGGATTTCTTCAATCTGGGACTGGGCCGGAATATGGGCTGACTCCGTATTTATTCCCCAGAGTTTTACAAGAGGCCCGATTGAAGGATCAAAGGCACCATCTGTTGCATATGCAAAATCAAGGGCTGTCGTAAGCACTGAATGGAATACGGGGGAAATTAAAACCGGAGAGAATTCCGGCGCTTCAACGGCACTGCCTGAATCAGTCTTGAAGTGACTGTTTACTGAATACATTTCTGAGGCAGGATCATTTACATTAAAAATATGATCGATTGATGTTAAAAAAGAAAAGATTTCTCCGTACAGTTCCTGCGTCCCATCTTCAAAAAGATTTATGGAACAGACTGTACCAAGAGAAACCTGAACCTGTGGAGGAAGGACTGCTTTTCTGCAGGACATTACAATAGAAGAAATTAATATAAGTCCTGCAATAAAAGCATTTTTTCTATTCAATTTTGAAAACACTGATTGTAGAAACAAGATTCCTTGCATTTGATGTCAGGTTTTCAGACATTGCAGCAAGTTCTTCAGCTGCCGAAGCATTCTGCTGTACGACGGTATCAAGCTGTACGATAGCCTGACTTACCTGCTGGGCACCGCTGTCCTGTTCGTGACATGCTGTAGAAATTTCGTCAACAAGTTCTGTAGTCTGTCTGATTCCAGGAATTACAGAATCAATCTTAGTTCCTGCAGATTCAGCAGCTTCAAGTGTTTTTTCTGAAAGTTCAATAATCTGTTTTGCAGAATTCTGTGTACGCTCTGCAAGTTTGCGGACTTCACCAGCAACAACAGCGAACCCCTTACCTGCTTCACCGGCACGGGCTGCTTCAATTGCAGCATTAAGCGCAAGAAGGTTTGTCTGACTTGCAATGTCTCCGATTACACCGATTTTTTCTGCAATTTCCTTGACTGCTGCAACTGCACCGTCAACAGCCTTTCCACCGGCTTCGCTTTCTGTAAATGTAGATGTAGCAATGGAATTTGTACGCATTGCATTGTCGGCAGTCTGCTTGATGTTGGAAGCCATTTCTTCCATTGTGGCAGACATTTCTTCTGTTGAAGCAGCCTGTTCGCTGGCACCTGTAGAAATTGCCTGGCTTGAAGCACTGATCTGGGAACTTTCCTGTTCAACAAGAAGAGCAGTATCCCTGATTTTTACCATCATTCCCTGCAGGATTTCTATAAAGCTGTTTACACCGATACACAGAGAAGAAAATTCGTCATTACCTTCGACAGGAAGCCTTGCCGTAAGGTCAGCGTCTCCAGAAGAAAGGTTATGGACTGCAACATCAACAAGATGAAGAGGACGGATCATTTTTATATTCATAAGGAATGCAACTGCGGCAATCAATGCAACAGTACAAAGGAAAATGGCAATCACCAACGGTCTGAACATCCTTCCGGCAACCTGTTCGCTGACTTCAAGAGGTTTACCCATATAAAGTGTGGTAACGAAATCACCATATTCATCCATCAGAGGGAAATAATAAGAAATGCTGTCTGTATTTCCGATTTTATTGATAAGTGCGGTTGCCTCACCGGTTTTTGCCACATCAATTACATGGGAATCTGCCAGAGATGTTCCCTGCATTCCTTCTATAGTAGTAAATGCACGTACATCACCATCAAAAATGGTAACTTCTGTATGGGTAGTCGCCTTGATTTTTTCAATAAATTCCTGGGAACTTACCAGCTTCTTTAATACTACGGCACCAGCAACACGGTTTCTGTTCATCAAAGGAGAAGCAACGACAGCGTAAATATTGGAACCTTCTTTTACAAAGTTCTTGATATGCTGTCCGGAAAGTGCCTGAGTCAGCATTGCATTTTTTTCGCCAACTCCCAATGAAGAGGAAGTAACCTGATTACCAAAGCGGTCAAATACATAGATTGCATCCATATGCATTGAATTAATGGCACCGACAGCAACAGAATCTGTGAATACCGGATCAATTACATCTGAAGTGTTGAACTGGGACTCAAAGCTGTCTTTGAACCATTTTGTAATATCATCCACATTATCAAGCGTACCATACAATTCATTGGTGAATACTTTTGACAAGGTAACAGTATCAGCTTTAAAGTAATCTTTAAGCCCCCTGTTCAGGCTGATATTTACATCAAAGAACAGGATTGTGGAATAAGCAACTATTCCAATTGCAAAAATGATGGTCAGTAATTTCGCTACAGATTTCCGTGCACCCATATATTTCCTTCTCCCAAAAAAATTCCTTTTTTTATTATAAGATGGAATTCAGATTTTTACACTTTTAAATTCGGTAAAAAATTCAAATAACTTGAACATAAAGGAAAATTATTAATGTCAAATATCGATTTTTTATGTTTTGTCTTCCAAAACTGAGACTGTCATCCTATGGTCGAGCCTGTCATTCAGAATAGTCAACCGTCATCCTGAACTGGTTTCGGGATCCCTTTTGCTACAAGGCAGATGCTGAATCTGTCACCCTGAATTTTGACAAAATGAAATGCACTGAATTCTGCAAAGTCTTTTTCTATAACTTTTTTTTCATGCCTGATTATAAAAAAAATCAGTATAATTATATTGCAGGAACTTCTGGAAATTCAATTTTCAGAGATGCACTTATATTATACTTATATTATATGGAGGAATGATGAAAGTCTTGATTTTGAATGGCAGTCCACATACAAATGGAAATACTGCAATAGCATTACAGGAAATGGTGAAGGTTTTCCAGCAGGAAAATGTTGAAGTGGAAATTGTAAATGTAGGAAACAAAGCAATACGGGGATGTACCGGATGCGGTTCCTGCGGCGAATCTGGAAAATGCGTTTTTAACGATGAAGTAAACGAAATTGCAAAAAAATTTGAAGAAGCTGACGGCCTTGTTTTGGGAACCCCGGTTTATTACGCCTGTGTAAACGGAACACTGGAAGCCCTTTTGCAGCGCCTGTTCTACAGTTCAAATTTTGACAAGACGATGAAGGTTGGTGCCAGCGTCGTAATTGCAAGGCGGGGCGGATGTTCAGCAACATTTGATGCCTTGAACAAATTCTTTACAATCAGCGGAATGCCTGTAGCTTCATCCCAGTACTGGAACAGCGTACATGGCGGTGCTCCGGGAGATGCAGAACAAGACGCAGAAGGATTACAGACAGCAAGGGTTCTGGCAAGAAACATGACATTCCTCATGAAGAGCATTGCCCTTGGAAAAGAAAAATTCGGCCTTCCTGAAAAAGAAGAAAGAGCCTGGACAAATTTCATTTAATTTATAAAAAGAGGCTGCCAAATGACGAACCTCGGCGCAGAATGTTCGAGGTATCGTCGTTCTAAAAGGAAATTGTCCTTCGGTTCCAATACCATTCATACAACGCAGATTGCGCAGAGTGCTTTTTTCATCCAGATATCAGTCCTTCCGGCACGGACAAGTTCCGTCATGCTGATTTTTCAGCATCTACACTACATAAAGTGCAAAGATTCCGAAACAGCCATCCTGAATCCATATCTGAATCGGAATGATGCTATGAACTGTACTTTTTGGACATCCCATTCCGTTTGACAAGAACATGATTTTATCATTTAATGATGGAGGGACGCTGTTTCAATTACAGACAGCCCTCTTCCGCTTTGAAATCATAAGGCGGAAAACATAACGTCATCAAAGCTGCCTTAAAAAATGAATGAAAATTTTTTTACAAAAACAATAACCGTGTGGACAGGGGCACTTGTCTGCTGCTTTTTATGGGGAAGTGCATTTCCTTCTATTAAAATAGGCTATCTGCTGTTTCAGATTCCCAGTTCAGAAATTCCATCCCAGATTTTTTTTGCAGGCATACGTTTTTTCTTTGCAGGAATCCTTGCAATTGCAATAGGAAGCATGACCCGCAGGAAATTCCTTGCACCAAAAAGAAGTTCATGGTTGAAAATCCTGAAACTGTCTTCGCTCCAGACAATCGGGCAATATGTTTTCTTTTACATCGGACTTGCATATACCACCGGCGTGCGTGGTTCAATTGTGGAAGGCACAAATGTCTTTGTTGCAATATTCATCGCATGCATACTGTTCCATCAGGAAAAACTTAATTCAAAAAAAATAGCCGGTTCCATATTGGGCTTCTCCGGTGTAGTACTGATTAATATTTCCGGCAAATCCCTTGGAAGCGGAGAAATGCCGTGGCTTGGAGACCTGCTGGTTTTTCTTTCCACATTCTGTTATGGATTTTCTTCCGTCCTGCTGAAACGATATTCAACAGAAGAAGACCCCATCGTACTGAGTGGATACCAGTTTGTAATTGGTGGAATAATAATGAGCCTGATTGGTGCTGCCGCCGGCGGAACCCTGCCTGTAATTACCGGACAGGGAATCCTGCTACTTGCATATCTTGCATTTGTTTCGGCGGTTGCATACTCCTTGTGGGGCATTCTTGTAAAGTACAATCCCATTTCAAAAGTTGCAGTATTCGGTTTTATGAATCCTGTTTTTGGCGTAATACTTTCAGCAATATTCTTAAAAGAAGGTTCTGTTTTAAGTCCTGTAAGCATTGCTGCCCTTTTCCTGACATCTGCAGGAATATACATAGTAAATAGAAAGTAAGGGCATTCCTAAAAATAGTTTTAAGAGATGCCTGCAAGTCTTACTTCTAAAAATTGCAATTTTCAGAGGTTCACATAAAAGAGCGGAAGATATGGAACAACGTATTGAATTAGACGGCACTTACATGAATGTAATAAAATTCGGTACCGGAAAGAAAAATATGGCAATAATTGATGGTGTAAGCCTCTGCGGTCTTGAAGGTGCAGGAAAACAGATGGAAAATATTTTTGACATATTTACAAAGGATTTTACTGTTTACGTTTTTGACCGCAAAAAAGTCATTCCGGAAGGTTATTCAATGAACCAGATGGCTGATGACATTTACCGCTGTATGGTCCAGCTGCAAATTGCAAAAACTTCTGTCTACGGAACTTCACAAGGAGGAATGATAGGAATTCTCCTTACATTATCCCATCCTGAAATAGTGGAAAATCTCGTGCTATGTTCTACAACAGCAAAAAACAAAGAAAACAAAGCCTTTGCCACATGGAAAAAAATTGCAGACACAGGAGATGTAGTTCAGCTCAATAAATCATTTCTGGAATTTGTATATTCAGAATCATTCAAAGAATCCATTAAAAATCAGATTCCTGAACTTATCAGACAGGGAACAGCTGATGACTGCCATCATTTTAAAATCCTTGTGGAATCCATGTATGATTTTGACATAACGGCGCGACTGGATGAAATAAAATGTCCGGTACTTGTAATTTACGATAAGAACGACAAAGTATTTGACTGCAGCGGCGGAATTGCACTGGCAGAAAAACTCGGGTGCAGTTCCATCGCCTACGACCGGTACAGCCATGCAGTGTATGACGAAGCCCCGGACTTAATAGAAAAGATTGCAGGCTTCTGTTCCACAAACTGATACACAGGCTGAAAAACTGTATTTTCAAATAATGACAGCAGAGGAAAAGTAGCATTATCCTTTAATTAATCCTTCTGGAATAGATTCTTTTGCATGAATCTTATATTTCGCAAACTGTCGCCAATCCAACATTCCAAAATGCTGTAACATTCCTAATGCCACAGGAACGGAAACATTTGTTTCTTTGCTGATTAAAGAAAGTCTTGAAGCATTCAAATACTTTCCGAATTGCTGACCAATAGCAAGAACTTTATCCTGATTAAGATAAATACCGGCATATTTATCAGCTTCTTTTTCTCTATCTGTTTCTGCCTGATGTTCAAGATTATCTAAAAAGGCTTCTTTTAAGAAATCATAATGATGCAAAATATGTGCTATTTCATGGGCAACAACGAACCAGAAATTATCAATTCTATCATAGCGGCATGTGTAAACAACAAAAGGATTATAACCATTAATGAAAGCAGCTCCATCAAGATAAGTTTTCTGTAAATGACTCAAACAAAAAAAGCCTACTCCACATGCATTTAAATCATTAATCAACTCATTTACACCATCGTTTTTCAGAGTATATTCATACAGATTATCTGCAATACTTTGCAATTTTTCTCTGTTATATTCTGGAAGTTCAAAAGATGCTGCATGTAGTTTTGCATATTCAAACCAAGTTTTGCTGTACCATAGAGTGTAATCATAATCAAAATTAGTCTGGCGGGCACAAAATTTGTACTCTTGAGAATATTCTGATTCAGGAACCGATGACTGATTGAAAATACGAATACATTCCTGTTCAATTCCTTTTACAGTATCAATGTCATACAAAAACCAGCCTTTCTTTTTCATTTCTGCAACTGGCATATATTTTCTGAGCATTGCCTTTTTTGCAGTCAATTCATTCTTTTCTGAATTCTGTTCTTCCTTTTTGCGAATCTGATATTTTGCATCGACTTCAATCCAGAAATCAGCAGGCGAACCAAAGGCCTTTTCTAAAGTAATTGCAGTTTCTGGAGTAATTCCCTGCTTGTTATTGATAAGAAGATTTATTGTCTTTACGCTGAATCCAGTTACTTCTGCCAGATCTGATTGTGTCCATCCCAAAGAATCAAGAAAATCAAGAATAAAATCTCCTGGTCCTACGTTGTAAAATGGCTTTAATTCTTTTTTGGTCATAACATCGAATAATGTAAATATTTATTAATATCAAACAAGTTTGTCTATTTCTTCAACTGGTAAACTCTGATTTTGTTTTGAAAAAGAAATACTATCTTTATCCCATCTCTTATAATTATGTAAATCTTTGAGAGTAACTTCATCTTTAGTTACAACCCTAAGATTAGATTCAATATCTTGAATATCATCAAAAACTTCAAAATAAGCATCTTCTATCTCATCTCTTTCAGATTCTTCATTTGTATTAACAACAACCATTACATTTAGATGATAAATCTCACCTTCTGATAATTCGCAATCATCAACTTCAAAAAATATATGAGAAACATTAGAAGATATTCCCTTTTCAGTTATTTTAGAAACTTTAGCTCTTGATAAGCGAATATTAAACTCGTCAGGAAATGCAGCGCGTGTGTACCTGTTTCCAAGCCATTTCTTCAAAATTTTCCTGTTATCCTCAGTCATATCAAACAAAACATCAGGAAATTCAAAGCTTAATAGAGATTCTTTTTTTACAAAAAATCTATTATGAATAACAAATTCTAAAATATTTTCTGCATTTTCAAGATGAAGTTTTCGAGGATTTTTTCCATTTTTGCAGGATTTATCTTTTGAAAAATTTCCAATGATAAACTCTACATATGGTTCTTCTTCTGTTTTTTCGTGAACAATATCGCAGTCTTGAGTAACAACGACACAAAATGACTCTTCAGACAAATCGACAGCTAAGTTTGCAGGATTTAAATTTTGCAAACTTTTCAATACTGAGTTATCAAAAACATCGCATTGTCTTAAATCATTTATCGTCTTCATATAGGATTACAGATTTCCTTCAATATTGAGTTCTTTATCAGCATCAGAATGAGAAACCTTAAATTCAGAAATCCTACGATTTTCAATATTTTCTACACGAGAAATAGACCTGTTCAATGCGAGTTGAACAAGATTTTTAATTAAATCTGTATTAAGATTCTTCTCTTCGACAAATTGTTGATACAAAGATTTCATCTCTCCTGGAAGCACTTTATCAATAAAACCATGATGAATCACTTGATTACCAGTAACATCCAATTCTCTTGCCAGAGAATAAAGTTGTTCAACTTTTACAAAATTTTCAGTTTCAGGCTCTGAATTACCATCAATCCATGCATATAATGCAGGGCGTGAAATTCCTGTAATCTTACACAAATGAGATTTGCCAAGACTATAAAAAGTCAATACTTTTTGTATCTTTTCAGCTACTGGAATAGTATCAACTGCTGATTTTTCTTCAATTACATAAACATATGGAATTGGTCTATCAAACATAAATGCTGATACATTTTCGGTCATTGGAACTGAAGCTGCTCCGATAATAAGTGCAGCAGCTAGAGCTGTTTTGGAAGAGGTACTGATATGATAATTTACAGTCCCATTTTCAACAGAGACATTAAATAAATCTGTGCTTGTTGCAGACATAGTCATCATTTCCATTTTTCTTTTCCTTCTTCACTGACTATAGACATAAACAAATCATGAGAATTGTCATGCATACCATAAAATAAATTTTCTAAAACTTCTTTATTATAGTTTTCTGGGCCAATTACATTATATGAGTGATCAATATCTATAAGTCCAATGACACAATCTGGCTGAACATCTTTCTTCATTTTAGGAGGATTTGGCATCAAATCAGGTGGCAAGAACAATCCTTTTTCACCCTGAGTAATTCTAAAAACAATAACTCCTTTTTTATTTTCAAAAATATTAACTTCCCCAGCCTGACTTATTGTACAGATTTTTTTTGCAGAACCAAAAACTGATGCTTGATTAACCTTAAATCCATCACTTATATATGAATCAATAGAATCATTATCGTCTATTGGTAAAATTCGATCCACATAACGTAACCCAAGACGCTGAATAAGAACAGAAGTCTCAAAAGTTGAAGCCGATGTTACGAGAGCATCACATACTTGCTGATATTTTTCATAATATTTTTCAAATACATCATAATTGGCAGTTTGATATGTAAGCTGTTTTGAATCCAAGATGACATTCTCATAACCATCAAAAGAACTAAAAACCCATTGTGTTGATGTTGATGATTGTGGACCATTCGGTGTAATTCTTACTTCCAAACAAGGATTTTCTTTACAATTGACAAACCCCAAAGCCAAAAGTTTTTCCTGAATTTGAGGAATATAGTCCTTAATATTCATAAATGGTGAAAATCTCATTTGAATTAAAACCAAAGCAAGAGGTTGCTTTGACAGTTTTTCGATTTTACACTTTCTTTTAGCCATAATTCACCTCACTTTACACTTCACTTTACATCATATATAACAATCGGTCAAAATTCAAGGTTACATAAATTTTTTTATATTATACATATTCAGTACAAGCACTATTTTTCCTTACTCTTATTACTTACAATCAAATCATTTTCATAATCAAACTTTCCCATTGGAAATGTACACCTTGCTTTGAAAGTTATTTCATCTAATTTATATGGGAATGAATTAACTGGTTTACAATCTTCATAGTCAAAAAATACAATATTATGGCCATTTCGATTTAATGAGCTTTTATAACGAATTCCTTGGTAACCTTTTAATTTTACATATTCTGAAATAAATTGTGTTTCTAAGTAATCTTCTTTGTTAGATATTGGAAAAGAAAACTTATAAGCTATAAAGGCAGATAATAC
>JAZLGS010000078.1:0-40834 GCA_045616425.1 Treponema sp.
ACTTGAACAATCTTATTGTACACCTTCGAGGAAAGCTTTTTTTGCTATAAGCAATTGCCCACCACCCGCATAGCAGGTGGTTTATTGTGAAAAATATTCCGCTTCGCTTCACATTTTTCACAGGCTCATGAGCCTAAATAAGAAAATCTGCAACGCAGATTTTTAAAGATAAAAGTACCGCGACATCTTAGCGGGACTTTTATCTTATGCTCCTTGTTTATCATTTTTCATAATGAATAAAAGTCAGTTCATGTTTATTGTAGTTCAAATGCACTACACGGCTGTCGGGAATAGCTGCAAATTCTGCTACCGTATCCCAGTTTATTGCACCCTGCATTTTGATTGTGCAGATCATTTTTTTTGTAAGTCCGCTTTCAAGCCACTCCCTTACCCACTGCAAAAGCCGTTCCGGATAACATATAACATCGCTGAAAACCCAGTCACATGCACCAACATCCTTTGGCTTTAACGTAAATGCATCATGAGCCTGGAATTTTACTTTCGGATTCTTCATAAGGGATGGTGCCAGTTCTGCACGGTCAACGGCGTAAACGGATGAACCTAATCCTACAAGAACCCATGTCCAGCCACCGGGACATGCACCGGCTTCAAAACAACGGCTGTTTCCGTCAGGGAGTTCTGCATCAAAAAGGACTTTTGCCATAGTCAGACCTTCCTGGATTTTTAGATATGCCCGGCTCGGCGGATTTTCGTGGTCTTCCACAAACTGAACCGTACCGGCAGGAATGCAGCTGGAAGTACGGGCCGAAGCAATCATGGATTTTTCATCAATCAATGTATAAAGCCCGATTGGTGAAACTGGATATTTCGCAGGAAACGTACGGATTTTAAGATTGACGTAAGGAAGTTTTTCCTGAATGAAATTAGAACGTCTGAAAAGCTGATACTGGTAAGGAGCCCAGCTGCGCTGCATTTTCTTTAATGAAGAAGCAGCTTCACCATTAGATTCAAATTTTATAAGGTGAGGTTCCAGCATCGCAGTCCGCGCAAAATACGGAATTTCTATCTGTCCGGGTTCAATTTCCGGATAATACAAAAGTTCGCCATATGGAACCGCAACGGATTCAATGCCGAAGCGGTCCTTTAATTCAGCTTTTAAAAAATGCTGCATTTCTGGAAAAGACAGGAATGCTGTCCCGGAGAGTTTTTCTATATGAATTGACATGAATTATCTACAATCTGACTTTCCGAACCATCTCCATACTCGGAGCGGTTGAGGGAATCAACAAATTCTTTGAGTTTATCTGTATCAGGAGAATGAAGAATCTGCATTCCCATATCCGTTTCACCACTATCTTCACAAACCCAGACAGGATGACAGATAAGGTTAAGGTCACTGCTGGAATTTTTATCAGATACTTTGATTGTAAGACTGTAATCATTTTCCAGATCTACAGCCACAGGCACAGTATAATGGAATTTACACCCTGACAGGCTTATGTCTATAAGCATCCCGGGCAAAGCTGAAAGCTCAGAAGCTTCAACACGACCGAGAATCTTATAACGCGGTTCTTTTCTAGCCTTTGCACACATATTCTCCAAAGTATGACTTATTTCATTGAGTCGGTCAAGTTATGGTTTCACACACATTACTTTACGGGTTTCTTCAATATCCGGACCTACAACTCTTACAAAATAAAGTCCCCTGGCCACCGGATTACCGCTGCCGTTGGTTCCATTCCAATAATAATGATGCGTTCCTTTGGATGCACTTCCGTGGTGAAGGTATTTTACAATATTTCCATCCATAGTCATGACAATCACATTGAGATTACCATCCCTTGGCATGTCAACCTGAATTATGGACTGTTCACGGACATTCACGTTGATTACATTATTCATTATGGTTACGCCGCCACGCTGCAATGTAACACCTGTTATTTCAAATGACCACAGATCAAGGCTGGTCAGGTCTCCCGGAACTTTCAACCGTGCAGCGTACAATGGTTCAGTAAGGGAAGGATCATTTATTTTGAATGTAAACTGCACGTTCGAGCCTACAGGCCACATGAAAGCTCCTGCAGTTTCAGGATTATTCGGCATTATGAAATGTCGGATGCCGTTATCTTTTGAAGCATTCCACAATTCTGGAACTATACTCTTCCATGATGCTGAAAGATTAGGAACCGGTGCAAAAGCTTCCAGAGGATCATTTATCCACAACCGGGTTTTTATTCCGGAATTCTGGGTATAGTTTTCTCCATTACTTCCTGCTGTCGGACTGATGTCAACATGCATTTCAATTTGGTCTGAAATATATGCACCGGTACCATCTTTGGAAAGTGAAGTAATAATGGAAATATCTTTTTCAGGAAGGGCTTTACTTGTATTCAATCCTGAACCTGTAAAATCACGCAGCGTCCATTCGCCTTCTGCAAGTATGTCCCGCCCAAGGACTGCCGAAGATTCATTCCTGCCGTCATATGCATATTTCACATCAATCACATTTACTGCAAAATCAGTAATCCTGTGAGTATCAGTTATAGGAAGGGAGTTGTCGCTGAAATCATATATTTTTGAAAAATCCCCCGGCTGTCCGGTTACCGGGTCAAATCCCGGAAATTTCTTTACGGTAAACTGAAGGGTCTTTATCTGATCATAAGACAGCTTCTTTCCACCGGCCAGAGAAACTACGATTCCAGTGGCACGTTTGGTTTCCGTAATTTTTTCGGTAATGATGCGGGAACCTTTGCTCCAGTCAATGAGATTAGAAGCCGGATCTGAAGGATCTGAAAGCAATTCAAGACTGTCAACTATATCTTTCAGTTCGCTCTGTGTGGAATGGCGTATCCGTTTTGTGAACAGAATGTAAATAAGGTCTGAGTCCAAAGGTGCAACCGTCATTGAAAACTTTGGTGGATTCTTTTCAGGCGAACGGAGGTCGTTAAAATCCAGAAGCAGGTTTCCTGCAAAATCCGTTATGAATCCACTCCGCCTTTCAAATCCTTTGTACGATATGCTGTAATCATTGGAAGTCAGGTTATCCGTACGTCCTGCAATCTTTAGCCCTACATATGGAATATCAACTGTAAGGGAACCTGCATCACCAAAAAATGCCGGTACTGTAGTGTACTGGTAGACTTCGCCGGTCATACCTGCACCATATCCGGTAGTGATATTACGGTATGAAAATGCACTGATTGAATTGTAAAGGGAACCAGAGCGGATTCCACCATAAGTACGTTCAGCACCATCAGGAATTCTTGAACCACCACGACGGTCCAAAGGTTCTCCGGCACCTATGGATAATGCAGAAGTACCGCTGTTTTCGTACCAGCCCATTTTTGTATACCACCAGTAAGTTTCGGACAATGCATATTGAGGAGTATTATCCATAATGTGGAATTCAAATGCAGTTGCATACCCGGCATTACCGGCATCAGTTGCAAGGATTTCCATACTACTATGAGGATCAGCCCATGTACCATTCTTTACATAATGAGCAATAGAAGGTGGAGAAAGATCCCAAGGGCCATACAGTTCATTCAAAGAAGAATCCACCGTAATACGTGGCAATGCATGTGCACCAGTTTCCCGGGATAAAAGGATATTTGGAGCCGGTGCAGCAGCAGACTTATCCCGGATAAAGGAATTGGCGACCCTGTCCACAAAATGATTTGCAATCTGGGTGATTTCACCCTGCTTTATGAATCCCGGCCAGAATTTGCATGAAGTTCCGCTGACTGTAACAGTTCCGTCTGCGTAACCGGCAATGCTTATGCGGAGCCTGCATTTCTGCTGGCTGGCAGTTCCGCCGGCTGTAAGTGAAAAATTCCTGTAAAGGGCATTTACACTGGAATCTTCAGTCTTTACGGTTGAATTATCCGGACTACGGGAACCAGCCTTGACTGTTGCCCCGGAAATGGAAAGATATCCGTCAACAGTAATTCCGCCTGCACCATTGGAAATTGCACCGCCATATTTTGCTGCAGAAGAAAAATCAGAATCCGGCTTCAGATTTACGCATACACCTGCAGCAGGACCTTCGGCAGGCAACGAACCTATGTCCACAGGCTCAGAATACTGAAGTTCGACAAAATTGTGGGCATCGTAATCTTTTTGCGATGCCATATTCGTTTCATGGAGTTCCTGCCCGGTGCGTACGGCAACAAGGGCCGGAGGACACCTGTCAGCTGTCTGTGTAAAATCAGTATAATGGGCAATGCGGTTTTTATGGTCATCCCGCAAAGTTTCATACACGGAAGCAAGTGCCTTTGGAAGGACAAGATTCGTCTTGTTGCCTTTATGTGTTCCATTATAATCTGAACTGTCAGCATAACCAGAGGAAGTTCCAGTTGCATCACTGTTCCAGTGTTCAAGGTCATCAGCCTTTAAATAGAACACGGACAAATCGCCTTTTCCATCCGTAGTATCTGTACATTCTGCATCCACATAGGAACCTGAAAAAACAAAACGGCCATCAGAATATTTTATGCTGGAAACCGCAGCGGAAATTTCATTACCGGTATTTTCAATTGTCTTTGCATTCCCGTTTATATCGGAGAATTCAAACCTGATTACATCATCATAAACTGAATAAGTACCGCTGGAATTTGCAGAAGTTGCAATGGCGGAATCATTTACCAGAATGCGGGGACGGGCCAGATCTACATTTACATTCGGATTTGAAGCATCAGATGAATCAGTGCAGTTTTCAGCGGCAGAAACCCAATGTGTGGCCTGACAGCCGGCAACGGAAAGATTGTACATTTCCGCAAAAGCATCAGTTGCCTTGTCATTATCAGGAATGGAAAGCATCCAGTTCCTTGATGCATCAGCCGGAGCAGAAGTTACGAAATTGATTCCGTTGGCATAAAAATTCTTTGCAACCGTAAAACCAGCACCGTCAAGGGCACCAGAAGCAAAAGAACCGCCATTTACGGAAAAGGCAGTAATCCCGTCCGGAAGAACGGAAGGAAATGGATCAATAGTTGCAGCACAAGGACGGCTGGCATGGATATACGAAAACAATCCGTTCACCCCGGATTCAGAATCATCTTCATTATACGCTGTTCCAAGGAATACGGAATCGCCGGCAACATCAAAACCTTTTACAGTTCCGGAAAATAAAACAGTTCCGCTGCCCAATACAAGATTTACGCAAGATGTCCTGTTTGTACCGCCTGTAATTTCAAACTCTACAGTTCTGGAACTTCCACAGCCGATGCAAAGGTCTTCCGCCACAGTAACGGAAGCTCCGGAAAGTTTCATTGCAGAAGCCGGTGCACCATACAGATAAAGTGATTTTGCAAAAGAAACTGAACCGGCAGCAATGACACTTCCTGCCACCTGATTTAATCCTGTACCAGTCTGCAAAAAATTTCCATTCACATTAAATGAACCGGAATCAGAAACATTCAGGAGACCGCCATTTTCCAGAGACAGGTTTCCACTGGCTGTAACAGCAGAATTATAAATCTGGGCAGCAGCAGTTTTTACTGAGGCAGAAGCTGCCGTAAACGAAATTGCACCGCTTCCTGTAAAGAAAGAAGCAAGTCGCCCGGTTTCACCTATGGATGCAGAAAAAACTGCCGGTGTCGGATGGGTGGAATCCCCAAGATTCAGGGTGTATGCACCATCAAGGACTCCGTCAACAGTTGAACCGAATGCCGCATTCTTTGGACTGCCGGAAGTAAGCACAATGGCATTCTGCAAAAGCGTTACAGGACTGGAAATTGAAATGGAACCAGAAGAACTTTCCAGAGTTCCTGCAAATTTTACTGACGGCGCATTTACAACAGAAAGTCCGCCATCAAATGAACATCTGTCGCCATAAACATCAGAAAGGATTACAGCGCCTGATGTATTCAATGTTACCAGGTCTGTTATATGTACCGTTGTACCTGTTCCACCGTCGCCTGCATTAAAGGAAACAGGAAATGAACCGGCGGAATTTGACAAGGATGTGGCTGTAAGATTTTTTTTGAACGTAACAGCGCCAGATGCAACTGTTTCATCAAGATGAATTTTTCCACCTGTTACCGTAACATCAAAAATCTTTGGAGTCGCTCCCTGGGTTACATCAACTTCGCCCATATCCACGCCTGAAGCCGTCCCTGAAATATTACCATCAGGCCCGCTGGCATAATCTGTTCCGGAAACAGAAATTTTTCCCAGCGTCAGTTTTTTTGAGTTATGGGTATATGAACCGTTAACAGTGAGATTATTACGGACGCAGATTCCGTTTGTATTCTTTAATGTGGAACCTGCAGGAATTGAAAGATTATAGAAGATACCGGAAATTCCAGCATCAGCTGTCAGGTTAAGGTCACCTTTTACCACAAGGGATTCAGGCAGAAGCGGATCCGGCAGTGGAAATGTTACAGTTCCGGCGGCGGTTGCAGTCACATTGCTTTCCAACGTAAGGCTTGCACCAGAACCAGCCACAGTAAGCGAATCTCCGGCAGAATCACCAAACACAAATGACGAACCTGCTCCACCGGTAAATGCAATTTCATCCACCGTTGTCCGCCCCCTGTTAATGAAACTTCCATTACAAATGATTTTGTGACCAGCTCCGTTAAACACAGCATCCGTTGAATCATCGGACACTTCAAAATCGTAAAAAGTCACATTGTCATCCACATTCACGCTGTATACTGCACCGTCTTCAAAAATGACTTTTCCGCTGCCTGACGCAGTAAAGGTAGAGTTACCATTTATGATGAATCCTGGATTTGCAGGCGCTGGTGAACCAGTCTTCTTTATGCGCAGTTCACCGCCAGTCTGGGTTGCAACAGCACGGGTTCCGGCATCTGCAAGTACGAAAGATTCAACGGATAATTTACCACCAGAAATTTTTATGTCCGCATTTGAAGCAATGTTCAAAGATTTTAAGTCAAATGTACCGCCTGTTATTTCAGGCATATTAGAAGCTGATGCGTTTATAGTAAGTTCATAATCAGGAAAATCAATCCTGAAATTTTCTTCAACCGTATGTGCAGGATTCAAACCAGCCCAGTTATTCAGATTATTCCAATCGGAAGAAGAAGCTCCTATCCAGCCAGGTTTCTTATAATACCACTCGATGGTAGAAAGAACACGGGCACCATCAGGTGTCCAGATTTCTACGGTGAATCCGTCACCTGCAATTATAGCTCCGGCAATATTTACATAAGACAGATTTATTGATTTCTCTGTTAAATTTGAAGGAATTCCCAGATAATAGTTTACTCCGCTTGCAAGCGCCCTTTCTGACTCTGTTCCGCCAACTGAATCATATGCCTTGTCAAATTTAAAATCACCACCTCCGGCATTTACCAGGTTCTTAATGACTACTGGATAATAGACAATGGCACTGGCACCACTTCTGATTTTCCTGGTTATTTTCAATGAAGCCGTATTGGAAGGAAGGTCATTTAAATTACTTACAATCACCCTGTAATCGGTAGGATTCCCGTTTGGAAGGATTGTCAGAGCCGGGTCGTAATACAATCCGACCGTAGTTCCCCAGTCCATAATGGCGCCGGAAGCAGGAATGTAAAGGGTTCCGCTGCCGGTAAACTTCATGGAACCGGTTGCATCAGAATCGCCGTAATAAGTAGCAGCTATAGAAAAATTACTCCCGGAATCAATATTCAGCGTGTGAAAATAGTTTCCTGAATCAGACCATGCTGAGTCAAATGTATTTGTCTCAAAAGTTCCTGTACCACCGATTCCAAGATAGGAATTTGTCTTTGCCACACGCTGGGAATTCAATTCAATTTTACCAGTGACGGAAACCTTTTTTCCATCCGCCACATTTACATAAGTCTTTCCGGTAGCAGTAGAAGGTGTATCAGCCGACTGGGAAGCAACGTAAAGATTTGACAGTACTGTATTCCCTTCAAAACTGAGGGTCACATTTCCCACCGAAGCATTATCACTGTTTGTAAAGATATTTCCCAATGCTGTCACACCAGCAGGAATTGTAATGGAAACATCTGCTGAACCCCGGAAATATACTATATCTCCGGCACCCGGAATTTCCGTAGTATCTTGATAATTGCTGCCGGAAGTATTTTTCTGCCAGTGCCGGTCAGCCCCGTTCCATGAACCAGTTGGAAAACTGTCATTCCATCTGTAAGTTGCAGCTGACAATCCGGTTTGCACACAAGCGCACAGCACAAGTGCCACAATCAGCATACGCAGGGAGAATCTATATGTTCCGTTAAAAAAATTACACTTCATCAGGTCACCAAAATCAGAGTTTTCCGTTTCATTTATCGGAACAAAACAGATGGCAGTTTAGTAACAGTGTATATACGCAATTTCCGGCTGCCAGCAAAAAAAAATCCGTCCCGGAACGAAGTGTACTTCAAAACCAGAGCGGATTCAAAATCATTTGTAATTATGCACAAATCAATGCATCAGGACACCTGCCCCATTATTTTCAGGCGTCGATAAGGGGCGTCAAGGCACGTCAGCCTCCGGCTTCCTTAAAGCCTGTGACATCCCCATTTCGACGCCTGCCCTATTATTTTCAGGCGTCGATTACATCCATTCTTGCTACGTCCTTTCCGTAGTCAACACCTGCAACGTCAAAACCGTTTGTCACAAGGAAGTCATGCTTGTAACCTTCAAGGTCACAATATTCACGGAGGTTTTCTTCTGTCACAGCAGCCATTGCTTTTTCTGCTTCAGCCTGAACATCTTCACGGAGTTCCCAGTCATCAAGACGGATGCGGTTTTCTGAGTCAACAGGAATGTCAGCCATTGCGCCGTCTGCTCCTGTATAAAGACGTTCAGCAAAAAGACGCTCCATCTGTTCAATACAACCTTCGTGAAGTCCCTTAGCTTTCATTACCTTAAAGAGGACTGCAAGGTAAAGCGAAATGATAGGAATGACTGCACTTGAGCGAGTTACAAGACCTTTGTTTTCTGAAACATAAGCACGACCGTTAACGCTTGCCTTAAGCTGTGCGTCAAGATTGCGTGCTGTCTTTTCCAGATGCTTTTTAGCTTCACCGATTGTACCATCACGGTAAATAGGATGGCTCAATTCAGGTCCGATGTATGAGTAAGCCAGTGTACAGAATCCGTCAGCAAGGACGCCTGCTTCTGTAAGCTGGTCAATCCAAATCTGCCAGTCTTCGCCACCCATTACCTTTACAGTATTTGCAACTTCTTCTGCATTAGCAGGTTCAGCACTCATTGTTGTAAGTTTTTCGTTAATGATGTCCAGACAGTTTCCGCCGTATGTTTTTCCCTGTGGTTTGATTACCGAGCGGTAAAGGACATGCTGGCCTGTAGCTTCATCAATCTTATCTGGATCTGAGCGGACAGGACTTGCAAGTGAGTAAACCAGAAGGTCGATTTTTCCACCCATCTTCTTGATTTCTTCGATAACCTTTGCACGCATTTCGTGGCTGTAAGCGTCACCGTTCAATGTAACTGATTTAAGTCCGTCATTCTGTGCTGCACGGTCAAATGCCTTGTTGTTGTACCAGCCCGGTGTACCACCCTTATTTTCTGTTCCTTCTTTTTCAAATGAAACACCGATAGTGTCTGCACCGAATTCAAAAGCAGCAGCAATACGGCTGGCAAGTCCATATCCTGTAGAACATCCAAGTACCAGAACTGTCTTAGGGCCTTTTCCGCCTTCCTTTACGCTTTTGATTCCGCGCTTTGCTTTCTGAGCCTTCATGTATGCAATCTGGTTTTCAGTATCTTTTGCACAGCCAACCGGATGAGCGTTGATACAAATGTTACTTCTGATTTTTGGTGTGATAATCATAATTGCCTCCTATGTATGTTTATTCAAGGCATCTCTAAAAAATAGTTTATAGAAATGCCTGCGGATTTTTATCCCTGAAATTACAAGGTTTAAAACACCGCATTTTCAAAGTTACTTCTAAAAATTGTAATTTTTAGAGGTTTACTTCAGAATATTTCTTGAAAATTACACAGCCGTTGTGTCCGCCAAATCCAAGTGAAGCACTGGCAGCTGCATTAATTGTACCATTCTGTCCTTTGTTTGGAACATAATCAAGGTCACATCCCTCTTCTACATCAGGATTGTCAAGGTTCACCGTCGGAGGGAAGAATCCGTCATTGATTGCCTTAATGCAGAACAATGCTTCGATGGCACCTGCTGCACCAATCATGTGGCCTGTCATACTCTTTGTTGATGAAACCTTCAGGTTCTTTGCATGGTCTCCAAATGCAATCTTTACCATTTTTGTTTCGCCGGAATCATTTGCGTGGGTTGAAGTTCCATGAGCATTGTAATACTGAACGTCTTCTGGCTTCATTCCTGCATCTTCAAGGGCGCGTGTAATTGCCTTTGCACCGCCTGATCCGTCAGGAAGAGGTGAAGTAACGTGATATGCATCGCTTGAAGAACCATATCCTGCAAATTCTGCATAAATCTTTGCACCGCGGGCTTTTGCATGTTCCAGCTCTTCAAGGATAAGTACTGCAGAACCTTCTCCCATTACAAATCCACATCTGTCTTTATCAAAAGGACGGCTTGCATGTTTCGGGTCATCATTGAAATTGGCAGCAAGTGCCTTAAGGACTGTAAAACATCCTATTCCATAACCTGTGATTGTGGCTTCCGTTCCACCGGCTACACATACATCAATACGGCCGCTGCGGATGAGGTCAAGTGCATTACCAAGTGCATCTGTTCCGGAAGCACAGGCAGTTGCAAGAGTCCATACAGGACCTGTGATTCCGTACATCATGCTGACATTTGCAGCTGCTTCGTTAGGAATCATTTCTGGAGCTGTCAAAGGAGGAATGCGGTTTGCACCTGCTCCAGGTTCAAAATATTTCTTAAAAGATGTCTCCATGATATCGAAACCGCCGATGCCGTTTCCTACCATTACGCCTGCTTTTTCACCGGCAAGGTTTTCCTTATTGAAACCTGCATCAGCAAGTGCCTGTGAACTTGCAGCCACAAGGAACTGTGTAAAACGTGCCATTTTGCGGGCTTCACGGGATTCAACACCATACTGGGTAAGGTCAAAGCCCTTTACTTCAGCTGCGATCTGAACCTTGTATTCTGAAGCATCGAAAAGTGAAATCTTATCGATTCCTACCTTTCCCTCCTTAATGCCGGACCATGTTTCAGCAACATTGTTTCCGATTGGGGTAACACAACCAAGACCTGTTACAACGACGCGTCTCTGAGACATATTTTCTCCAAATTCGTAGTATTTTGGGGTACTTACAGAAAACAGCAGCTTTCAGAAGCCCTCATTACGCATTTATTTACAATAAAATTGTAAAATAAGTGTAGCAATCGTGACATTTTTCGTCAATATGTCAATCAAAACACCGGGGTCATATGCCGTAAAAAGAAAAAAAAACCGGCAGCGCAACTGCTACCGGTTTCCTTTATAAAAATCAGAAATCCTGTTTTATCTTGTCAGCTTCTTTTCCCTGATCTTTTTCGCGTATTTCTACACGACGGATTTTACCACTGATTGTCTTTGGAAGTTCCTTTACAAACTCAAAAATACGCGGACATTTGTACATGGCCGTATTTTCCTTTGCGAATGTTGAAAGGACGACTTCCATTTCCTTAGGATCTTTCGTGTCATATCCAGGGCTCAATACGATGGTTGCCTTTACAGCCATACCACGTTTTGGATCTTCCACACCAGTAACAGCACATTCCATGACGGCCGGATGCTGCTGGAGGATTGATTCTACTTCAAATGGACTGATACGGTAGCCTGCAGATTTTATGATGTCATCCTTACGTCCGACAAACCATACATATCCGTCTTCATCCATATATACATTGTCACCAGTGTGGTAAACTCCACCGTCAAATGCAGCTGCAGTAAGGCTTACATCTTTGTGATATCCCATAAGGAGGCCGAAAGGATGTCCATTTTCAACATGGATGCACAATTCACCGATTTCACCGGCTGGAACAGGCTTTCCATTAGGGTCAAGAACCTCTACATCATAAAGCGGACTAGGCCGTCCCATTGAACCAGGCTTTACAGGTGTTTCCATAAAGTTGCCGCAGATAATTGTAGATTCCGTCTGGCCATAGCCTTCATAAATTTTCTTTCCAGTCTGCTCAAGCCACTTGTTGTAAACTTCGCCATTAAGGGCTTCTCCGGCAGTACTGAAACGGACACACTTGCTGAGGTCGTATTTACTCAGATCCTGCCGCACCAGATAGCGGTAAACTGTCGGCGGAGCACAGAATGTAGTAAGGCCGTATTTTGAAATCATTTCAAGCATTTTTGCAGGCTTGAACATATTCATGTCGTAAACAAAAAGTGCCGTTCCGGCAATCCACTGGCCGTAAAGCTTTCCCCATGTTGATTTTGCCCAGCCGGTTTCAGCAATCGTAAGGTGAAGCCCGTCTTCCACAACACCGTGCCAGTATTTCGCAGTCATGATGTGGCCAATAGGATAGTCATAGTTCTGGAGCACCATTTTCGGATAACCTGATGTTCCGGAAGTAAAGTAAAGAAGCATCGGATCTTCGTTATGGGTTGCAGCTTCTCCTACAGGACGAGGGAATTCTGCAGGCATTTCTTCGTATTCTTTATGGAAGCTTACCCATCCTTCGCGGTCAGTCCCTACCGTTACCAGATTCTTTACTGTAGGCGATTTTGGCATTGCCTTTTCGAGTTCGCTCTGGATGTTAGGATTATCATAAGAAATGATCATTTTCACATCAGCAGCATTAGTACGGTATTCAATGTCAGCCTGGAGAAGCTGGTCAGTTGCAGGAACAACAATAGCACCAATCCTGTGTAATGCAGGCATAAGGATCCACCATTCATAACGGCGGCGAAGTATCAGCATTACAGTATCACCCTTCTTGATTCCTTTTGAAACGAGCCAGTAAGCAGCCCTCTTTGATTCTGCAGAAATGTCGTCAAAAGTGAACGTCTTTTCTCCACCATTGTCATCAAGCCATACCAAAGCACGTTTGCCAGGAAAATATCTAGCATAACGGTCAATGATGTCATAAGCAAAATTAAAGTCTTTCGGTGCCTTTAAACGGCAATTCTTCTTAAGGTCGTCATAATCCTTAAATTCCCGGTCTTCAACCAGATAATCATGATACAAAGCAGACATAAAAGTTCCCCAAATATATAAAAGTATCGTACTACATTTTTTTTCACGCCAAAGGCCGTCATTCCGAAGAAAGCCTGGAGCATCTCATTAGAAATATCATCCTTTATTTTAGACCATAAAATATATTTTTTGTTGCAAAATACCGTTAAAAATTTAAAAAAAAAGTTATGCCAGTAAAAAGTGTTGCTAAAAATCTGCATTTTACTAAAAAAAGCGGGTCCCAGCGACGGTAAAAAAGCCGGCTCCTTCAGGAGCCTTGTATCCCCCAGAGGTTACGTGCACAGCACAGCTGTTCCGAGAATCACTCAAAACAGTCCTCGACTGTTTTGCCGGCTGAAGCCGTCGTTCCAAGCTGCTACTTTACATCTTAGCATGCCGTGACTTTTCAAGAATATGGGTGTCTGTTATAATCAGTTTCATGAAAATAACACCTGATTACACTGTGATTTATTCTGATAATGATATAGTCGTTTTAAATAAGCGTTCCGGACTGCTTATTGCTGCTGACCGTTACGATGAAAATGCACCACGCCTTGACCTGCTGGCAGAAAAGGAATTCGGACGTCTTTTTGCTGTGCACAGGATTGATAAGGATACTTCAGGAATCGTAATTTATGCCCGGACTCCTGAAGCGCATAAGAACCTGAGCATGCAGTTTGAAAACCGCGAAGTGCATAAGACATACCACTGTCTGGTGCATGGCCGCCCGTTATGGACAGAACTTGATGCAGACCTGCCTTTACAGCCGGATGGAGACATGAGGCACCGTACAGTTGTAAATAAAAGATTCGGAAAGCCGTCACTGACCCATTTTAAATATCTTGGAAGTGCCGGTACATTCTCATGGATCCAGGCACAGCCGGTTACAGGCCGCACCCACCAGATCCGTGCACACCTTTCTGCCAACGGACTCTGCATCGTATGCGATCCCCTTTACAGCGGAAACCAGAAACCTGTCCGCCTGAGTGAAATCAAGCGCAAGTGGAATGGAGATCCGGATGAAGAAAGACCTCTGCTCTCAAGACTTGCGCTTCATGCATATAAAATTGAATTTACCCATCCATCCACATCGGAAAAAATGGTATTTACGGCTCCATACCAGAAAGACATGGATTCAACCAGAAAACAGCTGGCAAAAATCTTTGGGGTTGACCCGCTGTCACAAGAAGCTGCTGAATAAAAACATATGATACTTTCCGGCAAAATCAAAGGAATCATTACAGTCATTCTCCTTGCAGGACTTTCTGCAACTGCATTTCCTGAAAATCAGCCGGAAGCAGCCATAAAGAAATGGACTTTCGAAATTGAACCACTGTTCGGCTTTCATGTGGGTGAAATACGGGAGCATGTCTATTATCCATATAAATATGGAAAACTCCTGAGCGAACTGGTTTGGGAAAAAAAGCCCATCATGTACTTCGGAAGCAAATTCACAGTCGGGTTCCGTGACCTCTTTTTTCTTTTTTCAACAAAGGGATTTTCTGATAATGGGAAAAGCGGACTTATGACGGACTCTGACTGGGAAAACCATAACCAGACAGGAAACGGGGATTTCAAAACCAAGACAAAATACTCCGAGCATGACAACAAGCTTGACGAAGGCTATGAGCTTACAGCAGATTTATCTTACAGATTCCATCCATGTACTCTGGTTACGCTGATTCCCCATTTGGGAGTCACATTCCAGCATACAAAGTTTTCAGGATATAATGGAACTGCCTGGTATGCAAAGAAAATTCCAGGTACAAACAATTTCTATCCATACACCGACAGAGATCACAGAACTGTCATATCCTTTAACGAAAAACTTATTGAATTTGAATACAATGAATTTGATGTATGGACAGGACTTACCGTACAATTCCATCCGTTTAAAAAACTTACGCTGGGACTTACGACAGATGTAGCACCTTACACCTTCATCTATTATTTTGACAAACATCTGAAAAATGAGCAGGCAGGATGGACAAAGGATCTGATGCATGATTATTTTGCCGCCATAAAAGGTTCTCTGAATGCAAGGTTTTATATAACAGACATATTTTTTACAGGCTTCGATTTTACCGCCATGGCTACAAAACCGATTCATGGAAAGCAGTCCCGGAGGAATGAATCCGGAATATATTACAGGCAGATTAATTCCGATATAGGTGCATCCAATGCATATATGGAATTTACACTTTCTGCCGGATATAAATTTTAACTGAAAACGGAATTCTAAAAAAAACCGGTTCCGTAAAATTTTCCTTATGTAATTTAGAATTTCCGTGGTATCATATCTGTAGCGGCAAATTCAGGAATGCAGGAGTGATGCATGTCCTGATACCGCCCGGGTATCTCTGAAATTGAATTTCCAAAGAAACCCTGTTGATTTTTTTCCGGAAAACGGATCCGGAGTACAGGAGATGGTGTCATGAAAAAAATTATTACTATAAGCCGTGAATTTGGCAGCGGCGGAAGATTTATTGGTGAACTGGTAGCGAAAGAACTTGGCTACAAATATTACGACAAAGAACTGATTGACCTGGCAGCAAAGGAAAGCGGCCTTTCAGCAGAATTCATAGAAAAATCAGAACAAAGCCTTTCAAGCGGATGGCTCTACAATCTTATGCTGGGATCAAGTTACTGTTCCTGCAACTACACTACAACACCTACCGCAAAAGTAGTTCCGCTGGCTGACCAGATTTTTAATGCACAACGCACGACAATCCTTAATCTTGCAAAGAAAGAACCTTGCGTCCTTGTAGGCCGCTGTGCAGACTACATTCTCCGTACTTCAAATGAATTTGACAATAATGACATTCTGAATGTATTTGTTTATGCTGATGAAGAAGCAAAAATAAAACGCGCTATAGAAAATTACAAGGTTCCAGAAGCTGATGCTGCAAAAGTCATCATGCAGATAAACAAGCGCCGGGCAAACCATTACAATACGTTCACAGAATATACATGGGGTGCACGGGAAAATTACGACCTGCTCATAAACAGTGCATATGCCGGCATTGAAACGACAGCTCACATTATTGCGGACTACGCAAAAGCATAAAATCCATATAAAAAAAGCGGGAACCCGGATGCAGTATCTGGATTCCCGTTTTCCTGATTTTTTTTATTCCATCGCTTTCATAAGTATATCTTCCATTATGCCATCATACGACGACACCGGCATGACATAAACGGCGTAATATTCACAAACATCGGCCTTGCGTTTTTGGCCGTCTTCAACCATAGTGATTTGTTTCGTCTTTGCATCTTTCTTAAAGTATAATGAATAATCAGAATCAAGTCGGAGGGATTTTCCCACAGCTGATTTTTTTACCAGAGGAAGTATTGCTTCCAGATTTTCCAGATGAATTTTTTTCTCATCCTCTGTCATTTCCAGATAAGGAATTGTTTTTCCTGTTGACTTATCTTCAAAAGAAATCAGTAACATCCTTGTGACTTTTTTATTTTCCCTATCCTCCTCAACTTTTGTTTCAACTTTTCCGCCACATGGTAAAGTTCCTGTAATTCCAAAGGCAGAACATATAGAAACTTCAATACCGACTACTTCATCAATAAAGGCACAATTTTTTAAATCCTCAGCTGTGTATTCCGGATCGTACCGGGCAGTACTGCAGAACACTTTGTAAACTTCGGGGTCGATTCCTAAAGATTCTGCAACTTTTTGAAAATCGCCGTTAAGTGAAAGTTGCACCCAATCCGGGAGGGATTTTCTCCAGGCTGGCGGTTCCTTTGCAAAAAGATTTACCGCCATCAGAATCATGCACAAAGCCAGAATGATTTTCTTCATTTGCTTTTCCTCCAAATTATTTTAAATCATGTCCGTAAAAAACACTGATGACAAAACTCGACGCAAGCATCGAGGTATCATCGTTCTAAATGGAAATTGCACTCCAAGTATTAAACCCGTCGGCACGAATAAAAAGCCTGCACTGACTTCATTAATCAGCAAAATTATATACGATACAGTTATAATTGTCTCTAAAAAATGCAATTTTTAGAAAGGCCATCATTTTATTTCTTACAAATCTTTACGCTTTTTACACGGCGTTGGGACTGGTCCTCCACAACAAAAAGCGTGCCATCATGACGCAGGGCTTCTCCCGTTGACGGAAGCGCATCAAAATGTTCCATGAGCCATCCGCCGAGAGTGTCATATTCCTCAGAATCGAGGTTCAGATTCAGTACGGCATTCAGGTCAATAAGCCGCATATCACCCGGAACTACAAATTCCTTTGCAGAAAGGATTTTTATGCGCTGTTCCGGTGCAATTCCGTAAATTGAATTGCTTTCTGACATCCGTCCAAAAAGGGAACGGAGCACATCATCCATCGTTACGATTCCTGCCGTACCGCCCTGTTCATTCAAGGCAACGGCAAAAGAACGGTTTTCCTTTTTAAAAAGCTGGATCAGTTCAATTACGGAAAATGTTTCCGGCACAAAAAGCGGCTGTTTCATGAAATTCTGAATGCGGAATTCTGAATATGGAATTTTCTTGCGGGAAAACAGAACGTCTTTGTAAAACAGGACGCCGGTAATATTTTCATCCGTGTCTTCAAAAACAGGAAGGTGCGAATATCCAGTCTTTTTAAATGCTTCCACCACCTGATCAAAACCGGCATCAATGGAAAGATGGGCAACCAGCGAACGGTGCTTCATTATGTTGTGGACATGCAGGTCAGAAATTTCAATTATCTTGTTCAGCATGTTCCGTTCATTTTTTTCAAGGGCGCCGTCATGTTCGCCTTCGTCTATAAGCGTGCGGATTTCTTCTTCCGTAATGAGGGTTTCATCAGCCTTCCAGACCTTTTCCATAATCCAGGCAGTACCTTTTGAGACTTTTGAAAAAGTCCACGCAATCGGGAAGAAAATTTTCTTTAAGAAACTCAGGCGCCCGGCGTTCCTTATGGCAACTGAATCAGGATTTTCTGCGGCAATGGTCTTTGGAATGATTTCTCCAAAGACAGTTACAAAAAAAGTAATTGCGATTGTAGCAATTCCAAGTCCGGCGTCTCCGGCCAGTTCAATGGCAAGGACGGCAGCAATTGCAGATGCAACCGTATTTATGAAATTTATCCCCACAAGGATGATTGTCAGAAGCCCGTCCATGTCAGAACGGAGACCGGCTACTTTATATGCACCTTTTTTTTTCTGACGAAGCATATGCCGGATCCTGATTCCAGTCATTGAAAGATACGCAGTTTCAGAAGCTGCAAAAAATGCAATGAGCCACACAAGGAATGCAAGCAGAAGGGCTGTAGAAATTATTTTTGCAATATTCACTGCTGTTCTCCCTGTTCATTTTTTATAACCTGAATTGATGCAATGCGGAGTCCGTCCATTTTTTTGACAATGAATTTCATTCCTTCGGATTCAACCATATCGCCAGGCTGTGCAATCCTTTCAAGTCTTTCCAGAATCCAGCCTGAAACCGTTTCGTTCATTTCTGATTCAATTTTTATATGGAGTATTTCGTCCAAATCCGAAATGCGTGTAGTCCCTTCTATTATTAAATCATTTCCTTCAGCAGGAATGGTGACATCGGCATAGGCCATTTTGGAAAATTCTGAAATTGATGTTCCGAATATTTCTGACGCAATATCTTCTTTTGTAAGGATTCCGTCTGTACCAGAATATTCATCAATAACGATTGCCATAGCCTGATGATTCTCACGGAGAATCTGTTGCACAGAAGAAATATTTTTTGTACCGAGAATGAAAATCGGAGGCCGGATTACAGAGTGCAATGAAAACTTTTCTTTCGCCCCGGAATAAAAAAGCAGATCTTTTACATAAACGATTCCAACAATATCGTCAATGTCGTTTTTGTAAACGGGGAAACGGGAAAACCTGGTACGTTCTGAAAGTTCAAGGATGTAATCAAATCCGGCCGTCAACGGAACTGAAACAATCTGCCTGCGGGGAACCATTATATCCTGGGCTTCAAGGTCAGCAAATTTAAATACGCGGTTCATCATGTTTTTTTCACCGTTTTCAAGAATTCCGCTTTCTACGCCTACATCAATGAATGTCTTTATTTCTTCTTCCGAAAAAGTTTCACTGTGGCTGTCAATATCAATTCCACGGATGCGGAGCACAAGTCTGGAAGCTGCCGTAAAGATGATTATCACAGGTTTCAAGATGAACATTACCACAGAAACAAAGCCGGAAAGATGATATGCAATCGGATCAGGATGTCTGGTACACACGGCCTTTGGAGTAATTTCACCGAAAATAAGCAGAAGGACAGTCGTAATTATTGTTGTAACACCGACACCTTTAGGTCCGAAAAGCTTTAATGCCGCTGCCGTCAATATTCCGGAAAGCAGGACATTGACCAGATCGTTTGCCACAAGGAGAGTATTTATCATCATCTCTTTGCGTGAAAGGAGTTTTGTACAACGGATTGCCAGCTTGTCACCGCGGCGTCGGCGGACTCTCAGACGAAGCCGGTTCATAGAAAGGAATGCGCTTTCCGATATTGAAAACAACATGGAAAGCGTAATAAGACAAATAGCACAGATGATGAGTGCCGGCACAGAAACATCTGTCACCGGCGGAGGTTTTGAATCACCCATTATTCTTCACTCTCTTCGGCAGCACGCTGGGCATCGATAGCTTTCTGCCTTTCGTATATTTCCCTGGTCCGTTCCAGCATTTTCTTGCATTGCTTTCCAAGATTGGTGGACGGATCAACATTAATTGCTGCAGTAAGGTAGCTGATTATCTGTTCCGAAGTTTCAAGACTTGGATCCTGGCTTCCTGTAATATACGCAGCTGCATAATATGCCTGCTGTTTTTGTTCAGTAGAAAGATAAGGATGTTCAGCAGCTTTTACATATGCATCAGGTGCTTTTTCCGGCTGGCGCGAAAGGTAAAAATCCATTGATTTTGATGACGCATCAGCAAGAATGTACTTTCCCACAAGACCGCTCTGGTTATCTTTATCAAGCTTGATGACTTCCTGAATGTAATCTTTCAAAAGATAACGGTAAGAAGTTTTGGTTCCTTCGTAAAGTGCATCAATTGCTGAAACCCTGTCCATGCCTTTTGATTTTTTCAATGATTCAATTTCTTCATCGAGGGATGAAATTTCACCGGCATACGATTCCAGCATTTCTGCAAATTCTTTTGTATTCTGGGCTTCGATGTATGTGATTTCTGACATTACAAAACCGTCAGCAGAAAGGATGAATACGGCAGGAGTTACAGATGCCCCGTATATTGCGGCGACGCGCATATCCTTGTCAAACTGTTTCTTTAATTCCGAAGCTTTCTTCAATGACTCTTTATCAGCATCATCTTTCGGAAACACAGCCTGAAAACGGCTCAATGAAAAATCAATATTGCAGAGTTCATACTGCTTTGAAAATTCTGGCATGAATTCTTCTGCAAAAAAAATCTTTTCCTTAAATCCGGCGCTGACATGGTCTGAATCATCTCTTGAAAAAAGCATGATGATTTTCTTGCCGCTTTTCTTTGCAGCAGCCATACATGCATCCAGATCAACATACCAGCCAAACTCATTTTTAGCTGCCTTATCCTGTCCGCATCCGGTAAAGAATACGGAAAGAACCAGCATGGCAGCAACAGCAAAACTAAATTTCGATTTCATTAAAACTCCAAATAATATGGAAAAATTCAGACGGCCCCAGGGATGCCTGACAAGTTCAGCATGACATAACTTCCGGGACATTCCCTAAACCGTCATTTTGTGTCTTTAACTAAAGTAACGTACACCGGCAGCAAAAATGTTTTGACATGAGTTCTCACTGTCATTCAGATTCGGGTTACCGGCAATGTTCTTGATGAGGTCTACGGAAGCGCCGTTAATGTCATTTCCAACAGTTCTTTCGCAGTGTCCCATCTTTCCAAGTACGTGACCGTCAGGACTTGTCATACCTTCAATTGCATACATTGATCCGTTAGGATTATCCGGTTCGGTAACAGCAGGAATACCGTTTTCATCAACATACTGTGTAAAAATCTGTCCTTTATCAAAAAGCTCCTTTGCCAGACGTTCACTGATGATGATGCGGCCTTCTCCGTGACTTACAGGAACAAGATGCAGCCTTGAATCAACTACGGACGGATCCATGGCCCAAGGACTTGTTGCACTTACCATTCTTGTGCGGACAACGCGGCTTATGTGGCGGCCGATTGTGTTGAATGTAAGTGTAGGCATGTCAGGTGAAGGATCACGGATTTCGCCATAAGGAACAAGGCCTGTCTTAATGAGGGCCTGGAATCCGTTACAGATGCCAAGTACCAGACCGTTGCGCTTCTTAAGAAGGTTCATCACCTGTTCAGAAATACGGCCTTCCCGGAGTACGTTTGCAATATATTTTCCTGATCCGTCAGGTTCATCACCAGCAGAGAATCCGCCGGCAAGTGCAAGTATCTGTGTCTTTTTAATTGCCTTTTCAAACTCTGCCAGGGAATCAGCAAGTGCCTGCGGAGTGTTATTGCGGAATACGAGGATCTTTGTTTCTGCGCCTGCAAGATTGAAGGCCCGTGCCATGTCGTATTCACAGTTTGTTCCAGGGAATACAGGGATAAGGACACGTGGATGTTTCTTACACACGTTGAATACAGGATTCTGGCGGACGTCAGTAAGTGACTTGTGGGTTGCAGTTGCATAATCCGGAAGTTCGGCCTGTGGTTCAACTCCAGAAACCGGAGGGAATACCTTTTCAAGCTTTGATTCCCATGCGGCCTCTGCTTCTTCAATCGTAACATTTACAGTTGAGGCTTTTGTGGCTCCGGCAACGGTAATTACCTTTTCAGCCTTTGTATTTCCAAGCTTAACGACTGTTCCGGAAACGAATCCTTCTGCCGTCAGGTCAAGGTCAGTTTCTACGATTATTGAACCGTAAAGCGGTGTAAAGAGGTCAACCGGCTTTCCGGCAACTTCCTTCTTTTCTTCAACCGGTTCAGCAGCCTTCTTTGACTTCTTTGCCTTTGGCGCAGCACTTTCCTGAATCTTTGCAGCTGTAATTGAAGCAGGAATATATGTAATATCCATACCGATACGGTTACCCATTGCCATCTTTGTTACGGCTTCGGCAATACCACCGGCGCATACAGGATACATTGCAGAAATCTTTCCAAGGCTGTTCAGGCGGTAAAGGATTTCAGAGTTCTTTGTGAACGTATCAAAATCAGGAGCAAGTTCTTCTGAATATGGAACCTGTACAAGGTAAACTGAACTGTCAGATTTCTTGAATGAACCGCTTGTTATGTTAGAAGCTTCATCATGACCTACAGCAAAAGAAACCAGCGTGTGAGGAACATTCAGTTCTTCAAAAGTTCCGCTCATACTGTCCTTTCCACCGATACTTGCAGTTCCCATTGCAACCTGAGCATCAATAGAACCAAGCAGTGCAGCAGCAGGATAACCCCAGCGCTTCGGATCTACAGCACGGCCAAAGAATTCCTGGAATGAAAGGCGTGCCTTTGAAGGATTGCTTCCGATACATACCAGCTTTGCCAGTGAAGAAAGGACTGCAACCTGTGCACCATGCCAAGGACTCCATTCACCAATGCGGGCATCAAAACCATATGCCATCTGGCTTACCGTTGATGTTTCACGAGGTGACACTACAGGAATCTTTGCAGCCATACCGGCTTCAGGAGTACACTGATATTTACCGCCATAAGGGAACAATACAGTTGAAGAACCGATTGAACCGTCAAAGCGTTCTCCAAGTCCCCGCTGTGAACAACATGCAAGGTCAGAAATATTTGCAAGCCATGCGCCGTAAACAGATTTTGCAGACTGTGTCTTTCCAAGTTTCTTTTCTACTGCGTCAAGCGGGCGCACCAGCGGAGATTCCACAGGGGCTGCAGGACTTTCGATTACTGCCTTTGCTTCATGGTGGGCACCGGCAGCATCAAGGAAGTCCCGGGCAATGTCAACGATTGTATTTCCACGCCATTTCATTACAAGGCGGTTTGTATCTGTAACTGTAGCAACTACAACTGCATTCAGGTTTTCTTCTGCTGCAGCCTTAATGAATTTCTTTACATCTTTCTGGCGGACAACAACAGCCATGCGTTCCTGGCTTTCAGAAATTGCAAGTTCAGTTCCATTGAGTCCTTCATATTTCTTTGGTACTGCATCAAGGTTAATGTCCAGTCCCGGAGCAAGTTCACCTACAGCAACACTTACACCACCTGCACCAAAGTCGTTACAGCGGCGGATCATGAGGCTTACTTCTTTATTGCGGAAAAGGCGCTGGATTTTGCGCTCTTCAACGGCATTACCTTTCTGTACTTCGGCAGCAGCAGTAGTAACTGATTTTTCGGTATGTACCTTTGAAGAACCTGTTGCACCACCAATACCATCGCGGCCGGTTCCACCACCAAGGAGGATTACGATGTCACCCGGCTCCGGACGCTCACGCATTACTGTATCAAGAGGAGCAGCTGCAATTACTGCACCAAGTTCCATGCGTTTTGCAGCATAGCCCGGATGATAGATTTCGTGAACTTCGCCCGTTGTAAGGCCAATCTGGTTTCCGTAAGAAGAGAATCCTTGGGCTGATTCCCTTACCAGCTTGAGCTGAGGAAGCTTTCCTTTTATCGTCTTATTAAGAGGAACTGTAGGATCGGCAGCTCCGGTAATACGCATTGACTGATAAACCCAAGAACGGCCGCTCAAAGGATCGCGGATTGCACCACCGATACATGTTGCAGCACCACCGAACGGTTCAATTTCCGTAGGATGATTGTGGGTTTCGTTTTTGAACATAAGGAGCCAGCGTTCCGTTGCCTTTGAAGAAGCAGGATCGATTTTGCGGCCTTTTTTGTCTGTAGTGTAATGAACATCAATATAAACAGAGCAGGCATTGTTTTCTTCTGACACTTCCATGTCTTCCAGCTTGCCATGCTTCTTAAGGTATTTCATGCCGATTACAGCCATGTCCATCAATGTAACAGGCTTGTCAGTGCGTCCGGCATAAAGGTCTGTACGCATGTCAGTATAATTCTTGAGGGACTGTTTGAAGAGCTTTTCGTAAGGTCCTTTTTCAACTTTGATGTCTTTAAGTTCTGTAAGGAATGTAGTGTGGCGGCAATGGTCAGACCAGTAAGTATCAAGAACGCGGATTTCAGTTTCTGTAGGATCCCGGTTTTCTTTCTTGAAGTAATCCTGAAGGAACATAATGTCAGCCAGATCCATTGCAAGACCCATTTTTTCGCTATATTCCTTGAGCTCGGTTTTCTTAAAATTGATGAACCCTTCCACCACAGGAATGTCGCCAGGCTGTTCAGTCTGCATTACAAGTGTTTCCGGAATTGCATCATCTGTAAGGCGGGAATCTACAGGGTTAACCAGATAATCCTGGATTTTCTTTACATCTTTTGCACTTACCTTTCCGGTAAGGATAACCATTTTTGCACAACGTACCATTGGAGGTTCTGTACCGACGGCAACAGTCTTTTCAAGGCTCTTCCTGAGAAGTGAAAGACACTGCCCTGCAGAATCTGCGCGCTGGTCGTACTGGCCCGGGAGGAATTCCCAGATAATCGCAGTTTCGTTGCTTGCAAGCGTAATCGGTGTGAAAATGAGGGAATCGCTCTGAGGTTCAGAGAAAATCCTTTGGGCAGCAATTTTTGCCACCGGTTCAGCCACATTTTCAATATCGTAGCGATTAAGATAACGCACCCCAGTTACACTGGAAATGCCCAAAAAACCAGTAATTTCAGAAAAAATGCGCGCAGCTTCATTCTGGAAGCCGTTCTGGCGCTCAACATAGATACGGAACATTCTAACAGTATAAGGAAAAAATAAAGCCTATTCAATAAGAAGGCGGTTTTCTATTCATTTCAAGCAGAATTAACAAAAGATTTTATTATTTCCTATTGTGCCTTTTTCGTTTTTTAAGTAAATTTTCATTCTATATATTACTAATTATTTAGTAGGAATATCCCAAGTTTAAGCAGCTGTAAAATGCTGCAGTAATGGAGAACGTGGATGCTAGAACAGGAAGGCACCAACCAGTATTACATTACCAGACAGGAATCCACAGAATCTAATGCCCGAAGTTATCCCCGCAAGTTTCCTTTGGCAATTGCCAAGGCAAAAGGGGTCTGGGTTGAGGACGTAGAAGGAAACAAATATCTGGATTTTTTGTGCGGAGCAGGAACGTTAGCTCTCGGACACAACGACGACGAAGTAAATCAGGCAATGATCGACTTACTCACAAATGGCGCACCATTGCACACACTTGATTTAACCACACCAACAAAAGACAAGTTTGTCCACACAATCCTGTCTCTGCTTCCTGCAGGAATGGGAGAAAACGTAAAAGTTCAATTCTGTTCTCCAAGCGGAACTGATGCACTTGATGCAGCACTCAAGCTCTGTAAGACTGCAACAGGAAGGTCAAGCATAGTTGCATTCCAGGGCGGCTACCACGGAATGGGACATGGTGCACTTTCATGCACAGGTAACCTTAATGCAAAGAATAAGGTTGCAGGACTCATGCCTGACGTACACTTCTTCCCTTACCCATATTCATACCGTTGTCCATTCGGACTTGGCGGAGAAGCCGGTGTAAAGGCAGCATGCAATTTCTTTGAGCGTACGCTGAAAGATCCAGAAAGCGGAATTACAAAACCGGCAGCAGTAATCCTTGAGCCTATTCAGGGTGAAGGTGGAGTCATTCCTGCACCTGTTGAATTCCTTCAGACTGTAAGAAGAGTAACAAAAGAACTTGGAATTCCGATGATTGTTGACGAAATCCAGTGCGGAATCGGACGCAGCGGAAAACTCTTTGCATTTGAATATGCCGACATCATTCCAGATGTAATCCTTACATCAAAGGCGATTGGCGGAACCCAGCCAATGAGTCTCGTCATTTATAATAAAGAACTGGACAAATGGACAGCCGGCGCACATGCAGGTACGTTCCGTGGAAACCAGCTTGCAATGGCAGCAGGAACAGTCGTACTGAACCGCGTAAGTAAGCCTGACTTCCTTGCAGAAGTCGTACGCAAGGGAAATATGTTCCGTGAAGGACTTGAAGCAATAAAGGCAAAGACTTCAATTATCGGGGACATCCGTGGCAAGGGACTTATGATCGGTACGGAAATCGTTGACCCTAGGGTTCCGGCTGACTGTATCGGTGCACATCCGGCCAGTGGAGAAATTGCAGGAATGATCCAGAAGAAATGTTTTGAAAACAGGCTGATTCTGGAAAAAGGCGGAAGGAATGGAGCTGTAATGAGATGTCTTACAGCATTGAACATCAGCGATGATGACATTCAGACTGCCATTAAGATTTTTGAAAAAGTTGTGCTTGAAGTTGACGCAGAAATCAAAAAAGGCAACAACTAAGGCAAATCCTGCATTTCCGCGGTCATCTTTTGGAATTGCAGAAATTTGAGATGCCGCAGGAGATGAACATATTCCGGTCTGAGGGCTGGGAACAAAAATGCTGTCTTAAAGAAAGCGTGAAGGAAATCCGGAAGGAATGTATTTCATGATTTTTTGAGACAGCTTTTTTTTGCATTCAAGGAACGTAAGATAGAATTACAGCTCAATGACGCGGTACTTTTATTTTTCAAGAGGGCATTCGAAAAGTGCCATTCCGAACTTTATCAGGAATCACTACACTGTATGCAGCATAAATGGTGAAACGGGTCCGGCATGACAGGATTTAAAAGGCAGTCCCATTACTTATTCAAGGTTTTACAAATCCTGGAAACGGCTGACTCAAGGCCTTGAGTGAAACATGACTTGACCGGCATATTGAACTGTCTGCTCCTGCGAACGCTGAAAATTCATTCGGGAAACTGATATTTTACACATTGACTTTTAAGGGAATTTGAAATGACACATTTTTTGACACACAACGAATCTGACAAACAGACATATCTTAAAATGATGAAGGAAACTGCAGAAGCAGTCAGCAGCGCCTTTGAAAATGACGAAGCATACGCAGGCCCTACCCCGCAGGAACTTCAGCAGAAGATACGGCAGGAATCAATACTGCCGGAAAAAGGCCTGGGATGGGAAAAGACATTTGCACTGACAAAGGAACTTGTCCTGCCTAACCTCCTGCGCACACCGTCTGCAAAATATATGGCACATCTGCACGGGCCTGCTTTACTGGAAACCATCAGTTCGGAACTGATAATTTCCACATTCAACCAGTCAATGGACAGCTGGGATCAGTCACCGGTTGCCACAGAAATTGAAGTCGAAGTCATAAACCACTTGTGCAGGCTTTACGGTTACGGAGACGGTGCAGACGGAGTATTTACAAGCGGCGGTTCACAGTCAAACCAGACGGCTATCATCCTTGCAAGGGACTGGTTCTGCAACACAATCCTGAAACACGATGTAAAAAAATACGGACTTCCTGAAAATTTCCGCCGGCTCAGGATGTATACAAGTGAAATAAGTCATTTCAGCATGGAAAAAAGTGCCCACATCCTTGGGCTTGGCTACGAAAGCGTTGTAAAAGTTCCAGTTGACGGCCGCAAGAAAATGGATATGGCTGCACTAAAAGAACTCATCCGCAAAGACAAGGAAGCCGGCAACATTCCGTTCCTTGTAGTTGGAACCGCAGGAACTACAGATTTCGGTTCAATCGATCCGCTGGAAGAATTAAGCAGGATAGCAAAAGAAAACAATATGTGGCTTCATGCAGATGCAGCATACGGAAGCGGCGTAATCATGTCGGAAAAATATAGATGCCGGGTTGACGCATTGAAACTGTGTGATTCAATTACTGTTGATTTCCACAAAATGTTCGTAATGCCAATCAGCTGCAGTGCGGTCCTGATAAAGGATGCAGAAGATTTTGACGCACTTACAATCCATGCGGATTATCTGAACAGGACTGAAGACGAAGAAGACGGCTACACGAATCTGGTTGACAAATCCTTGCAGACTACACGCCGTTTTGATGCGTTAAAGGTATGGATGAGCTTCCAGTGCCGCGGAAAAGACGGCTGGTCAGAAATAATTGAAACCAGCATGGGAAATGCACAGTATCTTTTCGGAAAACTCACTGCCGATGAAGATTTTGAAATTCTGTGCGAACCGGAAATCAGTTCCCTTGTATTCAGGTTTGCCGATAAGACAAAAACAGATGCTGAAAATGACGGAATAAACAAAAAAGTACGCCGCCGCCTGATTCATGACTACGGAACGATAATCGGACAGACGGTAAGCAACGGAAAGACTTTCCTGAAATTTACACTGCTTAATGTTGAAATTACCCACGGAAAGCTGGACCAGCTTATTGAACTGATACGTTCACTGGCAAAGGATGAAGGTAAATAATGAAAATTTCAACCCGCGGCAGATATGCACTCCGCTTTATGATTGATCTGGCAATGCATGATAACGGACAGTATACGGCACTAAAGGATGTTTCAGAACGGCAGAATATTTCCATAAAATACCTTGAGCAGATAACTTCTCTTTTGAGCAAGTTCGGCCTGCTCCTGAGTACCAGGGGGCCTCAAGGTGGTTACAAGCTTGCAAAGTCTCCTGAAAAATATACAGTCGGTGAAATACTCCGTATTACGGAAGGAAACCTGGCCCCCGTTACATGTCTGGAAACAGAAAAGAACGAATGCCAGCGTCAGGCCAGCTGTCCTACCCTTGATTTATGGAAAGGTCTTGCAAAAGTTGTCAATGAATATCTTGACGGCATAACACTGGATTCCCTCATCCATGAAAATGACGGCAGCTTTGATTATTCAATCTGAACAGCAGAAGGTTATATCAAAAGGCTATGTCCGTAAAAAGTATTGCCTCTTTCGCCTTCGAAGCATAGCTTCTCGGAGACTCGGCCGAAGCCGTCGCTCCCTATCTGCATTTTACTAAAAAAGGCGGGTCCCGGCGACGGTAAAAAAGACGGCTCCTGTATTGAAAAAGGGAGCCGTGTACAGAGGTAGCGTGCGCAGCACGACTTTCCGGAGACTTTTTTGCCGTTGTTCCATATTCAATTGACTTAAGAAGATCATTTGATTATACTTAATTCATACTAATCCACTAGGTATAGTAATGAATTAAAAACTCTTTGGAGACGCACATGGCTAAAATTGCAAAAAAAGTAACAGATCTGGTTGGACACACACCTTTGCTGGAACTTTCAAATATCGAAAGAAAGTATAATCTTCAGGCACGCATCCTTGCAAAACTTGAGTATTTCAATCCGGCAGGCAGCGTAAAGGACAGGGTTGCAAAAGCAATGATTGACGAAGCCCTTGCCAGTGGAAAAATCAACAAAGATTCAATACTTATTGAACCAACAAGCGGAAACACAGGAATCGGGCTTGCCTCAGTTGCAGCAAGTTATGGAATGAAGATAATCATCACAATGCCGGAAACCATGTCCGTTGAACGCCGCAACCTGCTTAAAGCTTACGGTGCAGAACTCGTACTTACAGACGGTTCTAAAGGAATGACGGGAGCAATTGAAAAAGCAGAAGAACTTGCAGCTTCTACACCCAACAGCTTCATTCCGGGACAATTTACGAATGCAGTGAATCCACAGGCTCACTTTGAAACTACAGGTCCGGAAATCTGGGAAGATACGGATGGAAATGTGGACGCATTTGTTGCCGGAGTCGGAACAGGAGGAACAGTCAGCGGAACTGGAAAATACCTCAAGAGTAAAAATCCTGCCGTGAAGATTTTTGCAATTGAACCGGCATCTTCACCGGTACTTTCACAGGGAAAAGCAGGCCCGCACAAAATCCAGGGTATTGGTGCAGGATTTATTCCGGACACATTGGACACAAAAATTTATGATGAAGTAATTCCTGTAGAAAATGACGATGCATTTGCAGCAGGCCGGGAATTTGGTGTTACAGAAGGAATCCTTACAGGAATTTCTTCCGGTGCCGCATTATGGGCTGCAATCCAGATTGCAAAAAGAGATGAATTCAAAGGAAAGACGATTGTAGTACTGCTTCCGGATACAGGCGACAGGTACCTTTCTACTCCGCTTTTCGGAAACTGACCCGCAGTTAGTAATGGAGCGAAGACCAGATTTTGAAGTTTCGTCATTTCCGGATGAAACATGTCATCCCGAACTTGTTTCGGGATCTGAAAATGGCTGCGGAACCAAGCGCAGGATTTTTTCAAAGCAGATGCTGAAACCAGTTCAGCATGACAAAACAAACCGTATTTAATCCAAATGTCGAGTCTTATTTTCTTTGATATCATTCTAAAGAATGTCACACGGATTCGGAAAATCTAACGTTTTTCCTAAAAATCAGGGCTGTGTCCATAAAAGCCTGCACAGCCCTTTTCCACATCACCAGAACTGATTCCGAAACTTTGCGCCAGGGTTCGCCATTAATCAGCAGCACTAAATGCGGACATAGCAAAATTAATTTAAAGTGATAATGAACAGATTTCTTTTCCGTTGATGTCGTAAAGTGTCACTGTGCCGTCTTCATATATTGCAAAACCAGCCGGAGAATTTTCTTTTGGCAGCGAAAGTGACCCCGGATTGCATACAAGGATTCCTGCTGCATTTTTTTCTAGAACCTGGACATGAGTGTGCCCGTAAAACATTATGTTGATTCCAGAAAGCGGAACCTGACGGCTTCCCGGAACTGCTGCGTTTCCATCAGAACGGAGAGGCGAATATATATGGCCATGACTGGCAAAAATCCTGACGTCACCATCAGCCAGCAGGTTGTAATCTGCAAGGCACGGAAAATCCAGAACCATCTGGTCAACTTCCGCATCGCAGTTTCCACGGCAGGAAATTATTTTTCCGGCATAAGCATTCAGCATTGAGGCAGCAGCTTTCGGGTCATGACCGGCAGGCAACGGATTCCGTGGACCATGATAAAGTATGTCGCCAAGACACAAAATGTAACCGGCACCGGATTCTTCATAAAACCCAAGTGCCTTTTTAAGACATTCCGCTGAACCGTGAATGTCAGAAATTACGAAAAGTTTCATTTCTTTGAAAGTTCGTAAAGGATGATTGAAGCCGCCTGTGCTACATTGAGGCTTTCAACCGGAGAAGCTTTTCCTGCCGTCATTCCGCTGAAAGGAATTATGACAAGGGCGTCACAATTGCGGCGGACTTCGTCACTGATTCCTTTCTCTTCATTTCCAAGGATTATTACAGCAGGTTTCTGTCCGCAGATGGAACGGATTTTGCTTACATCAGTCTTTGCCTTTAAGTCCGTACCAATTCTCATCATGCGGCCCTCTACAGCCTGAAGCAACGACGGGATTGAACGGATTGAATAAATATTCACAAATTCCATTCCGCCTTCTGCAACACGGTACGAACTTGTAGTTATTGAACTCTGTGCTTCGTTTTCAGGAATTATGATATTCCTGATTCCAAAAAAAGCCGCACTCCTGACGATGGCTCCAAGATTATTTGCATTTCCCACACGGTCAAGCAGAAGTGCATTCTGGCCCGTGGAAATCCATTCTTCAACAATATCCGTATTAAGGTGAAGGACTTCAGGAGCTTCAATCATTGCAACCACACCCTGATGATGTACGCTGCCGCAGAGACGTTCCAGTTCCGACGGATCTTTTACTTTATTATATGGAGCCTTACGCTTGGAAAGTGTCTTGCACAGACCGCCAAAAAGTGGTGCCCTGTCTTCTGTAAAATAAAGACGCTTGATTCTGTCACTGTTTGTTTTTTCCAGTGTTTTTACGGCAGAAAATCCGCAGACTGCCAGTTCGTTGTTAAGTTTATTCTTCATATTGATTCAGTATAGCATTTTTTCAAATCATCAACAACTTGTTGAACTGGCGCACCGGAAAGACACGGTGTTCAGATGTTACGATTCCAGTTTCATTCAAAATTGAATTTTCCGGCGATTCCAATTATATTAACATTATGAGTTCTATTAATCCAAATAAAAAAATCCCGCTGGCTGTCCGGGTGCTGCTGATTCTTGTTTCCAGCCTGCTTTTTGCAGTCAACATAAAGACATTCATACATTCAGCAGAACTTTTTCCGGGCGGTTTTTCCGGGGTTGCCATCCTGATTCAGAATGTAGGGCTGAAATTCTTCAATAAAGAAATTCCCTATTCACTTCTGACTTACGCATTCAACATAGTACCGGTAATCATCGGGTTCAGGTTCATCGGAAAAAAATTCACGATCCTTTCCTGCATACTCATTGTCGTTTCAGGACTCTTTACTGACTTGATTCCATTCATTTATGTTACGGATGACATGATTCTGTGCGCTGTATTCGGCGGAGTCATAAATTCCATTGCAATGTACCTGTGCCTGCTTGCCGAAAGTTCTTCAGGTGGAACGGATTTTATTGCAATCTATATCGCAGAAACTACCGGAAAATCAGCATGGAACATAATCCTTGCATTCAACTGTCTGATCATCTGTGTTGCAGGCATCCTCATCAACTGGGAAGCTGCATTGTATTCAATAATCTTCCAGTATACCTCCACGGAAGCATTAAACTATCTTTATAAAAAATATGAAAAAATCACGCTGTTCATAATCACGGATAAACCGGATGAAGTTTACACAGTGATAAAAGACCTTACGAATCACGATGCCACAGTCTTTACGGGAACAGGAAAATTTTCAGGAAGTGAGCGGAAAATGCTTTATTCCGTCGTAGGCTCCTCTGAATCCGGTTATCTGGAAAAAGAAATCCGCAAAGCCGATCCGGACGCCTTTATAAATGTGATGAAGACAAAGGAAATTCTGGGGAAATTCTACAAGCGGTCATCAGATTAATGTGGATATCTCCCAAAATTCCGGTTTCCAGAGTTTTTCATGGGGATAACAGGCCAAGAATTGTGGAAAACTTGTGTAAAACTGTGCATAACTTGTTGAAAAAATGAAGAATTCAGGGGAATTCCACCGATTTTACGGTGAATTTGTATACCAAATCCTGTGGATAAGTGGAAAATTCCTGTGGATAACTTGTGAATCACAACTTATAATGCATTTCACATAGCGGAATTTGCATCTCAGTATAAATTCCATTTTTCAGTTTCCATTAAAGCTTTACAGTAATTACAGACGGTTGCCTTGTAAAGGTGGCCGGCTAATGAGATTTTTCTGGAGGCTTTATGATTATTGAAGCACTTGCGTTAGGACTTTCTACCGGCACTTACTGCACCATGTACTGCGGACCGGTGCTCATTCCCTTTTTGTGCGGGAAAGAAAATACCGGAATAAAAAGAAATGCAGGACTTACATGCACTTTCCTTCTCGGCCGCCTTGCAATGTATTTTGCTTTAGGAGCTGTCTTTGGCGGACTGGGCCTTCTTGTCAATGAATTTTTTGATCCGGTCATTGCACGCCATCTTTCTGTTTTTGCATACATCATTACCGGTGCCACCCTTCTCTTTAACTATCATGGAAACTGCTGCAATGCAAAATTCAAGCGTATTGGAAATGACTGGGTAACTGCGGCACTGGCAGGACTGGGTGTAGGACTCCACATCTGTCCGCCATTATGGACTGCCATTGTCCGTTCAGTTTTTGGCGGTAACGGTACGGCCGGATTTTTTTATCTGGTTTTCTTTTACATTGGAAGCATTCCGTTTTTCCTTCCGCTTCTTGGAATTCCATTTATAACAAAACACTTTCCTGTTTTCAGACAGATTTCCAGAATCACACAGCTTCTGACAGGCCTGTACTTTTTAATTTTCAACGGGCTGATTCCGTTTTTCTTTGGAGCATGAAATGAAAAAATTTCTCCTGATTCTTGCATCCCTTATTTCATTCAATTTTATTTTTGCAGAAGAAGATAAAAAACCGGAAGTCATTCTGGACTGTTCCGGTAATTACTATTTCCTGACTCAACCAGGAACAACTGACGGAGGTTTTTCCCAGATAAAAGGACCTTTCGGCGGATTCGAGTTCATGGCAAAAGCCCGTGTCCAATATACATTCAACACACCGTTGGGAAATTTTTTCCTTTCCCAAAATGCCACGGTAACTGTCGGAACTGAATTTGAATGCACCGGAATTTCTTTCCGTCAATGCGCTGACGTAAGGTTCATTCCATTTCCATTCCTTGTAGTTGAAGCAGGCGGAAGTATCGGCAGCGGCTGGAACTGGTTCGGTTTTGAAGGACTTGGAAAATACAATGCCGGCACTCAGAAATACGAGATTCTGTCATCATTCCACAACTGGTATTACGACGGATGGTTCCGGGGAACAATCCAGTGCGACACCGGCGTTTTCTTTCCCGGCGACTGGAACCATTTCATTACGACTGCAAGTTACACGCTTTTTTATGAAGGACTTACAGGAATGGGAAAAGGTGATTTCTGGGAATATCACATGACGAAAAATAAAATGAACGGCTTCCAGTACAAGGCAAGTTTCATGGCCGCTTACCAGATGCCGATGACACTCAGGATGGTAGGATTGATTTTCAACATATCCAGTCATTTTGATGGTGAAGACTTTGGGAAATACGCCGACAGTTTTGATGGTAATTTCGTAGAAATGAATTTCACTCCCGTCATCCAGCTGGACTTTGGAACCCGGGATACCCTTTATCTCCTTACAATGATTGGAAGCCGCCGGTGCTTTGAAAAAGAATATTCAGCAATGGAAGAAGAAATCAGTTTAAAGAAAACAGGCCGCGAATGGTTCTGCGACAGAATCACTTTCCAGTGGATCCACAGATTTTAAATCAGCCACGGTACTTTTTTACAGGAACATAAGATAAAAGCAACGCTTAAATAACGCGATACTTTTTTCTTCATAAATCTGCGTTGCAGATTTACTCATTGGACTGTTTGCTCACGCAAACGTTATAAAGTCATTCGCTAAATTGATATTTTGCTCATTGACTTTTTACAGGAGAAAAAACAGATGATTGTATCATTGATTTTAATTTTACTTATGGCATCCGTAGTAATGTTTGCACTTTCAGCTTCTACCGGATTACCTGCGGCAACGGTACTTTACGGAATCTTCCTGATGTACATTTTTACCAGGATGACTTTTGCAAAAGATAAAGACAAGGCAAAATACAGAAGGATTTTCCAGACAGTTTATGCAATCCTTTTCTGCATTTCTTTTGTGGGACTGCTTTTTGATGAACGGGGAAGCATGGCAATTACGACTGAAGCAATGAGCAATGGAGAAATTCCATTCTGCCACATTGCAATTCCCCAGATTCTTGCGCCGCTTATCCTCACCAAAGAAATGATTTTTCCGGCAAGGATTTACGGACATTTTGCATCAATCTCATCAATGCTCTGCATATGGTTCATGTTCACATTAATCCTTGGCCGCGGCTGGTGCAGCTGGGCTTGTTTTTACGGCGGCTGGGAAGACGGTTTTTCACGGCTTGCTAAAAAAAGACGCCTCAACTTTATTTCCAAAAATAAGGAAATCAGGAATTTCCAGTTTGCATTCCTGCTTTTCATTGTGCTGGTTTCCCTTGGGGAAATGGCCGCGGTTTACTGCGACTGGTTCTGTCCGTTCAAAACTGTTTCGGAATACTTTCCGATGACTACAATTCCGGGACTCATTGCAGGAATAATGTTCATCGGTCTTTTCCTCGGACTGGTAGTAATACTTCCCATACTTTCAAGAAGGCGCGTCCAGTGCAGTACCTTGTGTCCATTCGGTGCATTTGCATCATTGACAGATAAAATCAGCATATTCAGGATACACATTGATCCTGAAAAATGTAAAGGCTGCATGAAGTGTGTCAACGTATGTCCATTCGGTGCAATTGACATCAAGACGATTCAGGACAAAAAAGGTTCACCGGAACTTACATGCGCAAAGTGTGGTGAATGCGCCGGTGTATGCGAACAGAAGGCAATTTCTTATGCATTCCGTTTCCAGACAAAATGCGCGGAACATGCACCAAAAACGGAATTTGGAAAAGGACTTGAAAGACTGTTCCACCCGGAAACATTGTTCAGGTTTGCAGCATTTTCATTCGCTGCAATAATGTCCAGTTCATTTTCGATTGATGCAATTTCCAGAATCATGAACAAAGCAATGTCAATGTTCATGTAAAATATTTTTGCTATGCAGATGCAGTTTTATTTACAGGAGACAGTATGAAGTTTTTTAAGCGTGGAATTAATTTTTTGTTTAAGGCATTCTGTGCCTTTGGTTGTTTCTTTGGAATAACTTTTTTCTTTAAATATAGTGATTTTCTTTCAAAACTGCTTTCTGATTCAACCCAGATGAAAATCCGTCCAAGTTTTACCGGTGGTGAAATAACCGGGGATTTTTTTAAGGCTGATCCAGATGATGATCCTGAAATCCGGGAAACCGAACTCATCCGCTACACTGTACACAAGCCTGTGTACGATGCAAAATGGCAGCAAAATCCTGAATACTGGCAGCTTGATATGGAATTTAAAAATGCAAATCCATACCGCCGGAATCTTCTTGTGGAAATTTCCCTGGATGGAACAAAGGATTATGATTATACAATATGGATTTATGACGGTACCGGAAAGATTTTCAATTCTGCTGACCAGTTCATCTGCGATACGGAAACCTACATTTTGAATGGTGGACAGAAAATCCAGGTACGGATTCCACTGACAGAAAAATCATTGCAGAAAGTTTTTACAGCAGGAATTACGGAGCATTCAGTTTTTATTTCAGACCTGCCAGATGACGATTTTTACACCAGCACGATGACAGCCAGCAAATCTGATTCTTACAAAGCAATTGCAGAACCAATGACAGTTGCAATGAACCAGAAAAAAAATACTTCTGTTGATGAAGGGATTATTGAAAAAATTATTTCTGACTACAACAAAATGAACATGAACGAAATAAAGAAAGTTGAATATTCCCACTCTGATAAATCCGTAAAGGATTACCAGTCAAAAAAGAATCTTGCCCTCCTTGCCTTTGAAGCCGGAGAAACAGATGATGCGGAAAAATTATTTTCTGAACTGATGGAACAGAAAGATGATGCGCAGGTAACGGCATATTATGGTTCTTGTGTTGCAATCCGTGGCGGAAAATCAAATGTCATGACAGCAATGAAACTGGTAAAAGAATCATTCCGTATCTTTGAAAAAGCGCTTTTACAGATAAAGGACGTTGATGAGGAATATGAAGTGCGCATTAACCGTGCAAGTGTTGCGGCCTCTGTCCCGGAAGGAATATTCCATAAAGCCCTGACCGGTGCCGGGGATTACGAAAGGTGCGCTGAAATTTTCAGGCAGCAGGAATGTGCCCTTAGTCCGCAAGAAAAAAAATTCATGATTGCATGGCACTATGCTGCAGCTTATAAATGCTGGAAAGCAGCCGGAAAAGAAACAGAAATGATGATGGCAAAAAATCTTGCGGAAAAATATTTCCGGGCATCACAGGAAAAATAGTTTCAGGAATACCTGACAAATTATAAGCTGTCCGTTGCAGATGACATAATCCGGCTACCCTGCTAAAATAATTCCGGAGTTTTTATTTTGAAAATAACGATTTTAGATAAGCAGCCGGATGAAGAAGATGAAATCATAATCAAGTGTTCAAATCTGGATGACAATATGATGAAACTTATAAACAGCTTTAAGGCCGGAAAAGCAAAATTGAATTTTTATAAAGATTCAAAAATCGTCCTTGTATCGCCGGATGACATTTATTACTTTGAAACAATTGACCAACGGGTTTTTGCCTATACTGAAAATGAAGTCTTTGAATCAAGAAGCCGGCTTTACATGCTGGAAGAAAGCCTGCCCCAGCAGGATTTCTTCAGGGCAAGCAAAGCCGTCATAATCAACTTGAATAAAATAGAAAGCATTTCAACATCGTTCGGCGGCCGTTTTGAAGCTGTCATGAAAAACGGTTACAAGATAATCATTTCCAGAATGTATGTGAATCTTTTAAAAGAACGGCTTGGAATTTAAAACGGAGGAAACAAATGGATAAAAATAAAATACTTTTGATTTTGAATATATTTACCCGCGTTACCACTTTCGTACTGATTGGTGCGCTGCTTGACGAAAAAATCCTTACGGGGAAATTCCTTGGATTCAGAGGAAATGAACTCTGGGCAATCATCCTTATCGGAGCCGTTTCTGCAATTTTTTACATTCCCCTCATACTGGATTTTAATTACCCGAAAGCAGTTTCCCTACTTTTTTGTACCGTCCACTTCCTTGCTGTGGGAACAGTAGTAATGGTAACTGGCTACAAGCTGGACTGGTTCAATTTTGAGCAGAAACTGAGCGTTGCAATGATGATTTTCCTCATCATACTTATTTATATAATCATCACGTTCCTGATGTTCCTGCTGGATAAAAATGTTGCCGACAAAATGAACAAGGTTCTGTCTCAAAGGAATCAGGAAAAGAATCAGTAATCCCATTCATCAACCATCTGGGGATTTTTCCCCGGACGATTCTGTTGCCATGTAGGCATGGCATCTTTTACTACTGCATATAATGCATCCAATGCTATTCCTTCTGTGGCATAACTTTCATAAATATAAATATACCCGAAAACCGTAAATGACTTTTTCCTGCCATTTGACATGGTTTCTGTAATCACTTTATCTTCGGGTCTTTCGTATTCATAATTAACACGATCAAACAAAATCGGATCAGGAGTAGAAGCAATATACATATACCAGCGGCCATGCCTTAGCCCTTGTGCACAACCAATCACATCCCGGTCTTTCCATTTATAAACAAAGCCGGACATAGCCCAAAAAATTTACTTAATATAATCTTTCATAAAATATGGGATAATAAACAAAATGGCATCACTTACCATTTGCTAATATATATGAACGAACTTCTCATTTAGTCACTACCTTCCAATTAAATACATTCCCACCTAAATATTTTCTGCAATTTTTATTATGGTCTGGGTGATAAAATCCTGAGTATCGCGTTTTCCTTCTTCCATGAGCCATGAAAAAAGCCGCATGATTCCCATATAGCCCTGCAATTCCGGCTCCTGACAGATTGTAAATTTTATAAGGTCTTTTTCTACATTTGTTTTTACTGCCGGAACTTCATCAAAGGCAAGGATGCGTATGTCTTTACGTCCACATTCTTCTACCGCACGGCATACACCGCCCACACCGGCAGCAGCAATAAAAATGCAGTTCAAATCAGAATTCTCTGCAAGGACTTTTTTTGTCTGCTCAAAGGAAAGTTCATCGTTATCAAGAGATTCGACAGTATCAGCAATGGTGTATTTTATATTGCGGTCATCAAGGCCGGCAATGAATCCTTTTATACGTTCCTTGTGCCCACGGATATTATAGGAACCGGTAATGATGAGGATTGAAAGTTGCTCGCTGCCTGTAAGAGAAAGCATTCCGCTGGCAGTTTTTCCAGCACGGAAATAATCGGTTCCCACATAACAGATACGGCCGCTGTCAGGAATATCCGTATTCAGGCTTACCACAGGAATTCCCCTCTCAACAATCTTGTGGACTGCAAGCTGAACCTGGGGAGTATCAAGAGTTGTAAGACAGAAACCGCCGTAATTTTCTTCCATCATATGATGGACAGCTTTTTCATGAATTTCCGGGTCATACCCTTTTACATGAACAATGGAAACCGTAACACCATAATCTGAAAGTTCCTTTTCAGCACGGCGGATTCCCTTTATGATTTCAGAAAAAAAAGGATTTTCTCTGTCTGGCAAAAGACATGCAAACGTAATAGGCTGTTTTCTGGCAGCAAGGATTTTTCCTGCTTTATTTGGAACAAAACCAAGTTTCTCAGCAATATCACGGATGCGTTGTGCAACTTCTGCATTCACACCGCTTCTGTTATGCAGGACACGGTCTACAGTTCCCCGGGAAACTCCGGCAGCTTCCGCAATGTCTTTTATAGTAATAGCCATAATCAGTAAGAAAATTTCAATTCAGTTTAATAGGATTTAATGACGAATCTCGACGCAGAACATCCAGGATGCTTGCATCCAAGTATTAGACCCATCGGCACGAATAAGCAGCACAGTGCAGTACGACATCAACTCCACCGGCGTAAAAAAAATGGCGGGTTTACAAATCAATGAAAACCCGCCAAAAGGAATGCATTATAGCGACAGGACAAAACTGTCACTTATGCAAACTAGCGATACCATTTACCTTATGCAAATGGGTTTTCTGTTGGATAGCGAACGCCAGCTGGCTGGTTATATCCGATTTCTTCTACTGGTACACCAATGTACTTGAATACTTCGTAAAGTGCCTTACCCCAGTGACCGAATGCAACTGCACCGTGGTGTGGATAATTTCCTTCGATAAGTACGTGGCGGTAGAAACGTCCCATTTCTGGAATAGCAAAGATACCAATACCACCGAATGAACGTGTAGCAACTGGGAGAACTTCACCATGAGCAATGTAAGCACGGAGCTTAGCATCAGCTGTAGACTGGAGACGGAAGAATGTGATATCACCAGGCATGATATCTCCTTCGAGTGTACCATTTGTTACTTCAACTGGGAGGCTGCGAGCCATGATCATCTGGTATTTCATTTCACAGAATGAAAGTTTAGAAGATGCTGTGTTACCACAGTGGAATCCCATGAATGTATCCTGGATTGTGTATGTTCCGTGTTTACCCTTGATGTCTTCATCATAGATATCCTGTGGAACTGTGTTGTTGATGTCGAGGAGTGTAACTGTATCATCAGAAACAACTGTACCAATGAATTCAGAGAGACATCCGTAGATATCTACTTCACAAGATACTGGAATACCTTTTGCTGTAAGACGAGAGTTTACATAGCAAGGTACGAATCCAAACTGTGTCTGGAATGCTGGCCAACATTTACCTGCAATTGCAACGAATTCACGGTAACCTTTGTGAGCTTC
>JAZLGS010000079.1:0-22551 GCA_045616425.1 Treponema sp.
TTTTTCCCTGCGTCCCACTTTTTTTTCACAATTATGCAATTAATTTCACCATTAATTCTACATAGCCTTCATCAGCATAGAGTAGAAGTGCTTCTATCAGAACATCAATATCTCGAAATTCGTTATCACTCAGCAACACTACAGCCGGACATAGCCTTATAAAAATGCGGTTCATTCTGTCATGCAGCCCCTGAAATAAATTCAGGATGACAAAAACTTCAAAACTCGACATTCAAGCCGGTGATGCTTTTTATGGACACAACATTTACATCACATACAGTACCATTGATACAAAAAGCATACAATGCTAAAATTGTATGCAAGACAATTTTTACCGGTGGTGTGGCATGCCTGTAAATTCTTTTGAAAATTATCCAATGAGCTGGAAACCAGTTCTGGACATAAACAGTAAAGTACCAATCTATATTTATCTTGCAGATCTTCTGAAACATGACATTCTAAACGGGCTTCTGACGCCGGGAACAAAACTTCCTCCTCAAAGGGAACTGGCAGACTTTCTGGACATAAACCTGAGCACAGTTACGAGAGCCTTTAAGTTATGTGAACAAAGAGGGCTTTTGTGCAGCGTCATTGGAAGCGGTACATTCGTTTCTTCGGACGCGGCAGTGCAGGGAATGCTTGTCTTTCATGATACGCAATCAAAAGTGATTGAAATGGGGCCCATCCTGCCAAACCCTGACATAAGCGAAATAGCAACGGATTACCTTAAGGCAATGACCCGGGAACCGGATTTCTTTAAGCTTCTCCAGTACGCAAGCGTGGACTATGATGAATTGCAGATTAATGCAGCAAAAAAATGGCTTGATTACATGCATCTTGAATCCTCAAAGGAAAACATCCTGTTTTCTGCAGGAAGTCAGAACGGAATATTTTCAGTCCTGGCCTCACTTTTTAAAGAAGGTGACAAGATTGCAACTACGGAATTAATTTATCCCGGATTGAAAATTGCCGCAAAAATCCTAGGCATTCAGGTTGTTCCGCTCGCTTCTGAAAATGGGAAAATTACAAGAGCCGCTATGGAATATGTAAATAAAAATTACAATGTCAAAGGTTTTTATTTCATTCCTGATTTCAACAATCCTTCAAATGAGTTTATGGATCTGGAAACCAGAAAAATGATTGCCGGCTTCTGTAAGGAAAACGATAAAGTCTGTATAGAAGATGCAATTTATACATTATTCCAGCCAGATCCTTTGCCGCCGGTGTCTTCATTCTGTCCACAGAATGGAATTCTGATAGCAAGCGTTTCAAAAATCATGTCACCGGGATTACGGCTTGCAGTTCTTCATGTACCTGAAAGATATTATCCCCAGGTTTCAATGACTTTGTACGCAATGGAAATTACTCCGCCGGCACTTATGATGCAGCTGTTTACGAGACTGGTAAATTCCGGAAAATTTGATGAAATAAGGAAACAGCGGATAGAAGAACTGATGCAACGTGGCAGATTTTTCAAAAGGCTTTTCAAGGAACTGGAAGGGGAGGGCTGTGTGACAGAAAACATTTACAGTCCCATACGCTGGATAAAGCTCCGGGCAACGGATACGAGGAGTGCATCAGAATTTGAAAAAGAAATGTTTCTGCATGATGTCCAGTTATATGCAGCCGACCGTTTTATCGTGGGAAATACGGCAATCCCAAAGGCACTCAGGGTTTCGCTGATTTCTGAACATGATTATGAACGATTCAAGGAAGGATTGAAAAGATTAAAGGAATGCATGAATCTCCAGAAAACCTGTAGTCAGCTCTAAAAAATGAGATTATAACTTTTTAATAATTATAACATAATTTTATATGTTAAAATCAAAAAATTAGACTGTTTACACGGATTTACACATAATTTAATTGTTAAGCCGGTAATTATGGTGTAAAATGGACGAAGTATCTTTATTTTCGGGGGATCAGATGGCAAAAAAGGAATTGGACAGATTTGCTACAAATTACAAAAAGGACATACAGATTCAGACAAAGCTTATGGGTATTCTTGGTGGCTCAGTCCTTATATCCTGTCTTGTAATTTTCTTTCTTTCAATAAATGTATTTGACAGTAAACTTTTGAATCATGAAAAAGAACGGATTGAGATTAATGGCGTCGGTGTTATCAAGATTATTGAAGACTGGCGGCTTCAGCTTTCCCAGTATTCATATCTTTTGTCTGTCAATCCTGAGATTTCAGAGGCCATTTACAGTGATGACGGTTCAATCGGTCCGCTGGCTGATGGAATCCTGAAAAACCTTGACCTTGATTTTTATGCCATTACAGATGCAAAGGGTACTATACTCAAAGGTTCTGGAGTTTCTGGAAACATTACCGGCTGTTCAGCAGTTTCAAAAGCCATCCGCGGACAAAGTACATGGAGTTATGAAGGAATCGGTAATCAGACATATGCAATTATTGCAGCAAATCCGATTACATATGAAAACAGGCTGGTCGGTACAGTTGTATGCGGTTATGCCCTGGATAACGGACTTTTGGCTGCAGAAGCTAAAGACGGCTATGACCTTGAATCAACAGTTTTTAAAGATGACCTCCGTATTGATACAACGCTTGTTGATAAAAACGGTAAGAAAATGACCGGAACAAAAATCGACAATCCGGAAGTAATTTCGACAGTCCTTAAGAATGGAAAGAACTTCATTGGAGAAGTAAAAATCAACGGCACCAAGTATGTATCTTCATATGAACCTCTCGTTTCGGAAGACGGAACAGTCACAGGTATGCTTTTTGTTGCAAAGACACTTGAGGCAATTGAGGCAACAAAGCTGACTACAATGAAAATTGTAGCTCCGGTTGCCGTCATCCTCATTATCGTACTTGTAATTTCAGTTGGAGCATTCGTACGCTGGCTTATGTGGCGTATCAATAATGTCACAAAATCACTTGAAGAAATGGCAACAGGAGAAGCTGACCTTACAAAGCGTTGCAAACTTTTCATCCGTGACGAAATCGGTTTCCTTGTAATCCAGTTTGACGCTTTCTGCGACAAACTTCAGCAGATTATTTCAGAGGTCAAAAATTCAAAGGACGAACTGAATGGTACAGGTTCAGATTTAATTTCAGCAATTGACGAAACATCAACGGCAATTACAGAAATCAGTACCGGAATTACAAGCATCCATGACCAGATTATCAATTCAAGTAACAGTGTACAGCAGACGGCAACAGCTGTTGATGAAGTTACAGGCAACATTTCCGTTTTAGACAGTATGATTGAAAACCAGTCTGAAAATGTGGCACAGGCTGCCAGCGCAGTAGAGCAGATGATTGGAAATATTTCTTCTGTCAACACATCTGTAGAGAAAATGGCAGTTTCTTTCAATGACCTGACTAACAATGCAGAACTTGGCTTTACAAAGCAACAGTCTGTAAATGAAAGGATTCAGCAGATTGAAGAACAGTCTCAGATGCTTCAGGAAGCAAACCATGCCATTTCTTCTATTGCCGCACAGACAAACCTTCTTGCCATGAATGCGGCTATTGAGGCAGCCCACGCCGGTGATGCTGGAAAAGGTTTCTCTGTTGTAGCTGATGAAATCAGAAAACTTTCGGAAACATCTGCCGCCCAGTCAAAGACAATTGGTGACCAGCTTAAGAAAATCAAGAATTCTATTTCAGAAGTTGTCGCAGCTTCTGCGGAATCAAGCCAGGCTTTCTCAGAAGTGTCAAACAAGATTAAGGAAACTGACCAGCTTGTCATTCAGATTAAATCCGCAATGGAAGAGCAGACTGAAGGTTCAAAGCAGATTAGCGAATCCCTGCGATCAATGAATGAAAGTACTGGTGAAGTAAATGCTGCTTCTAAGAATATGGCTCAAAAGAATCAGATAATTCAGAATGAGGTAAAAAAGCTGCAGGATATTACTCAGGAAATGCAGAGCAGCATGAAGGAAATTGCTGCATCATCTGAAAAAATCAGTGAAACCGACAGAGAACTTGGAAACATGTCCGAGCAAGTTCAGGGATCAATTACAAAGATTGGTTCGCAGATTGATTTGTTCAAAGTATAAGACATTACTAAAAAGAATTTTTTGGTTTCCGTTGGTTTCAGTGTTTTCCTGGAATTGCTGACAGCTTATATCAGAAACTGAAAAGTCTTTTAAAACTAAAATCCTGCATTTCGGTCGATAAAACCGGTTTGCAGGATTTTTTTTGGACTTTGCGATAATGGAAACATACAACGTACATCATTGCACATTACAAAACAAAGTGCCTTAAACAAACGGAGGCATGAATGCCTTGCCAGCCGTTTTTTATAATGATTCCTTTCGGGAATGATATTCAAAAAAGTGCGTCAATATGTAAAAAATTTTTTATAAAGATAAATTTATTTTCTTTTCATGGTCATTTATATGGACGCAAATCTGAAAACTAATATGTTTTGGGAAAAATTTAATTTTAACTGGAATTAATAAAATGGCTATGTCCAGCTATAATGCTGCTGATTAATGACGAATCTCGGGATATCGATGTTCTTTACTCTAGGAAGCTGAGCTTCGAAGACGGAAGGTTTTAGCGTGTTCTACACGATGGCGCATTTTCCACGGTAATGCAAATTTTTAGCAACACTTTTTACGGACACAGCAAAAAATTTTCATCACGCACTTATGTATACTATACACATTACTAGGTATAAGAAGGATTCTGTCTACCAGAGTTTACACCCTTACAGAAGACCTGTTACAACCGTAACATGAACATCATATGCAGTCGAAATCTTCCACTTTTTGGCAGCCGACAAACTTTTATCTTGTACTGTACTGTGCCACGGCTGCCAGCATGCTACTCAGTCTTGAATATTGAAAGCACTTCTACAAGGGAATCTGACTGCACAGTAAATTCTTCGCTCATAGAAGCAAGTTCTTCCGCTGCAGCTGCATTTCTCTGGACCACAGAATCAAGCTGCATGACTGCTGACCTGACCTGACTTGCACCTTGATACTGTTCTTCGCAGGCGCCTGCAATCTGTTGGATTAAATCAGTTGTCTTTCCTACATTTGGAACGACTGCATTGATTAAAGTACCAGCTTCTTCCGTTTGTTCAATTGTGTGCTGTGACAGTTCAGCAATTTTCGAACTGCTCTCAAGACACCGTTCAGCAAGTTTGCGTACCTCACTGGCAACCACAGCAAATCCTTTTCCTGCAACACCTGCACGGGCCGCTTCAATTGCAGCATTCAGCGCCAGCATATTTGTCTGGCTTGCTATATCGTCAATTACCTGGATTTTTTCTGCAATCTGTTTTACAGCTTCAACAGAATTATTTACAGCCACACCACCTGCCCTGCTTTGTTCAGAAGTTTCATTTGCAACAGATTCGGTGCGTTTTGTATTATTTGCAGTCTGCTGGATATTTGACGTAATTTCTTCAATTGTTGCAGAAATTTCTTCTACAGCAGCAGCCTGTTCACTTGCACCGGTAGCAATGGACTGGCTTGCAGAATTTATCTGCTGGCTGCCAGACTGAACTTGAATCGCGATTTCCTTTATTTTTACAACAACATCAAGAATCTTCGTCATTGTTTTATTAAAATAATCCGAAAGCTTAGCAATTTCATCATTTCCTTTTACTGCAAGACGCACCGTAAGGTCACCATTTCCTTCAGAAATTCCCCTGAGGACATCCGTAACGCCAATCAATGGCTTGATGAGAACAGATATAAGTATGCTTGTAGAAATTATCGTAAAGATGACTGAAAAAACGATTATCAATCCCATGATAATCCGCATTCTCATTATTACTCCAAAGAAAAGATTGTATGGTGCAACACAGAAGACTGCCCAGTCACAATCAGGAACAGGTCTGAATGCAGAAGTATTTTTCTGATGCGTAAACGGATCAGTAAAGACAGAACAGCCAGTTTCTCCGGAGGCAACCCGCATGATGGTCTTTCCCAATTCAGACTCTATATCCAGATCTGAAACATTGTTCCCTTCCGTAGTCTGATTGGAATTACCGACAGTAGTGCCAGTCTTTGTATTGATTACAGCCGGATGCATTCCGCCACCAAGATCAATAGAATCACACATATCAAGGATTGCATTTCCATTAAGATTCATCTGGAGCGCACCTATGATTTTTCCATTGTTATTCCGTACAGGAACAGCGTAAATGGAAAGAATCGACTTTGTAACTTCTGAATAGAAAGGATCAACTATAACTTCTTCACCATTCAGTGCCCTCTTTACATAATCACGCTGCGAAAGATCAACAGTACGTCCATCCGCAGTTATTGAAAGCCCTTTTTCATTGGCATACCCGATGTTCTCGTATTTGCCACCAAGTTTTTTAGCTTCTCTTGTAAGATATTCAGATTTTACACTTTGTTCAACATCATCACCGCAGACAGTTTCAAAATACGAAAGCGTGCGCAGGATAGTCAGCTGCTTTTCGTTATAAGCCTTTATCTGATTTGCAACATCGCTGCTTATGTTTAAAAGCTGCGAATTTACGGAAGTCCTTAATGCAGCCAGCGAATGTTCAATTGTAATTACCCCCTGAACAGTAAGAACGGTAACAGTAATGGAAAGTACAAGAAGGATTATTTTATTTTTCAGTGACAAATGCAAAACAGACACCCCAAATGATTAAATTTTTGAACGGAACTACTATAATTCTATTTCATAATCGGTAAGAAATCAAATATTAATTAGTCTGTGTCGCAAAAATAACTTTTTTTTTAGCTATGTCTGTAACATCAGTGATAAAGACTATTTCATCAACCGCAGCTGCATTCCCAGCCGTTTTACTATACTACCGACGATATAAGCAGGTTCCAGCACCTTGATTACCGGTCCAAACTGCAGCAGGCGGATTACCATCTCGGTTTCATCATCACGGCTGAATTCCAGTTCCATGCGGTATTTATTTTCATCCATCTTTGTTATCTTTTTCCTGAGATTGGCAAAATGCAAACTCACCCGTTCCAATGCATTACGTTCATCAGTAAGTTCAAGTACAATAGTATCAGTATCAGGGCTAAGCAGATCCATACAGCATTTTTTCTGGGAATCTACCGCAAAACACAAGGAAACTATCCTGCCCATATTGATTGTATGCGTTTCAGAGCGGCCGGCCAGAATTACGCGGAACTTATCATCTTTTTCTGAATATTCTATCTTATCTGGAATTCCCGTCACCCTGAATTCTTTTCCATGACGGTTTTTCAATGAAAATGCCAAAGTAAGATGTTTTTCCTTTGCCTCAAGAATCATTCTGAAACGCTTTTTATAATGAACGTCCTCAAAATCATCCCGGTCACCATAACTGTCAAAAACCTGATAATCCTCCGGCTGCCATAACGGTTCAACGTCTTTAAGAAGCATTTCATAATACTCAAAATCCAGGTCAAAAAGCCTGACCCGTTTGTCATTCAGAATAGCTTTCAGATATTGCAGCTGAAGATTAGTCACAGGCATCTGCGGATTATGCTTTAGTATAGAAAAGAAATGATTTTTTTTCCGGTCGAAACCTACCAGCTGCCACTTCTTTTCCTGAATCGCATCTGTAATCGGAACTACACTTTCTGAGTAAGCGTTTTCCATAATGCAATTGAAAAGACCGTCCTGTGTCAGACTGCCTTCCAGCGCCTTTGAAATTATTCGTGCCATCGTGTTGTAGTAAGTTCCATAGAGTTCACTGAAAATCATAAAATTCCTTTACATCATGTCTTTGTAGTTGTCCATCATTTTCTGAACATCATCCCAAAAGTACTTTTCCAGTTCCTTATCAGAAATATGCAGTTCCGTAATACGCATGATGAATGTACGGATCCAGATAAGCATTTCATGGACATCCCATACGACAGCGGAAAACCGGGCTTCGTTTTGCGAAATCCTCTCCACCTGACCACACCGTTTTTCACGCATCAGACGCTGGTAAATATACTCTTCATCGTCACGGAATTTTACCGTAAATTCCACCGTTTCCAACTGTTTAAAATTACCGAAACTTGCTCCCCAAAGGAACCTTTCCGCTTCTTTCAGCCTCCGATTGATATTGTCAAAATCAGGACAGACATCCAGCAGTTTTACTTCCAGAATATTATCAAGCCGGAATGATTTAAGCTCTTTCCGTTTTACGACATGCGCCACCACATATTGCCGCCCGGTCTGGCTCGAAGAAATGATTTTAAGCGGTACAATTTTTGCAAGTGTCCCACGGGGATTTTCCTTAGTATTCTTCCTTTCATTCAGTGTATGAATCTGTATCCAGCTTTTTTTCCGGATTCCCTCAAACAGCTGCAGCATTATTTCAGAATCAAGAGCCTGCGTAATGTAATGATGCTTAAAGGCAAAACAATTTTCGTGCCCTTCCATTTTATCCAGCAATGTGGAGCCGATAATTCCCACGGGAAGAATCTCAGAAGAAAAATCCAATACTTTCTGAATCTGGGAGGGGAAAGCCTTCCCCACGCTCCAGCCGGTTTTACCGTCTTCCGCTACCCCTTCTCCTAAGGGTCCTACCCTTAAAAACCCGAACAGTTCCGGAGAATTTTCTGAAAGGCTGTAAACGGATTTATTCCCTTTCCTTGTAATGACGACAAGCCCCTGCTTTTCATACTCTGCCAGTTTCTTGCGGATTGTGGATTCGTCAAATTCCATAGGTTTGTCAAATCCTGAAAGATATTCATCACAAATGAGCGAAACAATTTCAGTAAGCGGTATGGCCGGCCTGTCCTTAAGGATATCCATGAGTATAAAATGCAGGGTAATGTCCTTGTCGGTAAAGCTGGCGGACTTCCACGCCCTGTAAAGCGGATTGAACCCCACATTACGCACATCAATGCTGAGGGCCGTTGTCTTTCCGTCAGGTCCATGTGATTCTTCCACATAATCGCCGAGCCAGCTGTGAATGCGGCGCTTTTCATCATCATAAGAACGGTCAGACTTGCGTCCTACATTTCCCCGTGAATTGTAACCGTACACAAAAAATTCTTTGAGATAACTGCGTATTTTTGAAAAATTCTTGATTAATTCTTTGTATGCCATTTTCGTTCTGAAATTGAAAATTCATCTGCAAGTTCTGCAACATTATGATGTAAACATGTCACATAAATATGCAGGAAAAGGCAGCTGCGTTTTCTTCAGGGCAAATTCCGTCAGAGACTGCATTTCACCCATTTTAAAGGAAGCATCTTTTACAAGTTTCTTTAAAAGTCCGCCCTTAGATTTATATTCAAGTATCTGGATTTCTGAATCATAATCTTTATCACCAAAGACTTCTTCATAAATCAGTTCAAAAGCCTGTTCCTGATTCATTATCAAATCCACAAGGCCTGCGTCCTTTGCCTGCTTTGCACTGTAAATCCGGCCGTCTGCAAGTTCCCGTACTTTATTAATTTCAAGATTCCTTCTTTCACTTACAATCTGGGTAAACTGTTCATAGCATTCATCCGCAATGGACTGCATGATTTTACGCTGTTCTTCGGTTGCAGGAGCAGTAAAATCCCCCATAATCTTATTGCGGCCGGCATGTATTGTCTCACTTTTTATTCCATGTTTTCCCATCAGTTCCGTCAGATCCACAAACCTGCCTGCAATGACACCAATTGAGCCTGTTATGGTATTTCTGTTAGCAATTATTTTGTCAGCTGAACAGCCGATGTAATAACCACCACTTGCAGCGAGAGAAGCAAAATATGCATATACCGGCCGCCCTGTTTCTTTCTTATAATTTAAAACAGCTTCATATACTTCATCGGATTCATACACTCCACCGCCCGGAGAATCAATATAGAGCAGAAGACCTGCATTTTTCTTATTGTCAATAAGTTTTTCTATCTGTTCAAGAATCCATTTCTGGTTATATGTGTCATTTTTCTTTTCAATGACACCTTCAATGATGATTTTTGCAATTCTTTTCTTGCTCACAGCCTGTACCTCCGTTTCTTATGGTCATCACTTAAGACAGTTTTCAACACCCCTTATTATATGATGCAGGGGTGTATCAAATAACGCTACACCAGGAAAGCAGGACTGTAACATCCGGACTACAGCTCCCCCCCCTATTCCGCCGCCTTAAAATTGTAAATCGGTTTGATGATGTTTACAATATCCGCAGTGGGACCAATGTTTGCTACAATGTCATCCATAGTCTTGTAGGCCATGGGAGCTTCGTCCAGAGTTTCCTTTGAAACTGTAGTCGAATAAATTCCAGACATTTCGGCCTTAAATTCTTCCATGCTCAGTTCCTTTTTTGCTTTGGTCCGGCTCATGATACGGCCTGCACCATGAGGTGCGGAACAGTTCCAGTCTTCATTTCCTTTACCAATGCATACCAGAGAACCATCACGCATGTTGATTGGAATCAGAAGCTTCTCCCCTTTCATCGCACTGACAGCTCCCTTACGGAGAATCATATTTTCAGTGTCGATGTAATTGTGAATTGTGGTAAACTGGTCAACGATTTCATCCTGCTTTAAGTGAAGCCCGATGGAAATGACGTCAATCATAGCTTTACGGTTCAGACGGGCAAAATGCTGCATGATCCTCATGTCATTAATGTAGTCATCAAAAAGATAGCCTTCGACATAAGCCAGATCTTTTGGGATGCTGGTTTTAATCTGGGCATTCAGTTCCTGCAGCTTGTCTTCAATTTCTGCCTGCCTGTCCTGTGCCTTAAGTTCTGCAATCATGGCATCTACATCGGCTTTTGTCTTGCCATTCAGCTGCTTCCATGCCATTTCCTGATAGTATTCGGCAATTTCAAGACCGGCATGGCGGCTTCCAGAATGGACGACAATATAAAGGTTACCGGCCTCGTCACGGTCCGCTTCGATAAAATGATTTCCACCCCCCAGCGTTCCAAGACTTAATCTTGCCCTGTTCTTCGTAAATTTTCCTTTTATGCTGTTCCATTCAACTTCATCAACATACTTGTGGGTAAACTTCCTTATGTCGTATCCGCAAGGAATATTTTTCCTGATGATTCTGTCCAAAGCTGCCGGATCAAAATTTTTTGATGCATCACTGTCTTTGTGAATTATAAGGGTTTCCATACCGCAGCCAATATCAACACCAACAAGATTAGGAACAATTTTGTCTCTGATAGTCATGGTAGTTCCGATGGTACAACCGGCTCCTGCATGGACATCAGGCATAAGACGGAGCCTGCTTCCTTCGGTAAATTCCTGATTACACAAAACCTGAATCTGCAGCAGCGATTTTTCATCGACTACATCTGTAAAAACCTTCGCTTCGTTGTATTTTCCTTTTACTTCTAACATAGACATCCTCCCATAAAACAAATTTCATTTAATGCCGGGATAATGATACGATATCAGAAAAAGATTGATGGCTCATGGAAAATTTATTGCGAAAAGCCCGGATTCGGAATTATTTAGCCTGAATGCCGAATTATCTTTCCTGCTTTTTTTCTTGACAGGAGACACAACATATAAGGGAGCGACGGCATCAGCCGGCAAAACTCACGAGGTGAGTTTTGAGCGAGTCTCCGAGAAGCTGTGCTTCGAAGGCGGAAGAAACAACACTTTTTACGGACATAGCCACAGAGAAAAACGGACGGATAATTCAGGACTGATTCTTACGGATTTTTACAGCAAGGGACACCAATATGGAAACATCAGTATTTTTCAGTCTGTCTTTACAATAATTTTCTTTTATATCATTATGGACTTATGAATATTCAGACTTTACAGAAAACAGACAGGTTGAAAACAACCGTAAACGTTTTAATGACGTTTTTTATCCTTGCAGGATTGATATTTTTTATCCCCTCAGTAAGACAGACAGCGTTGACGGTTGTGGGAAACATGATGGAAAGACTTGGAAAAGCCCAGAATGATGATGTCGTAAATAATTTCCGCATGATATGGCTTGACCTTACGCTGCTTATATCATGTGGTCTTTTTGTTACATATATTAACTGCAGTTCAGATGAAGCGGCCAGAAAAGCGGCTCTGGCAGTCTGTGCAATTACGACTTGTACAGTAACCGTATTGATCATGTATCATGCAAACTGGACCATGGGTGATGACCATGAATTCCTTAATTCCCTGTGCCTTGGGCAGGTAAAACCGGTTCATGTTGAACACGGAAGGCTTTTTGGCCATTACGAATACAACATCCTGCTTCTGACACCGTTTTTTGATAATGCCGTTGCATATTATCTGATAAATGCAGTTGAATATTTGATTTTTTCTGTATGTTTCTTCCATATAATAAAATATACCGTTACCAGATATTTTAAGACAGTCAACAGGCTTTCATATTGCATCATAGCTTTCTGGTACATATGCATGAACGGCCTTTTCTGTAAAGTATTCATGGATCTGGTTTTTTCTGATAAGACGCTTATCGTGCTTATTGCAATTATGGCCGTATTCCTCATCCGGGGAATTGAATCAGGAAAAAAACGGTTTTATATATGTGCACTTATTACGGCAATATGTTCAACTTATTTTAAGGAACCTGTATTCGGTTCTCTTTTTGTACTTTCAATTGCCATTCTGCTTATAAAGCGTAAGAAGATATCTTCCGGTGAACTTATCTTCTGCATCGGGCTTGTAATAAATGCAGTCATTTATGTAATCCTGTATTACAACATCAGTTTAAAAAATGCAGATGGCCTTTATGGCGGTGGCGGAACCAATTCCCTTGCGGCATCTCCGTTAAAAGCATTGCTGCAGATGTATAAGCAGAATGCATTCCTGATGGTTATAACAATCCTTTCCATTATCAAGGTGATAAAATATATATCATCATTGAAAAAAACAGATCCAGACTCCCAGCTTACTGTATTTGATGCCTTGCTTCTTGCCGGCTGTTCATATTTTTGTGCTTATTACCTTTTACGGATGACAAGTGAGCATTATCTTCTTCCCTGTCTTGCTTTTGGTTTTCCGGCAATAATAATCGACCTGAATAATTTTTTCACACAGAAAAAAATCTGGGAAAAAATCATTCCCGTCCTTTGCCTGATGTTCCTTCTGCCGGTGCTTTATCATGTAATCAACCGGGCCGGTACAAACATTTACCATAAAAATCATTGTTTTGCTGAATGTCAGAATATTGCAGAATTGAATAAACCTGGAACCAGATTCTATTGGTATGATGAAGGCGGCGGTTACATAAGGTGGTATACAATTGCTGTAAGTGCAGCGGCAAATTATCATCATCAGGAAAATCCTGTCAGCTTCATTACCATGAGTACCCTTAAGCCGGAGCTTGAGGCTGATGAGTATGTATTCTGCACCAATCCGATACGGGAATACGAAGCTTCAGAAGATATTGAGGAAACGAAAAACCTGCATTTCTACATGTATAAAAGGAAAATACCGCTCAAATAGCGCGGCACTTTTTATGAGAGGTAGTATATGAGACAGAATGTTAAGGCAAAAATGCTTTCCATTGTCATACCATGTTATAACGAGGAAGCTGCAGCTCCTATTTTTTATGCGGAAATTCAGAAAACGCTGGCAGTCCTTAAAAAAGATAAAAAAATATCAACAGAACTTATTTTTGTTGATGATGGTTCAAAAGACAGGACTTCAGATGTGTTAAGGGAGCTGGCTTCAAAAGACAGAAATGTGCATTACATACTTTTTTCAAGGAATTTTGGAAAAGAATCGGCAATGCTTGCCGGCCTTGAGAAAGCTTCCGGTGATTTTGTGGCAGTAATGGACGCAGACCTGCAGGATCCGCCTGACCTTCTTCCGGAAATGATAGACTGCATACTCAGTGGTGAATATGACTGTGCAGGAAGCCGCCGTGTTACAAGAAAAGGTGAACCGCCTGTACGTTCATTATTTGCCCGCATGTTTTACAAACTTATGGGCAAAATAACAGATGTAGAAATCGTAGACGGGGCCAGGGATTTCAGGGTGATGACAAGGATAATGGTAAATGCCATATTGGAATTAAAGGAACGCAACAGATTCAGCAAAGGCCTTTTTCCATGGGTCGGCTTCAGGACAAAATGGTTTGAATATGAAAACCGCGAACGCGTTGCCGGTGAAACAAAATGGAATTTCTGGAAACTTTTCCTTTATTCCATTGACGGCATAGTCGCATTTTCAACAAAACCTCTGGCCATGGCAAGTCTCTTCGGCATGCTCATGTTCCTTGTGGCCATTGGCCTTATAGTTTTCCTTATAATCCGTAAAATCCTCTTTGGGGATCCTGTTGCAGGATGGCCATCCCTTGCATGCATCATATTGTTTTGTAATGGTAATGTGCTTTTGTGTACCGGCATCCTTGGTCAGTATATGGCAAAAACGTATATTGAAGTAAAACAGCGCCCTGTATATGTAGTCCGTGAGGAGAAATAGATAATCTTGGCACCAGTAATACTTTTTGTTTTCAACAGGGCAGACCACACCCTTAAGACCCTCAGGGCTTTGAAAGAGAATACGCTTTCTGACAAGACTGAACTTTATATATTTGCAGACGGACCTAAAGCAGGTGCATCCCGTGAACAGCTGGACAAAATAGCTGAAACAAGGAAAGTCATCAGGAATGAACAGTGGTGCGGAAACGTCACCATAATTGAATCGGATGTTAATAAGGGACTTGGTACTTCAATAATTACGGGTGTCACAGAAATCATAAATAAACATGGGACGGCCATAATTCTTGAAGATGACATAGTTACCGGAAGATATTTCCTTGAATACATGAATGCTGCACTGGACAGATATGAAAACGAAAAAAAAGTATGGCATATCACCGGCTGGCGTGATCCGGTAAAGCATGAAAAGGATTCAGACTCATTCCTTTATCCGAAAATGGATTGCTGGGGCTGGGCTACATGGGCAGACAGATGGCAGTATTTCAAGAAAGAACCGGAAGAATTGCTTAAACAGTTTACAAAAGACATGATATATCATTTTAATTCTGATGGAACGGATAAAATCCAGTACGGAATGATAGAATCAAATGCCAACGGGAAAATGAACACATGGGCTGTATTCTGGTACGCAACGATTTTCCTCAGGAATGGCCTGTGCCTTGCCCCCGGCCGCAGCCTGGTACGGAACATAGGGTTTGATGACAGCGGTACAAACTGCGGAGACAATAAATGGCAGGTGATAACAGATTCCATCGACCATAGGATTACGGAATTTCCTGACAGGATGGAAATAAACAGAAAGGAATATGGAAAGAACAAACGTTTCCTGTGGCGCAAGAATTTCAACCTGATGTATGAAATAAAGTGCCTTTTCCCAAAATCATTCAAGGAAAAAATAAAAAGGCTCATGAGGCGGTAGTTTGATTTTATGACGACATATATCAAGATTTTTGCAGGACTTTGCAACAGGCTCTTTCAATATGCCTACGGCAAGCACCTTATTGCACAGGGAAAAAAAATCCGCTTTATTGATGCGGATGACGGAAATACTGACATTCTGGATGTAATGGATCTGGGGGAAGATGAAAAGCTTTTCCTTACGGAAAGAAAATGTGGAAAACTGAAAATTTTCCTGCTGAAAGCTTTTGGAAAATATTTATTCCATAATTATAAAATCGGTTTTTTTCAGGAAATACGTTTTGCAGACTGTACGGATTTTAAATTCCGTCGGCAGGATGAATATGAACAGAGCACTCTTTTTAAGAAGATTGCGGAAAGTAATTCAGTGTCAATCCATATAAGGGGAGGAGATTATCTGGATCCTGAAAAAGCCGGAAGCTTTATGGGAATATGTACAAAGGATTACTACCTTAAGGCTGTCTCAAAGGTATTGGATGCACAGAATGATGCGGTTTTCTTTATTTTTACCAATGACAGGACTTATGCAAAAGAGGTAATTTCCGGGGCCGGATTCAATCCAAAAGATGAAAACGGCAGTTTTGTTTTTTGTTCCGATGAGGCCGAAGGACAGTTTGCAGGTGATGACGGCTTTGACCTTTTCCTTATGAGCCGTTGCCGTCACAACATCATTGCAAATTCCACATTCAGCTGGTGGGGAGCATACCTTAATAAGAACGGTTCCGTGATATGCCCTGAACATTGGACAAATGACGGAGACACAGCAAGAGACAGGATAATGCCGGATTCATGGAGGCGCATATGAGGGCTGTATTTGTAGATGAATCATTCCATCAGAAAAATACCCGGTCATCACAGTTTTTTATTGACATAATAAAAGAAGCTTTTGACGAAGTTATAATAACTACAGAAGAGACCAGGATTGCAGGACTAAAGGCAGACTGCGTGATATTGTGGCAGCGGCTTTTTCCACCGCAGGAAATTGACCACTGGCAGGCAAAAAGTGTGGTCATGTGTCCTATGTTTGATGCCTGTCCCCATGAACTTGAATGGTGGCGCCAGTATAAGAAATACAAGGTATTCTGTTTTTCAAAGACCTTGTATGACATGCTCCATTCAGATGGTTTTGACTGCCTTTACAGCCAGTATTACATAAAGCCTACTTCCGTTGACAGAAATTCAGGAGATTTTTTGAACGGATTCTTCTGGGAAAGAAACCTTAACCTGACATGGAAGACCATTTCAAAAGTATGTGAAAAACTCCCCCTGGCTAAAATACATTTCCACACCGGGCTGACTTTCAACAAGGATGGAATTGAACGTCCGTCCCAAGAAGATGCTGAAAGATACAATATGAAATTTACTTCGTGGTTTCAGGATAAGAATGAAATGACAAGGATTCTTGAGACTATGGATTTATATTTTGCTCCGAGAATCAGCGAAGGAATCGGTTTAAGTTTTATAGAAGCCATTGCATATGGCTGTGTTGTGGCGGCATATGATGCGCCGACTATGAATGAATACATTACAGATGGCGTTGACGGCATACTTTTTGACTATGACCGTTTTCCATCAGAAAACATTTCCATTGCCAGATTCAAGGAACTGCAGGAAAAGTCAAAGGAACGTGCTGCCACTGGCTATGAAAAATGGTGCAGTTCCATTCCTGCAATCAAAGAATTCCTTCTTGCCCCTGTTGAAAATTACATGCCGCAGAAAAGCGTAAAAGTCTTTTTCCATTATGTAATGCTCCACATCAAGAATGTAGTGAAATTCATTATCTGCTGGGAAAAAATCAGGCCGCTGATAAAGAAATAGTCTTTGAAAAATGCGGTGTTTTTAACCTTGTTATTTCAAGAAAAAAACGCCAGCATCTCGAAATAGTAGTTTTTTTGGGGATGTCCTAAATGCTTTCGTAAATGAAACTGCCGGTCTTTATAAGCGGGGTTGGGATCCACTGCTTTTTTTTCCAGCCGATCCAGTATTCCGGGGCATGGATTTCAATTTTTTCTTTTCCGGCATTGTGCTGCGCCATTACGGCACCCCACCAGGCAAAAGTGCTGTTTGAAATTATACCGCCCTTGCAGTGTGCCATTATGTAAAGGTCAGCGGCCATGGAGTTTCTTGAAACTGCTTTGTGAGGCAGGAAAGATAAAGTTTTTTCTGCCCATGACGGGTCGTCGCCTGCAATATAAAAGAATGTATTTTCCAGATCAAATTTCTTTAATGCATTCAGGTAAAAGGAATCCGGCAGACGCATGTCTTCTTCATAATCTCCGTGCCTGACATGAATGAAACATATTTTTTTATTTTCAGGAAAACCTGCAAGAATTTTTTCAGCCTCATCCGTATATTTTTTTTTGAAGGAAATAGAATTGAAGAAATCATCAGTAATGTATCTGTCAGTCTGGAAATAACCTTCAATAAAATTTACAGGAAGTACCCCTTTCTGGCATCTTAATTCCCCGAGCCGGGTTTCAGTAATTTCCTTTACAAAACTTATAAGGCGCGTATTGCGGAGCTTTATGAAAAGCCTCCCCGTTTTTCTTGTGAACCAGGCTTTGAATTCCGTATCAGCTTTTGAATTGAAATTAAAATCCCTTACGTCAAAAATCCTGTAAAGGTCATCAAACCCCAGAAGCCACACAGGTTCAAGATGTTTACGTATGCTCTGGACATAAGCATATTCAAAAAGCTGGTTACCAAGCCGTCCTGCGACATTAAAGATTAGCATGAAAAGAACTATAACACATTGCAATTATTTTGTTCAGTCTTGAAATTGAAAAAATGAATCAATAATGATACACTTTCTCAGCGTATATTAAATATGAAAGAAAATTCTACTCCATTTTTATCTGTAATAACAATCAACCGCAATAATGCGGACGGACTTAAAAAAACAATCGATTCAGTCTTTACGACATTTGAGGGCTTTGAAGCCGGCGAGGTTGAATATATAATTATTGACGGTGCCAGTACCGATGACAGTAAAGAAATCATAGAACAGGCTGCCGTAACCGATGCAGGAAAAAAATACATTGCTTATTGGATAAGTGAACCTGACAAGGGAATTTATAATGCCATGAATAAGGGAATCATGAATTCCAGAGGCACTCTGATCAATATAATGAATTCCGGTGACTGCCTCATTCCATATTCATTATGCGGCCTGAAAGAAATTCATAAAACTTTCCCAGAGGCAGTCCTCTACGGCGGAATGGAGAACTGTATCAATGGTAAGTATACCGGGAAGGTTTATTCTCCAGTTCATACATGTCTGGAAGGAGTAGGACTTTGTCATCAGTCTGTTTTCATTCCACGGGCACTTCATGACCGCTTTGGAATGTATGATGAGTCTTTCAGGATTTGTGCTGACTATGATTTTTTATCCAAACTTTATAAAAATAATGTTGATTTCCAGTATATCCATAAATTGATCTGTGGATATGACATGGATGGCGTCAGTGCCAATATGACTGAAATAAGGGAAAAGGAAACGATGATAATACGGAAAAAATATGGTTTTTATACTGAACAGAAAAAAACGTTTCCATCCGTTGTAAAATCTGTATTGAAGGCTTTGTGTCCTTATGGAATATTACGCATGGCAGGAAAAATTTAGGAGTTACACTACATAATGAACATAGCATTTTGTGCAGACAGTAAATATGTTGAACCTCTTTGTGTTGCAATTAATTCTGTCATTCTCTCTAATAAAACTGAAGACCTTAAATTTTATATCATCTCTGCAGATTTTATGGATAACGAAAAGAATATTGTAAAAGGCATTCTTTCAAAATCACCAGATGTAAAAGCAGATGCCGTATTTCTTTCCATAAATGCTGCTGTTTTTTCAAAGCTTCCTACAATGGCACACATTTCTATTGCTACATATTACAGGCTTCTTCTCCCGGAGATTCTTCCGGATGAAGTTGAAAAAATCCTTTACATAGATGGGGATCTTTTATGTCTGGACAGTCTTTCGTCATTTTATAATCAGGAACTTGAGGGTTATGCAGTCAGTGCTGGCCGTGATTTTTATAATGATGATGTTACGTGCTACAACCGACTTGAGTATCCTTTTGAGAACGGTTATTTTAATGCCGGTGTATTGCTTATAAATCTGAAATATTGGCGTCAGAATCAGATTACAGAGAAAGCTATGGATTTTATTACGAAATATCCTGAAAAATGTGATTTTTCTGATCAGGATGCATTGAATAAAACTTTGAACGGACATGTGCTTTGGACTGATTTCCGAAACAACTGTATTATAAGCTTTTTTTACCACCTTAAGGACTTTTCAAAATCAAAAATTTCCATCAAATACAAAAGTGAAATCGAAACTGCCGTAAACAACCCCTGCATCGTGCATTTTACAGGTGGATGTAAGCCGTGGCATGCAGATTACAGACTTGCATTCAGAAAGTTATACCATGCTTTATATAAAATGACTTTTGGGAAAAACATTCCCAAAATGTACAGCATTCATGGTAAGGAACTCTTAAAGTGGAAGGTAAAAGAATTCCTAACCGTTACAGGGATAAAAAAATTCCAGAAAGTCATGCCGGATGAAACATTTTCACAGGTTGAATATGCTGCAGCAAAAAAAATATTGGGAGAACAGAATGAATTTTATTTCCATTAATTTTGGAATATTCTTTACAATTGTGGCAGTTTTATTTTTTGTCTCCCAGAAATTTTTCTTTCAGGTAAAAAACAATGTCATTTCCCAGATTATTCTTCTTGCATCAAGTGTATTTTTTTATGCATTTGCAGACTTAAGGTTTTTACCTGTTTTATTTTATGTTTCAATTATGACATATGTTTCCGGCTTGCTTTCAAAAAAGAAAATAGTGTCTATCATTTGTGTCGTAATGTCTCTCCTTCCGCTTTTGATCTTCAAATATACTGACTTTATTATTTCTCCATTCACATCTCATAGATTCAACCTGTTTCTTCCACTTGGAATTTCTTTTTTTACTTTTCAGAGTATCAGCTATATTGTTGATTGTCATAAGGGAAGAATTGAGGCAGAAAAAAATCCGGTTACGGTTTTTCTTTACGTAATTTTCTTTCCTGTAATTTCAAGCGGACCTATTCAGCGGCCTGAAAAAATAATTCCTCAGTTTAAGACATTTACAAAATTTGATTATAAGAATGCAACTGACGGAATGAAACTTTTTGCATGGGGGCTTTTCAAAAAGCTTTATATAGCAGATTCGCTTGCCGTTTATGTAAATTATGTATATTCCTCAACAGCGCACTCAGGTTGCGCTTTTCTTCTTGCAACATTATTTTATTCTTTCCAGCTGTACTGTGATTTCTCCGGCTACAGTGATATGGCAATTGGTGTAGGAAAGTTTCTAGGCTTTGACTTAGGATTGAATTTCAACAAACCATACCTCGCTTCTTCTGTAAGCGATTTCTGGCACCGGTGGCACATAAGCTTAAGCACATGGCTTAAAGATTATATTTATATTCCATGCGGTGGAAGCAGGGTAGCCCTTCCAAGAATTTATCTAAATCTTATGATTACATTCATTGTAAGTGGTTTCTGGCATGGGGCTTCTTGGACTTTTGTCATATGGGGCATGCTCCATGGCTCGTTCCAATGTGTGGAGCGTCTTACAAGAAAGTCTGAAATCGTTAAAAAAACACCGGTTTTGATAAAGATATTTATAACATTCACCCTTGTAAGTTTTTCATGGATTTTTTTCAGGGCGGAATCACTGTCGGATGCTATGATAATTTGTAGAAAGATAGTTTTTATAGCATGGGAATTACGAGCAGAATTTATGGGGGGGTACATGCGTATAGCCTTCTTGAAACGATAAAGACTCATTTTGTCCTTGTGGAATCCGTTCATGGTCTGATGCCTATGGCAAAAAAATGTCTTACCATTATTCTTTTTATTATTCTTGAAATTTTCTGTGAAAAAAAATCCGGCTTAAAAAGACTTGAAGAAATGCATGTTCTTCTACGATGGATTCTCTATTTTTCATTTGTTTTTTTCATCCTGTTCAACTGCATGCAGGGTGAGCTTTCGTCAAACTTCATTTATAATAATTTTTAAGAGGAGTTATGATGAAAAAATTCTTTATCAGACTTTTTATCCTTGCATTTCCGGTACATTTTCTGTTTAGCATAGTTGCTTATGTAGATGTATTCAATGTATTTCATTGGAACAATATCCGGCACACCTCCGCTGAACCAAATAAAAATTTTATCAAGACAAGATATATTATAAAAAATCCTGAAAAATTTAATGCATTTATTTTCGGGTCTTCAAGAGTCGGAAATCTTCCTTTGGATTTTTTACCAGAAAATTATAATGGTGAAAAGCTTAATTGGTATAACATGACTTATTCTGAAGGAATTCCGGATGAGCATTATGAAAGCCTTAAAACATTTTTGAAAAACAATGTAAAAGTAAAAATGGTCATTGTTGGTATTGATGATATCAGTTGCAGCAAAAATCCTGCGGAACATAAAAAAGAATTACTCAGAATGTCATATCAAGAGTTTGAAAGGAATCCACTTTCCTATTACGGGAAATATCTTGTGAACTTTGACGGACTTTTTAAAATCGGCAAGGAAGTTCTGAAAGACAAGAGTGACAATTCGGAATTTTATGCTTACGACGGTTCATCAGATTTTTCATTAAATGAAACTCCTGACATGTCACGCTTTGACTGTTCTGGACCTGCTTATTACAAATGTAAATATGAAGGTGCTATAGAAGATTTGAGAAAGCTTGTAGAACTCTGTACCCAAAATAATATAAAGCTTTATGTGTTTACTTCGCCGCTATATGCAGGAACATATCTGAATGCCGTAAAGTCAGGTTACCTTGAATACCTTTCGAAGGTTTCAGAAATTACCGATTGCTACAATTTTTCATGCGTTAACGAAATTACTTCAGATGAAAGATATTATTTTGAGTCTTCCCATTATCGCCCTATTGTGGGTGCAATGGTCGAAAAAATGATGTTTGGTTATGAGTGTATATCTGGAGATTTTGGGAGATATGTTGAACAGAGAAAATAAATCCATGCAGTACAACTTCAAATCTGGATGTAGCCCAGACCAATCCAGTCACAGGAAAACGATTTACAGATAGCGTCGCAAAGACTCCTGCGGAAGTTTATCCATCAATTTTGCTGGAAAGTTTTAAGCTCCAATATGCATCTGATCCTGCCATGTGGACTGGCGAGGCACCGGACTATGTTCCGAATTACACTGTAAGCGGCAATATCTTTGCCCCAGAAAACTGGACTCCGGTCCGACGGCAGGAGCAAGC
>JAZLGS010000080.1:0-6089 GCA_045616425.1 Treponema sp.
GAACCTGCCGGAGTTAAGTTCGTTCCGGAAGCAGCTGCCATAACTGCATTTGCGGCTGCCTGTGCCATTGCCTGAGTTGCGGATTTCTGTTCTTCCGTGAGCTTTGTGGCATAATCAATGTAGTTCAGACACTGGGCATCGTATCCGCTTAATGTGCAGAAACATGTCCAGGCTTTCATCATTTCTTTTGCGTTCGGATTCATGATGGCGGCGCTGAGGCCGTTCTGCATTGCCATTGTAAAGAATGTGGCCGTAACAATTTCCCTGAGCGGCAATCCGAAAGAAACATTTGAAACACCAAGGATAGTGTTTCCGTGCTTTACATCTTTGACATACTTTACTGTCTGCAATGTTGCAAGCGCCGCCTTATCATCGGAACTGATGGCCATTGCCAGAGGATCAATGATAATGTTCTTTTCTGCAATTCCAAAATCTTTTGCACGGGCATAAAGTTTTTCTACAATCGCAATCCTTCCTTCCGCAGTTTCGGGAATTCCTGACTCATCAATTGTCAGGGCAACAACAACGCCACCGTATTTCTTTACCAGCGGAAAAATTGCATTCATCACTTCCTGCTTTCCGTTGACAGAATTTATGAGAGGCTTTCCGTTATAAAGGCGCAGGGCTTTTTCCATTGCAACAGGATCCGAAGTATCAATCTGGAGCGGAAGTTCCGTAACGCTTTGAAGTTCCTTAACAACACGCTCCATCATTGCAACTTCGTCAATTTCAGGGAGTCCCACATTTACATCCAGTACCTGTGCGCCTTTTTCTTCCTGTGTGATTCCTTCATTTAAAATATACGGAATGTCATTCTGCCTTAAAGCCTCTTTAAATTTCTTTTTTCCCGTCGGATTAATCCGTTCACCTATGAGGACAGGAGCTTTTCCGAATCTTACGATTTTAGAACCCGATGTAATGGAAGAAATATTTTTGTCTTCTGGAAGTGAAGGAATTATTTTTTTCTCTGCTTCCATTTTCCTTACACGCTCAACAAGAAGCCGGATGTGTTCCGGTGTAGTTCCGCAACATCCGCCGAGAATCAACGCCCCCTGTCCTGCAAACCCCGAAACAATTTCTGCAAATTTTTCTGCACTGACATCATAAACAGTTTTACCGTTTTCACTTCTCGGAAGCCCGGCATTCGGCTTTACCATTACAGGAATGCTTGCATTTTCAATAAGCTGCGGAACAATCGGAGCCATCTGTTCAGGACCAAGACTGCAGTTCATACCAATTGCAGTTACACCAAGGCTTTCAAAAATACTTATCATGATTTCAGGACTGGAACCTGTAAGTGATTTTGCTTCCTGATCGTAAACTGTGGTAACAAAAAGCGGAATTTGGATGCCTGCTTCTTCCATAGTTTCTTTTGCAGCAATTACTGCAGCTTTAGCTTCGTAAGCATCGTTCATGGTCTCTATCAAAATCAAGTCGATTTCATATTTAAGTGCAATGGAAAATGTTTTCTTAAAAAGCCGCACGCAGTTTTCAAATGAAAGGTCACCAAGAGGTTCAAGAAGTTTTCCACATGAGCCGATATCAAACGCAATGAATCTTGGTTCATCATTTTCCTGTTCAATTTTTCTTCTAGCTTCGTTTGCATTTTCAATTGCAGAAGAAATAATATTTTCAAGGGTATAAGTCTGGATGCCTGTAAACTTTGTTTCAAAAGCACCAAAAGTATTTGTGTTGACAATATTTGAACCGGCTTTGTAATAAAGGTAATTCAATTCAACGATTTTTTCTTTATGCTCTATGTTCCAGTTTTCCGGAAGTTCACCAGGCTGAAGCCCCCAGCTCTGCAGCACTGAACCTGTACCACCATCAAAAAACAAAACCTGCTTGCCCAAATACTTTTTAATATCACGCATTGTGCTTTACTCCCACAAAAGCTGTTACGGATTTTTCCGGTGCCATTACCAGAGAATCCATTAATGTAAGTCCGATTTTCCTGCAGCCTAAAAGTGAAAAAAATATTTTCTGTACTTCAAGACTCACATCTCCATAGCCCGGACTGAATCTGTTTTTTATAACCGAGTTTTCTTCTTCTGCAAATCCCTTGAATTTTCTGCAGAGATTTTCACAATATTGTTCAATGAACATTGCACCTGCAGCCTGCATGACTACAGACCTGGCAGCATCAATTTTCTGGCACCGCTGTATTTCGCGGTCAACCTTTGGTCCGATTGTTGCAGCAAAAAGAAAAACAGCATGGCATCCTTCCAGATGTTTTGAAAGGAACCTGCTTTTTATTTCCTGTTTTTCAAAATGCAAAGTTTCATTTTCCATTTCAAGCGGATAAGAAACATAAACACTTTGTGGAACGATGATTTTTTGAAATTGCTCCACTACTTCATAAACCACCGGCCGCAGCCCGTCCTGATCATTCTGTCTGTCTTTAAAATGGTAGCCCATATAACGGTAAACTTCATCATAATCTGGAACAAGTTCCTTCCAGTCTGCACGGTCTATGAAAACAGAGGAATGTGTCATTTTATTTTATGATGCTGGAAAGATTTTCAAGGATTTTTCTTGCAACTTCCGGTTTGTTCATTGAATAAACATGTACATGATTGATTCCGTTTGCAAAAAGGTCAATGATCTGGTCAGTTGCATATGCAATTCCTGCCTGAGTCATGGCATCTTTGTCATCACCGAACCTGTCTGTAATTGCACGGAACCGTACTGGCAAAAGTGAACCTGAAAGTTTGCAAATACGGGAAATCTGATTTCCATTTGTTACCGGCATGATTCCAGGAATTACAGGAACATTAATGTTGTGCACACGCAGCTTATAGAGATAATTATATAGAAGATTATTATCAAAAAACATCTGTGTTGTAAGGAATTCGCAGCCTGCATCAATTTTCTTTTTGAGATTATCAATGTCTTCGTTCTGGTTTGCAGAATCAGGATGACCTTCAGGATAACACGCTCCGCCAATACAAAAACCGCCGAATTCTTTGATTTCTTTAGAAAGGTCACTGGCAAATTTGTAATCCAGATGATCCATCTGAAAGCCTTCTGGAATATCGCCACGCAATGCAAGAATATTTTCAATTCCACATGCCCTGAGTTTTTCGAGTTGTGAATGCACCAGCTCTTTTGTTGATGAAATGCAGGAAAGATGCGCAAGGGCTGTAACATTATGATTATGCTGGATATCTTCGGCAATAGAAACTGTGTAACTGCTCGTTCCGCCACCTGCACCATAAGTAACGCTCATAAATGAAGGCTTCAAGTCTGCAATTTCATCAACGGCTTTCTTTACAGATTCAAATACAGTATCTGTTTTTGGTGGAAACACTTCAAAAGAAATAGTTGGTTTTTTGTTATTAAGCAAATCTATGATTTTCACTGGATATTCCTTAGCAAAAGAGTATGATTTTCATCATAGCACAAAAAAATAAATCCTGAATACTATATACATTATGTATACTTATCAAAGTTATAGACATTTTAATTCAGAAATACTATACAGAACTGCATTGCTGGTTATTTTTACACGATTCCCTTCCGGCCTGCACAACATTCTTCCAGTACGGGCCGAAGCCTGGAAAGCTTTGATTTCACTTTTACCCAACTTCTGTGCCCAATAGGGAGCTATCATGCAATGCGTAGAACCGGTTACAGAATCTTCATAAATATCAAGATCCGGTGCAAAAACTCTTGAAACGCAGTCATATTCAGATGCACTGGATTTTGCAGTGACGGCCACACACAGTCCATTTAATTTCCGCAGGTCAGAAAGTGCCGGATGCATTCCCTTTACTATCTCATCATCCTCAAAAACACAAAGCAGATCCCGGTCAAAATATGCTTCAACGGGACGAACACCAAAAGCAGTTTCCATGTCGTCTGTTACAGGAACGGAATTCAAACTGAATGCCGGAAAATCCATTGTAATTCCTTTTTCATTACGGCTTATAAAAAAGTCACCTTTATACAATGTATGGAAAGTAATTTCATCTGTTTCTGTTTCAATATAGTTGAAAAGGACAAAAGCAGTTCCCATAGTTGCATGGCCGCAAAAATCAATTTCCGCAGCAGGAGTAAACCAGCGTAAATCATATGTGCCATCAGGATTCCGCTTTGTAAATGCTGTTTCAGAAAAATTATTCTCTCTTGCAATATTCAACATCAACCCGTCAGAAGGAAATTCATCGACAACACAGACAGCAGCTTGATTTCCACAGAAAAGCTTGTCCGTTAAAGCATCTACAATATATTGTTTCATATTCATCATCCTTTTGATACGCCAACTGGAACGCAATTTTCTATCAGAACGCCGGGGTCCCTACACCGTTTGCGTTGAAAATAGATATCAGAAGATTATATATAAAAGGCCGTATCCGTCTATAGCGTTTTATTGATTAATGAAGAAATTAAATACAAAAAATTGAACCATTTTCGTACTAGTATGTAAATTATTTAGTGCAATTTTACAAAAGGATGATATAATTTTATTACACAGTTATCATATGTTCAGGAGGATCAGGAATGCTGAAAATACATGATGATTTTTTTACAAAACCGGAAAACAGTGATTTTATAAAGGAAGTAAATCCAGCAGTAAATTCTGCACAAGGAGCACTTGTAATGCTCAAAAAAGCAGAGGTTCCTGAGGCAAAAGATTTCTTTGACCGTTTACATTTACAAGATGAAAATGATTCTGCAAAAAATGAAATTCAGAAGGCTCTCATAAAAGGATTTGCTGTAATGCAGGAACTCCGTTACAAATCACTGAATTACTACATCAAGCAGACTAAAATGAGTACAGTCATTGACCTGGGATGCGGCTTCTCTCCACGGGGACTGCTTTTTAAAGACAATCCGAATATAAATTACATCGGGATTGACCTTCCTGCCGTAATAAAGGAACTGCGTATTGCCGGAAATGACATGAATTATGCAACAGCTGACATGACAAACCTTGCATCATTGGAAGAAGCCGTTCAGTCAGTAACAGGAACAGTCATCATAATTACAGAAGGTGTGCTTTCGTATTTCACGGAAAATGAACTGCGGATTGTAATACAGAACATCAGGAGCCTGTTGCGCAGTCACAACGGAATCTGGATTACTCCGGATTTTTACAACAATGACTATGTTTCAGCAATAATGAAGCCGATTTTTGGCGATGAACAATTCGAAAAAATCAACAGGCTTCTTCAGGCAACAAAAAAAACTGATGTAGGAACGGAATTCCGCGAAAGTTCAATTGCAGCAGTAACGAGCGGCCTGAGCATATTAAATGAAAACGGACTCATAGAAAGACAGATTCCTTTCGTCTCGGAAAAAATGAACTTTTCTTTCCTTGAAACTTTCCCGGATTCTGTAAAAAGCAGCATTCTTGCCAACTATGGGAAATTCACAACTTCATTCATATATCTGGACAAAGATTTTGTCATAACACAGTTTGGCGGCAAAGAAGAAGAAACACATGGAAACGAAAAATTTTCATTCAAAATCAGTCAGGACATGGAAAACCTCAAAATAATTTTTCACGGAAGGCTTGATACAATTTCATCACCGGAACTGCTTTCATTCTATGAAAATTCCATAAAAAACAGAAAGGAAAAATTCATCATCCTTGACTGTGCGGACCTTGAATATGTCTCATCAGCCGGACTCCGCGTATTCCTCATAATGTACAAGTCTACAGGTGGAAACGTAAAAGTCATTAATGCAAATGAAACCGTTGATGAAATTCTTGATCAGACAGGATTCAAGGAATTCCTCATGCCGGGGCAATAAGGATTAGATACACCTGAACAGAAGGGGATATCCAGAAAATGGACATCCCCTTTTTTATCGATATTAAAAAAAGAGGATGTCCGGCTATGGTGTTACTGAGTGACAACGAATTTCGAGGTATTGATGTTCTGATAGAAGCACTTCTACTCTATGTTGATGAAGGCTATGTAGAATGAATGGTGAAATTAACTGCATAATTGTGGAAAAAAAGTGGGACGCAGGGAAAAAAGCAAAGGGGGAACCTCTGGGGGATACCTTGGCTTTTTTACCGTCGCTGGGACCCACTTTTTTTTAGTAAAATGCAGATTTTTAGCAACACTTTTTACGGA
>JAZLGS010000081.1:0-6831 GCA_045616425.1 Treponema sp.
CAGGGGCGAAAGCCGCTGTCGGCATTGATGCATTCCCAAACAAAAAAACCGGCACCAAAAAGATGCCGGTCCTGTGATTTGTACCGCAGGCGAGAGCCTGTCGGGTACGAAATTAGTTTATCATGCGGCAAAGCCGTCATGATATGTTTTAGTTAAGCTGCAGGGGCGAAAGCCGCTGTCAGCTTGAACAGTTATTTTGTAGCCAAAATTGCTATACCAGGAAGTGTCTTTCCTTCGAGGAATTCGAGAGAAGCACCACCACCTGTAGAAACGTGACTCATCTTGTCAGAAAGCTTGAACTTGTTAACGGCAGCAACTGAGTCACCACCACCAACAACTGTCATAGCACCCTTTCCTGTTGCCTCAGCAACGAGACGTGCAACAGCTTCTGTTCCCTTTGCGAAGTTTTCGAATTCGAATACTCCAACAGGTCCGTTCCATACGATAGACTTAGAAGCAAGGATAGCATCCTTGTAAAGTTCAACTGTCTTAGGACCAACATCAAGACCCATGAGGTCAGCTGGGAGATCAACAGCATCAACTGCAACTGGATCCTTGTCTGCAAATTCTGCAGCACCTACGTGGTCAACTGGAAGAAGGATCTTGACACCCTTTTCAGCAGCCTTTGCAAGAAGGTCCTTTGCTGTTCCGAGGAAGTCGTCTTCAACAAGTGACTTACCTACTTCGTGTCCCTGTGCCTTGAGGAATGTATATGCCATACCACCACCAACGATGAGTGTAGAAGCATTCTTCATGAGGCTTTCGAGAACTGCAATCTTTGAAGAAACCTTTGCACCACCGATGATTGCTGTCATTGGCTTTTCTGGGTTTGTTACCATTGGCTGGATGTACTTAACTTCCTTTTCCATAAGGAATCCACCAACTGATTCGCATCCCATGAACTTTGCGATGGAAGCTGTAGAAGCCTGGTCGCGGTGTGCTGTACCGAATGCATCGTTAACAAAGATGTCACCGTATGTAGCAAGTTCCTTTGCCATTACATCGCGTTCTGCAGCATCCTTAGATGTTTCTTCCTTGTGGAATCTTGTGTTTTCGAGCATTGCAACTCCACCCTCTGGGAGAGCGTCGATTGCTGCCTTCTGTCCGAGGGCATCAGCGAGGAATGTAACTTCCTTTCCGAGCTTTTCAGAGAAATATTTTACAACTGGAGCCATGCGGTTCTTGCCGTTGATGAACTTTTCTGCATCTGCATCTGTCCATTCCTTTCCAGCCTTGGCTGCCTTTTCTGCTGCCTTCTTAACATCCTTTTTTGGATCTCCAAGGTGGCTCATGAGAACGAGTGAACGTGGGCCCTGTTCAAGAATGTACTTGATTGTTGGAAGAGCTGCCATGATGCGTGTGTCATCCTGAACAACTCCGTCCTTCATTGGTACGTTGAAATCTACGCGCATGATGATGCGTTTGCCTTTAAGATCTACGTCTTTTACAGTCTTAATCATAATAATTACTCCTGAAAGCTCGGAAAAACCGGCTTATGTTTCTTTATCAGTAAATATAATACTTTTATTTTTTAAATTCAATGGAAGAACATGTGTAGAAACACAACCAGACATTAACCGGGGACAGAAATTCAATTTTTTTTAAAACATCATCTTATTTCCTTGAAAAATATCCATTATGGGTTAATACTATAAATAGAAACAAAAAGTGGAGATGAAAAAAAAATGACCATCGCATTCCTTACAAAGCAATATGAAGTATGCAGGCGTATTGCAGAAAGAATGAACCTGCCGGAACTCAGCTGCATGATATTCAGCACCCTTTCAGACATGCACGAATATTTTTCGAAAAAAAAGAAATTTCCGGACATGATGATATTTGACTATATGATGTACAATCATGATTTTGTAAATCCATATGAAGAAATGAAGAACATGAATATGAACCATCCGCTCATATTTTATAATGACCCGTACCCTGACGATTCCAGCAGGGCCGACTTCTGGGAATACCAGATAATGAGGACAAATCCGGGCTGCATCATTCAGGATTACAGGAAATATCTTTCAGCATTAGAGAGGGCTGTCCAGGCACCGGACATATTCCCTTACATTTCGTTAATCCAACCGCCAAAGCCACTTCCTGATACGGAAGAAGAATCTCCCAGAGTGAAAACCGTTACACCGGACATACCTGATGATGGCAATGGGAAAAAGATGTTATACACACTCAGGAAAAAGCACTGCATCCCTAAGTCCGTATTTTCCGTGCTTGAAATCCTTTATAACAACATGGGATATCCGACATCAATAGAAGGTCTTATGGAACTGCTTTCATCTCCGGGAAAATCCAGAAGCCGGAACAGCATAAACATATGTCTTTCCAAGCTCCGTGCCATACTGAAATCCGAAGATGAATATAATATGGATCTGGTAACAGACCAGGACGGCTACAGGCTCATATTGCTGTAAGGAAATTCACGAAGCAGTTCAGGAACAGGCTGTATTGCCCGTGGAAGCAGTCCGTTTGCCCAGGCAAGGAAAAGGCCGTAATTTATAACAGGTATGCCTTCCGCCTCAAAAACCCTGATGCGTTTTTCCACAAGTTTTCTTGAAACCATACATGCACCGCAATGTATTACAAGGTCCACATCCTGTATGTCATGGGGAATATCCCGGCCATAAGAAAAATGTACATCAGGATTGATTTCTTTTCTGTATAATGCAGGAATCTTTACAGTCCCGATGTCATCTTCAAGACGGTGATGGGAACATGCTTCAAGGACATAAACTTTTGCACCTGCCTTTAATGAACTTAAAGCGGTAAGGCTTTTCATGAAATACCCGGGAATTCCTTTTTTTCGTGCAAAAAGGATGGAAAATGACGTCAGCTTCTGCTCCGGCGGAAGGATGCCTGCAACCTGTGAAAAAGCCTGGCTGTCAGTAATTACAAGATCAGGTTTCCGCCCAAGGTTTTCATATACAGCACCGAGTTCAGTTTCCTTTACGACTACAGCTGCACAATTCCTGTCAAGAAGATCCCTTAATGTTTCAACCTGAGGAAGTATGAGACGGCCTTTTGGAGCTGATTTATCGATAGGAGTGACAAGAAGCACCAGGTCACCGCTTTTTACAAGTCCTTCGACAGGTGTAAGTTCCGGAACGGATGTTGAAACAAGCTTTTCAATTTCCAGAATCACACTGGCGGCTGTTTCACCACCTTTAAGGTTGTCAACAGCAACGTATGGTACGTCATTAAAAAACTGAACCTTTTCATTATAAGGTGGTTCAGAAGAAAATGTAATTACACCAAAATATGGAATCCCCTTCTTTTCAAGGACATCCTTAAAATTACGTTCTGAATCAGAAACGGGAAGCCTTCCTGACGTTACAAAAACAACACCGTCAGAAAGTTCCACCTGTTCCATGGTCTTTAAGACACGTTTCCTTCCAAGTTCAGAAAAATCATCCAGACCGGCTGTATCAGTAACGGCACAGGCACCGTAATCTTTCAGTTCAATGCGCCGTGTAACCGGATCGGTGGTAGTACCGGAAACAGGAGAAGTAATTGAAACCTGCCTTTCAAAAAGATTGTTGAAAAGGGATGATTTTCCGGAATTCACATTTCCTGCAATGACGATACGCTTCAATTCTGCAACAGGTGTTTCATTCATACTCATACGATTATGGCTTCAGCCTCCCATTCTCCACCCTTCCGGATCCTTTCCACAAGGGGTTTTCCTATCCGCACGTTTATTACGCTGCCACTTTCTGGTACCGCATAATCAGAAGGTACGATCATTTCCGAATGTATGAAATTGTCGGTAACTGCATGAAGGATTTTCATTCCATCGGGTGCCTTCTGCCTTGAATGCACTGATTCAGCAATTGCACTGCGGACGGTTCCATAAAGGGAAGTGATATAAGCGACTTTATTTTCCACTCCAATCTTCATGAGTTCAGCAACACGGAAGCCCTTTTCACTTTCAGGGATTTTCGGAGTATAAGAAAATGCAGGAGTTCCTGGACGTGGCGAAAAAGGAAAACTGTGGATCCATGTAAATCCGCATTTCCGTACAAGGTCAATGGTCTTTTCAAAATCACTGTCAGTCTCACCTGGGAATCCTGCAATTATGTCGCAGGCCAGGAAAGGATTCAGTTTAGCTTCTTTCAGCCGTTCACATGCTTCAAGAACCTGTACAGCCTTATAAGGCCGCTTCATCCGTTCAAGCACAACGTCACTTCCGCTCTGCACGGAAAGATGGAAATGGGGACGGACCCGCTCATTTTTTATTATGGACGCAAACCTGTCATCCACAATTTCCGGATACAGGCTGGAAATCCTGAATGCAATACGCTCCGTTGAGGCAAGCAGCATTTCAAGAAGTGAAGCAAAATCAAGATGACGGCCTTTATATTCACCACGGTAATGGGCGATGTTTACAGTTGTAATGACGACTTCGTTCTGTCCGGCCTGTTCAAGGCGGCGTACCCGCTCAATGACTTCTTCCACACCAAGGGAAACGGATTTACCCCGGGCAAGATGGATTGCACAATATGTACAGGCATTATTACATCCGTCCTGGATTTTTATTGATGAACGGGAGTGTGCAAAAAAAGTATCAGTTGAAAGACTGAAAGAATCAAGGCTTTTCGACCTCTGGACAAGAAGTCCGGATTCACGGGTCCCCGGCTGCACAGGCTTGAATACTGAACCTGCAGATGGAACCGGAGCTTCATTTTTTCCGGTTTCTTCGTCATGACAGAAATTTTTCTGCAGATAACGGGCAAGGTTTTCCGCATGGCCGCACAGCTTTTTTCCACCTTCCTGATTTTTTTCAACATATGATTTTACACCAGCAGGAACCTGCACTATACGGCTCTTTATGAGGCCTGGAAGCACGGCAATCCTTGGACTTATGGCAGAGATTTCCGGAGCCCCCAGCTGGGCATAGCAGCCGGTAACGAGAACTGCACTTTCAGGATATTTTTCAAGGAGAAGCCTGATTATCCGCCTTGCCTTCTGTTCTGCCTTTGTAGTGACAGTACATGTATTGACTACGCAGATGACGACAGAATCATCCTGCTCAACCGAAGCAGAAACAGGACGCATAAGGAGATTGAAACCGGCATCAGAAAAAAAACGGGCGGCCGATTCACTTTCAATCTGGTTTAACCGGCAGCCCAATGTTTCAAAATGAACAGAAAAAGTCATAATGTATCAACGGATATGAAGGGAAACCCTTTCTTTTCCCCTTACTGCATCAGACTTACCAGGATTCAGTTTTAATGCTGATTCATAGGCATCCAATGCTTCATCATAATTTCCGGCCATTTCACGGGCATAACCAAGACGTGTCCACCAGATGTCAGAAAGGGGCTCCTTCCTTACAGCAGAAGAAAGGGCTATGTCTGCATGCTGGAATTTTGTCTGGCGGATATATATTTCACCTACATAATAATAAGCAACCCCGATCCTCTTTGCAGTCTTTTCCGGGGCAAGTGAAAGATATTCCTGAAACAGTTTAAGAGCTTCATTATTCTTTCCAAGATAATATTTAGCTTCACCTATCACTTCTATAAGACGTATGTCATAACGGTTGATCTTCAGTCCGTCATATCCTATCTGTTCCGCACGGGCATACTCCTTATTCTTTACAAGGGACCAGCACATTACCACATAGCTGTCGATGCGGGAAGGATCATTCTTTATTTCTTCAGCACAAATTTCAATTGCATCTTTATAACTGCCGTTATTGTAAAGCACAAGGGCATCCCTGCGGTTCTGGGCATACAGACCAGAAGAAAAAAAGGCAAGAAGTCCGGATATAATCAATAAATTACGCTTCATCATCTTTTACCATCGTACATCTGCCGGAAAAGCTGCTGCCAGGTTCAAGGACAACCTGTCTTGATGTGATATCCCCGGTAATAGACCCGGTGGAAGTAACAAAAACCATGGAACTGCCGGAAACATTTCCGGTGATATTCCCCCTGACAAGGATACGGTCAGCAACAATGTCAGCTTCAACCGCTGCGTCCGTATCAACTACAAGATCACTTTCAGAGTGTATGGTTCCACGGATGACACCCCTTATCATGAAAGGTTTTGTAAAACGTATATTTCCAGAAAAAACGATGTCCGAAGCAATCATTGTATTGAAATCCGAATCATCATAATCAAGTAAGTCACAACCTTTATTATCGTACATGGAATTGATTTTATCTGTAATAAACCATCAGGTCAAGGGAAACGGAAGAATGAAAGGAAGGTGAAAAGAAAGCAGAAAGTCTGCCGTAAAAACCTGCCACTGAGAAAGTCTTGTTGCTGTCATGCCGGATTTCTTTCAGCATATATTAAAATCACTGCAGCCTGCCCCAATGATTCCTGACCGGGGCATGAATGCCACTATTTCTGCTTTTCCAGCAGGCCGGAAAGCATGAACGTCCTACGCCATTCATGACAGCAGGAAACGGCATGAAAACCCCAGCACATCCAGAACAGCTGGACCGGCATAGTTCCGGATGGTGCGGGATTACCGGAAAGACATTTTCCAGATATGCACTTATTTTTAGGCTATGTCCGTAAAAAGTGTTGCTAAAAAATCTGCATTTTACTTAAAAAAGCGGGGCCCAGCGACGAAAAAAGCCGGCTCCTTCAGGAGCCTTGTATCCCCAAAAGGTAACGTGCGCAGCACAGCTGCTTCGAGAGTCATAAAAATTGCTTTCGCAATTTTCCGGCTGATGCCGTCGCTCCCTTCCGCCTTCGAAGCACAGCTTCTCGGAGACTCGCTAAAATTGCTTCCGCAATTTTCCGGCTTTGCCGTCGCTCCCTTATATGTTGTGTCTCCTGTCAAGAAAAAAAAGCAGG
>JAZLGS010000082.1:0-8883 GCA_045616425.1 Treponema sp.
GTAGAATCAATGGTGAAATTAACTGCATAATTGTGGAAAAAAAGCGGGACGCAGGGAAAAAAGCAAAGGTAGGGAACGACGGCAGAGCCGGAAAATTGCGAAAGCAATTTTAGTGACTCTCGAAGCAGCTGTGCTGTGCACGTTGCCTCTGGGGATACCTTGGCTTTTTTACCGTCGCTGGGACCCACTTTTTTAGTAAAATGTAGATTTTTTGGCAACACTTTTTATGGACATAGCCATGTGTTTTTTAGAGACCCTTTTTACGGACACACCTTTTATAAAATCCATTTTTACTATAACTCGACACAGCAGTAAATATTTAGTATCATTGTTTCCGGAGAGACATTATGGAAGCAAGTGAATTTATGCTAGATATTATTGTTAATCCGGTAAGTGGCCATGGAGCAGGTGCTGAAACTCTTTCGGTAATTGAAAATCATCTTAAAATCAAAAACATAAAATATAGAATTCATCATCTTCATGCTGCAGGCGAAGCAAAAAATCTTACAGCCCGCATATGTTCGGAAGGTGGAACTGTAATAGTTGCAATTGGTGGTGACGGAACTTTTCATGAAGTCATAAACGGCATGGATTTTGAAAAAGCCCGCATCGGATTGGTACCTGCCGGACGTGGAAATGATTTTGCAGAAGGTGCCGGTCTTACTTTTGATCCGGTAAAGGCAATTGAATCTGTAATTCAGGGAATTCCCGAAGACCGTGATTACATCCGTGTTGGAAACAGGCGGTGCCTTAATGTTGCCGGAACCGGTCTTGATATTGAAGTGCTGAAAATGACGGCAAACAGTAAGAACAGGATTTCGTATATCCGTTCATTATTCAGATGCCTTATTTCTTACAAACCATATATGGTTTCTGTTACAGTCAACGGAAAGACTTCGGAACACCGTTGCGTAATGGCTGCCATTTGTAACGGGAATCAGTTTGGTGGAGGAATACACTTATGTCCGCCTGCAAAATCTGATGACGGCCTGCTGAACCTGATGATTGTAAAACAGCCTTTGCTTCCTACATTATGTGTGATGCCGGAATTCATAAAGGGACGCCACATAAACAAAAAATATGTTGAACATATAGTATGTGAATCCGCCGTAATTACAAATCTCAGTGGCAGTTGTGTTGAACTCGATGGTGAAATATATGATGACGGAATTATCGAAGCGTCTGTAGTGAAGGGCGGCTTAAAGACATTTGCACAAACATAAGATAAAAGCACCGCAGAAATAGTGCGGCACTTTTATCTTTTGCAAATCCGCGTTGCTGATGTTGCTTATTGAACTGTCCGCTTCCGCGGACGCTAAAAAGTCAACCGCAAAATTGATATTTTGCTCATGGACTTTTTATAGAAGTGTAAGATAAAAGCTCCGCAGAAATAGTGCGGCACTTTTATCTTTTGCAAATTTTTATTCGTGCCGACGGGTTTAATACTTGGATGCAAGCATCCTGGACGCTTGCATCGAGGTTCGGAATTGCAGATTTTTTTTATAGGAGTTTATATGGAAAATCAGAATGTTGACGACATGCCACTGGCAGAACGGTTCAGCAAGAAAGTTATTTTGAAAGTTTCAAAAATCATTAAGGTGGAACGCCACCCTGAAGGTGAAAAACTCTACATCCTGACTCTGGAATGTGGAGATGAGGAGCCTCGTCAGATTGTAAGTTCAATTGTTCCGTTCTACAAAGAAGAAGAATTGTTGAACCAGAATATTGTTCTTGTGTACAACCTCAAGCCGGCAAATTTCCGTGGCGTACGCAGTAACGGAATGCTTCTCGCTGCCAGCGATGCAAATGAATCCGAAGAACATGAAACATGCGAAGTTCTTTTTGCTCCGGAATTTGAACCTGGTACAATTCTCGAACCGGAAGGCTATTCAGTTCCAGAAGAAAAGCTTTGTTATGTAAAGCCAGACAAATTCTTTGACATGCCGATTTATACTAAAGACGGTTTTGTTGAAATTGATGGAAAGAAACTTACTGCAGACGGAAAATATCTGACTGCAAAAAAATACATCAATGGAAATGTAGGATAAACGAAAAATCTATGTCCGGCTATAGTGTTGCTGATTAATGACGAATCCCGAAATATCGGCGTTCTGGTAAGAAACTATACTTTATGCTTCTCGAAGCAGCTGTGCTGTGCACGTTATCTTCTGGGTATACAAGGCTCCTGAAGGAGCCGGCTTTTTTACCATCGCCGGGACCCGCTTTTTAGTAAAATATAGATTTCTTTAGCAACATTTTTTACGGACATAGCCTGAAAATGGTGTGGCTTTCTGTTATTCTGTCACCATTCAAAAAATTCAAACCTGGGAAAGATTTTTTTCTTCGCTTCCGTATTTAAAATCCCGTGGCGTGCAGCCTGTAGTTTTTTTGAATATGAAGCTGAAATAATGTGGATCACTGAATCCTACTTCGTAAGCAATGTCAGCGGTTTTCATCTGTCCCTGATGAAGGAGTTTTTTCGCCTGTTCAATTCTTACGCTTGTGAGATATTCAATAAAAGTCATTCCGCATTCCTGCGAAAAAATCGTGCTGAAATGGTTTGGGCTTAATGCAATTTCTTCTGCAACGGAATGAAGGCATATGTCAGGATCAGAAAAATTCTGTTCAATATATTTTTTTGCCCTCAGGATCACATCGCCATAACGTCCCTGCATCCTTGTGTTGCGGTAAGCAAGGGTTTTTTCAAAAATCATTTTTATTGCATCAATGAAAATTTCTTTTGTCTTTACAGAATCATCAACATATTTGTGAGTCAGGATTTCCGGCATGATGTCTTTAATGTCACCGCCAAGTTCCTCAATTAATTTTGAAACTCCGTAAATTACATCAATCAAAAGGTACGAGGCGACCCCGGAAAAATGATCTGGCGTTTTATCAATCATCTTTACATATTCTTCAATAATCTGATTTACATCTGTGTCAGAAGAAAATTTCAGGCGGTCTACAAGTGGATCTTTTTCAATGAATGAAAGGCTTTCTTCCGAATCTTTTGTAATGTCGTTGATTCCTACAATCCTGTTGCGTCCGCCGTAACGGCATAGCCTGAGTATTTTTTCTGAATCTTCATATGATTTTGAAATAAGGGCAGTACGGTCAACTACAGTTCCGATGGCTGTAATTATGCTGCAGTTCGTATGTTTCAGGATTTCATATTGAATGCTGTCGCCAAGATTATATGCATCATCTTCCAGCGTTGAGTCATCGCTGCTTTTGGAAATGCACACAAGTTTGTCCGGTGCAATAAAAAAAGGAATTATGTCCGGCTTTGAATTTATGAACGAAACAAGATGTGTCTGTGCAGTTACAATGTCGTTGGAAGAATCAGTGTTGGATCTTATTTCGCTGACGGTGACGCAGTAGAATCTTGAGATAAGGTTGATGTCCATTTCAGCAGTTTTCTGGACTGCATCAATTCCGGAAACGGTTCCCATAACTATGTCGGTCAGCAGCTTTTTTTTCATCAGTGTTGCATTTGATTCCAGTTCATTTTTTATGTTTGAAATGTCAGAAACCTGCTTCTTTTCCTGATCAAGGACGGCCGCCGTTTTCTGTAATGCATTTAAAATTTCTTCCGAAGTGAATGGTTTTAAAATGTATTCCTGCACGCCGATGGAAATTGCTTTTTTTGCATATTCAAATTCATCGTGGCCGGAGAGAATTATAATTTTAATCCAAGGCTGGAGTTTTTTCGCCATCTTTGCAAGTTCCAGTCCGTCCATAAACGGCATGCGGATATCTGTAATAAGAATGTCTGGTTTCATATCCTGAATCATGGAAAGTGCAAGCTCACCATCACTGGCTTCACCAATCAGATTGAACTCTGTGGTATCCCAGTCAATTTTGTTCCGCAAACCTTCGCGTACAATAACTTCATCATCAACAATAAAAACGCTGTACAAAATAATTTCCTTAATCAGAGGACTGCCGTAATAGTATGATTAATCATGTCATCTAGAACTAGTTCCAGTAACAGCATGATTGTACTTATCGGACATCCCATGCAATATTTTTAACTTTGAAATTACAAAGTTGAAAACATTGCATTTTTAAAACTTCTTCCAGAAAATCAATTTCCGGAGATTTCCATAATATCAGGTAAAAATTCCTGGGTTTTATAAATCGGCAAATATAAACCGTTTTTATCTAGGCTGTGTCCGTAGAAAGTGTTGCTCAAATATCGAATATGTGTAGAAGATTTTGAATGTACTCCCAGAAAACGCACGGCAATTCGCCAAGCTGAAGATAAATGGTATCGGACTGCGCGTTTTTGCTTTGCAAAAACGCTTGCCAACCTTCAGAATGGCTCGGTTAACCTTGGACTTTTCTTCCGTACATTCAAATCGTCATTTGTGGCTCGATATTTGAGCAAATATTTGCCCAGCAACACTATTTACATACATAGCCTTTATCTAAATACAGTCTGCTTTGTCATGTTGCCCCTGAAATAAATTCAGGATGACAGATTTACCATCTGAACTGGATATCGTGTAGAGATTCCAAAACTGTCATCCTGAACTAGTGTCAGGATCGGAATGACACTATGAACTATACTTATTGGACAGCACTTGTCCTGTTAAAAACTTTCTCCGGTTTTTTTGCCGTAGGGAATCTGAAATGAAATTTCCGTTCCCTTCCTGTATTCTGTCTTTATGTCCAATCCTACAGAATTGCCGTAATAAAGCCTGAGCCTCTTGTGTACATTGTACAATCCGTATACTACAGAATTGCTTTCAATTTCTTTGTCCATGGAAAGTTCCTGCATGACTTCCTGCAGCCGCTCTTCTGTAAAACCTATTCCGTTGTCCTTTACCGAAAAATGAATATAAGGAACTTCATTTACAATTTCCTTATGGACTTTGACTTCAAGTTTGCCACGGCCCCGTTTGTTTTTTATTCCATGATAAATTGCATTTTCTACAAGCGGCTGCAGCATGAGTTTTAAAACCATTTCATTTGAAATGTCATCATCTGCATTTATTTCATAATCAAGGATATCCCTGTAGCGGATTTTCTGAATCGTCAGATAATGTCTGATATGGTTCAATTCCTGCTCCAGTGTAATCCACTCATGGCCTTTGCTTAAACTGATTCTGAAGAATTCCGAAAAGGCCCGGGTAATTTTTATGACCTGTTCATTATCTCCTGATTCTGCAAGCCAGATGATCGTATCAAAAGTGTTGTAAAGAAAATGCGGCGTAATCTGAGCCTGCAGGGTTTTCATTTCGGCCTTCTGAAGATTCTGCTGTTCCTTTATGTTTTCTGAAACAAGGTTCTGGATTTTTCCGGCCATGATGTTCAGGTTTTCTGCCAGCGGAATGAATTCTTCAACATTTTCGCCACTGCTTCTTGCAGAAAGGTCACCGGACGCAATTTTATTAGAAAGGATTTCCAGTTCGTTAATTGATTTTTCAATGCTTCCTGAAACACGCCGCATTCCCCGGAGTGTCAGGTAAATTGTAAATGCAACAATCAGTATTAAAATTATCGAAAGATTTAAAATAGAATTTTTTATCTTCTGGTTTGTAACTGCTGCACTCTGGATTTCTTTTACGATGTATTCCTGCAGGATGTCGTGGACAAGTACTGCAACGCTCCTGACTTCTTCAAGGACTTTTTCATTTGAAGCAACTGAGGCATTCTGCTTGATCTGGATTCCAAGCATGTCCACATAAGTTTCAAGTGTCGCAACAGTACGCAGCGCAACAGTAAGCATCTGTCCGTTTTCATTATCCTCTGTTGTATGACTCATTACAAGGATTTCACTTTTTATGTGGTCAAGGATCTTGTACTGCCGCCCTTCCGTAAAAACCGTTTTCCCGGCAACTATATCCCATATTTCATCGGAGATTTCTATTTTAACAACCTGATCAATATTATTGGCTCGGCTTACGTTTGTAATAAGCTGGTCATAACGGTTGACGTAAATGATTGTCATTGCGAGGGAATAAATCATAGGAATAAGCATCAGTAAAAAAATTATGATGTATGTTGATTTTATCTGATCTTTAATGCTTTTCGATTTTGATTTTCCATTCATCTTTAATAACCCCGCGGATTTATTTCAGAAAGATCCTGTGTGTCGTTAAATGAAATTCCTGGAATCTGGGTGTGCCGGGGAATCTGCTGTTTTGCCGCCAGCTGTTTTACAAGTTCCATTACCTGTGCACCCATCTGTGGACGGCATTCAACCGTGCAGTTAAGGTCGCCTTCTTTTATTGCATTAATTGCAGCCTGTTCTGCATCCACAGAAACAATCGTAATGTCTTTGCCTGGTGCAATTCCTTTATTTTTCAGTGCACCGATCATTCCAAGTGTCATTGCATCGTTATGAGAAAAAATTATATCGACCTTATTCTTTTTTGATGAATCAGAAAAAAGGATTTTATTTTCAACCGGAAGCTTTTCTATTATTTCTTCTCCCTTAGAACGCAGGAAATCTCCCGAGATGGTTCTGACGATTTTAAATTTTTCATCCGTAGAAATTTCTGACCTGAATCCTTCTGCCCGTTCACCGGTAACGGAAGCGCCCGTAGTTCCGGAAACTTCGAGGATGTTCAGTTCATGAGAAATATTCCTGAATCTGGTTTTTAAAAAATCTGCCGCAGCCTTTCCTTCGTCTGTTCCGTTTGTTCCGATATAACCTGCATATAAATCCGGAGAATCTGTTTTTATCTTGCGGTCAACAACGAGCACCGGAATTCCTGCAATCTTTGCTTCTTTCAGGACGTTGTCCCAGCCATCCATTACGATTGGAACGAAAATAATTACATCAACCTGATATGCAATGAAAGATCTTAAAGCCTTTATCTGGTTTTCCTGTTTCTGTTCTGCATTGTTATAGACCAGCTGGATTCCGTTTTCTTCTGCGGCCTTTTTTATTGATTCAGTGTTACAGGTGCGCCATGCACTTTCAGCGCCGATCTGGGAAAATCCTGCAATTATTTTCTGCCCGTCGTTTTTTCCTGAGTCCTTATTTTTCCTGCATCCGGAAAAAGCAGCCGTCATGATTCCTGCTGCCAGAATGAATGCCAGTGTCCTGATAAAACGGTATTTCTTCATAAACCCATTCTATACTGAAAATGAATTTTTATATAGGGTAACTCTGAAAAATACTATCTGATGGAATTTATATCTTTACTGTGATAGTATAATCCCATGAATCATAAGTCTTTTGTTTTTTTTGATTGTGAATGTGCCAATACTTTTAACGGTGCTGGAAAAATCTGTTCCCTTGGTTATGTAATTACAGATGATGACCTTAATGTAATTGAAAGTGAAGATGTTGTAATAAATCCTGAATGCGAATTTGACTGGTACCTGCTTTCTGGAAAAGGTGAATGCAAGCTTGCTTATTCAAAAGATTATTTCCGTGCTAAACCGAATTTCGAATCATACTTTAAGAACATAAAAAAAATGTTTACTACCGGAAACCGCTATATTGCCGGATTTGCCGTTGATAATGACGTGGGCTTTGTCAATTCCGCATGTCAACGTTACAATCTTGATCTGATTCAGTTCCGTGCATTTGATGTAGCAAAAATCCTTGAAAAGCATTATGGAACAAAACGCAAGCTTTTCCAGTGGGCCGAATTCTTTAAGATTGACATGACTGAGTTTTCATCCCACAAATCTGTTGATGATGCAATGGTGACCATGTTGTGTCTGAAAAAATATTGTGAGGCAACCGGAAAATCCGCAGAAGAAGTCTTTACTGAAAATAAAGCAATGTTCATTTCCAGTGAGCAGATGCTCCTTATTGCAGAAGAACGGGCATACCGCCGGGAAGTGATTGAAAAAATCAAACGCCTTTACGGTAAGAAAAATCCAAAACCGAGGCACAAAACCCTCCTTGATCAGGTTTTTGAACTTGATGGGGGATTCTTTCAGTCAGATACTGCAGACATAGATGAAACATTCCAGCTGGTAAAGGATATTTACGAAAGCGGAGGAACTGTGCGAGAACATTGCAAGGCCGGCGCAACTGTGATTTTCAATTGCAGTACGGAAGACGAAATAAGCAAAGGTGCAAAAGCAAAATTGGAAAAGAAAGGACTTTCCGTAATTCCTGTGGATGTTCTGATTGAAAGAATGAATGGTTAGAAAAGGCTTGTTTATCCCCGGAACTTAATGGATTTTGCCATTCCGGTGGTGCTTTGAGCCGGACCCTTGACCAAATCTGATTTTTCTTTTATAACATTAACAAGACGAAGGCGTCTGCTTGTAAGTACAAGATGCTTGTACCTACAGGCAGATGCCTTTTTATTTTTTTGGGAGCTGATTATATGTGTGGATTTGTAGGATGCTTTGATTTAAATAGTGGTTCGGCACCGGTTGCTGAAGGATTAAAGGAAGAACTTAGAAATCAGGTTCTGGAAATGTCTAAAAAGATCCGTCATCGTGGTCCGGATTGGAGTGGTGTTTATACTGGTGAAAATGCTATTTTAAGTCATGAAAGACTTTCTATTGTTGACCCTCTTTCTGGAAAACAGCCACTTGTAAGTGATGATGAAAAAATCATTCTGGCTGCTAACGGTGAAATTTATAACCATAAAGATATCCGTAAGGAATTTGAAGGTAAATATAAGTTCCGTACTGGTTCTGACTGTGAAGTTATTCTTGCTCTGTATAAACAGTATCGTGACAGCGGAAACTTTGCAGAAATGATTGAAAAACTTAGCGGTATTTTTGCATTTGCACTTTATGATAGCGAAAATGATGTTTATTTAATCAGCCGTGATGAAATTGGTGTTATTCCATTGTATCAGGGGTGGGATAAACAGGGCCGCTATTATGTTGGTTCTGAATTAAAGGCTTTGGAAGGGGAATGCATGACTATTGAAGAATTCCCTAACGGTCATTATT
>JAZLGS010000083.1:0-148830 GCA_045616425.1 Treponema sp.
GATAGTGCCGGCACCAATGGAAACCAAAAGCGGCGCTCCTAAAAGCCAGCCTGTCAGTGTGCATAATACATCAGTTGTAATACGGCACCACCGGAACTGGAATCTGCTCCTTTTTGCTGCAATTATTGCCACTGCATCGTAGGCTGAAACTCCCAGGTCAGCAGTCATGTAAAGTGAACTTGCTATGCACAAGATGACAAGGGCAATTATAAAGAAAATCACACGCTGGTACATCATCGGTTCCGGAAAGAAGAAGTCCAGAGGCTTTTGCGCCAGTTCCTTTACCGTTCCAACACCAAAAAGATTGAATACAGTTGCAATGCCGATCTGCTTTCTGTCGATGAAGAACACCAGCACAAAAAATATTCCGGTTACTACAGGGTATGCAAATCCGTAGCTTGTATGGAATACATTGGCTATTCCTTCAACAAAAACAGTCCACGGGTCTTTTCCCAATGCAGCCTTTGTAAGGAATGCAACTGTAACGCCTAGAAACGCAACGCCGGTAAAAGACATGAACAGCCTTTTTGGAGAACCGGCGATACTTCTGAATAATTTTCCAGAATCCATTTTGTTTACCTCGGAACAGGATTATATCAGTTTCCGGAATCTTTTTTCTACATCTTTTATGAGTTTGAATTCAAACGAATCAACCAGTGCAAGCCATGAAGCTTCCATGACGTCAGCAGAAACGCCCACTGTAGTCCATGAATCAGTTCCATCGGAGCTTTCGATAAGTACGCGCACACGGGATGCAGTTGCAGATTTTCCATCAAGGACACGAACTTTATAGTCTGTAAGGCGGATCTGGGCTACGGCAGGATAGAATTTTTCCAATGCCTTGCGGAGTGCAATGTCCAGGGCATTTACAGGACCATCTCCTTCGCCTGCTGTTACTTCAATCTGGCCGTCAACTTCAACCTTGATCTGTGCACATGCATTTACGCCTTCTTCCGGCCTTGGATTTACGCCGTTTGTCTGGTAGTAGTGCAGCTTAAAGAATGGCTGGTATTTTCCGATTGTCTTGCGTACGAGAAGTTCAAAACTGCCGTCTGCTCCTTCAAACTGGTAGCCTTCAAATTCAAGCTGTTTTACCTTTGCCATGATTTCGGCAACTTTTGGATTTTCCTTTGTAATTGAAGGATCAAATTTCTGGATTTTCTCAATAATCATGCTGCGGCCGGCAACTTCGCTCATAAGGAATACGCGTTCATTTCCTACTGCTTCCGGTGGAATATGTTCGTATGCAGACGGATTTTTAAGTACGGCATCAATATGCATTCCTGCTTTGTGGGCAAAGGCATTTGCACCTACATAAGGCATTCCTGAATCAAGATTTATGTTTGCAATTTCTGCGGCCCGCCTTACTGTAGGAGTAAGGAGCTTGATGTTGTCTTCTGGAATACAGTTGTAATTCATTTTAAGCTGAAGGTTCGCAATGATTGTTGAAAGGTTTGCATTTCCTGTACGTTCCCCGATTCCAAGAATCGTACCCTGTACATGGACTGCACCGGCTTCTACTGCCATGAGTGTATTTGCAACTGCAAGACCTGAATCATTATGTGTATGGATTCCGACTTTTGCCTTGTCCCCGAATCTTTTTACTACTTCTGATGTAATGTCACGGCATTCTGAAAGTACGCAGCCGCCTTTTGTTTCGCAAAGGCACAGTACTTCGGCACCACCTTCAACGGCAGCCTGGAGAGTCTTCATTGCGTACTCAGGATTTTTCTGGTAACCGGTAAAGAAATGTTCTGCGTCATAAATTACCTTACGGTTGTTCTTTACAAGGAATTCGGCAGTTTCACGGATCATGTTCAGGTTTTCTTCAAGGGTGGTGCGGATGATTTCCGTAACCTGAAAGTCCCATGATTTTCCAAAGAATACAACATATTCCGTTTCTGCCGAAAGAAGGCTCTGGAGGTTTGCATCTTCTGTACATGAAATGTCCTTGCGCCTTGTTGAACCGAAAGCACAAAGTTTTGTAGTCTTGAGGTTAAGTTTCTTTACCTGCTGGAAGAACTCCATGTCTTTTGGATTTGAACCCGGATTACCTGCTTCTACATATGCAACGCCAAGTTCATCAAGGGCCTGGACAATGTGGAGTTTGTCCTGAATTGAAAAGCTGATTCCTTCACCTTGAGCTCCATCTCTGAGTGTTGAGTCTAAAATATCGATCTTATTGGCCACATTGTCCTCCTATTTTTTTTACTTAGCCTGAATGTCGGTTTTTGAAGTTTTGTCATCCCGGACTGGATCCGGAATCTGTTTTGTGGCAACCAGCCAGCTGCTGAAATGAATTCAGTATAACAAAATGAATCCGTTTCCCTGAATTTATTACAGGGGCTGCATGACAACATGGACCGTATTTTGATAAAAGCGGTTCCTGTTTATGAATTTCCAAAAAACCGGAGTCAGGGCTGTGTGCATATGGAAAACCCTAAAAATTGCAATTTTTAGAGGTAGTTTTGAAAATGTCCATATATTAAATAAAGTATGAATGAATTACCGAGTAATGTCAATTTACTACATTTTTTTGAATTTCCTGACAGCAAAAAAAAGCCGGTTCCACTTTTTTATGAAACCGGCAACTGGAGGAAGTGCAGGGGAATGTGTCATATCCCCTGCGGAATGAAAGCATTCAACTTTCGTTTTACTTTGAAGATTTGCGCTGCTTTGATACAACGTCAAAGATAACAGCAAGGAGGAGAACGAATCCCTTAACAGCCTGCTGCCAGTTTGAATCAACACCAAGGATTGACATACCGTTGTTCAGGACACCCATGAAGATGGCACCGATTACTGCACCACCGATTGTACCTGTTCCACCATATGCTGATGCACCACCAATGAAACATGCACCGATTGCATCCATTTCATAGCTCATACCAGCTGTAGGTGCTGCTGAGTTGAAACGTGCAACACAAACCAGAGCTGCAACTGCAGAAAGGAATCCCATGTTTGTGTAAGCAAACATCATTACGTTGTCTGTGTTTACACCGGAAAGTTTTGCAGCCTTTACGTTACCACCGATTGCATACAGGTAGCGGCCAGGAACCGTGTTCTGTGTGTAGTATGTATAACATGCAATTACAACAGCCAGGAGGATCAGGACTGTTGGAATACCATGGTGATGACCAAGAAGCCATGCAACGATAAGGACTACAAGTGAAGTTACTGCAAGTTTAAGTACGAATGGTCCGAATCCTTGAACTGCATATCCCTTAGAAGACTTTGTCTTGCGGCTGATGACCTGTGTTACAATCATGATTGCACAGATTGCAATTGCAACAACCATTGTAACTCCCAGGGAGAAGTTTGCCATCTGGATTTCTGCTGCTTCGTCTTCAAGTGCAGGTGCTGCCATGAAAACTTCAGGTATGTAGCTTGAGAAAAGGTTCAGGTATTTCTGTGGGAATGGAGAAATTGTCATACCGTCAAGAACGATAAGTGCAACACCACGCCACAAAAGCATACCGGAAAGGGTAGTAATGAATGGCGGAATGTGGAGGTAAGCAATGAAAGCTCCATGCCATGCACCGATGAATGTACCGATGAAAAGACAGATTACGATTGTAAGGAAAATGTTCCAATGGAGGTTAACCATAAGAACGCCGGCTACGGCACCTACGAGACATACTACAGAACCAACGGAAAGGTCGATGTTACCACCTGTAAGGATACAGAGGAGCATACCGGCTGCAAGAATCAGAACGTATGAGTTCTGAAGGATGATGTTGTTGATGTTTGCAGGAACGAAAAGTGAACCTGAATCTGTTGCTCTGATGAGCACTTCAAAAAGAACCATAACGGCAACAAGAATCAGAAGCATCGTGTTGTCTTTTATGACTTTCTTAAAATCGAATGGTGATTTTGCAACTGTTGTGTCACTCATTTTTTTTTCTCCAAAAAATTCAATTGATGTTTGATTGATACGGCATCAGCTTTTACCGAGCCTGTATTTCATATTGCAGTAAAACCTGCAGCTTATTTTCCAGAATTAATAATCTGGGCCATGATTTTTTCCTGTGTTGCTTCTGAAGCAGGCATTTCACCAACGAATCTGCCTTCATTCATAATGTAAATCCTGTCACTCATACCGAGTACTTCAGGCATTTCTGAAGAAATCATGATTACTGATTTACCCTGTGCAACCATCTGGTTGATGATGCAGTAGATTTCATACTTGGCACCAACATCGATACCGCGTGTAGGTTCATCAAGGATAAGGATGTCAGGTTCAGCAAAGAGCCACTTACCAAGAAGTACTTTCTGCTGGTTACCACCTGAAAGGTTTCCGACATTTTCGTGAACTGAAGCACATTTTGTATGCATTTCAACACGTTTTTCTTCGGCATATTTATTTTCCAGGTCAAAATCAATTGAACCGTGGTTTACAATCTTTTCAAGGTTTGCAGCTGTCGTGTTCCTTGCAATTGATTCTGTAAGGATGAGACCGTTACCTTTACGGTCTTCTGTAACATATGCAATACCGCTCTTGATTGCTGATTTTACATTAGGGAATTCTACTTCCTTTCCGTTCAGGAAAATCTTTCCGGAAATATTGGCACCATAAGAACGGCCGAAGATACTCATTGCAAGTTCTGTACGACCGGCTCCCATAAGGCCGCTGATTCCTACGACTTCACCTTTACGTACGTTGAAGTTGATGTGGTCACATACTGTGATTCCGTCAAATACCGGATGGTCTACGCACCAGTCTTTTACTTCGAAACAGACTTCACCGATGTTTGGTGTCCTCTTAGGGAAGCGGTCTGTAAGGCTGCGGCCAACCATTGCGGAAATGATTGTATTTTCGTCGAATGCATCAGTTCCTTTGTGCATTGATTTTACAGCTGTACCATCGCGGATGACTGTAATTGAATCGGCAACATAAGAAACTTCATTCAATTTGTGCGAAATAATGATTGAAGTAATGCCCTGTTCCTTCTTAAGCTTAAGGAGAAGGTCAAGGAGCTTCTGTGCTTCCGTGTCATTCAGGGAAGCTGTCGGTTCGTCAAGAATAAGGAGGCGTACGTCTTTTGCAAGTGCCTTCGCAATTTCAACAAGCTGCTGTTTTCCGACACCGATGTCTTTTATAAGTGTATGTGGATTTTCATTAAGGCCTACAAGTGCAAGTGATTCACTGCATTTTTTGAATGTTTCATCCCAGTCAATCTTTGCTTTTGTTCCACGTTCATTTCCGAGGAACATGTTTTCAGCAATCGAAAGAAGAGGAACAAGTGCAAGTTCCTGATGGATGATGACAATGCCTTTCTTTTCACTGTCTTTAATTGTCTGGAAGTTGCAGACATTTCCGTCATATATGATGTCACCTTCGTAGGTTCCATACTGATAAATACCACTGAGGATATTCATCAATGTTGATTTACCTGCTCCGTTTTCTCCACAAAGTGCATGGATTTCACCCTCTTCAACCTGAAGGTTTACATTATCAAGGGCTTTTACAGGTCCGAACCTTTTGGTGATGTTTTTCATTTCCAACAACATTTTAGCCAATTGGAATGTCCTCCTGTTTTTTGCTATCTCCTGGAGTTCTGTATCATTCTTTTTTTTACATACCCAGTTTTTTTATTTGAGCCGTGCTTTAAGAAAGTCTTTTCAAACTGCCCATAGAGATTTTTTTTTCGAAAAAAAACGCCCGCCCTAAAAGGGTGGGCGTTTTCACTACGGAAGCATTTTCATGATTCCGTATTACATTTACTACTGGAGATCAGCAGCTGTGTAGTATCCAGACTTGATAAGAAGTGTTTCGTAGTTTGTCTTATCACCAAATACTGGTTCACAAAGGTATGAAGGAATGATTCCTGTTCCGTTGTCATATGTCTTGCGGTCGTTGATAGGAGGTGTTGTTCCCTTAGCGATTGCATCAACCATCTTTACAACTGCAGAAGCAAGTGTACGTGTATCCTTGAATACTGACATTGCCTGTGTTCCAGCGATCATGTTCTTTACAGATGGTTTGTCACAGTCCTGACCAGTGATGATTGGGAAGTTAGCTGCTGTGTATCCTGCTGCTACGAGAGCGTTTGTGATACCGTTTGCAACTGAGTCATTTGATGAGTAAACTGCATCAAGTCTTGTTCCCTTTGGACCATATTTCTGAGAAGCGATGAGAGCTTCCATTCTTGCCTGTGCCTTTTCTGTAGACCAGTTCAAAGTTGCACACTGTGCCTTTGATGTCTGTCCTGACTTACAAACCAATCTTCCGTCGTCGAAATATGGCTGGAGAACATCCATTGCACCACCGAAGAAGAAGTTGATGTTGTTGTCATCTGGTGAACCTGTGAAAAGTTCGATGTAAGCTGGATCATCAGCTGTGCGGTTCTTGAGGTTCAATTTATCAACAAGGTAGTCACCCTGGATTGTACCAACTTTGTAGTTGTCGAATGTTGCATAGTATGTAACTGCATTTGAGTTCATGATAAGGCGGTCATATGCGATAACCTGAACACCCTGTTTCTTAGCGATGTCAAGAACACCCTTAAGAGCTGTACCATCGATAGATGCGATAACAAGAATCTTGTTTCCTTTTGTCAGCATGTTTTCAATCTGTGATGTCTGCATTGCGATATCGTTGTTAGCATACTGAAGGTCAACTTTGTATCCAGCCTTCTGAAGTTCTGCCTTCATGTTAGAACCGTCCTGGTTCCATCTCTGAAGTGATTTTGTTGGCATTGAAACACCAACTTTTACAGCAGCAGGTTTTGCAGCAAATACAGCACCTGTGAGCATGAATGCTGCAACAGCAGCAGAAATGATTTTTTTCATTATGAAATCCTCCATTTGATTTACTTAATACCGTTCATTTCATTCGGTACAATGACAGTATATAATAAACAGATGGCTGTGGATTACCGACTTTCTTTACTTTTTTGTCTTGATTATGAAAAAAATCAACAAAAAGGAGACTTTTTTACGGCCGGATTAGTATTATTTTGTCATGAAAAAAATGCTAATCCCGGATTATTTCCTGTAGACTTCATTATATGTGTGGTAATCAGATTTGATTACGATTTCATTCATATTTTCTTTCGTAACTGCAACCGGTTCAAGCCATATTACAGGAATGTCACCGTATCTGTTGTTTATGGTCTGGCTTACGTCAACGATTTTTTCAATTGGAATGCCATCTGCCATTTTTGCGGCACAGTCAGCGGCCCTTCTTGCCAGTTCCGTAATAGGTTTGTAAATAGTTATGGCCTGCCTGCCTTCCACGATGTTCTGGCATGCGGCGATGTCTGCATCCTGTCCAGCAACCGTAATGTGTTTTGGAGGACGCATTTCGGAGATTGCCTGGATTACGCTGTTTGCCAGTGCGTCGTTTCCGCATAATACTGCATCTGGAACCATGTTTGCCTGCAGCAGTTCAATCATTTTCCTGTAGGAAAGGTCATAGTTCCAGCCGTCAGTATAATAGATGTAACCAATGGAAACCGGTTTTCCTGAAATGACTTTTTCAATTCCCTGCCTGATGAGCGTCATGTTGTAATCTTCCTGTGGCCCGAAGATGCAGTACCAGCTTCCTACCGGCCGCATGGTCATCATTGTTGAAGCCATGTATTCACCGACTTTTCCGCTGTCAATGCTCATGTAAAGGTCAATGTCGGAATTCAGGATGAGGCGGTCATAAGAAATTATTTTTATGTTGTGGGATTTGGCAGACTTTATTACATCTGTCAGGGATTCTGCATTTTTGGCAACAATGACGATGACTTTGACTTTCCGTTTGATAAGGTACTGGATCTGCTTTATCTGTTCATCTATGCTGTTTCCTGCATTCTGGACAATGACTTCTGCCCCGGATTCCTTTGCTGTATTCAGGAATATGTCACAATCCCGCCGCCAGCGCTCAATTGCCAGGGTGTCAATGGAAAAACCGATGGAAGGATGTCCTTTTTCTGTGGAAGTTACCGTTTCCATATCTGAACCCATACCGTCTTTTTTTGTACATGATGTTGTAAGGAAAACAGCTGTCAGGATGAAGGCAAAGATTACAGCCTTTTTCATTTATCGTACCTCCCGTTTCCACCGGCTGATTCCCTGAATTCCGTAGGAGTCATGCCGAAGCGTTGCTTGAAAAGGCGGCTGAAATAATTCTGGTCATTATAACCGACAGCTGCCGTAACTTCCTTGATGATCAGGGAATTGTCCGAAAGAAGCCGTCTTGCCTTTTCGAGACGCATTGATGTTACATAATTAATGAAATTTTCGCCTTTTTCTTCTTTAAATAGTTTGCTCAGGTAATATGGACTTACGCTGATGATTTCTGCCAGCTGTTCAAGACCGATATTATCTGAAAGATGTTCTTCTATATAATTGCATGCTTTTGTGATTATCGGATTTTCCTGATTTTCCTTTGACCCCATTACTGCACTGGCACATTCCATGCACCGTTCATAAAGGTAATTTTCCATATCCCCGTGGGTGTTGATTTTAGCCAGGGAAGTGAATGCATTGGAAAAAGCTTCGTTCTTGTAGTTCTCAACTATGGAAGCTGCGGCATTCCGTGCATTCAACAGGAATTCGAATGCGCTGTTCTTTACCCGGTCCATGTCATTTTTGTGGGCTGAATAAAGTGTGGCTGTAAAATCCTTGCACATCTGTTTTAATACCGTTACATCCCCTGCCTTTATGCGGGCAATAAGCATTTCTGATTTTTTCCGTATTTCTGATTCATCGGCTTCTTTTTCCGCTGCATCTTCAAAAAATGCAAGTCCGCCGCCTTCTGCTGTGGAGTTAAGGGCTGCCAGTGCATTATTGTATGCCATATGGGATTTTTCAATACCGGATTCAGTTTCGCTGACACCCATTTTTATTTTTGCACCGATTTCCGTTGAAAGCCGGGTAAAGAGATATTTCATCTGTTCTTTCTTGTCTGCATCAGAAAAATAAATGCCGTCTTTTGCAATTGGAAAGAAAACTCCGATTCTGGTTCCCATGAAAGAACCGATTATGCAGCGGCATTTTGAAGTCAGGATGTCCCGGATCTTTATGTAAATTGAATACCGTTTTTCCTGCGGTGCATCAGGAACTTCCATGCAGCACATGAAATAATCTGAATCCTCAATGCCGAAATATGATACATATTCTGAAAAATCGCTGTTCTTGCTGTTGAATATGCATGTATAAATGAAATCGCTTTCAACCATTGTGGAGACAAGGCTCAGTTTTTCGTGGAGTTCAATGCTGTCGGTGAGCTTTCCCCGTTGTGAATCCACAATATTCATTGCGTCCCGTAATGTCTGGACGATCAGGTTCCTGTTTACCGGTTTCGTCAGATATTTATATGCACCAAGGTTCAGGGCTTCCTGGGCATAATGGAACTGGTCGTACGCACTCAGGATTATGATTATGATGTTCGGGTTGACCTGCTTTACAAGGCTGATTGTTTCAAGCCCGTTGATTCCCGGCATGTGGATGTCCATGAAAATTATGTCAATATTTTTTGAACGGACTGTTTCCAGAGCCTTTGTTCCTGACAATGCCGTTGTAATGGTAATGTCATTCTGGAAATTCCTGTTCAGGATCATTGTGAGGGAATCTATTACAATCTGTTCGTCATCTGTAAGAAGTATGTTATACATTTTTTATTGAAATAAAGAACCTTGTTCCGGCTCCGTCCGGATTCTGCTGTATACTGAACACATCTTTATCTTTGAAATAAAACTGGAGCCTTGAAATTACATTTACAAGTCCTGTTGAAATGTGTCCGCCTTCTATGTCGCCATCGTCTTCAAGCTGTATTCCGTTTGAACCGTTTTCTGCATCAGTGATTATCTTTTCTTTTACGGAAGGATCAAATCCGCATCCGTTGTCACTGATGGAAATGTCAATGGAATTTTCCCGTCCCGTTACGCTTATGGTTATGATTCCGTTTTCCGTCACATCCTTAAGCCCGTGCTTCATGCAGTTTTCTACAAGTGGCTGCAGCACCATGTTGGGCATTTTTGTTTCCAGTACTGAATCATCAATCTGCTTTATGAACTGGAAGCGTTCACCAAAACGGACTTTCATTATATAGATGTAATTATCCAGCATTCCGATTTCTTCTGCAATGGTGGCTTCATTTCCGGGATGCTGTATGTTGTAGCGCAGGAAGTCTGCAACCTGCTCTAAAAAATAACATGTTTTGTCGGCGCCTTCAATCATGGCAAGCTGGGCACCTGTATTAAGTGTGTTGAAAAGGAAATGGGGCTTTATCTGGTCCTGAAGCGCCTTGAAATGTGCTTCGGTATAAAGGGCGCGGATTTCAATTTCTTTTTCCCGCAGTTCATTTTCCTTTAATGCCTTTGCCCATATTGTGTCTACATATTCCCTGATGCTTATGATCATGCTGTCGAATGCCCGGCATATGTTGCCGATTTCATCATGGTTTGTGTTGTTGAAAAGCGGCATGTCAAATTCCCGCTCTGCAAGCCTGAGTGCGACGTTGGAAATTTCGGAAAGAGGTTTTGTAATCTGCCTTATGCTGAAATAGAATGTTATGGAAACTGAAAGCAGTATCAGTATGATTATCAGGATGGATTTCCTGATGATTGAAGCAGCCCTTGTCCTGCTTTCATTATAGTTTTTTGCATTCATCGTAAAATAGAGCATGTCTACATTCATTATTTCATTCTGCAGGAAGGAAAATATTTCCGTACTTTTGGAAAAATAAATTGAAGCATTTCTGGAGTTGTTTGCGCGCCGGGCTGCAATTGCAAGTCCGCTGTATTCAAAAAAAGAATGTGACAGCTGGTAAATCAGGTATTCCCTGTGGTTTATTTCCGAAGAAGAAGGATTGTGATGCAGTTTTTCTGCTGCTGCTTCTGCTTCTGCCGCATAGTGGTAATATCTGTCAATGCCTTCAAATGTCCTGTAGCGGATGTAGGTTTCCATCGCTTCTTCCATGCTGGAAAGGGAAGTGAGGTATGCATCAAGTTCAGCATTTGTGCGGTATGAATCACTGGTGCGCTGCATTATGCCCGAGACCAGTTCTGCCATGAAGAAAATTACCAGAACGGTTATAAAGAAAGAAAGCTGGACCGTACCCATGAGCTGCCATCTTATGGTTCTGTTCCGCACGAATGAATTCAGTTTTTTTGAAAATAATGCCATTACCTTCCGCCTTTCAAAACTTCAACATCTGCAATTACGTAGCTGTTTGCAAATCCCGTGTTGACATATTCAAAAAGTTCGTTTACTGCTTTCCGTCCGATTTCAATCGTATTGATTGCAATCAGTTCCGTTATGATTCCCTTTTCGTAATAGTTCCTGCTGTCACTGCTGTCTCCGAATCCTATTACGCGGGCCTTTCCTGCACGGTTCAGGTCTGTTATGGTCTGGGCGGCAAGGACTGTGTTTGCTTCTGAAAACGAAATTACTACATCAAGTGAGGCTTGGGATGCCATCTGCTGCCTGAATGCATCTTCCTTTGAAAATGTGGATTCCAGATTGAATACAAAATGGTCAATGCTGATGCCGTCATTCTGGTTTATTGCTCCCATAAGGGAATTCATCAGCATGCTGTAATTCTGGTTATAGTCCTGATTGAAATCCAGAAGGAATGCGGTGCCTCCGTTTTTGAGCATTGCAATTGTTTCTTTCGCCATGATTCTTCCCAATTCGGAATAATTCAGGCCGATGAAGGAAACCTGCTGCAGTCCGGGATTGTAATTTCCCAATGTAATTACGGGAATGGGGCTTCCGTCATGATGCCGTGGAAGTTCGATGGGAGCGTCAAGTTTTTCTGTATATACGATGATTCCTGTTGCATCAATTCCGGCCGCATAAGCAAAAATCTTCTGAAGTTCATCAGCGGGATTTCCTTTCTGGGGTTCATAGAAAGTTACTGCGGAACCATACTGGAGTCCGGCTTCTTCTGCTCCTTTAAAAACCTGCTGCATGTAGCTGTGGTTTTTCTGGCTTCCTGCAACAAGTATGTTAAAGCTCAGGTCTGTTCCGTCCGGTATGTTTGCAGGATCGTCTTCTGCAAATGTCAGAAGCTGCCGTACCAGTAAGAGTCCCGAAATTACAAACAATATTGTAAGAAGAAAAGGAACCAGCGGTTTTAATCCGTATTTCTTTTCCTTCATATTCCGTTACATTCCTAAATCTTCACCAATGAGGATTACTTTGATTTTTGAAGCCGGGCGGCACAATCTTGTAATGATGAGGTAAGAACAGATGCTTGTGGGAGATTTACAGTTTGAACAGCCTCCGTTTTTTTTACATGGAGTTTCAATGTCGAATCTCTGTGCGTTCATTGGGGCGGCAATATTCCTTGTGCGGGAAACTGCATCCTCTACAGTCTTTACGACCTTATTCATTCCTGCTACTACAATTACGCTGTCCGGCCCATAAACCATTGCGGCAGCCCTGTTCCCAAAGGCGTCAAGGTTCACGATGACTCCATCCTGGGAAATTGCGTTTGCACTCATGATGAATGTGTCAGCAACAAGTGCCTGTTTCTGGAGTTTTGTTTTTTCTGCCGGATCTTTTGCCGTGTCCCTGTCAATGAGCGCATATTTTCCATTCTTAAGCTGGTCATATATCCCTATGTCGGCCATAGTCTTTGAGCCGCCCCATCCGATGCTGCTTCCTTCTGGAATCAGTTCAACGGCCTTTTTTACGGCATCTTCCCTGTCTGAAAAATAATAAGCTTCAAAATGCCTTGATTCCAGTGCTTTTACAACCTGTGGTCCAAGTTTGTCATACATTGTCTTCTTACAATCCATAAAATCCTCCATTTCATCTTGTAATGATATTCTGAATATGGCGTTTCGTAAAGGTAACCGGCGGAATCTCTCATTAATTGACTTAATGAATGTTAGTGTTTACAATTATTTTCTATATGAATCTGGAGGAAACTTATGGCAAAAAAATCAGATAACGCATGCAAAGGTGTTGCACGCGCACCTCACCGTTCTTTGTATTATGCATCAGGATATACTGATGAAGAATTAGATCAGCCGATGGTTGGAATCATCTGTGCTAAAAATGAACTTATTCCGGGGCACATTGAGCTTGACCGTATTGCAGAAGCCGTAAAGGCAGGCGTACGCATGGCAGGCGGAACTCCAATTGAATTCCCTGCAATCGGTGTTTGTGACGGTATCGCCATGGGACACGAAGGGATGAAATATTCCCTGGTAACTCGTGAACTCATTGCTGACAGCGTTGAATGTGTTGCTAAGGCACATCAGTTTGACGCTCTCGTAATGATTCCTAACTGTGATAAAATCGTTCCGGGTATGCTTATGGCAGCCGCCCGCCTTGACCTTCCTACAGTGTTTGTTTCAGGCGGTCCGATGATGCCAGGTCACCTTGCAGGAAACGATCCTTCAAATCCATACAGCGGAAAGAACCTTTCACTTACAGACATGTTCGAAGCCGTAGGTGGACTTGCTGTTGGAAAAGTGACAGAAGCCCAGCTTAAGGAAATGGAACACCGTGCTTGCCCTGGTTGCGGTGCTTGTTCTGGTATGTTCACAGCAAACTCAATGAACTGCCTTACAGAAGTTCTTGGCCTTGGATTGCCTGGAAACGGAACAATTCCTGCAGTTACCGGTGAAAGAATCGCCCTTGCAAAGCACGCTGGTATGGCAGTAATGAACCTTTACAAGAAGGGAATCACTGCACGCCAGATGATGACTGCAGAAAACTTCAAGAATGGACTTGCAGCCGACATGGCCCTTGGCTGTTCTTCAAACACAATGCTCCATCTTCCAGCCATCGCCCACGAAGCCGGAATCGACATTGACCTTCACGAAGTAAACGAAATTTCTAACCGTACACCAAACCTTTGCCACCTTGCTCCTGCAGGCCACACATTCATGTGCGAACTTGACGATGCAGGCGGAGTACAGGCTGTCCTTGCAGAACTTGCAAAGAAGAACCTCATCAATACAAGCCTCATCACAGCAACTGGAAAGACAATTGCAGAAAACATTGCAGGCGTAAAGAACCGCAATCCAGAAATCCTCCGCCCGATTGAAAATCCATTCAGCGACAACGGCGGTATTGCAATCCTGTTTGGAAACCTTGCACCAAACGGAACAGTCGTAAAACGCTCTGCATGTGCAAAGGAACTCATGCTCCACACAGGCCCTGCACGCGTTTTCAACGATGAATCGGAAGCAATGGAAGCCGTTCAGAAGTCTCAGATCAAGGCCGGTGATGTTGTCGTAATCCGCTACGAAGGTCCAAAGGGTGGTCCTGGTATGCGCGAAATGCTTGCAGTAACAGCAGCCCTTGCAGGTCAGGGACTGGACAAGGAAGTTGCCCTCATTACTGACGGACGCTTCTCTGGTGCTACACGCGGTGCTTCCCTCGGACACTGTTCTCCGGAAGCAGCAGTCGGTGGTCCAATCGCTCTTGTAGAAGAAGGCGACATGATTACCCTCGACATCAACAACTACAGGATTCACCTTGACGTATCTGACGAAGAACTTGCAGCAAGAAAGGCAAAGTGGGTATGCCCAGAACCAAAGGTAAAGACAGGCTACCTTGCCCGCTATGCAAAATTGGTAAGCTCTGCAGATAAAGGAGCAATTCTCCAGTAGTTGACAGACTGAATAGTCCGCAGGTTTTATCGATTTTTTTTGCGTAAGCAAAAACGAGGGCCATATGCGGGCGAAGTGAAACCCGGTAAGCAGGCATCAGCCTGCGACAGGCGGTTCCCGGTAATTTTACGGGAACCGTTTTTTTTGCCCTGATGAAAATCTGTAGTGGTAGGAGAGGGTAATGGAAGATATTGAAATCATAATAAGGAAGGCAGAAATTAACGATGCCGCAGAGATGGCGGAAATTTTCAAGAATGATTTAAGAGAGCCGGATTGTACGGAAGCGCTGGTCTGGCAGAGTGCATTTTTAATGCTGCTTCGTTTTATAAAGGAACTTTAACATCCTGTTTTATTTTCTTGCAAATCAGTCCGTAATCCCTTAAACTATATAACACAATTTTATCCTTCAGGAAGTTTTTTATGTCATATCAGATGATTATGGGGAATCAGGCAATAGCTCTTGGTGCCTTGAAAGCCGGAGTCAACCTTGTTGCAGGTTATCCCGGAACTCCTTCATCGGAAATAATCGAGTATATTTCTAAATATAAAAAGACAACAGGTACATATGTTGAATGGTCGGTAAACGAAAAGGTGGCGGTAGAGGTTGCTGCCGGTGCTTCATATTCCGGCTCCCGCACTCTTGTTACAATGAAGCAGGTGGGACTTAATGTTGCAGGCGATCCTGTGATGTGCCTGAGTTATGTAGGCGTAAAAGGCGGAATGGTCATTGTTTCCGCTGATGATCCAGGGCCTGTTTCCAGCCAGACGGAGCAAGATACCAGACGCTACGGTGAATTTTCAAAAATTCCGGTGCTGGATCCTTCTACTCCGGCAGAAGCATATGAAATGGTTCAGACAGCGTTTGATATTTCAGAAAAATATAATACGCCGGTAATACTCCGTCCTGTTACCCGTGTGTGTCACGCTTACGAAAGTATGGAAATTCCGGAACTTGGTGCAATGCGGAAGTCCGGGATGTTTGAAAAAGATGCTGCCCGCTGGGTCATTTTTCCACGTACTTCTTACATGAACCACAAAAGGATTTTTGACAGGAACCTGCATGTGCTTCCAGAATCATTTTCTTGTGGGGAATACAGCAGGTTGAACAGGATTCAAAATAAGAATGGTTCTGCACTTGCCCTTGCTTGTGGTGGAATCAGTCATGCCTATGTTATGGAAGCACTGGAAATCCTCCGTGGTGCACATCCTGAAAATGCAGACTTGCAGAATCTTCCTGTGCTCAAAATCGGTACGGCTTACCCGTTCCCTGATCCTCTGGCAGAAGATTTTCTTATGGATAAATCCCATGTTCTTGTAATAGAGGAACTGGATCCGGTAATTGAAGATAACCTCCTCCGTGTAAAAGGGAGTGCAAATCTTGGTTGTACGGTGCACGGAAAGCTGGATGGACGTATTCCGGAAGCCGGTGAAAATACGGTAGAAGCAGTACTTAAAGCAATTGCAGCATTCCTTTCTATTAATAATGATTCTGTCACAGGTTCTGAAAATGAACTGAAGCGGCCGCCGGAACTTCCTGTACGTCCTCCTGTACTTTGTGCCGGCTGTCCTCACCGTGGTTCTTTCTATGCCGTAAAGCAGGCTATGAAAGGACAGCGTACTGTTTATTGCGGCGACATCGGATGTTACACATTGGGTAATGCAAAACCTCTTGATATGTGTGATACCTGTCTTTGTATGGGCGCAGACATTACCATGGCCCAAGGGTTTTATCATAACGATCCGGAATTGAAATGCTTTTCGTTCATCGGCGATTCCACATTCTTTGCTTCTGGAATCCCTGGAGTGGTGAATGCTGTATATAATCAGGCACGCATTACTCTATGTATCCTTGACAACTCTACTACTGCAATGACAGGACATCAGCCACATCCTGGAACAGGTGTAACCATGATGGGGGAAGTTGTGGAAAAAGTCAGCATTCCTGCCATATTAAAGGCGGTCGGTGTAGAACCTGTAATCGAAGTAAATGCATTCAATCTTGAAGAAGCGGTCAGTGCCGTAAAGAAAGCTTCTGATTCAAAAGGTGTCAGTGCTGTAATTTTCAAAGGCCCATGTATTTCCGTTGCTGCAAAACTGGGGCTCCCGAAACCTGTTTCAAAATCTGTTGACGTTGAAAAATGTACCGGCTGTCAGAAATGTATAAAGGAACTCGGTTGTCCGGCACTTTCAATATCAGCAGAAAACAGGAAAGTTCAGATTGATCCGTCTCTTTGTACCGGCTGTGGCTTGTGTTCTGCCGTATGTCCTGTAAAAGCCATCAACTGATTGTGGAGGAAACAAAATGAATATATTGATTTGTGGGATAGGCGGTCAGGGAACTGTGCTGGCATCAAAGGTGCTTTCCCAGTCAGCCCTTTCTAAAGGCCTAAAGGTTTTTTCTGCTGAAACAATCGGAATGGCTCAGCGCGGTGGTTCTGTTGTAAGCCATGTGCGGATTGGTAACGGCATCCATTCTCCGCTGATTCCCAAAGGTATGGCGGATGTCATCATTGCATTTGAAGCTTCCGAAGCTGTAAGGAATTTTCCATACTTAAGAAAAGGCGGCACTGTGATTGTAAATGACAATGTTGTCCAGCCGGTGACTGCTTCATTAAGTGGAAAGGTCTTTAATAAAGATGATATGACGGCATTCCTTATGGAATCTGGAGCAAAAGTAATTGCTGTAGATACGGAAAAGGCCTGTGCCGCCATCGGAAGCTCAAAATGTGTAAACATGCTCCTTCTTGGGGCAGCCTGTAAAGCTGGTATTTTTGATGACGGAGAACTCAAAGATGCGGTAAAATTGCTTGTAAAACCGGAATTCTACGAAATGAATGTAAAAGCAATAGATTATTGGAGGCAATAAAAATGCAGATTTCAGAAAAACAGCTTGAACAGGTGCGTAACCAGATAAAAAGAGTAAAAGCCTGCGGTAATCCGTTCTATGTAGAAAAATTCAAGGATGTGAATCCAGATGACATAAAGACTCAGGCGGATTTTGAAAAACTTCCGTTCAGTTCAAAGCAGGAACTCCGTGCCCAGTATCCGCTGGGACTGGCAGCAGTTCCCGAAGAAAAAATCGTACGCATTCATTCATCATCAGGAACTACAGGAACCCCTGTAATTGTCCCGTATACACAGAAAGATGTAGATGACTGGGCTACGATGTTTGCCCGTTGTTATGCGCTGGCAGGAATCACAAACCGGGACCGGATCCACATTACTCCTGGATACGGCTTGTGGACAGCTGGTATAGGATTCCAGCTTGGGGCAGAAAAACTTGGAGCTATGGCAATTCCTATGGGACCGGGAAATACAGAAAAGCAGATTCAGATGATGCAGGATTGTAAGTCAACAGTGTTGTGTGCTACTTCATCTTATGCGTTGCTTCTTGCAGAAGAAATTGAACGACGTGGAATAAAGGACAAGGTGTGCCTGAAAAAAGGTGTAATCGGTTCTGAACGCTGGGGAGACAAAATGCGTGACCGCATAAAGACTTCCATTGGCATTGAACTCTATGATATTTATGGACTTACAGAGTGTTATGGTCCCGGTATTGGAATCAATTGCACCGGCGAAGAAGGTATCCATATTTTTGATGATTTCATCTATATCGAAATCCTTGACCCGCAGACAGGACTTCCTGTAAAAGATGGCGAAACCGGTGAAATTACCCTTACTACACTGGTAAAAGAAGGGGCACCATTATTCCGTTTCAGGACCCATGACCTTGCGGCCTTTATTCCGGGGCAGTGTAAATGTGGATGCAGTTATCCACGCATTACACCTATTATGGGGCGCAGTGATGATATGGTAAAGGTAAAAGGAAATATAATTTTCCCTAGCACAATAGAAGAAATCATCAAATCTGTGCCTGGAACTTCCAGCGAATACCGTGCGGAAATTGAACATGTTGACGGAAAAGATCAGATGACTGTTTTTGTAGAAGTTGAACCGGGGGTTGACCGTTCCGAAGCAGCCCTTACGTTGGCATTCAGCTTCAAGTCAAAAACAAACCTTACGCCTGTTGTAAAGGTAGTGGGAATCGGAGACCTTCCGAGAAGCGAAAAGAAAACAAAGAGGATTGAAGACCGGCGCTTTGTCTGAAATACGTTACTGTAATCCAGCTTTTTCCAGTAATGACGCTGGCGGATATGTCCTTCCGTTGACGTCACCGCTGGAAACTGGCATTTTGAAAATGTCATTATTTATTCGTGCCGATGGGGTTGGAGCCGGAGAGCAATTTCCTTTAAGAACGACGATACCTGGAACGCTCTGCGTCAAGGTTCGTCATTCAAACTTGCCTTTAAAAATTGCAATTTTCAGAGGTTCCCCTCATACAGCTTCATTATTTTTCCTGCTTCTGCAATTATCCTTTCCCTCAGTTCCGGCGGATTCAGTACTTTGACCGATGAGCCGAACTGCCTTACCCAGTGTTCAATTTCCTGCATCTGGTTTGTGGTAATGCTCAGGTATACGCTTCCGTCGTCCTTCTGCTGGATTTCCTGTGTGGAGTGCCATTCCCTTTCAATGATGTAGGTGTTTACTTCTTTGTCAAAAAGCAGCTCGATTTTTACAGGTTTTCCTCCGTTGCTCCATATTCCGAAATTCGGGTCAATGAAATTTTTTATGTCAAAATCCTCTGGTACCGTAAATGGGGTATCTCCGACTTTGACATCTTTCATCCTTGCAATTGAAAATACACGCACCTGCGCTGCTTCATGACAGTATCCAAGAACGTACCAGTTTCCTTTCTGGCAAATTATATGGTACGGGTCAATGCTCCTGAATGTGTAATCCTGACTGTTCAATGACCTGTAGCTGCAGGAAACCGTAAGTTTCAACCTTGCGGATTTGAATATCCTGTCGAATACGGAGGACTTTATTTTTGGAAGCGGGTCAGAAATGAATTTTATGTCCCGGTTCATGAAGTAGCTGTCAACGCTTACCTGGTCAGGAAGCATCTTCGTCATTTTTTCCATGATTTTCTTGAAGGATTCTTCCAGCGGTGTGTTTTTGTATTGCTCCAGCAGAGGCATTATCGTACTTACAGTAAAAAGTTCACCTTCGCTCAGCATTACGCTTTGTATGAAGTATGTAGAGTCTGTGTAATAGTAACCGTTTTTCGACTGGTCAAATTCCAGTGGTGCATTGTATCTGTCCCGCAGGAATTCTATGTCCCTCATTATGGTTGCCCGGGAAACCTCAAATTTTTTTGCCAGTGTAGTTCCGTTGGGATAGGAACCGCTCCTGATTTCTTCATCAATCTGGATTATCCGTAATGATTTTACTTTTTCTTCTCTAGCCATGATTGCATTATATCAGAAAATATGGCCAGGTCATCCCGGAAAATGTATTTTTCAACGCTGTCAGTTTACTTTATCCGTATGGAAATTCTTTAGTCTTGTTAAAACTGCTGTTTTTACATTATAATGGTACACGGTTATACCGAACATCACTTTTCAAGGAATTGTAAAATGAAACTTAATGGTTCTCAAATTGTAATTGAATGTCTGATAGAGCAGGGCGTTGATACCGTTTTTGGTTATCCGGGTGGCGCCATCCTTAATATTTATGATGAACTTTATAAGAATGAAGGACGTATCCGCCATATCCTTACAGCCCATGAACAGGGGGCAAGCCACGCTGCTGACGGATATGCCAGGGCAAGCGGCAAGGTCGGTGTATGTATGGCTACTTCAGGCCCGGGTGCTACGAACCTTGTTACAGGAATTGCAACTGCATACATGGATTCAATTCCTATGGTCGCAATTACTTGTAATGTACCGAAATCACTTTTGGGAAAAGATTCTTTTCAGGAAATTGACATTACCGGCGTAACAATGCCTATAACAAAACATAACTTTATGGTAATGGATGTAAAGGATCTTGCATCTACAATCCGTGAAGCCTTCCTTATTGCAAAATCAGGCCGTCCGGGTCCTGTACTCATTGATATTCCAAAAGATGTTACTGCAGCAGTGACAGAATTTGAAAATGTTCCAAATCCTGATGATGTTGCCCGCGTTGCAGCAGAACATGCAAACCTCAAGCGGGTGCTTACAGTTTCTGATCCTGCAGAGGAACAGCTTAAAGCAGCTGCTGAAATGATTAATGCCGCTGAACGTCCTGTAATTTATGCCGGTGGCGGTGTAAAGCTCAGTGGTGCAGAAAAGGAACTCCTTGAATTTTCTGAAAAAATCCAGTGTCCTGTAAGCCAGAGCCTTATGGCCCGTGATACTTTCCCGGCAACACATCCCCTTTGTACATGGATGGTGGGTATGCATGGAACAAAGGCAAGCAACATGGCAATTACAGAAGGCGACCTCGTGATTGCAATCGGAGCAAGGTTCAGCGACCGTGTATACGGCGATTCTTCAAAATTTGCACAGCATGCAAAAATCCTGCATATTGACATTGATCCTGCAGAAATCAACAAGAACATCAATACAGACGGTTGTGTAGTCGGCGATATCAAGAACGTGCTTTCAAAGCTCATTCCGCTTGTAAACAAGGCAGAACGTCCTGAATGGATGGCCATGATTGAAGGCTGGAAGAAGGAATATCCTTCATGCTATGACAAGAATCCAAAAGATTCCATCAATCCTAAATTCATCTGCGAATGCATTAACCGTATTGCAGGTGAAGATACATTCATTACAACGGAAGTCGGACAGCATCAGATGTGGACTGCACAGTTCTATCCGTTTACAAAGCCACGCACATTCATTACAAGCGGCGGTCTTGGTACGATGGGATATGGAACTGGTGCTGCAATGGGTGTGCTTTTTGCAAAGCCGGAAAGCCGTGTGGTACATATCGCCGGTGACGGTTCATTCCGTATGAACTGTAACGAACTTGCAACAATCAGTCATTATAATATTCCTCTCATAATTGTTGTGGAAAACAACAATGCGTTGGGTAATGTCCGCATGTGGCAGCGTCTTTTCTATGGAAAGCGTTTCAGCCAGACGACATTGGATTTCGGTCCGGACTGGGTAAAATTTGCCGAAGCTTACGGCGTCAAAGGTTACCGTGCAACAAATGCAAAGGAATTTGAAGCCGCATTTGAGCAGGCATTCAAGGCTCATAAACCGGCTATAATCGATGCCCGTGTGGACAAGGATGAAATGGTACTTCCGATGGTTCCGGGCGGAAAGCCGATTTACAATATGATTATGGAGTTGTCAAAAGACATGATGGACTAAGCATCTCTTTGATTGAAGACTTCATATAAAGCGGAACTCGATGAGCGGCGGTGAAACTTGCAGGGAATACATGGCTTCCTTTTTCCATTACAGGAGCCGGTTCCTTTTCCGTCGCCGGGTTCCGCTTTTTTTTAGTAAAATGCAGATTTTTAGCAACACTGTTTTATATTTGCATTCTATACCCATATGGTATACAATAAATTGTTGTTTTTATGCAATTATTGTTAATGCAGGTGGATCAGTAAATGAGGTTGGGTGTAATTGTAAATTCAATGTTTTCAGATTATTGCGTTGCATTCTTAAAAGGTGTGCGGCAGTTTTGTGAAAAGAACGGTATTACGGAAATCATCATACCTCTTGCCCATGGAAAAAATTACGGCATTTACGATTATCATTGTGATTCCCTCCTCAGTCTGGTCAACGAAGAAAATCTTGACGGGCTTATAATCTGCGCTTCTTCAATTTCCAGCGATCCCGAATTTGACAAGACTGTTGCCCAGGTAAAGAAACTTGCCATTCCATGTACAGTTTCAGTAGGACTTGAACTGGAAGGTATTCCAAGTGTCATTGTGGATTCCACTTATGCAATGAAGCGTATTGTCAGTCATCTTATAAATGAACACGGATGCCGGAAATTCATCCTCATGCGTGCCTGCAGGGGAAATTTTGAAAGTGACATCCGTGAAGCAATCGTCCGCCAGATTTTTAAAGAAAACAATATCGAATTTGATGATTCCATGGTATTGAACGGCAACTTTACTTTTGATTTTTCTTTTTCTGCCATGGCTTCCCGCTATCATGGAAAAAAGCCGGATTTCGATGCCTGTATCTGCTTTAGTGATAATATGGCAGAAGGCGTAATGAGTTACCTTACAGAGTCCGGCTATCAGATTCCGGAAGAATATCAGGTAACTGGTTTCGACAATATTTTTGAATCATCTTTAAATAACCTTGATATTACCACCGTTGACCAGCGCATGGAAGAACTGGCCTATCTTGCTGCAGAAGAAGTTTTTGACATGAAGGCCGGAAAAAAAGTTCCTCTTTTAAAGACTATTGATGCGCTTCCCGTATTCCGTACAAGCTGCGGATGCCTGAAAGATGATTCCAGAATGCTGACGGTAAAGGAAGAAGATTATCTTTCCGTTGAACACCGTAAGGAAACTTCCTATGTAATGGAAAAAGCCCGTAAGCGCATTTCTGGCAGCCAGATTTACATGCTGCATTATTTCCTTATGGAATCCCAGAATCCTCTTCCACTGAACAGCCTTTATAACCGGTTGGAATATTGTTTTGCACTTTTTGATATAAGTTCTTCGTGTCTCGTGCTTTTTGACCATCCGGTCTATTATGAAAACGGCAGGACTTTCCAGTATCCTGATACGGCTGAGCTTGTGGTTTCAATTACACGGACTGGTGGGGCTGTAAATCCGGAACTCCGGTTCAATCCTAATGAAAAAATCCTTCCCGGAGAGTTTTATGACGGTTTGAAAGGTGAATATACGGTGTTTCCACTTTATGCTGAAAGTTATCAGTATGGCTATATTTTCTTATGTTTTGGCCGCTATGAAAGGATTTTCTACCAGACGGTTTTTGAACTGGTGGCAAAGGAAATAATAAATTCAATAAAGCTTTCCCATGATGAGGTTGAACAGCAGTCATTGAGGAGCCGCAATCTTTCCCTTGAGGAATATTCCGAGGAACTTCACCGCCTTTCATTTACCGATGAACTTACCCAGATTATGAACCGCCGCGGTTTCCTTACTTTTGGCCAGCGTAAAATCGATGAGTGTCTTGAAATGGGGTATTCCGGTCTTGTGATTTTTGGTGACATGGATGGCCTCAAGACAATCAATGACACTTTCGGTCATGATGCCGGTGACAGGGCCATCCGTTATGAATCCCAGATTCTGAGGAATATTTTCCGTGGTACGGATATCATCGGACGTTTGGGCGGTGATGAATTTGCCATCCTTGCTCCTAACATGCGGCCAAAGGATTTTGAACGCATACGTGGAACCCTTGATTCAGAATGCCGCAAAATCAATGAAAAGAATCTTGAACCATTTGTGCTTTCAATAAGTGTCGGATTTACTGAATTCAATAAAGACTGCTCAGATCTGGAAAAGCTTCTGAATAATGCTGATAAGGCCCAGTATGAAGCAAAAAGGGCAAAAAAAGCTCAGACTGTCCGTTCTTAATCTCATTTGACCTTGATACGTCATTTCCAATATAATTAAACAATTATGGAACATGGAACAATAACATCTGATAATCATGCTGCCCTCTGGCATGGACGTTTTAAAGAAGGTCCTGATGCCGCAGCTGTTGCATTTGAAACTTCTATTTACGTTGACGAACGCATGGCCCTTGATGACATTAACGGAAGCCGTGCCCATTCTGCTATGCTTGCCGAAGCCGGAATCATTTCAAAAAAAGAAGCCCTTGAAATAAAAAAGGGGCTGGATTCCATTGAGAAGGATCTTGAATCAGGCGATCTGAAGATAGATTATTCAGCAGAAGACATCCACTCGTTTATTGAAGCAACCCTGACAGACCGTATTGGTGAAAGCGGAAAGAAACTGCACACAGGCCGCAGCCGCAATGACCAGATTGCCCTTGACGAACGCCTTTATCTCCGCCGTGCAATCCCTGATGTACAGAACAAAATCCTTACATTGATTTCTGCACTGGCAGAAATTGCTTCCCATCATACTGATTCGCTTATCCCGGGATATACCCACATGCAGCATGCCCAGCCTGTAACACTGGCGCAACATTTGTGTGCATGGGCATGGAGCCTTGAGCGTGACTGGTCCCGCCTTGAGGATGCCTTAAAGCGTGTTGACCTTTCTCCATTAGGTTCCGGTGCACTTGCAGGAAGCGGTCTTCCATTGAACAGGGAATCAGTTGCAAAGAAACTCAAGTTTAGCGGCGTTACACAGAATTCATTGGACAGCGTTTCTGACAGGGATTACTGTATTGAATTTACGTCTGCATTTTCCCTTCTCCAGATGCACCTTTCCCGTTTTTCAGAAGAAATCGTACTCTGGGCAACAACAGAATTTGATTTCATCAATTTGAGTGAAAAATGGTCTACCGGTTCTTCAATCATGCCTCAGAAAAAGAATCCTGATTTTGCGGAACTTATCCGTGGACGTACAGGAAAAGTATACGGTTCACTTATTTCCCTGCTTACAATGATGAAGGGACTTCCACTTTCTTATGACAGGGACCTGCAGGAAGATAAGGAACCGCTTTTTGATGCTTATGATACAGTTTCTTCGTGTCTGACAGTGTTTACTTACATGATTTCCAGTGCACAGTGGAATACGAAGAAAATGGCAGAAGGCTGTGAAGGCGGATACCTTAATGCAACTGATGTTGCGGATTATCTTGTCCGCAAGGGAATTCCGTTCAGGACAGCCCATGGGATTTCTGCAAAAGCAGTCCGCATGGCAATTGATGCCGGAATCAGGCTGGAAGATTTAAGTATTGAAGAATTCAAGTCATGTTCAGAACTTATCGAAGAGGATATTTATGGCCTTATTACGCCTGATGCATGTGTAGCCTCAAGGACAACTACAGGCGGTCCTGCACCGGAATGCGTTAAGACTCAGATAAAAGATCTCCGTAAGATCTGCAAACAGCGTACAAAAAAACTTTAGTGGAAAGCCGGAATACACTGGTGTCCGGTTTTACCTCTTATTAGGAGTGTAAGATAAAAATACCGCTTAAATAGCGCAGTACTTTTATCTCTATAAAGTTTGCGTTGCAAACTTTTTATCAACTGTACATTCTCATTTCATTGCGAATGTGCGTAAAAAGTCAAATCGGAAACTGATGTTTCCTCATTGACTTTTTAAAGGAGTGTAAGATAAAAGCACCGCTCAAATGGCGCGGTACTTTTATCTCTATAAAGTTTGCGTTGCAAACTTTTTATCAACTGCACATTCTCATTTCATTGCGAATGTGCGTAAAAAGTCAAATCGGAAACTGATGTTTCCTCATTAACTTTTTATAGGAGTAAAAATGAAAAAAATATTACTTTCACTTGCAGCATTTGCATTGATTTCATGCGTAATCACAGGTTGTGGAAAAGGTAAGTCTGGTGGTGATGCTTCCCTTGATGCACTTAAATCCCGTGGTGTTTTTGTCCTCGGGCTGGATGATTCATTCCCACCGTTAGGATTCAGGAATGAAGCTAATGAAATAATCGGTTATGACATTGACCTTGCAAAAGAAGTAGCTTCCCGTCTTGGGGTAAGTTTCAAGGCACAGCCGATTGACTGGGATTCAAAGGAAATGGAATTGAATACAGGCAAGATTGATTGTATCTGGAATGGCCTTACAATTACTGAAGAACGTCTTAATACGTTGAGTTTTACAAAACCATACCTCAAGAATATGCAGGTTGTGGTAGTGCGCAATGATTCTTCCATCGAAAAGCTTAGTGATATGGCCGGAAAGAAAATTGCCATCCAGAGTGGTTCAAGTGCACAGGATGCAGTTGACGGAGCACCTGAATTCAAGGCAAGCCTTAAAGAAGTAGTTCCATTTGAACAGAATCTCCTGGCTTTGAACGACCTTTCAATCGGTGGTGTTGATGGCGTTGTAATGGACAGTGTAGTTGCAGAATATGCAATCAAAATGTCACAGCTTCCGTTCCATGTGCTTCCGGAAGGTCTCGCTGCCGAAGAATATGGAATTGCATTCAGGAAGGGAGACTCTGCATTGACTGCGGAAGTTCAGAAAATCCTTGAAGAAATGGCTGCTGATGGAACAGTTGCAAAAATCAGCGGAAAATGGTTCGGTTCGGACATTTCTGTAATCGGAAAATGACGGACCTCGGCGCAGGTCGTCAGAGTATTAGGCTCGTCGGCATGAATAAGGACAGCTCTGAAAATATTTTTTCGGACTGTCCGTAGTTTTCAACCTTTGACCGGTATATCTTCCGGTTGGTTAAGGCGGAAAACTTACACTTAAAAATGTTGGGACAGTCTAAGAAGCATGGCACATGGATTCCGGACCAGATTCGGAATGACATCATGATTCCTGCTTTTAGGACATTCCCGGCCATAAAGACTCAGGGGAAACGGTAAAATGACGGATATAATAAAATCGATGCTTGATGGAACTCTGGTTTCTGTAAAAGTCTTCTTCCTTACACTGGTTTTTGCAGTTCCCTTGGGAGGTTTCTTTTGTGGCAGGCGCATGTCAAAATTTGCTCCTGTCAGGACTGTGACAAAGTGGTTTCTGCTCGTAATCCGCGGAACTCCTTTAATGCTCCAGCTTATATGTGTTTATTTCATTCCCGGAATGCTGCTGCATTTTTCCATCGACAGGTTTGCTGCTGCTGTAGTTGCTCTTTCAATAAACTATGCCTGTTATTTTGCAGAGATTTACCGTGGAGGCATAGAAGGCATTCCTCTTGGACAGTATGAAGCAGCTAAAGTCCTTGGTTATAATAAAAAACAGACGTTTTTCCATATCGTCCTTCCCCAGGTTGTAAAACGCATTATTCCTGCTATGGGAAACGAAGTGATTACCCTTGTAAAAGATACAGCCCTTGTACAGGTCATTGGTGTTGTTGAACTTCTTCATGTTTCAAAAGCCGCTTCCAACAGGCTGTTTTCAACAATACCGCTTTTTATTGCCGGTGCGTTCTATTTTATAATGAACGGCATAGTTGCTTCTGGATTCAATCATCTTGAAAAGAAGCTTTCATATTATAAATAAGTTTTTCCTAAGGATGTTTTATTATGGAACAGAATGATGTTGTAATTTCGGTTGAAAACCTGAAGAAGTCCTTTGGACAGACGGAAATCATAAAAAACATTTCTTTTACCGTAAGCAAAGGAGATGTCCTTGGTATTATCGGTCCCAGCGGCTCAGGTAAATCCACAATCCTCCGCTGTATTACCCAGCTTGAAAAAATTACCGGCGGAACAATCCGCATAGATGACAGCTACCTTGTAAAAGACGGCATTTATTCATCAAAGCAGGAATTGAGCCGGATTGGTTTAAAATTAGGTCTTGTATTCCAGAATTTCAATCTTTTTCCCCATTATTCAGTATTGAAGAATATTGTGGAGCCCCAGATCCGTGTCCTTAAGAAATCCAGGGAGGAAGCAGAAGAAACTGCATATGAACTTCTCCGTAAGATGAATCTTTCTGACAGAGATGGAAATTATCCGTGCCAGCTTTCCGGCGGCCAGCAGCAGCGTGTTTCCATTGCCCGTGCACTTGCGCTCAAGCCGGAAGTACTGCTTTTCGATGAACCTACAAGTGCCCTTGATCCGGAACTTACAGGCGAAATCCTTGCAGTCATAAAAGGCCTTGCTTCCGAAAAAATGACTATGGTTGTCGTTACTCATGAAATGGCTTTTGCCCGTGACCTGAGCGACACCATAATTTTCATGGATGGTGGTGTAATAGTAGAGCAGGGACGTCCTCAGGATGTAATTTCAAATCCTCAGCAGGAACGCACTAAAGCTTTCCTACGCCGTTTCAACAATGCTGAGTTTTAAGCAGGTATTGGAGCCGCTGATTCTGCTGACATGCAGATTCTGTTGAATTGACTAAATGCCTTTTTTTCTATATATTTGATATTCGCACTGTAATGTGCAGAAATATATCTATACTAGAACTTGACTCAATTCAGTTCGAGTTCTATGGAGGCCAAAAGTGGTTAAAATCAGACTCAAGAAATTTGGTGCCGCTAAACGTCCTTTCTACCGCATCGTAGTAATGGATGCCCGCAAGCCACGCGATGGAAAATGTATCGAAGAAATCGGTACTTATCAGCCAGTTGAAGTTGAAGACAAGCAGATTGATTTCAATGAAGAACGTGCAAAGTATTGGATTAGTGTTGGAGCACAGCCTACTGAAACTGTAGCCCGCCTGTTCAATAAGAAAGGTCTTGCAAAGAACGGTCAGTCAAAGTAATTTACGGAGCTCACTAGATGGAAAAAGACCTGATTGAATATATTGCGAAATCATTGGTCGATGATCCTGCAGCAGTTTCGGTAAATGAAACCGAAGGTGAACGCGGTCCGGTTTTGGAACTGAAGGTTGCCGATGGTGATATTGGAAAGGTAATAGGCAAATATGGCCGTATTGCTAAAGCTCTTCGCACTGTTCTGAGTGCATCGGCTAATAAAGACGGCAAGCGTTATAGCCTTGAAATTCTGGACTGATGGTGACTGACGTAAAAGTTGATGATCAATTGACAGTTGGTTTTGTCCGTGGTGCCCATGGGCTTACGGGTGAATTTAAACTGGAGAGTACTTCCGGCAGGTATGAACATTTTGTTCCGCTGAAAGAAGTTACTTTACGGCACAAAGAAGTATCCAAAGTATTCAAAGTTGAATATGTAGATTTAGGATCTTCTGTCTGTTACATGAAGTTAGTGGGAATAGATTCCCCCGAAGAAGTTTCTAAATACAATAGATTCGAGATTCGGGTTCCACGTGCTTTGGCATGTCCCTTAGAAGACAGCGAATGGTATGTAGAGGATCTGAAAAACTGTTCTCTTGTTTATGAGAATAACGAAGGATTGGCGGATGGATCTGCGCCCGTTGTAGTGGGTACAATCACAGACGTATTGGAAGGCGGAGCAGGTGACCTCCTTGAGGTTTCCCTTTCCGAGAGTTGCAGCATTCTTGCAGACGATATCAAAAAGACTTCTTCCGGTAAACCAAGGACGGTTCTCGTACCGTTTAATGAGGTTCACATCGGAAAGGTTGACATTGAAAACAGGACTGTTCAGCTGATGCACCTCTGGATTCTGGAGTAATTCCATGAAATTTACTGTGCTGACCTTGTTTCCTGAGATTCCGCGTGGTTATTTTGAAAACTCAATCATGGCCAAAGCGGTTGAAAAGGGAATTATTGCCTACGACCTGGTGAATATCAGGGATTTTGCCTATGATAAACACCGTACTTGTGATGACAGTCCTTATGGAGGTGGTGCCGGACAGCTTATGATGCCGGAACCGCTGGGACGAGCGCTTGATTCTGTGCAGGCTTCTAAAAAAAGGGTTGTTTATGTGACACCCGGAGGAAAGCCGTTTACGCAGGAAAAGGCGCAAGAATTAAGCCGCGAAGAAGAGCTTGTAATAATCTGTGGCCGGTATGAAGGTATTGACCAGAGGATTATTGATTACTATGTCGATGATGAAATTTCAATCGGGGATTATGTAATGTCAAGCGGGGAAGTTGCTGCTACCGTTGTAGTCGATACTGTGTACCGGCTTGTAGATGGCGTTATTTCCCACGAGTCTCTTGATGAAGAGAGTTACAGCGGCGGACTTTTGGAGTATCCTCAGTACACTCGTCCACCAATGTACAAAGGACTTGGAGTTCCGGATGTTTTAGTTTCCGGAAACCACGAAAATATCCGGAAGTGGCGTCTGAAAAAGCGTCTTGAAAAGACATTCTGTTACCGGCCTGATTTAATAGCCGCTGCCAGAATGCAGGGATTGCTGACTGCAGAAGCCGAAAAAATGATTGAGGAAATAACAGGTCATGTCTGTTTGAAGCATGACTCAAAAAAGCGGAAGAAGAGAAGGAGTAATCCTGCATCGGAATCTGCCGAAGTTACTGGAGACAATAATGGATCTTATAAAGACAATTGAAGAACAGCAGAAGCGCCCAGGTGCACAGGCTTTCAGAGTTGGTGACACTGTAAAAGTATATTTCAAAATCATTGAAGGCAAGACAGAACGTGTTCAGGTTTATGAAGGTCTTGTTCTTTGTATGAAGAATGAAGGTGCACGCCGTACATTTACAGTACGTAAGAATTCTTACGGTGTAGGTGTTGAACGTGTATTTCCAATCAACTCACCACGCATCGTAAAAGTTGAAGTTGTACGTCCTGGTAAAGTTCGCCGTGCTAAGCTTTATTACATCCGTGACAAGGTTGGTAAGAAAGCTAAGGTTAAGGAACTTCTTGGTGGAGCAGCAAAAGCAGCAGTTGCAGCACGCAATGCAGCAGCAGATGCAGCAGCAAAGGCAAAAGAAGCAGCTGCAACAGAAGCAAAATAAAATATACGGGCGTTGTGCTTAATGACGCCCCGTTTTTTCAGCAGGATGAATAATACTCAGGCAGTATATTTACATTCTCAGACAGCCCTTTCTGGTTCTGGAAACAGTCTCAGGGAGGGCTCTCTTATTTCCGTGCGCATTTTAAAGGTACTTGCACCTGGTTCATTTTTGGCTTTTTTTGCGTCCGGACGCTTTACCGTTCATTCAGAACTTCCATTAAAAGAAGGTAGTTTTTTTCAGGCAAAAGTCCATATAGCAAATGGAAAACTTATGCTTTTACCTCAGGATGGGACTGTATCGGCTTTTACGATTCCTTCTTCCGGTACGGATTTGCAGAACGGGGCTTTATTTTCATATCTTTCTTCACTTGGTTTGGGCGGTGACATCCATTCAAAAAAAATCCTTCAGTTCCTTATGCAGAATGGATTTTCAATTAACCGGAAAATGCTCCAACGGATTCATAAAGCAGCTTCTGGTTTTGCCGGTAAGGAAGTTCTGGCAGGGCAGCTGGCTTTGGCGATGGAAGAAAAGGGAATTCCGTGTGATACGCCGCTTCTGGAATATCTTCTGGAGTTCCTTGATGATGATAATCCGGCTGAAAGTCATGAGAAGAATCTTTCTGGGTGCTTTTCTTACATTGATTCAAAAAATGATGCGCTTGTCCTGCAGATAAAGACAGAGCTGAAAAATTTTTTTGATGGCCTTCTTTCTGGGGATTATGAACATGGCCCGTCTGATGATGGACGGCTTGCTTTTTTTAATCATTATCTGGATTCAAAACAGAAGTCTGAAAAAAAGACATGGATTATAGTTCCTTTTGAGTGTTCAGTAAAAGGAAATCCCGGAGCCGGTTTTATGAAAATTTTTCTGGATACAGGAGCAGGTGTCACAGAGAAAATGTTCATTGATTTTAAAATAAATGGAAAACGGCTGCTTTTTTCTTTGAATTTCAGTGGAAAAAAATGTAAGAAAATCCTGTTCAGCATTGAAGGAATTAATGGAAATCTGCATGAAGCCATGACATCCAGGATGCGCACTTTTTTTAATGATAATGAAGTTGAAATTGAATATGCCGCTGATCTTGAACCTGCATTCGGTGTTCAGGACCTGCCTGTAAAAACAGTGCGGGGGTTTGCATGAAAGAGGTACAGAAGGCAGTTACCTTAAAGTATCCCGATGGTGCATATGCTCCTTTCATTACGGCGGCAGAAAGTGGTGAAACTGCAGAAAGAATGATTGAAATTGCAGGAAAACTGGATATTCCGGTAGTTAAAGATGATTTTCTTGCTGATTTCCTGAGTGTGCAGCAGATTGGCACTTATATACCCGAAGAATGTTGGAATGCAGTTGCCGGAATTTTTGCATTTATATGTGACCTTGAAAAGTGATTATAAAACCGCTATTCTAAAATGATAAAATGTGATGGTAAAATTTTAGGCTATGACCGGCTATACTGTTGCTGATTAATGACGAATCCCGGAGTATCGACGTTCCGGTAGGAAACTATATTCTATGCTGTTAAAGACTATGTAGAATTAATAGTAAAATTAACTGCATGATAATGCAGATTTTTTTAGCGACACTTGTTACGGACATAGATAAATTTTATAAGGATGTAAGATAAAAATACTGCTGAAATACCACGGCATTTTTATCTCTATAAAGTTTGCGTTGCAAACTTTTTTATCAACTGCACATTCTCATTTCATTACGAATGTGTGTAAAAAGTCAAAACGGAAGCCGGTATTTCCTTACTGACTTTTTATGGGAGAAAACTGCATGAATGAGTTTACAAAGATTCTGCCTGCTGATTTAAAAGTAGATATGTGTTTTTCTGCACCAGTGTATTTTGAAGATGAAAAGAATATGTTTCTTGCAGCTGGAAAGACTGTAAAGAATTACCATGTTAATGCATTAAAAAGATGGAATATTCCGTTTCTTGTTACCAGAGGACATGAAATTCCAAAACCTGAAGGCGAAAATGTGGCTGCACTTGCAGGATTTGACAGGTTTGCACTTTCTGATGATGACGAAATCGAAGAACTGGAGGAACTTGAAGAAGTATAAAAAACTGATAGGAAATTCAGGTGAAGAGAGGGCATGTACATATCTTATTCAGAACGGATATTCCATAATTGACAGGAATGTACACAGCCGTCATGGAGAAATTGATATAATCGCCATGAAAGATGACATGGTAGTCTTTGTTGAAGTAAAGACGCTGCCGTCGGGGTCACCGGAAATACTTGCGCTGGAACTTGGGGCAAGAAAACAAAAAAGAATCATAGAAACGGCTAAATATTTTCTGCTAAACAATCGAAAATATAATAACAGCCTTATCAGGTTTGATGCTGTAGTCATCGATATGCCGGGATTCCCTCCTGTTTATCATATAGAAAATGCGTTTTCGGAGATTCTATGATCGCTTCCACAAAGTCATCTTCTGCTGTTTTGTCAGGGGATGCAGAAAAACTGTCACCAAAAGTAATAGAATTAAGGGCAAAAATTCAAGATAAAGATTATCTGAATAGTGCCATCCAGCGCATAGCACAGGTTTTAAGCAACCGGCTTGTTGAAAATCCAAAAGAATTGAAGCTTTCATTCAGCCGGGACGATGTATTATAGATTTTATGAAAGCCGGATATTAATCGTAAACGTTTTTTTGAGGTTGTATAATGGGTAGAAATGACAGAAACAGGCGTCATGGGGGGAAAAGAAACTGGAATGGTCCTGCACAGGATGAAAAGGGTGGCAGCCGTTCATTTACGCCTCATGGCCGTTTTAATCAGGAAAGTGTAAGGGAAAGTCAGAACAGGGAATCCGCTATAAGGGAATTTAAGGCCCGTCAGGTAATATGTCCAAAGTGTGGTCAGCAGATAAACGACATGGCGAGTGCGATTGCAGACAGGGATAGCGGCGAACCGATGCATTTTGACTGTGTGATCAGTAAATTAAAGGAATCTGAAACATTGGGACAGAACCAGTCTATGACATATATCGGCCAGGGCCGCTTTGCCGTCATTACATTTGAAAACATGCGTGATCTGCGCCATTTTAAGATTGAAAAAATAATTGAATGGGAAGACCGTAATAAGAAAAGCGAATGGCGTGGCGAAATGGCAGACCTTTACAGTCAGGTGAAGTAGAACCTGCTTTAATGGAGCACAGGTCTTTTAAATAACCATATCTTTGAAAATGCGGCTTCCAGATGTTTCCATAATGATTTGCTTGGAAATCAATGGTTCTGGAGCTGTGTAATCTTTATAAACTCATCCTGTGCTTTCAATCATTTATTTTAAGTATCAAGATGTCATTTTCCGGTTTATCTGCAGCTGGTTGTGATTTTATCAGAAGCTTGATAAGGTCTGTCTGCAAAGTACTTGCATGCTGCCACTGAATTTGTTTGGAATGACTTTTTGAATCATATTCTTTTGTATTTGCTTGTCTTGCTGTAGAAAAATCAATCTGTCTTTCAGGGAAAAAGGCTTCCTTTTATAAAAGGCTATGTCTGTAAAAAGTATTGCTAGAAATCTGTACTATCATGCAGTTGATTTTTCTATTGATTCTGCACGGCTTTTTGTTAGACATGGCGTGCAGAATCATGTTAACCCGGCGATATTTCGAGGGCCACCATTCATGAAAAACAACATTACAGACGGTCATAAAAAAAGGCTTCCTGTCGTAAAACAGAAAGCCTTGTGCCCGGAACCAGAATCGAACTGGCACGACGGTTTAAATGTCGAGGGATTTTAAGTCCCTTGTGTCTACCTATTCCACCATCCGGGCAATGAAGCCATTATATTAGAAAAAAACAGATAATTCAAGTAGATGTACGCTTACTTACTATTTATTTTACCATTCTGAATCGTTATAATGCTTGGAAATATGGTGGTGCTTTTATCTCAGAGAAGCTGTGCTGCGCACGATAACTTTTAATTGAATTATCCACTCACGTGGATGCTAAAAAGTCAGTCGCAAAATTGATATTTTGCTAATGGACTTTTTTATAGGAGTGTAGAAATGGAAGAGAAGAAAGAAGGAATCCTGATGTTTGACATCGGAACTGGAAAATTCTGGATCGTTGATGAAGATAATGAACCAATTACGGTTTTGGAATTCAGTGATAAATTTGAAGTCCTTTTTGAAGAAAAATGGATTGAAACAAAACTGCTCATTGATTCAGACGATAATGGTGACCTTGTATTCAAACTTGAAGGCACAAACCTTTATGGCGTCCTGAACGGAGTACCTGCCAGAAAATAATGAAGAAGAGTTTAAATCAGCTTGACCTTACAAGCGGGCCTGTTTTTTTAATGCTTGTGCGTTTTGCAGTCCCCATAATACTTTCCAGCATCCTGCAGCTGCTTTTTAATGCTGCTGACATTATTGTAGTAGGACGCTTTGCCGGTGAAAATTCCCTTGCTGCCGTAGGCTCAACGGGTTCCCTCATCAATCTTCTGGTGAATCTGTTCATCGGGCTTAGTGTCGGCACAAATGTCGTTGCAGCAAATTATTTTGGTGCAGGCAACAGGAAACGTCTGTCTGATACTGTGCATACGGCAATGCTTTTAAGTGTGTACAGCGGCCTTGCACTTACGGTTACAGGTGTTGCTGGCGCCAGACAGATTTTGGAACTGATGCAGGTTCCAGATGAAGTTCTGGAACTTTCGGCTTTATATCTTAAGATTTTCTTTGGCGGAATAATTGCCCAGATGGTCTACAATTTCGGAAGTGCACTGCTCAGGGCGAAAGGGGACACAAAAAGGCCGCTCTACATACTTTTTGCAGCCGGCGTAATCAATGTAATCCTGAATCTCATTTTTGTCGTTTTCCTGAAAATGGATGTGGCCGGTGTTGCCGTGGCAACAATAATTTCCCAAAGCTTTTCTGCTGTCTGTGTTGTTTACATGCTTGTAAAAGAGACTGACGGTTTCCGGCTGGAATTCTGCAGGCTGAAAATTGACAGGGAAATCTTTATCAACATAATCAGGATTGGTGTGCCGGCCGGAATACAGGGCACTATTTTTTCATTTTCCAATGTAATAATACAGTCATCAGTAAATGGCTTTGGTGCCATGGTCATTGCCGGAAATGCCGCGGCCCAGAATATTGAAGGATTTGTTTATGTGGCCATGAATGGTATTTCCAGCGGAACACTGACATTTGCCTCGCAGAATATGGGGGCCTGCCGCTATGACAGGATTAAGCACCTTTGTGTTGTTTCCCAGATTTTTGTCATTATTACAGGCCTGGTTCTTGGAAATTCCGCAGTATTCTTTGGACGTCCGCTCCTGCATTTATACACGAGTCAGGAAGCAGCGGTGGAGGCCGGACTCATAAGGCTGAAAGTAATATGCGGAACCTATGCCCTTTGCGGCATGATGGACTGTATGGGAAGCCTCCTTCGTGGAATAGGGCACAGCCTTCTGCCTATGGTAATCAGCCTCATAGGTGCATGTGGACTCAGGCTTATCTGGATTGCTACCGTGTTCCAGATTTCTGAATATCATTCCACATTCACTATTTTTGTTTCGTATCCTGTTTCATGGTTCATTACTTTCATTGCATTGACGGCAGGCTTCCTGAGGTATTCGGATTTTAGAAATAGATAATCTTTGTAAATTGCAATTTTTAGAGGTGCCGATAAGTTTTGGTGGAATGTAAGATAAAAGCACCGCTGAAATAGCGCAGCACTTTCATTTCTGCAAAACTGTGCTGCGTACGACAATTTTTTTATGGGAGAAAATCATGTTTTCTGACACACATTTTCATTTCTGCAGCCTTGATGAGTCATGTGGTATTACCCGGACTGAAATTTTGAGGCAGATGGCCGGACATGACTGCAGGTTCGGTCTTGATATTGGAACCAGATGTGATGACCTTCCTGTGCGTCAGGAAACCGTCATGAAAGCTGCTGACATTCTTGATGAGTCTGAACGGAGCAAGGTTTTCGGTTTCTATTATTTTACTGCCGGAATATGGCCGTCACCAGAGGCCATAAGGGGCCGTTTTAATCAGGTTGAAATCCTTAAAGGGAATATTTCTTCTGTCATGGAAAAAGGAAGTTCCTTTGAAAAGAAAATCTGTGCATTAGGGGAATTCGGACTGGATCATCATTGGAATCCTTCCGGAGTTGACGGCCGTAATGAAAGTGATTTTGACCAGCAGATGTATCATGCAGAAGCAGAACTTTTTGAAATGCAGCTGGAACTTTCCAAAAAAATGAATCTGCCTGCCATAATCCATTCCCGGGACGCATTTGATGATACTGTTGCCTGTCTTAAAAACGCCGGCTGGCATAATGGCGTCATTCATTGTTATTCATATGGCAAAAGGGAAGCGGAAATATTCCTTGACATGGGATGGTATCTTGCTTTTGGCGGCGCTGTGACTTATGCAAAGAAGTCGAAAATGGAAGAAATGGCGGAACTGCTCCGGTATGTGCCGGCTGACCGTCTTCTCCTTGAAACCGATGCACCTTATCTTTCACCGGTTCCTTTACGTGGTAAGCCTAATAATCCGCTCAACATTGAACATACTTACAGGTTCATTGCTGAAAAACGTGGAATTTCCGTTGAAGATTTGTGCGAACTTACGGACAGGAATATAGCCAGCCTTTTCAAGGTCAACATCCTGTAGCCATTGGGAAAACAACTGCCCTGGAAGTAAGGTTCATGATGACTTTTTCCGGGGGCAGCATGCTTTACACGCAGGTGTATTTTCACGGTTATTCAGATTTTTTTAACAACATTTTTTACTGATATAGCCTTTTCTATTTCTTCTCTTTCAGCTTGTTTATCTTTTTTATCATCTGGTGAAGCGGATAGTTATTTGGATAAATCTTCAAAGCTTTGTTGTACCATTCCAATGCACCGTTCCAGTTCTTCTTTTTGTAGTAGGTATAACCGATTGCTGACATTATGTTCATCTTGTCGAAATCTTCCAGCCGGATTGATTCATCATTCAGGAAGCCTGTCATAAGGCGGCGGCCTTTCCGCAGTTTGTTGAATGGTGCAGGTGCATAAACGTCCTGTGCATAAACAAGAAAGTGTCCGGTTCCGTTTGACGGGTCAGATTTTATTGAAATCTTTGCGTATTTACGTACTTTCAGTCCGTTTTTCAGGACATAGCTTACCGTTTTTGCCGTACAGTTTGCTGAGATGCAGTGGGCATAGACGGCGGCAGCATCAGTTCCGTTCGGTTTTATGGAAAGAGCTTTTTTTGCATGTTCAATTCCTGAATCAAATAATTTTCCTGCTTCGGCGTAAAGTTCATCTGAAGTTTCAGTGTCCGTCAGGTCCATGTTTTCAAGATTCGTCAGGTCAAAGCTTTCCATAATGTTCATTCCGCAGAAATAGTCGGCCCGTGAAAGGAGCACTTCTTGTGCATATGGATCAGTTTCTGCCAGTGCGGATTTTACTGCACGGTTGTAATAATACTCACGGGTTTCTGCCGTAAGTATATGATGGTCAAAATGATTCCAGATAAAGTCATAAAGTTCCTGTGTAAACGGAACTTCACGCTCTCCTGAAACCGGTTCTTTTTTCTGTGGAAGGATCCTGCTGAGGAAGGATTTGTTTTCTTCTTCATCCGACTGCATGAGTTCTGCTTCTGATTCGCCATTAAGGTCTGCATTTAAAAGGATTTTCTTTTTAAGGTCATCTTCACTTCCGCAGAATCCGTTCAGTACGAATACAGAAATCATGAATAATGAGGTACATAAAAATTTCCAGTTTTTCGTAGATTTGATAATCATGACAACTCCTGATTTTTTTTACTTTTATTGTAATTTCTGAAATTGCATTTTTTAGAAATTACTTGAAATGTTTGACATTTTAAGTTGAATTATATATTGTAAACAAGTATGTTGAATAGTATTCATGCAGAAAATCTTTTTTCTTTTTTTACAGCAGCTGCACTGTTTTCACTGATTATATATCTTCCCCGCATCGTGTATTATATTTCGGGACTCATGAAGCCTGTGCATCTTTCCAATCCTGAAAAGAACAGACTGGCGGTAATCGTTCCTGCCAAGAATGAAAAAGGCGTTACGGTACTTCTTGACAGTATTGCAGCCCAGACTTATGACAAAGAATTCTTTGACACTTATGTCGTCGTCGACAATGCAGAAGATGAAACAGTGGAAATATGCAGGTTGTATAAGAACACATTTTCTTTTGTAGTTGAAAAACAGACCTGCAAAGGTGAAGCATTGGACGGAATCCTCAGGCATCTCCTTGCGGAAGAAAAAAAGCCGGGTGGAAAAAAATATGCCGGATTCATTGTTGTTGATGCTGATAATGTCCTTGATGCAAACTTCGTAATGGAAATGAACAACGCCCTTATGAGCGGCCGCCAGATCATCCTTGGAAAACGCCGTGTGAAGAATTACCTTTACAGCCGCCATTACAGGTCATGGTCTGTAAACTGTAGTGCGCTTACATATACATTCCTTGACAAGATGGGAAATGCTTTCCGTTCAAGCCATGGGATGTCTTGCACCCTCTGCGGAACCGGCATAATGGTTCGTCATGATGTACTCGAAGAAATGGGTGGCTGGCCTTACCGCACGATGACGGAAGACCTGGAGCTTACCATAAATGCACTTCTGAATGAATGGACCAGTTTCTTTTATGAATATGCCGTTACTTATACGGAAGAAGGAATTTCACACAAAAGTGCAAATGCGCGGCGTTTCCGCTGGGTTTTCGGTTATGCCCAGATAAGCATGAAGTACAGGAAGATGATTGCGGGCAAATTCTATTCAGATTTGATAAAAAAGAATTTCAGCAATGAACCGGAAGAAGTAAAGAAGGCTGTCCCTGCGGGAAACTTGTGGGGATGTTTCGACTATCTTTATGCATTCTTCCCGCTTTTCATTTATTTTGGAGTATCTGTAATATGCGCCCTGATTTTCCTCTGGTCTTCCATCGTGCATTATTGCGTAAACGGTTATGCTGATTACCAGTGCCTGAAATATGCATTTGCAATCATCGGAATAATTTATGCAGTGCTTGTAATCTATACTGGAATCGGTCTTTATGAAGACAGGGAATCGTTTACCATTGATTTCGATGAAAAGATTGCAATGCTGTTTGGCAATCCGTTTTTTGTTACGGAATATGCCGGCTTTTTTGTAAAATCATACATCCTTCTTATTCTTGGAAAATCCCAGAATAAGAACTGGGTTCAGGTTGAAAGGATGAATCTGAATAAATAATTGCAATTGCATCTTAAATGAAACTGGAGGAGATTATGGCTGAAAAATCTGAAAAAGTTGATTTTGCCGGTATTTCAAAAGAAACCCAGGAAATGGTACAGAATAACATCAGGGAAGCAGAAAAGGAAAAACGGTATAATGATGAAGTCCAGCCGCCGGATTATTCCCGTATGCTGAAAGTCACTCCGGAATTCCAGTTCCTTCCAAAGAGTCCTTTGTGGCTCGTCTGGTCTTTCCTTATCCGTACTGTAGTGCTTGTTTTTTCAAAGGCAATGGTCTGGTTTGCATTTGGCGGTTCAGTAAAGGGCCGCAAAAACCTGAAAGGCATTAAGTCCGCAATACTTGTCTGCAACCATGTACATAATCTCGACAACATGATTGTCCGGTGGGGTGTCCGGGGACACAAGCTCTACATTACGGTTGCCGATTTTAACAATATGAAGGGGATCATCGGATCCATAATGAGGGCTGGCGGAACGATGCCGTTTTCTGACAGCTTTACAGGAATGAAAAATCTTGCAGCTGCAGTTTCTACGGTACTGAAGAAGAATCATTATGTTCTTTACTATCCTGAAAAGGCAATGTGGCCGAGATATGAAAAGCCACGTCCTTTCCTTGATGGAGCGTTCCATACTGCGGTTTCAAATAAAGTACCTGTTATTCCGATGTTCATTGTGTTTAAGGATCCTCCGGCATGGCGCAGGATTTTCAGCAGCAAGAAGGTCGGTACCCTTTATATCCTTGAACCGGTGTATATGGACGAAAATCTATCCCGCAAGGAAAACATTGTAAAGATGAGGGATGAAGCATTCAGTAAGATTTGTGAATGCTATAAAGAGCATTTTGGCGGATATCCTGATACGATGGACGCAAAGCCTTCTGTCTGACTTTTTCATCGTGCAAATGCTTTTCTTTTACAACTGATTATCCAGCACATCCATGTGCTGCCGCTAATGCGGACTTTTTATAGGAGGATTTGAATGCAGATAAGACTTGAAGGACTGTTCAAGAAATATACTGGTTCTGAAGGAAATGAAGTTACAGCAGTAAATGATGTAAGCCTTGATATTCCTTCAAATACCGTTTACGGAATAATCGGAAAAAGTGGGGCTGGAAAATCTTCACTTGTGCGCCTCATCAGCCTTCTTGAACGTCCAGACCGGGGGGCCGTTTATTATGATGACAGGCGTGTTGATGACCTTCCTAAAACAGAACTGATACTGCAGCACCGGCAGATTGGAATGATTTTCCAGAATTTCAATCTTTTTTCTTCCCGGACGGCGGCAGGAAATATTGCATATCCCCTTGAAATATGTGGTGTCCCAAAGGACCGCATAAAGGAACGTGTTGCCGAGCTTCTTGAACTTGTGGGCCTGGGAGGCAGGGGGGATGCGCCGGTAAGCACCCTTTCAGGTGGCCAGAAACAGCGTATTGCAATTGCCCGTGCCCTTGCAAACAATCCCGACATACTTTTCTGTGATGAAGCAACAAGTGCCCTTGATCCCCAGACTACAAGGTCAATCCTTGAACTTATCCGGGAAATCCAGGCAAAAATGAATCTTACTGTAGTCATGATTACGCACCAGATGGAAGTTGTCCGTGATGCATGCCAGCAGGTTGCAGTCCTTGATAACGGCCGTGTAGTTGAACAGGGCTATGTAAAGGATATTTTTACAAATCCCCAGAGCAGTGTCACTAAGGATTTCCTTTCCCACATTGCTGCAGGTGTTCCTGAAAATGATAATGTGGTGCGCTGGTCAAAGGCCGGTGGAAAATATGTCCTGCATTTTGGCGGAAATACTCCTGATGCTCCGGTAATCAGCAATCTGGCAAAAAAATTTGATGTGGATGTAAATATCCGTGCCGGTGGAATCCATTCACTGAATGATGGCAATGTAGGTGTAATGATAGTTGACATTGCAGGCGATGAACCGGTGCTGGCTTCTGCAATTGAATATCTTAAGGAACAGGGTGTAGTAGTAGAGGAGGCACATAAATGAGTATTGACGCAATCTTGAAGCTTGTAGGCAGTGCTACATTACAGACATTTGAAATGGTCATTTTTTCGACCATATTTTCAATTATCCTTGGTTTTCCCCTTGGAGTCTGGCTTTGCGTTACTGATCCGGCAACTGGAATTACTCCGCGGCCTGTCCTTAATCAGGTCCTTACAAGAATCGTAAATATACTGCGCTCGTTTCCATTCATCATCCTGATGATACTTCTGTTTCCGCTTTCCAGACTGGTACTTCATACGGCGATTGGTACAAAAGCCACAATCATACCGCTTTCAATTGCTGCCGCTCCGTTTGTAGCAAGGATCATTGAGTCCGCATTGAACGAGGTTGATCCAGGTGTTACCCAGGCTGCCAGGGCAATGGGATCTACAAACATGCAGATCATCTGCAAGGTGCTTATCCCTGAAGCAATGCCTTCCATCGTTTCCGGAATTACCCTGACAGTCATCAACCTGATCGGTTATTCTGCCATGGCTGGTGCTATCGGTGGCGGCGGACTTGGAGACCTGGCAATCCGTTATGGATATCAGCGTTTCAAGACTGAAGTCCTGATTGTTGCAGTAATCGTAATCCTGGTGCTTGTTGAAGTAATTCAGGTGGCTGGTTCTAAGATTGCTTCCAACCTGCTGAAAAAACGTTAGGAATCTGTCAAGCGGAACTGCTTAATCAGTATTGCAAGTTATAAGTATTTATAAAAAATATGAACTGAGTTATAGTTTTTGTCTATAACTGGACATAAACAAATTGTATTTGAACAAAATCTGTATTTGTAATATGTTCTGATTGTAAATCAATTACCGCTGAGCCGGTATTTTATAGGAGAATTGGATATGAAAAAAATTATTTCTTTTGCAGCTGCTGCATTTGCTGCTGCTTCACTTTTTGCTCTTGGTGCTAAGGATTCTGACAATGTACTCAAAGTTGGTGCAACACCGGAACCACATGCTGCAATCCTTAACCTTATTGTAGATGACCTTGCTTCACAGGGAATCATTCTTAAGGTTATTGAATTTACAGATTATGTTACACCGAACGAAGCCCTTGAATCTGGCGAAATTGATGCTAACTTCTTCCAGCATATTCCATACCTTGAATCATTCAATACGGAAAGGGGATATCACCTTGTAAATGCAGCCGGAATCCATGTTGAACCGATTGCTTTGTATTCAAAGAAAGTTTCAGCCCTTGCTGATTTGAAAGATGGTGCAACTGTTGCAGTTCCAAATGACCCTACAAATGAAGGCCGCGCATTGCTCCTGCTTCAGGATGCCGGTCTGATCAAGCTTGATTCAAAAGCTGGTCTTGAAGCAACTCCTGCTGATGTTGTAGAAAACAAGAAGAACCTTAAGTTCTCTGAAATTGAAGCAGCTTCACTTCCACGTGTACTTTCTGACGTAGATGCAGCTGTAATCAACGGAAACTATGCAATTCCTGCCGGTCTTGTTGCTGCAAAAGACGGACTTTATGTTGAAGGTGCAAGTTCACCATATGTAAATGTTATTGCTGTAAAATCTGGAAATGAAAAGTCTGCAAAAATCCAGGCGCTCGTAAAGGCTGTGAAATCAGAAAAAGTTGCAAAGTATATTTCTGAAAAATATCCAAACGGCGAAGTTGTAAAGGTTTTCTAATCTGACCAGCTGGTGAATGAATGCAAGGGACTGCTTCCGGTTTTCCGGTGGCAGTCTTTTTTTTGGAGGAAGAAAAAAAATGAATTTAGATGAAATAAAATTCCAGGCAACGGAAGTATTCGAACAGCTTTTTTCCTGCGGTCAGATAAAGAAGGGGAATATTGTCGTTGCAGGCTGTTCATCCAGCGAAATATGTGGCGGACTTATCGGTCACGATTCCAGCGAAGAAATTGGAAAAGCTGTTTTCGCTGCGTTGAATGAATCTGCATTGAAGCACGGTGTTTTCCTTGCATGCCAATGCTGCGAGCACCTTAACCGGGCCATTGTTATTGAACGGGAAGCAGCAGAACGGTATGGACTTGAAGAAGTCAGTGTGGTTCCATGGCTCAAAGGAGGCGGCTCATTTGCGACAGCTGCTTATGCCGGATTTTCGGATCCAGTAGTTGTGGAACAAGTCCGTGCCCATGTAGGAATTGATGTCGGCGATACACTCATCGGAATGCATCTGAAAGCTGTGGCAGTTCCGTTCAGAATCCAGCGGAAAGAAATCGGTAATGCCAGAGTTGTCTGTGCTTATACAAGACCAAAACTTATCGGCGGTGAGCGGGCAAGATATAAGTAAACCTGAAAAAATTGCAGGCATCCTGGAAAAATATTTTTAGAGATGCCCGTAATGTCTGACAGCATGAAGTTGTCAAGTTGAAGTTGTTAAATGAAAAAAAATAATGTAAAATTAATTTATGAAAAAAAGTAATTTCAAGAAAATATGCATTATTTTTCTAATTGCCGCAGCTTTGCTGTTCATCCTGTGCGGGACCGGAATTTTTGACGGTGTTTTTGCTTCTGGCAAAGGGAAGCATTCGTATTTCTATGATTACCAGATGTTCCATTCAATGGTGCAGGAAGGTAAAATTGAAAAAGCAGAAATCCGTGGTGATGAAATCCGTTTTAAAGTCCGGGGCGATGATTTTGAACCTTTTATCGTAGAAAATCCACATTCACCACTCCTTCATGAACATCTTCTTTTAAATGGTGTTGCCGTCAAAACAGAAAAATCCTTTGACGAAATATTTACTGCCATTCTTGATATTGTTTTCTATATAATTTTTTTTGGTGCAATTGCATTCGTTTTCAGGAAATTCATTTCGCCAAATACATTTAAAGCTGTGCGCAGAACCGGCGTAAAGTTTGATGATGTGATAGGAATGGAAGGATTGAAAAAAGATATGAAGCAGATTCTCGACATTATGGCTTTCCCTGAAAAATACCGGAAGATGGGGCTCAGGATGCCGAAGGGTATAATACTGGAGGGCGCACCGGGCAATGGAAAAACGCTTTTTGCCAGAGCTGTAGCAGGGGAGGGGAATGTCCGCTTTATTCCGGCGAAGGCAACTGATTTTGAAAGCATGTTCATTGCAATAGGTCCCATGAAGGTAAAGATGCTTTTCAGGAAAGCACGGCGCATGGCACCATGTATAGTTTTTATTGACGAATTTGACGGCATCGGAACAAAAAGGAATTATTCCGGTTCTGCCATTGAAACTGAAAACACAAGAATTGTTACGGCCTTACTCAATGAGCTTGATGGATTTGAACCTTCTGACGGCGTGCTGGTGCTTGCTGCAACAAACAGCATTTCTGCCCTTGATGAAGCACTTATCCGTCCGGGCCGTTTTGATGTAAAATTCAAGGTACCATTTCCAGATTCCGATGCCAGGATCAGGCTGGTTCAGATGTATGCAGGCAGCAAGAATCGTGCTCAGGAATGTACGGATGAAAAGCTTGCAGGAATTTTTAATGGTTTTTCATGTGCAGAAATTGAATCTGCAATTAATAAAGCATCCCTGCTTTCTGTTCAGGATGGACGTAGTGAATTTACGCTCTCTGATATTCAGGAAGCAGTGAGGCATTTAAGGTAGTATGCAAACTTGTTATTGACTGCACATCCTCATTTTATTGCGGATGTGCGTAAAAAATCAAATCGGAAATTGATATTTCCTCATTGATTTTTTTGGAGGTCAAGCTAAAAGCACCGCCCGGATAGTGCGGTACTTTTAACTGTTTCAAGTTTGCTTTGCAAACTTGTTATTGACTGCACATCCTCATTTTATTGCGGATGTGCGTAAAAAATCAAATCGGAAATTGATATTTCCTCATTGATTTTTTTGGGAGGTAATTATGGACGGCGATATGGAAAATATGGATGGCAGAATTACAGATGGTGCAGTTCCTGTAGAAAATGAATCTCAGACCGTTCCGCCGGAGCAGGTTTCAGATGAACAGGAAGTCTGTAATTTGGAAACGCCTGCAATACCGGAGAAATCGGTTTCTGAAACAGATGCAGCAGAAGTCCGGGAAACCGTAAAAAAGAAGAGAATGCCGTTACCTGTAAAGATACTGCTTGGAATCATCATATTCATAATTTCGCTGGTACTGATAATTGCCGCCGCTTTTGCATTTTGTGGTTATGACAGGAATGATTCTGCGGCATTTTTTCCAAAAAAATTCATGGTGTATGTCCATACGGACTCTGCATGGCATGCTGCTGAACCGATGCTTGACCTTAAGGCTGTTGAGACATTCATTTCAACACCAGAATATGCAGATGTACGGAAACTTGTAATGACCTTGCGTTCTTCACCTCTCCGCAGGAATAAGTATGTGGAAATGGCGGCTTCCCGGGCTGTTGATGCTGCCCTTTACATGAACGGTACGGATGATTCTGCTTTCCTTGCCTGTGTTGACCTGTCATTTTTTTCACTTGCAACCCGTACGGCCAGGTTCTATCATTCATTCCTGAAAGTTCCTGGACTTTCCTATGATTCTGGAAACGGCATATTCATTTATGAAAAAGACCGGCAGAAATTCTTCGCCGCCCCACGGAAGAACCTGCTTATTGCAAGTAACAGCCTGGATCTTATCCTTGATTCACTTTCCAAGATGCATTCTGATTATACAAAAGAGCAGCTGGCTGTAATCAGGCAGAATACCGGCGACCCGATCCGTATTGTGGCTTCCTCAAAGGAAATTGCTGATATTGTCATTAAGCAGAATCCTATGCTTGCAAAAGTGGATCCGCTCATTGCCCCTGATTCCCTTTCTTCTGTTTCATTAAGGTTGAATGATGACGAAATCAGCATAAATGTAAATCTTCCGCTTACAGATACTGGAGCAGAAGACATGATCATGCGTTCAGTCCTGAATAAGAATTCCACTTTGCCGGGACTTATTGCAAGGCTGAATGAAAATGTCCAGTATTACACAATCCTGAATAGTGTTTCTCTGGAAGAATTGAAGGATGAAGTGTTCCCTCTCATGTCTGACACAGTAGATATGAATTCAGTATGGAATACGGCCAATGGATTTTCCCAGAGCCTTTTCAAGCTGTCCTTGGAAGAACTTTTCTTCTCATGGACCGGAACGGAGTTTGCAGTTCTTGGAATTGAAAATCATAATGATCCTGTCTTTGTCCTTCAGGTAAAAGATGAAAAGCAGCGTCAGAAAGTGTTCAAAGCGATTGCGTCTTCTGCAATCATCAACAGTAATGACAGCCTCATACTTGACGGTGTAAGGCTTCCGCGCCTGGAACTTCCACGGTTCATCCAGACTCTCCTTAAACTTTTTGATATTTCACTTCCGGCTCCTTATTATCTTGTGCGTAACGGCTTTGTATGTTTTTCTGAAAATCCTGAAGCTTTGTCCGCAATTTACAAATCAAACGGCAAAATGGAAAAGCTTTCAAATAATGAAAGCTGGCTTTCAGTTTCAAAGAACCAGACGCCGGAATCTACTGTAAGTCTTTTTTATGACCTTAACCGCAGTGTTCCGTTTTTCTTAAGGAGTAAGGCCGGCATTTCAAAAGTCCTTGCCCTGTATTCCGTCGGACGTCTGGATTTCTGTATAAAGGATTTCAATCTTTCCATCCAGCTTTCTGCAGTTTCAAAGGAGCGCAGGAACAGTAAGGAAATGTCCGGTTTCCCGGTTGCCCTTGAAGGAAAGACAGATGGCATTCTTGAATTAAGTAAGGTTTATGGAAAAGATAAAGACCAGATGATATTCTGGATTGAAAATAAAAAGGAACTGCATTCCATGGAAGTTCCGTCAATGAAAATGGCTGTCCTTGATCTTGGGGAAAGGAGTTTTATTGCAGCTGACAGGAATGCTTCTGAAAAGAAAGGCCTTTTGTGGGCGGTAACTTCTGACGGTCAGATAAATCTTTTTGATTCAAAGCTGGAAAATGTCGAGGGATTCCCTGTACTTACCGGTGAAACCATACAGCTGAAACCTGCTGTTACTTCTGACGGAATTGTTGTTACCGGAGAAGGCGGTAACCTTGTATTTGTAAACTCAAAAGGTTCTGTAAAGAAAATCCTGCTTCCATTGAACGGCAGCGTAAAGTCTTCTCCATCTGTATTTATTGACGAAAAGAAAAATGATATTGTTGCCATATATGATAAGAGTTTCATAGGACAGCTGCTTTTCGTCATAAACGGAAAATATGCAGAATCCCTGACTGTTGAACTTGCAGGAATTGCGTACGGAAGCCCTGCGCTGGCTATGGTCGGCGGAAAGAACCTTTATTGTGGATTCATTACACAGAATGGTGAATTCAATCTTATGCATGTTTCTAAAGATGAGCTGGTAAAGAGAACTGATTCCGCCTCTTTTGCACTGGATGAAACCATAAACATGCCGGAGGGAAGCGTGTATAATGTCAATGCAGTGACTGACGGAAAATATTTCTATGTCCTTTCAACAGAGGCCGTACTTACAAGAATCAGCATTGATGGCGAAACGGTTTCGGTAAGGCTTCCTTCAATGACTGCCCGGGACGGAATGCTTTACGCAATTGATGGAAATATTTATGTAAGTCCTGATGGCAACCTTCTATATGGTTTTGACCAGAATCTGGAACTGCTCCTTTCATTCCCGCTGGAAGGAAGGGGAACCGCGGTTTTTGCAGACATTAATGGCGACAAGAAAAAGGACTTGTTCAGTCTTTCTATTGATAACAAACTTAATGCATGGAATGTGAGGTAATTTTATGAAATCAATCCGTATTCTGGCAGCTGTCACGGCAGCCTTTGCAGTTTCAATTTTTCTGCACGGCTGTGCATCCCTGCAGAAAGATCTTGTAATGAGTACAGACAGTCTTGTACAGACTGAAGATGTCCTTTCCATAGAAAAGAAGATGGCTTATCTGGATGCCAGGATAATTCTTGAAGAAAAGAATTTTCCGGTACAGGAACGCAAGGAAGGATGCGATGAAATTGAATCTGACATAAAGAAAGCCATTTCTGATGCCGGAATGAATAAGGCGCTTCTTGCCCGTCTTTATGCACTTTCCGGCCGTAATGCACTCTTCATGGAACAGAAATCTAAGGCAAAGGACTTCCTTGAAAAATCCGTTTCCAGCTGCAAAGGTGACTCCCAGACCATAATCCTTGAAAGCCGGCTTGGACTGATAAAGGATCTTGAAGACGAAAATCTTGTTTCTGGAAGTAATGAAAACAATCTTCTGATGCTGGAAACAGGTCTTTCTTTCTACCGCGAAGGAAAGTATCCGGAAGCAATTGCACGGCTTGATACTGCATTCATTGCATTGCCGGCTTTTTACAAAGAAGCTTACGCACGTATCCGTGAAAATGCGTGGAATCTGCGGGAAATCTCTAATGAAAGCGGAGACCGTAAGCTTTTCGCACTCCTGAACCAGAGCAGTTTTTCACTTTCTGACATGATAGCAATGACTCAGGAAAATTCGGACCTTTTCAACGAAATTACAGGTGGAACGAAAATTTCCGTAAATGAACTTTACAACCGGCTGCAGAAAGCAGGGATGTTTGATGCAAAATCCGTAACTCCTTCCGGTAAGGTAAAGCCGCTTTCAAAAAATCAGGTTATGACCAGAATCCTCTGCGCCCGTTTCCTTTGGAACCTTTACAGTTTCAGGAAAGACCTTGGTGACAAGGCAGTGCGGTTTTCCCGCATTTACCGGGAAAAGAATATGGCATCCCCTGTTCCTGACGTGGACCGGGATTCAGAAGATTTTGATGCCGTTATTGGAACCGTGGAAAATGAAATAATTCCGCTTCCTGATGGAAAAAATTTCTTTCCTGAACAGAATCCGGCCGCAGCAGAATATAATTCCTGGATGAAGAAAGTAAATTGAATCAATCTTTTACGGGAATATCCTTTTACGGACAGTAAACAATTACGTTTATAAAAATACTGACTGGTAGTATTTTTATAGTTTTATTTAGATTCTGTCCGTGATGGGATAATCTCGATTTTTTAAAAACTGTCATGGCGGTCAGAAAGTACTGCCGTGCATGTTTTTTTTTCAGTACAGTGTGTCAAGAGTTTTTATATCCATAAAATATTTTTTTTTCGAGATGTCCACTACATACTTTTTATTGACTATGGGTTTTATATTTTTTATACTTTTTCCCATATTTTATATAGAGGTATTTAATATGAAAAAATCACTTCTCGTTGCATTGTGCGCACTTGCTGCATTTACACTTGCTTCATGTGGCGACGGAAAGGCTGCCGGTTCTAAGGCCGGAGTTGTAAAAATCGGTGTTTATGAACCTGCTTCCGGTGACAATGGTGCCGGTGGAAAACAGGAAACTCTCGGCATGCAGTATGCCAATTCCATTACACCAACTGTTGAAATCGGTGGAAAAGAATATAAGGTTCAGCTTGAAATCGTTGACAACGAATCTTCAAATGACAAGGCTGTTACTGCTGCTTCAGAACTTGTAAGCAAAAATGTTTCTGTAGTGCTTGGTTCCTATGGTTCTGGTGTTTCAATTGCTGCAAGCGATACTTTTGCAAATGCAGATATTCCTGCAATTGGTGTTACATGTACAAACCCTCAGGTTACTCTCGGAAATGACCATTATTTCCGCATCTGTTTCCTTGATCCTTTCCAGGGTACAGTCCTTGCAAACCTTGCTGTAGAAAAGTTCGGTGCAAAGAAAGCTTACTGTCTTTCAAAGCTTGGTGATGACTATTCAGGCGGACTTGTAAAATATTTCGTTGAAGCATTCAAAAAGCTTGGCGGAGAAGTTGTAGAAGAAACATTCCCGGAAGGAACAAGTGACTTTGCAGCTTATGTTGCAAACGCAAAGAAACAGAACGCAGATGTTTACTTCTCACCAGTTTCAATTGAAGCTGCAGCCCTCATCATTGAACAGGCAAATACACAGGGCCTTTCAATTCCTGTACTTGCAGGTGATACATGGGATTCAAATGTTGTCCTTGCAGCAGCAAAGGGAACAAACGTAAATGTTTTCGTAACTACATTCTTTGTTGAAGGAAGCCAGGACAAGCAGGTAACAGATTTCGTTGACGGATTCCGCAGCTACATCAATTCAAATGCAACTGCTAAGACAAACAATGGTGGTGATGATGAAATTGCTGCTGTTTCTGCAATGGGATTTGATGCATATTATACAGCTCTGGAAGCATTAAAGGCTGCTGGAAGCACAAAGGGTGCTGATGTAAAGAAAGCTCTTCCTTCTGTGAAGTACAACGGTGTTTCTGGTGCTATTGCATTTGATGCAACTGGTGATGCAATCCGTGATGTTGCTTATGTAAAGCAGGTTAACAACTCAACTGGAAAATGGAACTTCATTGCTGTACAGCAGGTAAAGTAATTTTCTGACAGTCTGAGGATGGACTGTCTAAGAAGTATCGTCATGCTTTTTGGACAGTCTTTCCGTTTTTAATGTGGGAGATGCCGTGGATTTTGGTCCGCATGGCATTTCCCTTTTTGTGTTTTTATTCGTGCCGACGGGTCTGATACTTGGATGCAGGCATCCTGGACGCTTTGCGTTGTATGAAGGGTATTGGAACCGGAGTGCAGTTTCCTTTTAGAACGACAGCACTTTGAACGCCCTGCGTCGGGTGCCGGCATGGTCATATCTGGGAACTGAAGTTTTTAGAGACTCCCTCATAGGATTTTTGAATGGAATTTTTTAATACAAACCTGCCGTATTTTCTTGCAGGTATTTCTACGGGCGGCCAGTATGCTTTGATTGCCATCGGTTATACAATGGTTTACGGTATCCTGCGTCTTATAAATTTTGCCCACGGTGATGTTTTTATGGCTGCGGGACTTATTCTTGTTTATGCGCATACAATCCTTCCGCTGTATATTTCCATTCCGCTTACAATAATTTTTACCGTCCTTTTAGGATTTGGTGTGGAGCGGATTGCATATAAGCCATTACGCACAGCTCCACGAATGTCAATCATGATTTCTGCAATCGGAATGTCATACCTGATTCAGAATATTGCCCTGTATATTACGGGGGGACTTACAAAATATTATCCGCCTATTCCCTGGATCAGTGATTCAATTGAAATTTTCGGTGCAATGACAAAGAGGGTTACGGTAATCACACCGTTCCTTACAGTCCTTCTGGTAGCTGCCCTTGTACTTTTAATCAGATATACAAAAATCGGAATGGCAATGCGTGCCGTTTCCCGGGATTTTGAAACAGCCCAGCTTATGGGTATAAGGATTGATGCTGTAATCAGCATTACATTTGTAATCGGTTCTTTCCTTGCTGCAATCGGTTCAATACTGTTCTTTTCAAATTATACCGGTGTCACACCTACTGTGGGAGCCATGCCGGGATTAAAGGCATTTGTTGCTGCCGTATTTGGAGGAATCGGTTCAATTCCGGGAGCGGTCATCGGAGCTTTCATAATCGGCATATGTGAAAACATAATCAAAGGCCTTGGATGGACTACATTCAGTGATGCATTTACATTCGTACTTCTGATTATCTGTCTTATGTTTATGCCTACAGGTCTTTTTGGCGAAAAGAAGACTGACAAAGTTTAAGGTTGGTGGATGAATATGGAAAAATCTATGACAGACATAAATATTTCAAAGAGCAGTGAAGAACGTAAGAATTTGTGCATCGGATTCTGTCTTCTGGCTTTACTTTTTGTTGTTATTGCAATCCTAGAACAGGTGTTGCCACGTACTTCAATGATTTTTACAGTTTTGAAGAAGGGCGCTATCTATGCGCTGGTTGCAGTTTCAATGAACCTGCTTAACGGATTTACCGGACTCTTTTCCCTTGGACAGGCCGGCTTCATGATGATCGGTGCATATACTTATGGAATCTTTACAATTCCAGTGGCACAGAGGGCTGCTGTTTACCAGTATTTTGACGGAGGAATCGTTCAGTTTACGCTTCCGTTTGCCCTGGCCATTGTGCTTGCAGGTCTCGTTGCTGCTTTTTTTGCATTCCTCATCGGACTTCCTGTGCTTCATCTTAAAAGTGATTACCTTGCAATTGCCACACTTGGTTTTGCAGAAATCATGCGCGCATTTTTCCAGTGGGATAAAATCGGTGTCCTTACAAACGGCTCAAACCTGCTTAGAAAATACACGGTTTTCAAATCAACACTTTTTCCGTTTGCAGTTTCGGCAATATGTATAGCAATCATAGTCCTTCTTATCAATTCAACTTACGGGCGCGCATTCAAGGCAATCCGTGATGACGAAGTTGCAGCCGAAGCTATGGGAATCAATCTTGCACATCACAAAAGGATGGCATTTACAATCAGTTCTTTCTTTGCTGGTGTTTCCGGTGCCCTTCTTGCAATGTTCCAGACCACAATCCAGGCAAACCAGTTTAAATCTGCAATGACATACGAAATCCTTCTGATTGTCGTAATCGGTGGAATCGGAAGCGTAACAGGAAGCTGTATTTCATCTTTCCTTTTCATTGCCTGTTCAGAATGGTGGCTCAGGTTCCTTGATAATGCCAACGCGTATATCGGTTCATTCCATGTACCTTTGCTCCGCCCGGGATTCAGAAAGGTTGTATTCTCCGTTGTAATCATGCTTATCGTGCTTTTTTACCAGCGTGGAATCATGGGGGAAAATGAATTCTCCATTGCGGGCATAATGAAATTCTTTAAATCGCTCCCTGCAAAGTTTGCAAAAAAACAGGCTTCGGAAGGAGGAAATGACTGATGGCTGAAAACGTATTGAAGATTGAAAATGTGACGATGCAGTTTGGTGGTGTCGTTGCCGTTAATTCACTTTCCCTTGACATCAACAGAAATGAAATTGTTTCCCTCATCGGTCCTAATGGTGCCGGTAAGACTACTGCATTCAATGTTGTAACTGGTGTGTATGCCCCTTCAAATGGTGCCGTTTATTTTAACGGAAATAAAATAGTTGAAAATTATCCCCGTGGCAAGATGAAGAAAATGTATGCCGGATTGCAGAATGGTGAATATAAGAATGTCTTAGAACCGACTCCGGATAAAATTACAAAACTGGGAATTGCCCGTACATTCCAGAACATCCGTCTCTGGAAAAGCCAGACTGTTTTTGACAACGTATTGATTGCAAAACATATGAGGCGCACCAGTAATGTTTTTTCTGCTACATTCAGGCTGAATCATAAAGAAGAAATGATTCAGCGGGAACAGACAGGCGAACTCCTGAACATTCTTGGCTTGTACGATGTCCGCAATGAACTTTGTACATCACTTCCTTATGGACTTCAGCGCCGTCTTGAAATTGCCCGCGCACTTGCAACTGATCCTGAACTCCTCCTGCTGGATGAACCTGCTGCCGGTATGAATCCACAGGAAACTGCCGAACTTACAGAATTCATTGAAAAAATCCGTAATGATTTTAAGCTGACTGTATTTATGATTGAACATCATATGGATCTGGTTATGAATATTTCTGACAGGATTTATGTACTGAATTTCGGTGCACTGATTGCAAAAGGAACTCCGGAAGAAATCCAGAATAATCCTGTGGTAATTTCTGCTTACCTTGGGGAGGATAAAAATGCTTAGTATAAAAAATCTCGTTGTATCTTATGGCGGAATCAAAGCTCTCCGTGGTGTTGATGTTGAAGTTCCTGAAGGAAAAATCGTTACCTTGATTGGTGCAAATGGTGCCGGAAAGTCTACACTCCTCCGTTCCATCAGCGGACTTGTAAAGACAGAAAGCGGATCAATTACTTTCTGCGGTAAAGACATTACGGGACTTCCCATAAATAAAATCTGCCAGCAGGGGATTGCACTTTCGCCTGAAGGCCGTCATGTTTTTTCTGACCTTACAGTTCAGGAAAATTTAAAAATCGGAGCTTATCTCCGTAATGACAAGGCCGGTATAGAAAAAGACCTGGAATGGGTTTATGAACTTTTTCCACGTTTGAAAGAAAGAAACTGGCAGTTTGCCGGAACTCTTTCCGGTGGAGAACAGCAGATGCTGGCTGTAGGCCGTGCGCTTATGAGCCGTCCTAAGCTCCTTATGCTGGATGAACCTTCACTTGGTCTTGCACCGCTTATCGTCCAGCAGATTTTCAGCATTATGACTGAAATCAATAAAAAAGGCGTGACAATCCTCCTTATCGAACAGAATGCGAATATGGCACTAAAGACGGCCGACCTTGCCTATGTCATTGAAACAGGAAGCATCGTCCTTAAAGGAAGCGGTGCAGAACTGCTTCAGGATGAATCTGTGCGGGAAGCATATCTGGGAAAAAAGAAATAGGCTGGATGATGAATGGACTTGCATCACTTGCATTATGTTCAATAATGTGGAGTTTTGGCGGTATTTTCTTAAAGAATGTTGAATGGAACGGAATTGCAATTTCCGGGATGCGCAGTCTGATTGGCGGGCTTTTCATGTGCCTTGTGCTCCGTAAACACATACGGATAAAAGGAAGCAGCTTGAAACAGACTGTGTATCTGTGGACTGGTGCAGTCTGCTATGCCCTGACAATGATTTTTTTTGTTGCTGCGAATAAGCTTACTACGGCTGCCAACGCCATATTGCTCCAGTATACAAGTCCGCTGTATATAATCCTTCTGGGACCATTCATCCTTTCTGAAAAGAACCGGACTTCTGATTATGTCACTGTGGCAGGCGTCATGGGCGGCATAATCCTGTTCTTTGCTGACGGACTGGAAACCGGAAACTTGACTGGCAATCTTCTTGCTGCTGCTTCCGGAATTACTTATGCTTTAGCTTCAATCATGTTCAGAAAATCACCGGAAGTGTCATCCGATGCCATGATGCTTTCTCATTTCATTACTGCCTTAGTCACGGTTCCGTGGATGATGGCAAGCGGAATGCCCCAGGGACGCTCATGGGTTTTCCTTGGACTTGCAGGAATCGTGGCAATAGGAATCCCTTCAATATTGTATACTCATGGATTAAAGACGGTACGGGCACTTACGGCTTCGTTCATTACAATGTTTGAACCGCTTATGAACCCGGTGTGGGTTATGGTGTTTGCAGGAGAAGTACCGTCTGCAAAATGTATTGCAGGCGGCTTTATGATACTTGGGTTTATTGCATTCCGTTCTATAGTACAGAACCGTTCTGCAGTGCAACGCAGAGTGGAATGAGGATTAGCAGGAAAATTACATTCATGACTGTGAACAGGATGAAATATTTTCCAACCGGCGAAGAATCCTGGTTTCCGGCTTCAATATCGCTGGCATAAAGCTTGTAGGAAATTACGCTGGCAAGTGAAGCAATCAGCGTTCCAAGTCCTCCCACATTTACACCAAGCAGCAGTTCCTTTGCGTGCCCCGTAAAACCTGCAAGAAGCAGTGCCGCAGGAACATTGCTTATGACCTGGCTTGCTGCTATTCCCGAAATATATACTGCCATCCTGTCCTGCAATGTATTCCTGAAAAATTCCGAAAGGGAAGGTATGGCCGCCATATTCTTCGTAAATACAAAAAAAGACACGAATGTAAGGAGCAGGCAGTAATCCACTTTCAATAAAATCTTCCTGTTGCATATCAATGTTACAATGACGGTTGCTGCAAATGCAATCCTGTAGTCCAGCATCCTGAAAACTGAAAGCAGGTTTACGGCCAGAAGTCCCGTATATGCAATTGCCGGAAGCTTTTCAATTTTTATTTCAGTAAAACTTTCCGGTTCATATCCACCTGCTGAGCGGTTGAATGCAAGGATTGAAACTGCCAGCAGTAAGGCTGATGGTATGGCTATTTTTGCTGTTGTCGCAAAGAATGTGATGGAATCCATGTTATAGAAGGAATAAAGGAAAAGGTTCTGTGGATTTCCCATTGGTGTAATGCATGACCCCAGGTTTGCGCTGATTGTTTCCAATACTACAAGGGGTGCAGCATTTATTTTTGAATGCCGGCACACAAGCAGGGTCAGAGGAACGAATGTGAGTAATGCAACATCGTTTGTCACTGCCATTGAAGCAAAGAAAATCAGGAATACGAAGCAGAAGTAAAGCGATTTCTTTGACCTGCATTTTTTCAACAGGATTTGTGCAGCCTTGTCAAGAATGTTTACCGAACGGAACCCCTGGATTACAGCCATAAGGCAGAAGAGGAGGCCCAGCACCCGGAAGTCAATGGCAGATTTTAATGCATATGCAGACGGCTTTATGATGAGTGTAGAAATTACAGCCAGAACGAAAGCTGCGCATAGTATCATTTCTTTTTTTATGAAATTAATTATTTTTTCTTTTGTTTTCATAATGCGGGCATTATATAGAAAAGTTCTGAAAAATTCAATTTTTAGTATATGCTGTATAATGCTAACAGACTTTTCAATTGCCATATTACAGATTGTGCCGTATCATATAGGGTAAATAAAAATTGGAGTATGGTATGAGCAGGATTGTGGAAAAAAATGAAGGAAAGCCAGCAGGTGAAAAGACGAAATCTTCTATAAAGCTTGTATGTTTTTTTATAATCGCCGGAATAGCAGTTTATACAGCTATTCTTTTCGGATCCATTCATTATGAACTGAATAAAGGCATGGTTTCTAATTATGAAACGGAACTGATAAATCTTTCTGATATTATGGTCGGCCAGGTGCAGATTGAATCAAACCAGCTGAAGGCAACTTCAAACTGGCTTGCAAGGGTCTTCCGTGATACTGTAGCTTCTGGTGAATATGATGACGCAGTATTCAACCGTTATTCATCCTATGCAATGTATGAACATCATCTTGAAGCTGTGGCAGTTTATGATAAAGACTGTGAGCTTCTTTCGCCAGACCAGTATTGCTCCGATTTTGAAGATGTAATCAAGCCTGAACTTATAAAAAAAGTCCTGGAAGGCCGTGAGACCGTGGATCTGGTAAATTACGAAGGCGATGTGGTAGGAATTGCGTATTATCCGATTACCAACGGAATTGAAACTGCCGGTGTTGCCGTAGCCGTCCGTATAATTACCGATGACTCTTTTGTTGAACTCCTTTCTTCATACACGCAGTGTGCCGTTACGGTCTTTGATGGAAATGTACGCAAATATACAAGTATTGAAGACATGCAGGACACGGAAATTGAAGATGATACTCCGGTAAAAGCAGCAGAAAGAGGCGAGCGTTCAGTACTTATAAACAGGATTAATGGAGAAAAATACATTTCGTATTATTATCCGTTGAAGAACATTTCCGGTGAAATTGTTTCTGTATTCTTTATCGGAAAGCCAGTGGAAGTTGTGGATGAAATTACAGGCATTGTATTCAGGACCATGTTCATAATGACCATCGTATGTACAATCCTGCTCATGGCTCTGATTATAGAAATAATCATCCACAGGATTTCAATGCCGTTAAAGAGGGTGCAGAAGGCAGTAAAAGAGCTTTCCAGTGGAAATGCAGACCTTACGGTCCGCCTGCCTGAAAAAGGTAATGATGAATTTGCACTCCTGTCGAAGGATATAAATAAGTTTATTGAACTCCTGCATGGAATCGTTGTAGAACTTAATAAAGCACAGGCATCTATTGTGGAAGTCAGCCGCAGTCTTGGTTTAAATGCACAGGATTCTGCAAGTGCAACTGCCCAGATTCTTGCAAATATTGCCGGAGTCCGTAAGCAGAGTGAAAATCAGTCTGTTGCAGTCGGTAATACATCTGAAGTTCTCCAGAGGTCTGCTGAAACTGTGTCTGCATTAGGCAGGCTTATTGACGGGCAGGCAGCAGGCATTACCCAGTCATCTGCTTCTATTGAAGAAATGCTTGGAAACATTTCTGCCGTAAGCACTTCTGTAGGAAAGATGTCTTCAAGTTTCAATGCACTGGGTGGTACTGTTGAGGAAGGTAAGTCAAAACTTATTAATGTTGACCAGAAGGTACAGGAAATTTCGGAACAGTCCAAAATGCTCATGCAGGCAAGTGGAATCATTGCACAGATTGCATCCCAGACAAACCTTCTTGCCATGAATGCTTCCATTGAAGCTGCCCACGCTGGTGAAGCTGGTGCCGGATTCAGCGTCGTTGCAGACGAAATCAGACGGCTTGCAGAAACTTCCGGCAAACAGGCAAAGAATATCAATTCTGAATTAAAGCGGATAACAGCTTCCATTGAACAGGTTGTAAGCCTTTCCGGTGAATCCCAGACTGCATTTGGTGATATAGTTTCAAATCTTGCATCAACGGATTCCATAATCAAGGAAATTGACAGTGCCATGTCTGAACAGGAAATGGCATCCCGCCAGATACTTGAAGCTCTTGGAGATATGAAGAATCAGTCTGTACAGGTCCGTGACCAGTCTGCTGAAATGACTGCCGGTATAAATAAGGCAACTACCGAAATGCAGACTCTCAGTGAAATTTCATCGACCATCCTTGGAAGTATGGATGAAATGGCAACCGGTGCCCAGCAGATTTCTAACGCTGCCCAGAATGTTTCTGACCTTGCCATCCAGACTAAAGGCGATGTTGATGTTATGGACGAAAAGCTGGGACTTTTCAAAGTATAAATGCGGAAAATTGCATAGAGAACATTTTAAAATTGCAATTTTTAGAGGTAACTTTGAAAACGCGATGTTTTAAGCCCTGTAATTTCAAGGATTAAAACATCGCAGGCAGTTCTGCAGGCTCTTTTTAGAGAAGCCTCATATGATTTGTAATTTTTTTAAATATGATTTATAATCATGGACTGTATGCTCCGTTTTTGTTTTGTTATTTTAGCGGCTTTTCCCCAGGTCCTTTATTTAATTTTGAAAAGCCGCTGGATTTGCCGGCACAGTTCAAAATATACAGAAAAGCAGAGATATACTTTTGCCCGGTGGGCTATTGATGTAATGAAGTCCCGCAGTTTCATTGAAACTGAGATTTATGGTACGGAAAATCTTCCTTCTGCAGATGAGGGGTACATCATGTATTCCAATCATCAGGGAAAGTACGATGCTCTTGGAATAATGTATGCGCATGATGCTCCCTGCTCAGTTGTAATGGACAGCATCCGTTCCAAGCTTCCGATTGCTAATGAATTTGTTGCCCTTGTCGATGGGAAACGTCTTGACAGAAATAATATGAGAAGCCAGCTTGCAACAATGAACATGATAACGGAAGAAGTGTGCAGCGGCCGCAAATACATAATCTTTCCAGAAGGCGGATATACGGATAATCATAATACGGTTACCGAATTCAAGCCTGGTGCGTTCCGTTGTGCCATGAAATCAAAAAAGCCTGTAGTTCCGGTTGCCATCATTGATTCTTACAAGCCTTATGAGATCAATTCCCTGCGTAAGGTCACGACAAAAGTAGTATTCCTTCCGCCTGTTTGCTATGACGGATATAAAGATATGACTTCAGCAGAACTGGCAGCTGTCGTCCAGAAGAAAATTGAAGCTGCAGTTTCAGAATATGTGAAGGAAAGTGCTGTCTGAGTGACTGAAAGGTGTTGTCATTGGTTCAGCGGCGCACTGCCAGGCTTGAACTTGTTTCAGTTTCAGCATCGGAATGACAGTATTAATCAGTATTCCGGAATTTGTCCGGTCAGTTCCTGCCGTCTGTATTCCGGAGTGCAGCATCAGCCATGAATCCATCCTTAATCATCTGGAGCATTATTTCTGCCAGTTGTGGGTCAAACTGGGTTCCGCTGCATTTCTTGATTTCTTCCATTATTTTTTCTTTAGGAAGTTTTTTCCTGTAAACCCGGTCCGTATTCATTGCATCGTAAGAATCGCAGATGCCGATAATCCTTGCATCCAGAGGAATTTCAGTTTCTTTAAGCTGGTTCATGTAACCGCTTCCATCCCATTTCTCATGGTGCGAAAGGGCGACTTCCTTGAGCATTGGCATTGACGTAAAATCCTTGAGCATCTCATAACCTTTTACAGAATGGTTCTTGATGTTGCTGAATTCTTCGTCAGTCAGCTTTTCCGGCTTGTTGAGTATCTCATCCTTTATACTGATTTTTCCCACATCATGCATCTGGCCTTCCCAGAATATTTCCTGCTGCCTCTGTTCTGAGAAACCGAGCCTGCGGCCCATTTCCTTTGCGTAGTATGCAACACGGGTTGAGTGACCTTTTGTGTACGGATCCTTTGCATCAACAAAATTTGCAAAAGTCTTGAATGACTGCAGGATTATTTCGTTTGATTTTTTCCGCAAAAGCTCATATTCACGGACCTTGAAATGTACGTTTATGACTACGGAAACATGTATTATGAAAATTATAATGATCAGGAAGAGGAATATTTCTGAAATCCTGTAAATCCTGTATTCTCCAGGTTTATGGATGTGATGTCCCGTAATCCTTACATTTTTTGCATTGAACCTGTACGGTGAATACATGACCAGACCGAAAGAAACTGAACCACCGGCTGGAATTACCTGACTGTATTCAGCGGGTGCCCTTACGTGAATCAGGTCAGTGGTGCTTTTTGTCTGGATTGTTTCTGAATATTCTTTTTCATGGGAAAGGGCTTCTTTTTTTGAATATTCAAAATTATAAGTTCCGGCCCAGGTACTGTCTATGTAGTAATCTTCCGGTGCAGAAATGACTACTTCCCAGTCTGAAAAATCGTGGCATGTATCATTCCTTACGATGAAATCATATTCTGCACCTACGGATTTATTTGCTTCCGGCCATATTTTTCCATCGGGAATTGACATGAACATTTTTACGGAATGTATGTCAGTGGTAACTATTGTCGGCGACTGCAGGTATTCAATCTGGACGGAAGTCTGGATCCTGCATTTTATCCGTATGTAAAGAATGACTGCAAGAGGAATTATGGCTAAAGGTATGAATATTTTTTTAAGACGTAATTTTTTCTGTTCACCACTTTTCAGCATTGTTTAATTATAACATGGGTTTTTAAGATTTACTACAACATGTATAAAAAAAGTGTGACTTGTAGCAAAATTTACACATTAGTTTTGTTAAGGAATATTCTGAATCTAAAAAAAGTTTGAGTTTTCAAAATTAATATGTTATCATCAGAATTCAGGAGATTTTAGTAATGAAGAAATCTATTTTTGTTTTTGCTGCGTCTGTAATCGTCGGACTTTTTTCGTCTTGCGGGGCTAAAGGAAATCCTGCTGATACACATCTTGCCGTTGAAAATGGAAAAACGGTTGTTGAACGTTACGGAATGCTTTGTGTTGAAGGAACAAAGCTGTGTGACCAGAATAAAAATCCGGTACAACTCAGGGGAATGAGTTCCCACGGGTTGCAGTGGTACGGAAAATTTGCAAACAAGAATGTCATAAAGTGGCTCCGGGATGACTGGAACTGTCAGATGTGGCGTGCAGCAATGTACCTTAGCGACGGTGGTTACATTGGAAATCCCGCATTGAAGAATAAGGTATACGAATCTGTTGAAGCTGCAATTGAAAACGGCATGTATGTCATTGTGGACTGGCATGTTCTTGGTGACCATGATCCTTTGCTTTATCAGGACAAGGCTGTGGAATTCTTTGAGGAAATAGGAAAAAAATATCCTGCCTGCCCGAACATTATTTATGAAATCTGTAACGAACCAAATACGGATGGTGTAAAGTGGGATGAAAACATCAAGCCTTATGCAGAAAAGGTGATTCCTGTAATCCGCAAACATTCGCCTGACAACATCATCGTAGTAGGTACTCCAAGATGGTCTTCGGATTTCAGTGGCGTAATAAAAAATCCTATTACCGGACAGAAAAACATAATGTATACATATCATTTTTACGCAGGAAGTGTCGGTAAGGAAGGCCGCAAGGATGTGGCAAAGGCACTTAAGAAAGGAATTCCTGTATTTGTTACGGAATGGGGAACTACACAGGCTTCCGGTGACGGCGGCGTATTTGAGAAGAGTTCAATGGAATGGATAAAATTCCTTGAAAATAACGGAATTTCATGGGCCAACTGGTCCGTATGCAATAAAGGTGAAGATTCAGGCGTGTTGAAATTCAATGCCGACAGAAATGCGGAAGGCGGATGGGCTGAAAAAGACCTTATGCCTACAGGAATCTTCATTAGGAAAGTCCTTAGAAACGAATATCAGGGTTCTAAATGAATACAAACTGGCTTGAAGACTGTATAATGTACCAGATTCATCCTCTCGGGCTCTGCGGAGCCCCGCTGGAAAACCAGTGGGACTGGTCCAATACGTGGAATGGTGCTGCAATTCCTGTAAGGCGCATTGACAGGCTCCTTAACTGGATTGAGCATCTGAAAAAACTTAATATAACAGCTGTTATGTTCAATCCTCCGTTTCAGTCTGACAGCCACGGATACAATACCCGCGATTATTATACTGTTGACAGCCGGCTTGGTAGCAATGAAGATTTTGCATATATCTGCCAGAAACTGCACGAAAACAAAATACGTGTAGTTTTTGATTCCGTTTTCTGTCATGTAGGCCGGGGCTTCTGGGCTTTCCGTGACCTGCTTGAGAAAAAAGAAAAATCCCAGTTTGCCGGCTGGTTCAAGGATGTGGATTTTAGTTCTGACAATGAGTTCAATGACGGATTTTCTTATGGCCGCGTGGAAGGTGTCCCTGATTTTGTATTGCTGAATCTTGAAAATGTGGATTTGAGGAATCATATTTTTGGTGCAATAAGAAAGTGGGTTGAACTGTATCATATCGACGGCCTGCGTATTGACGGAGCTTACCGAATGCCGCTTGAATTTATGGAGAAGCTCAGGGCCTTTACCAACAATATAAACGCAGGCCTTGGCGGACGGATTGCTTTTATCGGTGACATTATCAATTCGCCTGATTATTCAGTCCTTGTAAATGAAAACTGTCTCCATAGTGCACTTAATTACGAATGCTTTAAAGGCGTTTATTCCAGCCTGAATGCCCGTAATCTTTTTGATATTTCATTTTCACTGAACCGTCAGTATGGTGATGAAGGAATTTACAGGAATATTCCCCTTATGACATTCCTTGACAATCATGATGTGACCAGATTCCATTCAATGATTGAAGATAAAAACTATCTGAAAATCGGATATGGCTTTTTGTTTTCCATCCCGGGATATCCGTGCCTTTACTATGGGAGTGAATGGAATACGGATGGTGTAAAGGAAAACGGTGACCAGAATTTAAGGCCTGCGTTTGAACTTCCGCAGTGGAATGAAATGACAGAGTTTATTGCCCGGGCTTCAAAAAGCCGCCGTGAAAATCCTGCATTGCGTTTTGGCGATTACAGGCAGATTTATCTTACGGACAGCCAGATTGTATTCTGCCGTGAATCCTGCGGCAGGTCTGTAATTGTTGCCATTAACCTTTCTTACAATGATTATGTAATTGAACCGCGGGAGGGCAGCGGAAATGGCTCCTTCTGCGGCATTTATGGTAATTATGAAGATATGCTTACCGGTATAAAATATACTTTCTCCGGTTCACTGAAGCTTCCGCCATGTTCTGTAATGTATCTCGACAGGCAGAGTCAGAATTTCGTGTGAGGTTTTTATGTCAAATATCCTTGATTATCTTGAATGGCGTGGCGACCTGCCGTTTTCCGTATCTCCATTTAACGATATAGACGGCCTCATACTGTGTCAGATTTCTTATCTTGACTTTGGTGGTATTCTTTCTGCTGACTTTAAGAAAACGGAAACTATCGGTTCTTTATGGACAAAGTTCCGTTCTTCGCCGGATTTTGAAAGAAGGTGTGATACCGGTGCTCTTATAAGCCGGTCTACGGTTACACTTCTTGAAAAGGCTGCAGCTTCTGTCCGTTTTTCGTCAATAAAGGTTTCGGGATATGTAAGCATAACGGATCTTGAAAAGGAAGAACAGTTTTCAGCCATGTGTTTTTTTGAAAAGAAAGCCTGCTCAAAACCGTTTGTCGCTTTCCGCGGAACTGATGATACGATTGTCGGGTGGAAAGAAGATTTCAACATGGCACTTGAAACCATGGTTCCGGCCCAGAAAGACGGTATAGAATATATTGAAAAAGTCGCGGCCAATACCCGGGGAAACATTGTAGTAGGCGGTCATTCAAAAGGCGGAAACATTGCCGTATATGCTTCCGTGTTTTCTGACCGTAAGATAAAGAAGCGCATTGAACGGATTTACAATTATGACGGGCCGGGATTCAGGAAGGACGTGCTTGAATCAGAGGATTTTGAAGGGATAGAAGATATGCTCCATTCATATTATCCGCAGCTTTCCATTGTAGGAATGATGTTCAATCATGCCGGAAAAAGTTCAATAGTTGAAAGTGACGGTGTAGGCGTAATGCAGCACGATCCTTTTTCATGGCATCTGGGACCTGCAGCTTTTGTCTGTGTAGATGAACTTGACCAGGGAAGCCGTTATTTCCATTCCACATTCAATGACTGGATTGAAAGCCTGTCCAAAGAAAAAAGGGAGCTTTTTGTCGAAACCCTTTTCGAAGTGATTTCTGCTTCCGATGCCCGCACTAATTCAGAAATAACGGCAAACCTGCTGCAGGTGTCACCAAAAATGCTGATGGCATTACATCATCTGGACAAGGAAACAAGGGAAGAATTTCTTTCCGTAATCCAGATGTTTTTTGACAGCGCAAGGAAAAACATTACGGACATGATTTTCAAGCACTGGTAAAATCAGTTTGTAGGGGGGCTTTGAAAGCTCTCAAGTATCTCTATAAACTATTTTTTAGAGCTTCCCCTGTATTCTTCTGGAAACCTGTCATCAGGCATGGTGGCTCCAAGCACCCTTACTATTTCTGAAGCATATTTATTTGCCCTCAATACCGCCATTTCAAGCTGCATCCCCTGCTTAAAACCTGCAATGAGCATTCCGCAGTGGGCATCTCCGGCACCGATGGTGTCAATTACGCTGGATTTGAATCCTGGAATGGCATATCCTTTTCCCGTATGATGGTCATGAACAAATGCCCCTTTGTCTCCATTTGTAATGACTACACTTTCTTTTGTACGTGAATGAAGGTATGCTGCTGCTTTTTCCAGACTGTCTGTTCCTGCATATTCTGTTGCCTCAAAGTTGTTCATGTGGAGGACTGGTGAAAGTGCAAGGAGCCTGTCCATGAGATTTTGATTGATCATGCATATGCGTGGCCCCGGATCAAAGAAAAGTTTCAATGGCCTTTCCTTTTCTGCAAATTCTGCTGCCAGTTTTTCAAGCCATGAAACAAATACATGGGAAGTGTTTTCTTCCATTTCCAGGCCTGAAAAATATATGCTGTCAACTTCATCCATGTTTACATTCTCATACCACTCGGGCTTGAAAAGATATTCTGCACCGTGGTTTGCAATGAATGAATGTTTTTTTTCTTCCGTGATTATGCAGTAACAGCAGCCGTTGTCCATATCGGGAATGTCAGCAAATACGGGAATGTTTTTTTCTGACAGCATGGTCCTTACGATTTCTGCATAAAGCCCGGTTCCTACCGGTGAGCAGAGCATGTACGGGAGTTTCATCTGGCGCAGTACATCTGAAACATTGAAAGAAGTTCCTCCTAATGTATACTGCTGGCTTAGTACATTCTGATCTTCCCCCGGAAGTGGAAAATGGTTTACTTTTATCATTATGTCAACGCAGGTTGATCCGATTATCAATGTTTTTTTCATGACTCCATTATAGCACGAAATGATTTTTATGAAAGGCATAGCACCAGATATAAAAAAATACTTTTTCTTTTGCTGGGACACGCTTTTTTAGTAAAATGCAGATTTTTAGCAACACCTTTTACGGACATAGCCTATTTTTTTATTTGCGATGTTTTAATTTTGGGGTTATTATTATCTTTATGGCAGATTCAACAATACTTACAGACAGCCCGATTGGAAAGCACATTAATGCAATTTCAAATACGGGTTCGGTATCTTACCTTCTTTTCAATAAGCAGAAAATCCAGCTGGTTGAAAAGATTACTATCGGACGGGAATCGGACAATAATGTCGTTATCGAGAACAAGCTTGCAAGCCGTCATCATGCGCTGATTCAGAAAATACGGGATGATTATTACCTTAAAGATGAAAAAAGTACTAACGGTACTTTTCTTAACGGAATGAAGATTCCTGCTGACAAATATGTAAAGCTGAATAAAGGTGACAAAATCACCATCGGAACGGCAAACATCGTATTCTCGTAATAATTTGAGCAGTCCTGAAATTTTCCTGAAACGAATACATAAGATTTCTCAGGCTGAAACACTGCCTTCTTTACATAGTCTTGCTCGTCTATGCAGGAAGGCAGGATTTATCCTCTCCAATGAAAATACTGCATACAGACCTTCTGTTTCCGTAGTGGAAATACCTGGCGGTCTTATTGATTTTACTTCTTCCTGCTGGGAAAAAACTCCAGTAATCGTGGTTCCTGACATTCATGCCAGGGCTGATTTTATTTATAAGATCCTGTGTTTCAGGCTTCCAGAACAGGATATGACTGTCATTGAGGCTTTGGAAAAAAATATGGTCCGCATAGTCTTTGCCGGTGACATACTTCATTCGGAAAAGCAGAAGAAGGACAGGTGGCTTAGTGCCTTAAAAGATTACGAAAGAGGTATTGTGGATGGAATTCCGATGCGGGAGGAAATGTCAGACGGCCTTTCTGCTTTTAAAGTGCTTTTTGAATGTAAATGCCGCTTTCCCCGGAACATCCACATACTTAAAGGAAACCACGAAAATATAAAGAACTGCTTTGAAAACGGAAACCGTCCATTCAGGAAATATGCCTGCGAAGGTGAAATGGTAATGCACTTCATGCGGAATGTTTATGGCGAAGCACTTCTGAACCTGTATTCTTCTGTCGAAAACCTGCTTCCTCTGGCTGCCGTATTTCCTCAATGCGTAATATCTCATGGGGAGCCGCGGACGGCATGTTCCAGAATCCAGATTATTGACAGTCCTCTTGATGGAGATGTGATATTCAATTTCATATGGACCGCCAATGACGAAGCCTGCGAAGGTTCCGTAAGTGCTGTGATGGATTCCCTTTACGGTGGGAATGTTCCGGCACATTCCGTATATCTTGGAGGACACAGGCCGGTGTCTGGAAAATATGCATTACGGCAGGGCGGACTTTTTGTGCAGATTCACAATCCTGACGAAGAAAATATAGCAATACTGTTCCCTGACCGTCCGTTCATGCCGGATTCAGATATTGTAAGCGTCAATGTCTGATTTCTTCTAAGCAGGGCACTTAAATAATCCGAAAATTTAAGAGAAGGCTTCTGAAAATTGCAGTTTTTAGAGGAACTTTGAAAATGCGGTGCTTTTAGCTTTGTCATTTCAATGGAAAAAAGTGCAGGTATCTTTCAACAGTATTTTTAGAGATGTCCAGAATAATGTCATGTCCGGAAACTTCAGGTTTTAGGGATGTCTTCATACAAGTCAAATTTTTGCATGCGGCTGATTCATGCCGTTTTTGGGAGGAATGATGGGTGAAACTCAGATGATTGGAAAATATCCGGTCCAGGGAATGATTGCAAAGGGTGGAATGGGGGAAGTATATAAGGCAATCCATCCTTCCCTGAAACGCCAGATTGTCATAAAGAAATTTACAATGAAGTCCAGTGCCATTGGAAAGGAACGCTTTAAGAAAGAAGCCCAGATTCTGCTGGATATGCAGAGTCCTTACATCGTCCATCTTTTTGACTATTTTACGGAAGGTTCATACCGCTACATCGTTGAAGAATTTGTTGACGGAATGGCATTGGATTCAATCATAAAGAAAGAAACTGCATTGTGTCCCCAGGTTGCCATGCTGGTACTTCTGGATACATGTTATGCGCTGCGTTTTGCTCATTCGAAAAATGTAGTACACAGGGATATTAAGCCTGGCAATATACTCATCTCAAAGCGTGCCGAAATAAAACTTGCTGACTTTGGCATTGCTGCTGATGAAAATGACCTTGACGAAGCCAAGACAAAGACAGGCGTAATGCTTGGAACTCCTGCCTATATGCCGCCTGAACAGTTTGAAAATTCTTCTGCCGTTGACCAGAGGGCCGACATTTATGCGCTTGGCGTAATGCTTTACGAAATGGTGACAGGTACAAAACCTTATCCTGGTGATATGTCGGAAAAGACATTTGAAAGGGTGCGCAAGTGCCAGTATGTTTCTCCAAGAAAAATTGATAAGGCCATTCCTCCTGTAATATGCCGCCTGATTCATAAAATGCTCCAGCCAAAGGCAAAGAACCGTTTTGTATCAGTAAATCCGGTTATAAAGATAATCAAGAATTACCTTAAGAAATATGATACCCATGCAATACGGGTTGAGCTGGCAAAAATCGTACTGACACCAAAAGCACCCCTTGATAAGCATGCCGTATTTGTTGAAAAGAAAAACATCTGGGAAACGGTCCTCATTTCCCTCCTGATAGCCGGTGCTGCTGCATGGGGATTCCTTTTTGCATGGAACGGCGGATACATACACAAGACGGTACTGCGCCCGTGGTTCACGCCTGTTACGATCACCATGAAGATGCCGTCAACGACTGCGCCTGCTTCCGACATAAAAGCCCGGGCCATTTTCTTTTCTGAGACGGCAACGGAAATTGATGAAGTAAAGGATTCTGAAAGGGTATTCGTTGAAGGAACTGCATCAGCAAAAGGAGTTGAAGTCACCCGTCCTGCTTCCGCTGCAAAAGACTATGTAATAAAGCCTGTATTCCTCCGTCCTGGAAAATACCGTGCAAAGGTTGTAATCGGTTCATATGTATGCTGGCAGAATTTCAATGTGGATTCAAAGGATAAAATCATTTCCATTGATTTCCTTCGGAAGGCAAGCCGGCCTATTTCACTTAAGACTTCGGTAGTGGACGGACTCAACGGATTTGACCTTACGGACAAGGCAAAGGTGACTGTCCTGTACGATGGAAAATGGATTCCGCTGGAAAAGCTTCCAAAGGATAAATTCAATTCAGCAAATGTATGGAAATTTAAAGCCAGCGCAGAAGGCTATGAAGATGAAATTTTCTCCCTGCTGATTGACTGGTATCAGGATACGGTAACCATTCAGGCAGCCATGTTCCCGCCGTCAAAATAGGATGCAGTCAATTTTCAGGGAAGCCCTTTATTTTCTTGCCGATTTAGGTTTAAAAAGATTATATTTAATTAGATTATGGATAAAAAAGATAAAAGAAACGATATGGACTTAAATTCAATCCTGCCGGTAGAGCAGATACTTCCAGACAGGCTTCAGATACTTCCGCTTCAGGGGCGGCCGATTTTTCCGGGAATATTCACACCCCTTATGATTACGGCCTCTGATGACATAAAGGCTGTGGAAGAAGCGTATGAGTCGGACGGTTTTGTAGGAATCGTAATGGCTAAGGATGATGAAGCCGTTACTGATGTTGCAAAACTGTGCAAAGTCGGAACTGTCGCCAGAATCATCAAGAAGATAAATCTTCCTGACGGCGGAGTTAATATTTTCATTTCCACCATAAAAAGATTCAAAATCCGCAAGGCACTCAACTCAGGTACGCCTGTCGTTGCCGCCGTTTCCTATCTTGATGACGAGGAAGATGATACTTTTGAAGTAAAGGCATTGACCCGTGCCCTGGTCAGTGAAATGAAGGAAATTTCAGAAAACAATCCTATGTTCTCTGAAGAAATGCGTCTCAATATGGTGAATATTGACCATCCTGGAAAGATTGCAGACTTCATATCATCGATACTGAATGTTTCAAAAGAAGAACAGCAGCAGGTGCTTGAAACTCTGAATGTACGCCAGCGTATGGAACATGTGCTTGTGTTCATTAAAAAGGAACAGGAGCTTCTGCGCATCCAGAAAAAAATCCAGAACGAAATCAATGAACGTGTTGAAAAGAACCAGAGGGATTATTTCCTCCGGGAAGAACTTAAATCGATTCAGGAAGAACTTGGTACTGATGCAGAAGGTAACCTTAATGATTACCAGAAGTTTAAGGAAAAGATTTCGGCATTCGGTTTTGAAGGCGAAATTGCAGAGACCGTTGATTCAGAACTGAACAAACTGAATATGATGGATCCTAATTCACCGGAATATATGGGAACAAGGAATTTCCTTGAACTTGTGTGTGCCCTTCCGTGGCCGTTAAAGGATGCTCCTGCTGCCACAGTAGATTACGATCTTGCAAAAGCCGGAAAAATCCTTGAGTCTGACCATTTCGGCCTTGAAGATGTAAAGAAACGTATCATTGAATATCTTGCAGTGCGCAAGATGAAAAACGACATGAAGGGTTCCATAATCCTTCTTGTAGGGCCTCCGGGGGTTGGAAAGACCAGCGTCGGAAAATCAATTGCCAGTGCAATGAACAAGCCGTTTTATCGTTTTTCCGTAGGTGGAATGCGTGATGAAGCAGAAATAAAGGGACACCGCCGCACTTACATCGGTGCAATGCCTGGAAAAATCATTCAGGGAATGAAGATTACAAAAAGCAATTCCCCTGTATTCATGATTGATGAAGTTGACAAGATGGGGTCCAGCCATAACGGCGATCCTGCCTCGGCATTGCTTGAGGTTCTTGATCCGGAACAGAACGTAAGCTTCCGGGACAATTACCTTGACATGCCGTTCGATGTTTCAAATGTGGTCTTCATCCTTACTGCAAATACGCTGGATACCATTCCTGAGCCGCTCCTTGACCGTGCCGAAATCATTACGCTTTCAGGCTATATTGATCAGGAAAAGCTTGAGATTGCAAAAAAATATCTTATTCCAAAGAACCTGGAAAAGAACGGATTGAAAAAGTCCCAGGTAAAATATACAAAAGATGCACTCCTTACTATTGCGGAAGAATATGCCCGGGAAGCCGGTGTGCGTAATTATGAAAAGAGCCTTGATAAGATTCACCGCAAGATTGTTACGGAAATTCTTTCGCAGGAATCTCCGGACAAGGCAAAGGTTTATACGGTCGAATCCGGGGACCTTGTAAAGTATCTTGGAAAACCTGTCTTTGATGAGTCGGAAATAAAGAAGGCTTCCACACCTGGAACCGCAATCGGTCTTGCATGGACCAGCATGGGTGGAGATACGCTGCTTCTGGAAGCAATTTCCTTTACCGGAAAAAACGGGCTTGTGCTTACAGGCCAGATGGGTGACGTAATGAAGGAAAGTGCACAGATTGCCTTTAACTGGGTAAGGCAGTATGTGCTTGAAAACGGCATCAAGGATGCTGAATGGTTTGAAAGCAATACTGTGCATCTGCACATTCCGGAAGGTGCTACTCCAAAGGACGGCCCTAGTGCCGGAATCACCATGGCAACCACATTCCTGTCACTGTTCAAGGGAAAGACCATAAAGCCGGCTCTCGCAATGACTGGTGAACTTTCGCTTACAGGACAGGTGCTGCCAATCGGAGGATTGAGGGAAAAGACTGTTGCCGCAAAACGCAACAAAATAAAGACCATCATCATTCCAAAAGCAAACCTGCGTGACCTTGATGAAATTCCGGATCATGTAAAGAACGGCATAAAGTTCATTCCTGTTTCCCATGTAAATGAAGTGATAGATGCCGTATTTGCAGGCAAGAAATAAAAATTTAAGGGATTTCTGAAAATTGCATTTGTTGTAGATTCCCTTAAATCCAGCAATGCAGGACAAAAAAATGCCACATCTGGAGCCGGTAGCTTTTTACAGTTCTGGTTCCCAATGTGGCTTTTTTTATGGCTGCATCTGTATGAGAAATCTTTCTACTTTTCAAGTATTCCTATTTCTATAAGCCAAGGTTTGAGCCAGTTGTCATTCCATTGTGTTGAATGCACGAATTTGTTATTTCCCATTCCAAATCCGTGGTCTCCTATTTCTCCAAGAATGAATTTATGCGGAATTCCTGCTTTTTGCAATGATTCTGCAAGGCGGGTACTGTTCTCGTACATTACGGTCTGGTCATCCTTGTTTGTCAGAAGGAATACCGGCGGCATTCCTTCTTCCATCTGAAGTTCCATGGAAAACAGGTCTTTCCGTTCCTGGCTCTGATCCTTGCCAAGAAGGCTTTTTTTAGACCACTGGTGACCGATGTCATCCTGCATGGAAACTACAGGATAAACCGGAATTACGAAATCCGGCTTTAAACTTACGTCCGTCGTAATGCCAAGCTTTTCAAGCTCATTCATTTTTTCGTGGAAAGCACCGGCCATAAGCACCAGATGTCCGCCTGCTGAAAATCCGATGGCACCGACTTTTTCTGTATTGATTCCGTATTCACCGGCACTTTCCCTGATGAGCTGCAACGAACGCTGTATGTCTTCCAGCATTGCAGGATGATGGTAACCCTTTCCACTGACACGGTATTTCAACACGAATGCATTTACTCCCTGTGACTGGAACCATAATGCAACATCCTTACCTTCGTGGAAAATCCCCAGATGGTGATAGCTGCCGCCCGGGCATATTACGACAGCGGCTCCGGAATTATTGCCTTCCGGGGCTGGATATGCATAGAGGGTAGAATAAGTCTGTTTTTTCATGGATGGTACGTCTTTCCATATTTTGATTTTTGGCGCATTAAGGGCATGTACAGGTGCAGAAACCAACAATGCAGCTGCTAATAAAATTGCCTTGAATTTTTTTTCCATAATCGCTCCTATAAACCGTGGGATTTTATCCGATAATTTTATATTTTTTCACTGCATTAGACAAGAATTGAACTTCTGCATTGAACTTGTCAGTGAAAATTGCAATTTCAAGAGGTTTCCATTACTATTGTCCCTATGAAAGAAATTAAAGTTGAAGAATGGAATGAAAATCCATTCAAAGTCATAGGAAAAGACTGGATGCTGGTTACTGCCGAAAAAGAAGGCCAGACTAACATCATGACTGCAAGCTGGGGTGGACTTGGAATCATGTGGGGAAAGAACGTTGCCACAATCTATATCCGCCAGTCCCGCTATACAAAAGATTTCATAGATGCCAGCGGACATTTTTCCCTCTGCGTGTTGGATGAAAACTACCGCAGCCAGCTTGCCCTTTGCGGTAAGGTAAGCGGCCGTAATGAAGATAAAATCAAATCCTGCGGATTCACGGTAGAAAAATCAGAAGGAGCTCCATACATCGGGCAGTCCCGTCTTGTCATTGTATGCAGGAAACTTTATTCCCAGAAAATGGATCCGTCCTGCCTTATGTCAGATGAAATCCGGGAAATGTGCTGGCCGGATGATGATGTTCACCAGATGTACATTGGCGAAATTGAAAAGATTCTGGTGGAATAGAAGGAACTGCAGGCCGTACCCGCAAGGTGGAATTTTATGGACGATACTGAATACTACGCAATGATGCGGCGGCAATATTCACATACTGCCGGATTAACTGGAAAACGGGGGGCTGAAAAAAAGGAAAACAGTTCCACCGCAGCCTCAAAAACGGCAGGTACTTTTTCTGAATGGAAAATAAAACACGGCCACGAAGATGCCGAAATGTTTGAAGAACGGAACAGTATCAGCGGAAGTGACGGATTCTGAACTTTCTGCTGACTCATCCGGCAGTACTTTTTGTAGGCCAGTATATTTTTCTTCCATAAGGTGTGATGTTTTATAATCACGGAAGAGAATCATTTTTACAGGAGGCTTCTATGGAATTCTCTGAACTTATAAAATCACGGCACAGCATCCGCTCTTATGCAGGAACACCGGTAGCTCCGGAACAGCTTGAAAAAATCATTGCTGCTGCAGAACTTGCTCCTTCAAGCCGGAATAAAAAGCCATGCAGCTTTATTACCGTAACTGACCGGGAGACACTTGCAAGGCTTTCTGAAGCAAAGGCTGCCGGTTCCCAGATGTTGAAAGACGCTGCTGCCGCCATTATTGTTACTGCCGATTCCGGAAAATCTGATGTGTGGATAGAGGATGCGTCAATTGCAATGACTTACCTTCATCTTGCTGCTGCAGACCGGGGCCTTGGAAGCTGCTGGATTCAGATCCGTAACCGGAAGACGAAAGACGGAACTGATTCCGTGGAATTTGTAAAATCACTTTTCCAGATAAAAGACGATATGCAGGTACTGGCCATCCTTTCAGTCGGAAATAAGGTTCAAGGGAACCTCTAAAAATTGCAATTTTTAGAGGTAACTTTGGAAACGCGATGTTTTAAGCTTTGTAATTTTAAGGATTAAAACTCGCAGGCATCTCTGAAAAATATTTTTTAGAGATGCCCTTAATCATAAAAAAAAAGGACTGCCCTGGTGATTTACAAATTTTTTCATATTGATATAATCCGTCTTTATGGATTCATTTAAAAAAGTAAATAAGTTTACAGGTTTCATTTTTGCCGCTTCAACCCTCATCATATGGGGAATCACCTTTGTATGTACAAAATACCTTTCCAGGGATTTTTCTTCTCTGGAAATCCTCATAATAAGGTTCGTCATGGGATTTGCCGGGTTATGGATAATGTGCCCCCGCAGGCTCACTGCTGAAGAACGGAAATTCATGCCATATTTCGCTGCAGCCGGTTTTACAGGCGTGGCATTTTACCAGCTTATGGAAAATATTGCCGTAACCTATACCTATGCCGCCAATGTAAGCATAATCGTTTCTGCTTCTCCTATGATAACTGCAATACTTTCCCAGTTCATCTTTAAGGAGCGGCATCTTACCCTGTCATTTGTAACCGGCCTTGTCCTTGCGGCAGTAGGCATCGTCTTTGTTTCAATGAACGGCGGTTCAGAAATCCGCCTGAGTCCGAAAGGGGACATCCTTGCGCTCCTTTCTGCCATATCCTGGGGATTTTATTCAATAATAATCAGTAAACTGAATTCTAAGGGCTGTAATTCCATTCCGGTGACCCGTACCATTTTCCTTTGCGCTCTTATAATAATGATTTTCGTAGTCATGCTGGGAAAAGTCACAGGGCTTCAGTGCCTTGAAGTAAAGGGGCTTTCTGCCGTAAACCCGGGCCGCTTCAGAAATCCGTTTGCATGGCTCAATCTTGCCTTCCTGGGCTTCGGGGCAAGTGCATATTGTTTCTTTGCGTGGAGCAGGGCATGTGCTGTTTTCGGTACCGTAAAGACAACTGCATGCCTTTATCTCCTTCCCCTGATTACTGTTGCCGCATCTTTCCTGTTCCTTGGAGAAAGGCTGTCCGTAATGGGGATTGCCGGAATGGCCCTGACGATTGCCGGATTGTATATATCGGAGAGAAAATAATGGAATTTGATGCAGTGATTTTTGATATGGATGGTGTCCTTCTTGATACGGAAACCATCTGCTTTAAAGCCTGGGAGCGTTTTGCCCAGGAAGATGGTCTGAAAAACTTAAAAGAACTCAATGCAAGATGCCTCGGATGCAACAAGACTGATACCAGACTCATCATCAAGGAATTTTATGGTCAGGATTATGATGCCGACCGGTTCCTCCAGCGGACTTCTGAACTTTTCCGTCAGATTGAGGATGAAGAAGGAATCAGCTTGATGCCAGGGGTGATAAAAACGCTGGATGCCATAAAAACTTCTGGAAAAAAGATTCTTCTTGCTACGTCAACCAGAGGACTTGTTGCCCGGAGACAGCTTGAAAAACTGGAACTGATTCATTATTTTGATTCCATCACATGTGGTGATATGGTTACCCATTCAAAGCCGCATCCTGAAATTTATTCTATGTCTGCCGCTTCCCTGAAGCTTGATCCTTCAAAGTGTGTCGCTGTGGAAGACAGCCCTAATGGGGTCCGCAGTGCTTCTGCCGCCGGAATAAAATGCATTATGGTTCCAGACAAGATTGAACCGGATGAAGAAATGCACGGGCTTGCATGGAAAATTGTCCGGCCGCTTGATGCAATCCTGGAATTCCTGTAATCACGGCATTATGGCTTGTTGTTAAAAGCAGAAAAAATCACTATACTATATCATCTATATCTTTTTTTTCTTTTTCATTTATGGAGCACTTTTATGTCACTTGAAAAAATGCGTAATATCGGAATCATGGCACATATTGATGCCGGAAAAACCACGACTACAGAGCGTATCCTCTTCTATACAAAGAAGATTCATAAAATCGGTGAAATTGATGATGGACAGGCCACAATGGACTGGATGGCCCAGGAACAGGAACGTGGAATTACAATCTGTTCTGCTGCAACTACAACTTACTGGAAAGATTACCAGATCAACATCATTGACACTCCGGGGCACGTTGACTTTACAGCTGAAGTTGAACGGTCCCTCCGTGTACTTGATGGTGCAGTTGCAATTATCTGTGCAGTAGACGGAGTCCAGCCGCAGACGGAAACAGTGTGGAAGCAGGCAGACGAATTCAGTGTACCTCGCCTCTGCTTTATGAATAAGATGGACAGAATCGGTGCGGACTTGTTTGGTTCAATGGAAGATGTGCACAATAAATTCGGTGCAGAATGTATTGCGCTCCAGATTCCTATCGGTCAGGGACCTGATTTTGAAGGTGTCATCGACCTTCTTACAATGAAGGAAATCCGTTGGGATGCAGAATCTGACGGCGAGAAGTTTACATTCAGCGAAATAGCTGCAGAACGCCTTGATGAAGCAAAAGAGTGGCGTGAAAAGCTTGTGGATGCCGTTGCTTCTTCTGATGATGAACTTGCAGAACTTTATCTTGAAGGTCAGGAAATTACCGTTGAACAGCTTAAGGCTGCAATCCGTAAAGGTACCATAAACCGTACTTTCGTTCCTTTCCTCATGGGAAGTTCCCGTCATAACCAGGGTGTTCAGCCTCTTATTGATGCTGTAGTTGACTATCTTCCTTCTCCGACGGAAGTTCCTGCGGCAGAAGGCGTACATATAAAGCGTGATAGGGAAGAAAAGGTTTCCGTTGAATGCAAGGAAAGCGGAACTCCGCTGGGCCTCGTATTTAAAATCCAGTATGACCGTGAAATGGGACCATTGTGCTATGTACGCATGTATTCAGGAAAATTCAATTCCGGAATACAGGTTTATAATGTAGGAAAAAAGAAGCGCGAACGTGTAAACAGAATCCTCAGGATGCATGCTGACAAAAGTGAACAGATGGACAGTGTAAGTGCCGGTGACATAGCCGTATTCATCGGGCTTAAGCTTGCCCAGACTGGTGATACACTGGGTTCGGAAGGAATGCCGATACTGCTTGAAAATGTAAAATTCCCTGAGCCTGTAATTTCAGTTGCAATTGAACCTGATTCAATTTCTGAAAAAGACAAGCTGAATGAAACCCTTGAGATTCTTTCCCGTGAAGATCCTACGTTTACCCATCATGAAGATGCAGAAACAGGACAGCTCATAATCAGCGGAATGGGTGAACTTCACCTTGATGTCCTTGTTACAAGAATGAAAGATGATTTTGGTGTAAAGGCCCGTGTCGGTGCACCTCAGGTTACATACCGTGAAGCAGTTACAGCTGAAGGAACTGCTGTAGAGTCATTCAGCCGAGTCCTGGCCGGAAAAGAAAATACAGCCGGAATCACAGTTACTGTTTCTCCAAGAAAGCAGGGGGAAGGTAATTCTTATGAATGTACGGTAAAGCGCGGTTCAATCCCTGATGAAATATTTGATGCCGTTGAACATGGATTCAGAAGTTCCCTTGATGGTGGAATCCAGTATGGTTATCCATGTACTGACACTGCTGTAAAGGTAACTGCCATTGACTATAATGAACTTACTTCAACGACATTTGCATTTGAAGCCTGTGCTGCCAGTGCGTTTGATAATGCCTGTAAGAATGCTTCTCCTCAGCTCCTTGAACCTGTAATGCAGGTAGATATTTCTTGTCCAAAGGAATTTGTAGGAGATGCCATGAGTCAGGTTACCCAGCGTGGTGGAATGATTCTGGGACAGGATTCAAAGTCTAGCTGCGAAATAATCCATTGTGAAGCTCCAATGGCAAAGATGTTCGGTTTCTCAACAAATCTCCGTTCTGTAACCCAGGGGCGTGCATCATTCTCAATGGAATTCGGTCATTTCCAGATTAAGCCTGATGGACTTGGAAAGGCTTGGTAATGACGGGCCTCGACGCAGAACGTCAAGGGTGCTTGCATCCAGATATTAGAACCGTCGTCGTGGATAAAAAAATAAGGAAAATTCTAAAAAAATTGGATTTTCCTTATTGACATAAAATTATGTTTTATATAATATGTAAAACATGCCGCGGGGATGGTGGAATTGGTAGACACGCTAGCTTGAGGTGCTAGTGGCGAGAGCCGTGCCTGTTCAAGTCAGGTTCTCCGCAAGAACCAAAAGGATTGCAGTTGCAATCCTTTTTTTTACCCCAAAATCCTTTCTTTAAACTGTAGCCGGTTACAGTTCCATATGAACACTTTTGTATGCAATAAATATAATATGAATGTCATGTAATTGACATAAAAGTGAGTTTGATGTAATATAAAAAACATGCCGCGGGGATGGTGGAATTGGTAGACACGCTAGCTTGAGGTGCTAGTGGCGAGAGCCGTGCCTGTTCAAGTCAGGTTCTCCGCAAGAACCAAAAGGATTGCAGTTGCAATCCTTTTTTTTTACCCGGATAAAATTATTGCAGGTGTTTTATGTTTGCTGTTTTTGTAAATTGTGGAACCGTAATCCTGGGTTCCCTGATAGGAATCCTTTTTGCTAAGAAAATTTCTGGCCGTATGTCCGAAATCGTCCAGAGTGCGGCTGGAATCATAACTCTTATAATCGGACTCCAGTCAGCTTTTAAGTATCAAGATGTCATTGTGCTGGCTCTTTCGCTCATGCTTGGCGGAATTACCGGAACATGGCTTGATATAGATGGAAAGATAATGGCTTTTGGAAACTGGTTCCAGGGGCTGTTGGATAAAAAGCAGTCTCCGGATGCCTTTGTTTGTAAAGAAGATGGAAAAGCCGGAAATTTCGGCAGGGCTTTCCTTAATGCAACTGTATTGTTCTGTGTCGGTGCAATGGCGATAATCGGTTCCCTGAAAGCTGGAATTGAAAAAGATTATACAATTATATATACAAAATCCCTGCTTGACGGATTTATGTCCATTGTTTTTGCTTCTTCAATGGGGCTAGGCACATTGTTTTCATTCATTTCCATTTTCCTTTATCAGGGGGCACTTACACTGCTGTCTCAGATAATCAGTCCTTTTATAACAGATGCAATGCTTGCAGAGATTACAGGAACAGGTGGCGCACTTATTGTAATGATTGGGCTCGGGCTGTTAAAGATAAAGTCCCTCAAAACTGCTGATTATCTTCCGGCAGTGCTTTTTGCAGTTGTTTTTGTGGTCGTAAAGGGGATGTTTTAGGATTTTCCGCGTGATTTTGTTGTAATGGTATCCTTTTTCCTGTAAATAAAAATATTTTCACAAAATTCTTAAAAAGTTGAAATTTGAATTTGACTTAATAAAAAACATGACTTACAATAAATTAATAATATAAATATTGGGAGGCCGAAAATGGCTAAAGTTGAACTTAAAGGTATTGGTAAGATTTATGACGGCAATGTTCGTGCTGTTACAAATGCCAACATCACAATTGAAGACAAAGAATTCTGTGTATTCGTAGGACCATCTGGTTGTGGTAAATCTACGACTCTCCGTATGGTTGCAGGTCTTGAAGACATTTCTGAAGGTAAGCTCCTTATCGACGGAAAAGAAATGAATGACATTCCTCCAAAAGACCGTGATATCGCAATGGTATTCCAGAACTATGCTCTTTATCCACATATGTCAGTATATGACAATATGGCTTTCGGTCTTAAGATCCGCAAGATGGATAAGGGAGAAATTGATCGTCGTGTTCAGGACGCAGCAAAGAAACTTGACCTTGAAATCTATCTTAACAGAAAACCAAAGGCATTGTCTGGTGGACAGCGTCAGCGTGTTGCTGTAGGTCGTGCAATCGTTCGTAATCCAAAAGTATTCCTTTTTGACGAACCACTTTCAAACCTCGATGCAAAGCTCCGTGTTACAATGCGTGCTGAAATTGCTCAGCTCCATAATGACCTTCAGGCAACAATGATTTATGTTACACACGACCAGATTGAGGCTATGACTCTTGGTGACAAGATTGTAGTTATGAAGGGTGGTGTAGTACAGCAGATTGGTGCTCCACTTTACCTTTACAACAACCCAATTAACAAATTTGTTGCTGGATTTATCGGTACACCTCCAATGAACTTCCTCAAGGTAAAAGTTCTTGAAAAGAATGGTAAGATTGCATGTGATGAAGGTTCATTCGAAGTAGTTCCAACAGAAGACCAGCAGAAGAGACTTAAGGCATTTGTTGGAAAAGAAGTATGGTTCGGTATCCGTCCAGAAGACACAACATATACAGAAAAGGCTGCTGACAATGCAATGCAGATGAAGATTGTAAACAAAGAACCACTTGGTGCTGAAACACATCTTTATCTTGAAACTCAGAAGGGACAGAAGCTTATTGCTAAGACAACTGCAAATGCTACATTCCGTCTTGGTGAAACAATCAGCCTTGTTCCTGATATGGCAAAAGCTAAGTTCTTCTCTACAGATGAAAAGGACGGCGAAGTTAATATCGTAGAAGATATTAAAAAGGAATGGTAATCTGAATATTGTACAGGCTTAGTTCTGTATCAAGTTATTCAGTTTATATATAAACCGGCGATTTGGATTAATTTTCAAATGCCGGTTTTTTTTTTGTCTATGGCAATGTGTGACAAGTCTGAAATAAAGTGTTTTAGAGTTGAAAATTTTGCTTTTTTTTGACATTTATTCCTTTATTTTGTATACTGATTCAATGAATAATACAGAAAATGTAAAAGAAAATAAAATGGGTGTAATGCCTGTTGGTAAACTTCTGATGAATATGTCTCTTCCTATGATGCTGAGCATGTTTGTTCAGGCTTTGTACAATATTGTTGACAGTGTATTTGTTTCACAGATAAATGAAAGTGCATTGACGGCTGTATCTCTTGCTTTTCCATTTCAAACTTTAATGATATCCGTCGGTGTTGGAACGGCAGTCGGTATAAATGCACTTCTTTCAATGCGTCTTGGACAGAAAAATCAGGAAGCAGTTAACAAAGCTGCAATAAATGGGCTTTTTCTAGCCGGTGTTAATTTCCTTCTTTTTTTTATTGTATGCCTTATTTTTGTGAACGGTTATCTGGTTTCACAGACCCGCAGTACCCTTGTGGTTCAGTATGGAAAAGCATATCTCGATATTGTGATGCTCGGTTCGGCAGGTATGTTTTTCGGTATAACTTTTGACCGTCTGCTGCAGTCAACCGGAAAGACACTTTTTACTATGGGAACCCAGCTTCTTGGAGCTGTTACCAATATAATACTTGATCCGCTGCTTATTTTTGGCATAGGGCCATTTCCTGCAATGGGAATTGCTGGTGCCGCAATTGCAACGATAGCCGGCCAGTATTCCGGTTTGATTCTTTCGATAATTTTTAATCTCAAATTTAATAATGAAGTCCAGCTGAAATTAAAAGGGTTCAGGCCGGATGCTGCTGTAATCGGACAGATTTACAAAGTAGGGCTTCCTTCAATTGTCCTGCAGGCTGTTGGTTCTGCAACGACTTATGGAATGAATCTTATTCTTGGAACCTTTCATGAAATTGCAGATACTGCAATTGCTGTATACGGTGCATATTTTAAACTTAACAGTTTCATTTTCATGCCTGTTTTCGGTCTTAATAATGGTACTGTTCCTATTATTGCATATAATTATGGTGCAAAGAATTATGAACGCATCATGAAAACCATAAAGGCCGGACTTGTTTCAGCTTCTGTCATAATGATAGTTGGAATGATTATATTTGAAACCATTCCTGGGGAGTTGTATTCGCTTTTCAATGCTTCTGACCAGATGAAGGCAATAGGCAGTCCTGCATTGAGGATTATTGCCCCTAGTTTTGTTGGTGCTGCAGTTGCAATTTCCCTTGGTTCCGTATTCTCGGCTTTGGGGAGCGCAGTTTACAGTATGGTGGTTTCTGTTGCCCGTCAGCTTCTTATCCTGCTTCCGTCTGCATATTTCCTTTCCCTTACAGGAAATATTGATAATGTATGGTGGTGTTTTATCATTGCGGAAGTAATGTCTGTTGGTCTTTCCCTCTTTTATTATGAGCGTATTTACAGGAAGAAGATAAAACCACTTCAGTCTGGGCAATAGCACTGGTAACTGCCTGATTCAAGTCAATTATTGCTAACTTCAATCAAACATGGTATAATAAAAAGACTTGCCGGATTGTTTTTGGCAGGTCTTTATTTATAAGTTCATCACTGCTCTTTTTATGGCAGATGACAAAATATTTTAAATTCAGAGGAAAATATGTCTGAAAACACTGAAGTGCGTGTTCGTTATGCTCCTTCTCCAACCGGAATGCAGCATATCGGTGGTGTCCGTACGGCACTTTTCAATTATCTTTTTGCAAAATCTAAGGGTGGAAAATTCATTCTCAGGCTTGAAGATACAGACCGTACGCGTTATGACACAAAATATGTAAAGAATCTTTATGATACAATGGCCTGGCTTGGCATTGAATGGGATGAGGGCGGTGATAAGGGTGGTGAATACGGCCCTTATGTACAGAGTGAACGATTTGAAATGTATAAAAAGTATGCCTATGAACTCATTGAAAATGGTGAGGCATATTACTGTTTTTGTGATTCAGAACGCCTTGAACGCATCCGCAAGATTCAGACTGAAAATAAAATGGCTCCGGGATATGACCGTAACTGCCGCCATCTTACTCCTGAGGAAGTAAAAGCAAATCTTGATGCCGGAAAGCCGTTTGTAATCCGTCTTAAGGTTCCTATGGAAGGTGTGACAAAGTTCCATGACCATCTTCTTGGCGACATTGAATGGAAAAATGAAGATATTTCTCCGGATCCGGTCCTTTTGAAGTCTGACGGTTTCCCTACATATCATCTTGCTAATATTGTTGATGACCATTTTATGAAGATCAGTCATGTAATGCGTGCACAGGAATGGATTCCTTCAACACCGCTGCATGTACAGATGTACCGTTCATTCGGATGGGAACATCCTGAATTCTGTCATCTTCCGATGGTTAATGGAAAAGACGGACAGAAGCTTTCAAAACGTCATGGTGCAACTTCTGTAAATGAGTTCCGCGCAAGAGGTTATCTGCCTCAGGCTATCATCAATTATGTTGCAATGCTTGGATGTTCATATATTGATGGTCAGGATATGTATACACTTGAGGAGCTGGCTCAGAATTTCAAGCTTGAGCATCTGAATAAGTCTCCTGCAGTGTTCGATTATAAGAAACTTGAATGGTATAATGGACAGTACATCCGTTCACTTTCCGATGAAGAACTTTATAAATGGACGTTACCATTCATTACAAAGACAGGTGATGCAGCTCTTGATATAAATGTGAGCGATGAATTCCCAGCTCCACATGTGGGGCCTGAATATTCAGGTATTGCTCTCGGCGATGACGGCGAGCCGGTGTGTGTTGATCAGTCCATGAATATGTCAACTGCAGATGTGAAGGATGCATTGATGAAGCTTATGCCTCTCATTAAGGAACGCCTCAAGTACCTTACGGATGCGGCAGAAATGGTTCACTTCCTTTTTACAGAGCCTGCAGTGCCTGGTGCGGATCAGATTGTTCCTAAGAAGCTTGATCTTGCCAAAACTAAAGAAGTTCTTGAAACAGCAAAAGACTTCGTAAAGAAACTTCCTGAACTAGACCATGAAACTTCTGAAAACCTTGCGAAGGAATATGCTGAAAAACTTGGTATAAAGCTTGGTGATTTCATGATGCCAATCCGTATGGCTGTTACCGGAAGCCGTATTTCGCCACCTCTCATTGGATCGATTTTGATTCTTGGTGTTGAAAGATCGCTTGCAAGAATCGAAAAAACATTGAATTCTCTGTAATAAAATATGATGGCGCGTAGGAATCATCCCTGCGCGTTTTTTTTGTGAGGTTTTATGAAAAAGAAAGGTTTTGTTTTTGCATTGGTTGTCTGTATTTTAGGAAGTCTTTTTACTTCCTGCAGTCCTGAACTTACACAACGTACCATTGTAATCGGAGTTCTGCTTCCGACAACATCGTCAGAACGCTGGATTTATGATGGTGATGCGTTGCGTACAAGTCTTACGGCAAAAGGCTATAAGGTTGAAGTCCGTTATGCAGAAGATGATATAAAGCTTCAGTTGCAACAGTTGAAGGAACTGCTTGAATCTGGGGTACACTGTCTTGTCGTAGCTGCAATTGACTCGGTTCCGCTTGCAGATGAACTTGATGCAGCCGCAAAACGTGGAATTCCGGTCATTTCGTATGACCGGCTTTTAATGAACACTAATTCTATAAGTTATTATGTTTCATTTGATAATAAGGGATGTGGCACGGTAATCGGTGAATACATACTTAACAAATACAACCTTCCTGCCATGAAAGATTCAGGCCGTTCGTTTACAATTGAGTTCCTTATGGGATCACCTGATGATAATAATGCTGTATATCTTTATAATGGCATGATGGAAGTCCTTAAGCCGTATCTTGATAATGGTGTATTGAAATGTCTTTCCGGACAGACTACATTTGAAGAAACATGTATACTCCGCTGGTCTGAAGAAGGTGCGTACAAACGCACCGGTATGCTTCTTGATGGATTTTATAAGGAAAGGAATCTGGATATAATCTGTTCTGCTTTTGACGGCTTTGCTTATGGTGCAAAAAGGGCCTTTCTTGAAAGAGGGTTTGAGCCAAATACAGAAGCATGGCCTTGTATTACAGGGCAGGATGCAGAAATTGCTGCTGTACGTGCTGTTGTTGATGGTTCCCAGTCAATGACGGTATTTAAGGATACAAGGCTTCTTGCAGCTAAATGTATTTCCATGATTGACAATATTTTCCACGGACTTGTTCCGGAAATTAATGATAAAAATTCATATTTTAATGGAAAAATGAAGGTTCAGTCATATTTGTGCAAACCTGTAGTTGTAGAACGGGATAATGTAAAGCCTGTTTTGGTCGATTCAGGATATTATACAAGCGGCATTGTGGGTATCGAAAACTGATTTTTCCATACTGTTATTGTAATGGAAGATATGACAGGCTTTGATATTGCAGCTTGCTGCACCAGAGTGACTCAGTGGGCATTATGCGCTGTCATATTTTCTACGGTAATGCGTATTCTTTTTTAGAATGCATTTACCGGCATAATTTTTGTTGTAACTGTTTTTTTAAGGCATGTAAAGGATTGTTTTTACATGCCTTTTTGATTTCGATAAAAAAAAGTAATAAATTTTAAAAAAAATATATAAAAGCTGTTGACACAAATTAATCAAATCTGTATATTATAAACATATTCAACGAAATCAAAGCTCCCTTAGCTCAGTCGGTAGAGCAACGGACTGTTAATCCGTGTGTCGCTGGTTCAAGCCCAGCAGGGGGCGTAAGAAAAGACTTAAGTTTATAAGCTTAAGTCTTTTTTGTTTTAAACACTAGTCATGCAATTGTACTGATTGATAGAAATAGTGCTGTATCATCAAGGAAAATATATTGATTCAAGGCTGGTTAATTTTTTATACATTAAATGCCGTGGATGTGTTGGTTTGAATGCCGTTACATCAGCCCCCTCCTCATAAACATAGTTGGAACTGACTGGGGAGGCGATTTCAGCTTGGATATCGTAAAACCTTGAGTATTGATGGAATCTTTTTTTACAATGGCTATGTCCGTCTATAGTGTTGCTGAATAATGACGAATCCCGATGTATCGATGTTCTGGTAGGAAACCATACTCTATGCGGATAAAGGCTATGTAGAATTAATGGTATAATTAACCATATTTTGTAAAAAAAAAGTGTGACGTAGGGAGCGACGGCAGAGCCGGAAAATCGCAAAAGCGATTTTAGCGAGTCTCCGAGAAGCTAGGCTTCGAAGGCGTAAGGGAGCGACGGCAGAGCCGGAAAATTGCGGAAGCAATTTTAGCGAGTCTCCGAGAAGCTAGGCTTCGAAGGCGGAAGGGAGAACTTGTTGCACCGGAGGGACAGCGTGCTTTACACGCAGGCGCATTTTTCCATGGTAATGCAGATCTTTTAGCAATACTTTTTACGGACATAGCCTTTACAATTTGCAGCTTCATTTGATATTGCTGGCCGAATGAATTTTCCACATTTTCTCCACAGCTTCTTTTTCTTTCTATTGACTAAAGCCCTGTATTTTTGTTATTATTCATTCTACACGAAACCGTCCAAGTATAATCCCCGTTTTAATACGAAGGGCGAATTTTTGCAAATCTAGTGTATTATAGAGGTTTTTTATGTACGCACTTGTTGAATATAAGGGTAAACAGTATAAGGCTGAAAAAGGAGCCCTTCTGCAGGTTGATAAAATCGATGCGGAAAAAGGTGCTAAGATTGACATTGATTCAGTTCTTCTCGTAAGCGACGGAGACAAGATCAGCGTTGGCACTCCATATGTAAAAGGTGTAAAAGTTCAGGTTGTTGTTGAAGATTCTTTCAAAGATGACAAGGTTCTTGTTTTCAAGTATAAGAGCAAGAAAGACTATCACCGTTTCATCGGTCATCGTCAGCAGTACACGAACGTACGTGTTGAAGAAATCGTAATTGCTTAATGACCAGAATTCTGGTCGTTGAGAATGAACGGAAAAGAAGCCTGTCTTGTAAAGCAGAAGGTCATGCTTCTTTTGCTGGAAAGGGAAAGGACATTGTTTGTGCTTCGGTTACGGTATTGCTTCGTACGGCTATGCAGGTTCTTTCCGAGATTGACGGCCTTGAGTTTGAATCGGATTTTTCCAGACGTGGAATGATTCAGTTCCACGCAGTATTAAAAGAAGCTGTGGCAGAGGATATGGTGCAGCTTGAATGTATAGGAAAGTTTCTTGTAAAAGGCTTTCGGGGTCTTGAGCAGGAGTTTCCGCAAAATATTTCTTTTGATTATAAGTTGGAGGATTAATATGGGAAGAACTAGAGGCGGTAGCGGTGCCAAAAACGGCCGCGATTCCAATCCAAAATATTTGGGCGTTAAAAAGTATGCTGGTGAAACAGTTACTGCAGGATCAATCATCGTTAAACAGCGTGGTACACACTTCAATCCTGGTGACAATGTTCGCCGTGCAGGTGATGACAGCCTTTTTGCAACAGCCGATGGTAAAGTAGTTTTCGGTGAACGCAAGAATAGAAAGGTTGTTTCAGTAGTTCCTGTTGAAGCATAATTACAGATACAATACTTTTTAATACATATTGTATTTTATTTACGATGCCCGGCTGATTGTGCCGGGTATTTTTTTAAAGTTAAACATAATGGGTGAAATATGATTCAGTTTGCAGATGAAGCTATAATTGAGGTTACTTCCGGTAAAGGCGGAAATGGCTGTATCTCATTCAGAAGGGAAAAATATATTCCTTTGGGTGGTCCTTCTGGTGGTGACGGCGGAAAGGGCGGAGATATTATTTTCTGTGTAAAACGTAATATGCGTACTCTTGCCAGCCTCAGATTCCATCCAATCATAAAAGCAAAAAACGGCACTGACGGCATGAGCTGGAATAAATATGGCCGTAACGGTGAAGACAGGATAATTCCTGTTCCTCCTGGAACTACAATCCGTGATTATGAAACCGGTGAACTTATTCATGAGTTTACAACTCAAAGTGAAGATGAACAGTTCCTTTTTCTGAAAGGTGGAAAAGGCGGCTGGGGAAATGTACATTTTAAGACCTCCACAAATCAGGCTCCCCGCTATGCAAATAAAGGTGAACCGGGAGAGACAAGGAAGCTGCGTGTTGAATTGAGCATTATGGCTGATGTGGGACTCGTAGGATTTCCTAATGCAGGAAAATCTTCGCTCCTTACTGCTTTTACAAATGCACGGCCTAAAATTGCACCGTATCCTTTTACTACAAAGATTCCTAACCTTGGCGTGCTCCGCGTAGATAATGAGCGTGACATAATTATTGCAGATATTCCAGGTATTATCGAAGGTGCCAGTGAAGGAGCTGGTCTTGGAATCCGCTTCCTTAAGCACATATCCAGGACATCATGCCTGCTTTTCATGATTGATGCTTCAGATGAAAAATGTCTTACAGCTTATAAGACTCTTTGTAGTGAGCTTTCGTCATATTCAGAGGAACTTGCTGAAAAACCGCGTCTTGTACTGTGTAACAAGATTGATGTTGAAGGGGCTAAGGTAAAGGCAGATGAAATTGCTGCTGAAATTCATAAAGATGAACCGGAAACTCCGGTAATTCCGGTTTCCATACTGATGAATTATGGAATGAATAATGCCCGTAATGAAATCATGCGTCTTGTAGATGTCCTTGAAGGGGATGATGCTGCAGGCACGATTTTTGAAAAGAAGCTTGCGGATGCTGCTTCCGCCTTTATGGCAGAGCGTGAATCAATTGATGATGATGCTGAGGTTCAGTATCCTGGTAGCGAGCGCTGAAAAAAACTTGCGGGACATCTGGGGGATTCTTTTTGAGTGATAGGGCGTAGAATGTCCGGGCATCGCTGAAAATTGCAATTTTTGGAAATACCATTTATATTTATATGCGGAATGTGGCATTTTTTCATTCCTGCTGGTTACATTTTTTATGGATACATATACTAACGATCAGATTGAAGAACTTATAAAAAGAATCAGGCTCTATGTAATGAATGTAGTTACAGAATCAAGATACGAACATAGTGTCAGGACTGCGCAGACTTGTGAACTGCTATGCCGCCGTTATGGACTTGATGTTTTAAAAGGATATCTGATTGGCATAGGTCATGACATGTGTAAAAATATGAATGACAGACTGCTAGTTTCTCTTGCGTCAAAAGATGGGAATCCTATCACAGAAATTGAAGCCGGAAAGCCTTCTCTGCTTCATGGCCGGGCGGCAGCAGTAAAACTGAAAAATGATTTCGGTATTATAGATCCTGAGCTTCTGGAAGCTGTGGCTAATCATACTTTTGGCGTGAAGAATGCCTGTAATTATACAAAGGTACTTTATGTTGCTGATAAGGTAGAACCTGGACGAAAACATATAACCAAAGAATACACTGACAAACTTCTTGAAAAGGGGTTGGATGAAATGACGGCTCAGGTTCTTGAAGAAAATGTTATGTATATCAGGAAGAAGGGACACAGTGTTTCATCTTCTACATTGCTGTTTTACAAAACTTTGACAGGCAGGGATTTGTAGTTTTTATGAGAATCAGAAACGAACAGAAAGGCGTCATATTTCTTGTTTTCATTGTGCTTATTCTTGTTGCATTGGGAACTGTGGTTTACTTTTCTTTACGGACAGATCCTGTTCAGGAAAATCTGAAAAGCGATCCTGTCGTAAAGACCCTTATAGTCATAGAAGATGAAGGAAAGGCTCTTTTTACGGACGTGTTCATTTTCTATCCTGAATCCGGAAAGGGGGCTCTTGTTTCTATTCCTGGAAATACAGGTTCTATTTTCCAGTCCCTTGGACGTGTAGACCGGATTGATGCCATATATGCAGAAAAGGGAATGGATGAGTATCGTAATGAAATACAGCGCCTTATTGACATGAAGCTTTCGTTCATGCTTAAGATTTCACTGGATGATTTCATCCGTTTTACAGATCTTTCGGGTGGAATGGAAGTTTTTATTCCATCGCCGGTGGATGCCCGTGGGCCTGACGGTGAATTATGGCTCATGCCTAGTGGAGCAGTGACTCTTGATGGTGATAAAGTTCGTTCGTATATGACATACCGTCTGGAAGATGAAACAGAATCTGAGGTGCAGGAAAGACGCCAGAATATGGTTGTTGCACTTCTTTCTGCCATAAAACGGTGTAAAACTTATATGTTCAGAAAGGATAATATTGATGATTTTACATCCTGTTTCTGGTCAGAAGTTGATAAGGAAGGCCTGACTGAACTTTTACGCATGATTTCAGAGGTTGACTGTGAAAGGCTGACCTTGTTGGATGTTACAGGTCAGAACCGTAACGTGGATGGAAAACTGCTTCTTTTTCCATTCAGAAATGGTGACTTCATTAAGGAAGTTGTAAAACGGACTACATCTTCAATTGTTTCTGAATCAGGGGTCAGCAATACCCGTTCTTATGTTCTCGAGATACAGAATGGAACAAGGGTTCAGGGACTTGCAAAAAATACTTCAATACTTTTGCAGGGGGCTGGTTTTGAAGTATTAAATGTATCCAATGCCCCAAATAATGATTATGAAAAAACTACGATTATTGACCACATCGGTAACCGTGATGCAGCAAAAAGCATTGGTGATTTCATCCGTTGTACGAACATTATAGAGGAAGAAGTTTCTGAAAGTTCTGATGAAACCCCGAATGTGGACTTTACGTTGATTTTAGGCCGCGACTTTGACAGCCGCTATGTTCATGGTCAGACTTCCAGTGGAGACAATGCTCCTGGTTCTTCACAATAGTCTGGTTTATTATTAATGCCGGAATTAATCCGGTGATTTTTTGAGAGGAAAAAATGAAGACGACACAGGATAAGGCTCTTGAGATTGCCCGCCTTATAGAAGATGGAAAAGGAATGGATGTAGTAGTAATTGATGTTTCAGAACTCAACAGCTGGACGGATTTCTTTATTATTACGACTGTTTCAAGTTCTACCCACTGGCAGGGACTTGCACGCCAGATAAAGGAATATATCAGCGCAAACGATCTTGAAATTCACGTTACTTCAAGAAAGAGTCCTGATGGTGATGACTGGAATCTTATAGATATTGGCAATATTGTGGTTCACCTTATGTCAAAGCCTGCCCGCGAGTTTTATGATCTTGAAAAGCTGTGGCATGCGGGAAAACAGCTTGATTTCCATCAGGCTTAAATTTTACTGACGTTATGTTGCTGCTGCATCAGAAGGTTGTATTTCTGATGCAGCAGTTATATCAGTCATCATCTGATTCATCATCTGGTTCTGTTTCAATTTGGTCATCAAATGAGGCAAAATTGTCTTCTGTTTCGTCTGCCTCAAAATCTGAAAAATATTCTGGATTGTCATCTGTGTATTCATAAATAGCTATGTGTTTTTTCTCTGTCTGCATTTTTCAAATTCCTTATGAAAACATGTATTCCTTCATTATAAGATAATATGCGCATTTTTGTGAACAGAATTGCAACTTTACAAATGTAGCGAAAGGAATATTTTATAATCCCTTTTATTCGTACTGATGGGGCTGATATTTGGAAGCAGGAAGAAAAATAAATGTATTTTACAGATATGGAACGACGGTAATGTCAGTCCCTGCTTGTTACAAAACACAGAAGTTTCCAGCAATAGTTTTTACAGGCATAAGGCTTTTTTTGGGGTTTACAGGGATTGCAGATTAAAAAACATTTGACATTCCTTTGCAAATTAGTATAATGGTAATACATATGTTGACTGAACTTTGTGTCAAAGCACCTGCGAAAATAAATCTTGGATTACAGGTTTTTCCAAAGCGCAGTGATGGTTTTCACGATATTCAGGGTATTTTTCAGGCCGTCGACTTGTGCGATGAACTTCACATTAAACTTCTTGATGAAAAGAATGTTTGCTGTGTTTCTTGTTCATCTTTAGTTCTTCCTGAGAAAAACACCATTACTTCAACGTATAGGGCTTGTGCAGGGCTTTTAGGAAAGGATTTGCCAGGAGTAAGCGTCGAGCTTGTTAAAAGGATTCCCTCCGGAGGAGGCCTTGGTGGAGGTTCTTCTGATGGAGCTTTTTTCCTGCATGGGTTGATGAAATTGTGTAAGACAAAACTTTCTATGGATGAAGCTGATAAAATTGCATCAAAAGTAGGAAGTGATGTATTTTTTTTCTTGCGCTGTCTGGATGATTTTTCAGTGGCTGCCGTGGTTACGGGACGTGGGGAGAAGGTATTTCCTTTTCATTCAAGAAAAGATTTACATATTGTTTTAGTTTTTCCTGGTGTGCATAGTTCGACTTCTGAAGCATATGCTTTGGTAGATGAATATCTGGCTGGGAAAGAACGTATGGATTATCCGGCTGTTAATGAGCTTGAGCGTGTTTACAATCTCCCTGTTGATGAGTGGAGTTTTGTGAACGATTTTACAAGGGTTATATGTGTAAAGTATCCTTTGGTAAATAAAGCGTTGAATGACATTAAATTGTCAGGTGCCATGTTTGCAGATATGTCAGGTTCAGGAGCGACTGTTTTTGGTGTTTTTGAATCGGAAGAAGAAGCCCGGATGGCAGAATGTAAGCTTTCTGAAGCGTGGTTGGTCTGTAGATGCAGTACAGGAAATGTTCATACAAGTAGCAGATGAGTGTATCTGTAAAGTAATAGGTTCTTTGTCTTCTTTATCTTTTCATCTTTATATGGATGAACGCTGAGTTGGTGATTGCCGGATTGACAGTTGATGCATATCTGGTTTTTGAATCTCGAATGAATGATAATCGGTGTTATGAGTGATGAATGGTAAAGTAAATGATGAGGATTTATAAAATTTGAATTTATTGGGACGTCGGCAAGCGGTAAGCCCCCGGCTTTTGGTGCCGGTATTCCACAGGTTCGAATCCTGTCGTCCCAGCAAAATTTAAAATATAGATTTGGTTTTAAGGAGCTCCTAAAATGGATCAGTTAGTAATTAATGCTAAAACTCGCACAGAATGCGGTAAATCAGTTGCAAACAACCTTCGCAAACAGGGAAAACTTCCTGCAGTTATGTACAATTCAAAGGGTGAATCAACTATGCTCGAAATCGATGAAGTTGAATTCAACAAAGTTTGGAGAAGTATTACATCAACAACTCTTGTTTCAGTTGCATTGGATGGTGCTTCACATAACGTATTTATCAAGGATACAGAATACAATATCCGTACTGATAAGGTTCTTCATGCTGATTTCTTTGAACCAGCAGAAGACCAGCTTCTTTCTTTCAAGATGCCTGTTCACTTTACAGGAACACCAGCTGGTGTACTCAAGGGTGGTTTCCTTCTGAAACATTTGAAGGAAGTTACACTTAAGACAGTTGCAAAGAAAGTTCCTGCACGCATCGTTGCTGATATCTCAAATGTAAATGTTGGAGAGAAGTTCACTGTAAAGGATCTTAACCTCGGTGATGGCATCACTGTTATGGATGATGCAGATGCTGCTCTTATTAGTGTAAAGGCTGGCCGCAAGTAATTTTATTTGCATTCAGCAGGAAAGTCCCCGGGTAGGGGACTTTTTTTTTGCAGATATGAACTGTATAGATTTTGATAATAATGTAAAAAATTCGCTTGAATTACTGACTGGTAAATCGCTTTCAGATGTACATGGAATTTGTGCAGGAATTTCTGGTGGGGCTGATTCCATTTCATTGCTTACTGCCTTGTGTCATATTTCGAGGGAATATGGTTTTTGTATAAATGTCCTTACGGTCGACCATGGAATCCGTTCTGAGGAAGAAAGTGGTGGAGATGCCCGCTTTGTTGAAGATTACTGTTTTTTTTTACGGGAATCAGGTTTTAATGTAAATTGTTCGGTTTTTACATTGAAAAGGGGAATGGTGCAGGAGACTGCTGTAAAACGTAGAAAGGGAATTGAGGAAGCTGCAAGATTCCTTCGATATGAAGCTTTTGAAAAATATGCAAAAAATACAGAATGTGATTTTTTTTGTCTTGCCCATAATCTGAATGATCAGCTTGAAACGTTGCTTATGCGTTTTTTCCAGGGGGGAGGGACAACGTCCAGGGCAGGAATTCTTCCGAAAAGGGGAATATTCATAAGGCCTTTGCTTTCTGTTTCCCGTTCTGATATAGAATCCTATCTGAATTTGCAGGGGATAAAATGGCGCACCGATGCAACAAATCTGGACCAGAAGTATTTGCGGAATAAAATCCGGGGTGCGCTTATTCCATTCCTGGACACGCATTTTTCAGGGTGGTCGAAAGCTGTGCTTGCAGGTGGAGAAAAGGCTTTTTATGATGGACAGTTTATTGAACAGGCAGCTTCAGAATACAAGTGGAATTGTTCTGAAGATGGAACGGCTGTTTACATTGAATTGTCTGAATTTTCCTGTTGTCCGGTTTCTGTGAGGCACAGGCTTGTTTATGAAGCTTTTAATATTTTGCAGGTTTCAGGGCGGATTCCTTATGAAACTGTAAGAAAAATATGTTTTTGGCCGGAAAAATCTGCTGAACTTGTAGCTGATTCAAACAATGATGGTTTTAATTTTACTGCTTCCGGTCTTGATTTTTTCATTTGGAATGACAATCTTTTTATTAAATTGCATGAAAATAAGGCGACTGAAACCGTTTTTTTTGATATAATTGAAGCAGCAGGTGTTTATCCGCAGTTGACGGGAATTTTATCTGTGTTTCAGAATGATCCTGAACATAAAGAACTTTGTGAGATTCATTTTGAGGGAGGAGGCTGCGAAGCTTTGTCTTATTCTGGAATAAGGCTTCCGTTCTGTTTTCGTAACCGAATGGCAGGTGATTTTGTCACAACGAAAAATGGTGGACAGAAGTCACTCTCAGATGTTCTTTCTGACTGGAAGGTTCCTGTCGGAATAAAAAGCCTGATTCCGGTAATCCAGAATCTTAACGGTAATAATGATATTTCATTGGTCTGGGGAAGCGCTTTTGGTTTTCCAGACTGGAAAGTGTAGGAATATATGAAAAAAAGCAGTATTTTGAAAAAAATCTTTTTCTGCATTATGGCAGCATCCTGTATGCTTGCAGGTGCCCAGACTTCTAATGGTTCAAGTGCTGATATGGCTAACCGCCGTACAGCATTGCGTTACCTTCAGCTTGCGAAAAATTATGCTTCAAAAAGCGACTGGCAGAAAGCCTTTGATACTGCTTCAAAAGGTAATGCATATGATTCTTCCGTTGCTGATTTATGGTACCTTATGGCGCTTTCATCTTTGAATCAGGGGATGAAACGCAGGACGGTGATGGATTATGTAAAATCATCGATGGATGATGGAGCCCAGTGGGTTGATTATAACCGTAACAGTGCACGTATTTTCTATGCTGACCTTCTATGTTCTTCAGGAAAGCCCGTGGAAGCAATCGAAGTGCTGGATGCCAAGCCTTTTATTGTGTCAGCAGATGCGGAATTTATACGGGCAAAGGCATTATACCAGTCAGGAACTGCTGAATCCATTGGGAAAGCACGTTCAAAGATTGATGTTACAAGACGTATTTATCCGTCCGATTTAAGATTTCCACATCTTTTTTTTGAATATGAGTACAGGCAGCTTTATAAGAAATCTGATTCTGGTGATTCTTATGTGTATGTTGAACCGTCTCAGGAAGTCCGTAAGATTGCCGATGTATTCATTTCCAGGGTTCCTGAATATGATAAGGTTGACAGTACGCTTGAAATTTTTGCAGCGGTTTTTTCGGAAGGCGAAAAGGCTGTCCGCCTGTTAAAGGCATTTAATGCGAGAAACCTGAAAAATGTTCACTATGCTATGGCTGCGATGAAGGCAGGGCTTATTTCTGAAAATGCTGCCTTGGATTACTTTACAGGTTTCCTTGATGATGAGGGCGTGGAGCTTTATGAACTAGAGTGCTTTGCATCATCATTGACCGATGAGGCTGTAATGCAGCGTTTTGGTGAATATCTCAATTCATATGGCAGTTATATTTATTGTGATACAAACAATACACTTGAATACAATCTCCGGGTAAAATATGAACGTGGACGTCCATCAGTAATTGCATATGATTGTGATAATGATGGTTTTGATGAATGGTCGGTGAATTGTGACTTTGGCATTCCCCAGTCTGCTTATTTTGAACAGTTCCAGCGTACGGTTTATTATGGTGAATATCCAAGCCCTGTAAAAATCGTATATGAAAATGTTCCTGGCTATCCGGAAGGTCCTGTAACATTTTCTTTGATGGAAGGTGGTTTTAAGGTTTCCCTGTTTGAACTTGAACCCGATAAGTTTATAAAGCCGGTAGATTTCTTTATTGTAAATAAGGCTACCCTTACAGATGCCGGAATACAAATGTTCGAATATGATGATGTCATTCCTTCTGTTACTTCTGTTGAAATGAATTCCTTTGAAAAGGATGGTGCATCTGTAAAATTTTCATTGTTAAATGGAAGGCCTTTTTCTGCTGACTATTTTGAAAATGGCAGAATTTATGCTCATGCCCAGTTTATTGAAGAAGCCGGCGAAATAGTGCGGAATGTGGACAAGGACGGGGATGGAGTTTTTGAAATTGTGGAAATATATGCCCGCAATGACGGTTCAATCATCATTTCAGATCAGGATATGGAAGCCATGACGAAGAATATATGGGGTATTCCGATGGATGATTCTGTGCTTTACCTCCGTATGATTCAAATTGATACCAATCTTGACACAAAGCCTGACTTTACAGAGGAATATCAGACTCTTGGAGGCCGGATAACTTCATGGGATACTGATGGCGATGGACAATGGGATTTCAGGTATGTAAAGTTTCCTCAAAAATCTGGTGAACCGCTTATGGAAGAAGCTGACTGTTTTGTTGATGATGCAGTGTATGGTACGCTTCCTGTGAATATTGTCAGTATGAACGGCGAGCCTGTGCAGGTAATGTTTGGTAAGGAAAATATAAAAGTTCTGAAGGGTGAAAAGAAATCTTTCTATTGGCTACGAGAGTCAGGAAAAGCTGGCGACGAGGATATTATTTTTGGCATGCTGAACATAATGGAACAGGGGAAAGTAATCCAGACAGAAGAAGATGGATTTTATATTAAGGCAATACGTGTTGGTGAAAGGATTTTTGCATGGAAAAATGAAAAATCACCGGAGCAGATGACGGATATTGATGCTGATGTATCAGATAAGGTTGAAGACGAACATTCTATAAGTGGAGAAGGAAATGACAGCGAAAAATAGTATACTTCGTTTTACTGTCATGGCACTGGCTTTGTTCAGTTTTTTTGCTGTTTCGAATTCTTGCAGTTCATCAAAATTACCTCAGGTTGAAGTGGAAAATTTTTCGTATACCGAAAAGGATATGCATGATGCAGAAATCAAGCGGATACGGGAACTTCTTCCTGTAAAGACTGTTGAAGCTCTCTGGCGTGCAACCCTGCTCGGTGATCAGGATGAAATAGAATACTGTGTAAATTATTTAAGGGATGTATGTTTTACCGCAATTGAGCAGAAAGAGTATTTCAGGGCGCGGTCTATGCATAAATCCCTTGTTGCGGCCGGTTTTGGCGATGTGGCTGAAAAAATAATTTCTGAGGCTGAACTTAATTCTGTTTATTTTGATAATATTCCAGGAATTGGAAAATCTGTGACTGGTGGAAAAAGTAATCTTACCGGTGCGGAAAAAAAAGTTTCAGAATATATTGACGGTACGGTAACAATATGGGTTGATCTTGGAATAAAAGTCCAGCATGGGATGGGATTTGCCAACAGGGTCATAGGTTCGGGGTTCTTTATAGATAAACGTGGCTACATTGTTACAAATCATCATGTGATAGAAGAACTTGTTGACAAAAAAAGTGAAGGTTATGGAAAGGTTTATATAAAACTGGCTCGGGATCCGGATACAAGAATTCCTGCAAAAGTGGTAGGTTGGGATTCTGTCCATGATCTTGCTCTTTTAAAAACTGAAATTGATCCGCCTTATGTATTCAACCTTGGTTCCAGTGCTGATCTTGATGTTGGTGATAAGGTATATGCTATAGGTTCTCCTTTGGGCTTGGAAAGGACTTTGACCAGTGGTATCGTTTCTGCTACTGACAGAAAGCTTTTTACTACCGGGAGCGTAATGCAGATTGATGCAGCCGTTAATTCTGGAAATTCCGGCGGTCCATGTATTGATGAAAACGGAAATGTCCAGGCAATTGTCTTTGCCGGTATGCCACAGTTTGCAGGTTTGAATTTTGCAATTCCTGTTGAATATTTAAAACAGGATCTGCCAATGCTATACGCCGGAGGTGAGCGACTTTTTCCGTGGATTGGTGCATATGGACATACGGCAAGAAGCGGGAACCGTCCATATGGACTTGAAGTCCAGTATTTTACACCAGGGTCAGCAATGGCCAGGGCTGGTGTTGAAAGGGGAAGTGTCATAACATCTATGGATGGTAAACCGGTAAAGACATTGGAAGATGTTCAAAATGTCCTACGGGATTATGTACCGGAAACAATTTTAAAATGTGGTTATATAAATCCTGATGGTGAAAGTAAAGAATGCCTTCTTTATCTGACAGTGCGTCCTAAAAATCCCGGGTATGTTGTATATCAGGGAGATACTATCCAGAATTCCTTTATTCCACTTTTTGGAATCAGTATGAATCCTGCTTCTACAACTAATAGCCGGACTTTTGTCATTACAAATGTTCTTGCTGGAAGTGCAGCGGATGAAAGTGGATTTTCTGAAAACGATCCTGTGACTGTTGGTCGTATTCAGTTTAATCCTGAAAAAACTGCGATGTATGTGGAATTCGTGACGAAGCGCCGTCGTAAAGGATATCTCGATATAAGTATGGGGCTTGCAGCTCCTTTGGACAGTCCATACTATTTTTAACTAATTTTTAATGGAGAATTGTTGTTTTTATGAAGGAAATGAAATATAAGAGGAATTTCTGTATTGTTGCCCATATTGATCATGGAAAATCAACGCTGGCGGACCGCCTTATACAGAAGGCAAAAATCATTGATGATCGTCAGATGATGAATCAGATTCTTGACAGTATGGATATTGAGCGTGAGCGCGGAATTACCATCAAGAGTCAGGCTGTAACGATTCCATACAAAGCAAAAGATGGAAATGAATATGAATTGAACTTTGTTGATACACCGGGACATGTTGACTTTTCTTACGAAGTTTCCCGTGCAATTGCCTCTTGCGAAGGAGCTCTTCTTTTGATTGATGCAAGTCAGGGAGTTGAATCTCAGACTGTAAGCAATATGTATATGGCGCTTGAGCATGATCTTGCCATTGTGCCTGTAGTTAATAAAATTGACCTTCCAAGTGCTGATGTTGAAAATGTAAAACGCCAGATTGACCATGATCTTGGCCTTATTCCAGAAGAAGCCCAGCTTGTATCTGCAAAGACCGGCGCCGGAATTGATGAACTTTTTGAAGCAATTGTAACAATGTTTCCGCCTCCGTCTGGTGATCCTGAAGCTCCTGCACAGGCATTGATTTTTGACTGTCATTATGATGTTTTCCGTGGTGTTATCGTTCATATCCGTGTAATGCAGGGACGTATTAAGGCTGGTGATACAATCCGTATGATGTACAATAATGCGGATTATAAAGTGGAAAATATCGGTGTATTCAAGATAAAATATGAAGATACAGGTGTGTTGGAAGCAGGCGATGTAGGGTACATAATTGCAGGAATCAAGACTGTAAGTGATGTCCGTGTAGGTGATACGGTTACACTGGCTTCACGGCCTGCTTCCGAACCGCTTCCGGGCTTTAAGGAAGTGAAACCTGTTGTTTATTCTTCTATTTATCCATTGGATTCAAACGATTATGAAGAACTCAAGGACAGCATGGAAAAACTTAAGCTTAACGATGCAAGCCTTATATATGAAAAAGATAATTCCCTTGCACTTGGTAACGGCTTCCGTTGTGGTTTCCTTGGCCTGCTTCATCTTGAAATAATTCAGGAACGCCTTGAAAGAGATTTTGATCAGAGTGTAATCTTTACGGCTCCGTCTGTACGTTATAAGCTTCATCTTTCTAATGGCGAAGATACTTTCATTGATAATCCTTCTGAATATCCTGAGGGACGCATCCGCAGTGCTGAAGAACCTTACATTAAGGCTTCAATCATTACTCCTGCTGAATATATAGGGCAGTTGATGGCGCTTTGTACGGAAAAACGCGGAGTTCAGACTAACATGCAGTATCTTGACCAGAAACGCGTTGAAATTACATATGAAATGCCTTTGGCAGAAGTACTTTTTGATTTTTATGACAGATTGAAGAGTTACAGCCGTGGTTATGCTTCATTTGATTATGAAATCATCGGTTATAGGGAAACTGATCTTGTTAAGATTGACATTCTTATCAATGGAAAAAGTGTGGATGCCTTGAGCCAGCTTACATTCAAGGAAAATGCATCAGTTCAGGCTCATAAGGTATGTCACAGACTGAAGGGTGAAATTGCCCGTCAGCAGTTTAAAGTTGCGATTCAAGGGGCGATTGGAAGCCAGATTATTGCACGCGAAACTGTAAATCCTGTCCGCAAGGATGTTCTTGCAAAGTGTTATGGTGGTGATATTACCCGTAAACGTAAACTGCTTGAAAAACAGAAGGAAGGTAAAAAGCGCATGAAGATGATTGGTGATGTAGAATTGCCACAGAGCGCATTCCTTGCAGTCCTGAAAAGCGACGAAGAAGAAAACTGATTCTTGGTGTGGTGAATGTACCTCCGGTTTTATTTCCGGAGGTTTTTTATTCGTGCCGGCGGGGCTAATACTTGGATGCAAGCATCCTGGACGCTCTGCGTCGAGGTTCGTCTCTTCCGGAGTTTTCTTGGTCAGATCCGCAAAAAGTGTTGCTAAAAATTCTGCATTTTACTAAAAAAAGCGGGGCCCGGCGACGGAAAAAGAGTTGAGGTGTCCCCCACAGGTAACGTGCGCATCACAGTGGCTTCGAGAGTCAGTCAAAACAGTCCTCGACTTTTTTTGCCGGCTGAAGCCTTTGCTCCCCGTCTGCACAAACGTAGCGTGGAAGCCTTTTTTTGTCTTTGTTACTCATCTTAACTGGTTGTGATGATTCTTCTAAACTGGTTGTAAAATAGCTCCAATTTCGAGTTTCTGGAAATGCATATATAGGAATTGCTATTATCAAAATACGGTTCATATGCTGAATTCATTTCAGCATCTGTTTATAGATTCCGGATCAAGCCCGGAATGACAAAACTAAAAAACTCGACATTCAGGCTATATAGTATATTCCGAAATTAAGAAATTTTGCAAAAGCAGGATTTTTTCCGAATTCATGTTATACTGAAAATATGGATGTCCTGTCTCCTTCACAGCGTCATTTGAACATGTCTCACATAAAAGGCCGCGACACTGCTCCCGAAAAAATCATCCGCAAGGCACTGCACCATGCCGGTTTCCGTTACCGTATCTGCGACAGGCGGTATCCAGGAAAGCCGGATATTGTGCTTCCACGCTACCATACTGTGATTTTCATAAATGGCTGTTTCTGGCATGCCCACCAGAACTGCCGCTATCACCACATTCCAAAAACAAATCAGCCTTTCTGGACAAGTAAATTCCAACGGAATGTAGAGCGCGACAGGAAGACAATTGATTATTATAAGGACATCTGCTGGCGTATCTGCGTAGTCTGGGAATGTGCCATCCGTGGCAGGAATTCTTCCGGTAAAATTGACAATGTTACCTCTGACATAATCCAGTGGCTGGAAGAACCCGACTCTCCTTTTCTTGAAATCCGTTCCAATGAGCCTTATATCTGGAAATAAATTTTACTATGTACGTCCATAGTTTTGCTGAATAACGATGAATCCCGATGTAGCGGTGTTCAAACAGGAAACTGCCCCCTATGCTAATAAAAGCTATGTAAAATTAACTGAATGATAGTGAAAATGCAAATTCATCAGCAACAATTTTTACAGACATAGCCATAAATTTTTGTGTTATCATCATATTTTTCTTGAAAAAGCTTTTTTGCAAGATTAAAATAAAAGTATTAGAGAGGATTCTACATGAATTTTAACAATGCAAAACTTACCGGGCTTTTCAGGACGATTTTCATTACAACCATGTTATGCATGCTCATACCAGTCCTTGTAATAAGCTTCATTTCCATTCATTCATTTTCAGAAAGCCTGTCTTCTGAAGCAAAAAAGAACCTCCAGCAGCTTTCTATTGAAAAAATGAATGAAGTTGATTCCATGATTAAAAATCAGATTGTCTTGACAAAGTCAGTTGCCCAATCTTCATATGTCATTGAAGATGTAGCTTCTGATTCTGATGGAAAGAATCTTACAGATTATCTGGTTGGAATCTTTAAGAATGCCGGCGGGCTTTATGAAAATTTCTTCATAACCCGTATGGAACAGGGAATTGCCGACGGTCTTGGCGGAGTTACACTTCATCCTGTTAATGGTGAACCCTGGTATGAAGCCTGTAAGAAAAGCGGAGAATTCATCGGGAACAATATTTCACCAGTTACAGGACGCCCGGTTTATGTAATTTCATACGGAATTTATGATAACGGCAGATTCATCGGTGGTTTGAACAATTCCATCGATCTTGCCGTCATGACTGCAAATATTACCGGTTCCATAACTGATGATTATACAAAAGTACTCATCATTGACCGGGAAGGAAACATTATTGCCAGCGAAAATTCCGAACAAATCCTTAAGACGAATTTCTATGCTGAAAATGAGTCTACAAAAGAACTCATTTCAAAAATGCGCAGTGAAAAATCAGGTTATGTGGAATTTGACTTCAATGGAACGAGTAACATAGGTTACTACAGCGCTCTCGGCACAATGTTCACACTGGTTTACGTTCCAGAATCAGTCTATACTAACGAAACAACTTCCGTTGTCCACAAGGTTCTGTTTGCAGTAATCATATGTGTAATGATTGCTGCAATTCTGGTATTCCTGATTGCACTTTCAATCATCCGCCCGATTTCCGTTGTGGACGGTTCAATCCATGCAATTGCATCCGGTGACGCAGACTTGACCCAGAGGATTACCATAAAGGCAAAGCATGAAATCGCTTCCCTTGTTGACGGTTTTAATCTTTTTTCGCAAAAGATGCAGTCCATCATCAAAGACCTGCAGAATTCACAGACGGAACTTACAGATGCCGGTGAAAAACTCCAGAATTCTACTTATGATACGGAAAGTTCAATTACCCAGATTCTTGCAAATATTACAAGCGTAAATAACAGCATCCTGAATCAGGCTGCGATTGTTGAAGGCACTACATCTTCAATCCGCGGCATTTCTGAAAACCTTACTACCCTCGAAGACATGATCAACCGTCAGAATTCCAGCGTCAATACTGCTTCCGGCGAAGTTGAAAACATGCTCTCAAATATTAACGAGGTAAACACACTTATTGGAAACATGGCAAATGACTTCTCATTCCTCCAGAATGACATATCAGTGGGAATGACTAAGCAGAACGATGTAACTGCCCTGGTCAAGGAAATTGAAAACCAGTCAAAGACATTGCAGGAAGCCAACGTCGTAATTTCTTCAATTGCAAGTCAGACAAACCTTCTTGCCATGAATGCCGCCATCGAAGCAGCACATGCCGGAGACAGCGGACGTGGATTCAGTGTTGTTGCTGACGAAATCAGGAAACTTTCCGAAAATTCAACTAAACAGTCAAAGAAAATCAGTGAACAGCTGAAATCCATCATGAATGCAATTTCAAATGTAGTTAACGCTTCCGTTGATTCACAGAATTCATTCTCTGAAATATCCGAAAGGATTGAAATCACAGACGGTTCCATCAGACAGATCCGCAGTTCCATGGACAGGCAGCAGGAAGGTTCAAAGCAGATCAGTGCAGCTCTTCAAGACATGAATATGAGCACCAGTGATGTCATGCAGTCATCTTCTGAAATCTCAACAGAAAGCCACAATATCCTTGCTGAACTCCAGAAGCTTTTGAACTCTTCTGACGAAATGAAATCAAGCATCAGCGAAATGCAGATTGGAGCACAGAAAATCAACGAAACCGGTGAACGGCTTTCTGAAATTTCCCAGCTGGTAAAACTTTCAATTTCTAAGAATAATTCCCAGATTGAAAAATTCAAGGTCTGATACCATAAAGCTATGCTGAAACAATGAAATGCAATTTTTAGCAGTCCGCTGGAAATTGCATTTTTTATTTTTTACATCTATACTTACTGTATAGACACACAGCCCGCTAATCTGTATAATCTTTAGTATAATTAAATTTCTTAAATAATATTAAAGGAAGGACAATAATGAATAAGACTATTGCTTTGATTCCAGGTGACGGAATCGGACCTGATGTAGTTGCAGAAGCTGTAAATGTATTGAATGCAGTTGCTGAAAAATATGGACACAGTTTTACATATAAGAACGTAATTGCAGGTGGATGCGCAATTGACAAATTCGGCAAGCCTCTCCCAGAAGACCAGCTCAAGATTGCTCTTGAATCTGATTCAGCCCTTCTTGGTGCAGTAGGTGGACCAAAATGGGACGATGTAGCTCCTGAAATCCGTCCTGAAAAGGCACTGCTCGGTCTCCGCGGTGGAATGAAGGTTTATGCAAACCTCCGCCCGGCACTTATGTTCAAGCAGCTCAAGGCAGCATGTCCACTTAAGGATGAAGTTGTGGGCGACGGTCTGGACATTCTCATTGTACGCGAACTTACAGGCGGTATTTATTTCGGTGACCGCGGAACAAGCGAAGACGGAAAGACTGCATGGGATACAGAAAAGTACACATGGGAAGAAATTGAACGCATCGTACGCCTGGGATTTGAATCTGCAAAGAACCGCCGCAAGATCCTTACTGTGGTAGATAAGGCAAACATCCTGAACTCAAGCCGCCTCTGGAGAAAGGTCGCAGAAACAGTCCACAAGGATTATCCTGAAGTTGAATTGAACTTCCTTTATGTTGATAACGCAGCAATGCAGCTCGTACGCAATCCAAAGCAGTTCGACGTAATTGCAACAAGCAACATGTTTGGTGACATTCTTTCTGATGAAGCTTCCCAGATTACAGGTTCAATCGGTATGCTGGCATCTGCATCCCTTGGTGACGGAACAGGTCCTGGACTTTACGAACCAATCCACGGTTCTGCTCCTGACATTGCAGGAAAAGACCTTGCCAATCCGCTTGCAACTATCCTTTCCGCAGCCATGCTTCTCCGCTATGACTTTAAGCTGGAAACAGAAGCAAAGGCAATTGAAGCTGCTGTTGAAAAAGTCCTCAATGACGGATGGCGCACAGGTGACATTGCAGGTGACATCGAAGCTGTTAAGGCAGCTGGTAAACTTGTAGGCACAAAGAAAATGGGTGCACTGGTTGTAGAAAACCTCAAATAGTCAGATACTCAACCGAATATCTGATATTCAGCTGAATATGTGGCGGCATTTATTGTTATAGAAGCGTAAATGCCGCCGTTTTTTTGCCTGCCTCAAATTCCTGCCCATCAGATGAATAATTGACAGTATTCAATATCATATGGTAAAATTATTCACTTATATTAAATAAGGATGTATCATAATGAAAAAACCCCTTTATAGCATTGGCTCAATCATCATTCTTTTGATTGCAGCATTTATTTTCGTTCTTCTTCCGGCATTTGCAGACAGGGCCGGCGGTGCAAGACTTCCAAACTACGGAAGCTACAATGGAACTCCAATCAAATTTGAAGAAAGGTCAGAATTCTACAAACTGGCTTCGCAGCTGGTAAGCAGAATGGAACAGGAAGGCTATGACTTCAGTGGAGAATATGGAAAGCTTTACTACAATATCGCTTTCAATCAGGCATTCAACCAGATTGTAGGCCCTATGGCCCTCAGGGACATGACCACAAGCAGCGGTTACACAGTTCCAGAAACAGAAATCAACAGAAGCCTTATTGAACAGTATTATTCAGAAGCCGGTGAATATTCCCAGGCTATCTATAATGCAACTCCAGAAGACGCAAAACGTGAATACCTCCTTGATACTACAAACATGCTTTGTGCAGCCCGCAGCTATCAGGACCTTTTCGGCTCCCTCAAAAGAGCTGGAAACAACAAACTTTTCGGTCTTAAGGCATCAGATGCAGAAATTGAATTCCTCCGCAAAATGGGAGCAAAAGTAAGTGACTTTGAATTCATCGCATTTGACATGAGAACTTATCCTGATTCTGAAATCCTTGCATGGGCTGAACCAAACAAGGACAAGTTCACAAACTACAACCTTTCAGTAATCACACTTCAGGACGAATCAAAGGCAAAGGAAGTTTTGAAGCGTATCAATAATTCAGAACTTACATTCGATGATGCATTTACAACAGAATCTGACAAGAGTATTGGTGATACAGAAACAGGAAAAGTAATTTCTTCATACAAATACCAGCTTGAAGATTCAATTGAAAGCACAGCTGATCAGGAAGCCGTTTTTGCAATGAAAAATGGCGACATCAGCCAGGTAATCAAGACAGCAGCCGGATATGCAATTTACCGCTGTGACGGAAATCCTGTAACCGCTGATTTCTCTGAAAAAAAGACATTTGATACAGCAAGTTCTTACCTTTACACAAGGGAAAAAGGCCATATCGAAGACTTCTTCATGGCTCAGGCAAACGACTTTGTTTCATATGCAGCAATTTCCGGATTTGATGCAGCATGCGAAGAATATGGACGTGCAAAGGCAGCTCTTCCTGCAATGGCATTGAACTATAACAATTCTTCTATCATCGGAAAAACAGACTTGAGTTCAATACCAGCTTTGAAGAATACTTCAACAAATGAAAACTTCCTTTCAACTGCATTTGCACTTAAAGAAGGCGAAGTTTCAAAACCACTGGTAGTATCTTCATCAAATACTGTAGTTGTACTCCGCTGTACGGCAATCAAGGAAGCAGGAACAGCAAAAGAAGATGCCGAAAGACTCCTTCTCCCTGAAATTGCAAATGCAGATGCTGAAGTGGTAAATTCAGTAATTCTGAACAGCAGCAAGATTGTAAATAATTCAGATAAATTCATGAACGCTTTTACAGGTGGCTCAAATTTCTAATTTAGAATCAGATGAAAAGCCCTGTCTGGTAAACGCCCGGCAGGGCTTTTCCGTTTTATACAGAAACAGACATTTATACTCAAAATATGATCCGGCAAAAAGCATTCTGGAAATCGTAAAGAATCTTAAACTGCTTCCGGGCACTTTAATCCTCTGTAATTCTCCATGTCTTTGCTATGGTTTACAGGAACTTCTCTCTGCACTTCCTGAAAATTGTTTTGTACTCGGCGTTGAATTTGATGCCAGACTTCATGATCTGGCATTGGAATACTTTCCAAAATCAGACTCTCATTGTGCCTTGCTTCCCTATGAATATTTATCTGGCAGCGGGCTTATGGAATACCTTACAGCCCTTACTAGTACAGATGGAATTTTAAATAACGAAATCAATTTTCCTAAACGCGGTAATTTGCGACGGGTTGTAAAAATAGATTTTAGTGCAGGCACTGGGTTTTCAAAATCCTGTTACGACAATTTTTTCATACTCACACAGAATGTAATTACACAATTCTGGAAAAACCGTCTCACCCTTGTCCGTTTCGGGCGGCTATATTCCCGCAATATTTTTAAGAATCTGGGACAACTGAACCGTGCCATTCCATTTACGGCAATCCAGAAATCTGTTGAAAAACCAGTCATTGTCTTTGGAGCCGGTGAATCAATAGAAACTGCCATAGCACGGCTAAAGGAACAGCAGGATGAATATTTTATAATCGCAGTTGATGCAGCTTTTAGTGCATTAAAAGCTGCTGGCATAAAATGTGATGCAGTCATTGGCGTAGAAAGCCAGATTGCCATCGAAAAAGCTTATATTGGGGCCCGCTTAAATGACAAGCAGAAGAATGATATAAAAGCTCCATTATTCATCTGTGACCTGACTTCAAGACCTGCACTGGCAAGGAACGCCTCAGAACTCTGTTTTTTCTTTTCGGAATATGATAAAAATCCATTCATAACACGCATCCAGAAATTGAATGAAACGATTCCCGTAATTCCGCCTTTAGGCTCAGTAGGGCTTTCTGCAGTTTGTATCGCTCTCTTGCTTAGAAAGAATGATTCAGTACCCGTGTTTGTTTGTGGCCTTGATTTTTCTTTTTCGGCCGGAATAACGCACGGAAAAGGAACTACACAGCATAAGGTAAGGTTGTCCACATCATCGAGACTGAACCCGGCGGCAAATTATGGTGCTGCATTCGGTGCTGGCACACAGGCATTTACCGGAAAAAATGGAAAAAAAGTATTTGCAGGCCGCGCCCTTTATGATTACGCAATTCTTTTTAACGATTATTTCAAAGGAACAGCAAATCTTTTTGATATTGGTAAATCAGGATTAAATCTGGGGATTCCACAGACTGAGCTTCCGCAGCTTCATCATAAATATGGAGGTATTCCGGATGAAAAAACTTTTTCTGCAAAAGATTTCATTCAACAGGATAAAAACATATTGGAGTTCATCAGGAATGAAAAGGAAGCCCTGCTGACATTAAAAGACATACTTATAAATGGAGATACTGCAAATTTCAGAAAACCTGAAATACCTCTTGATACACAGGTTCTTGAACTGCTTGCAGGCCGTGACTATCTGTTCCTTCATTATCCGGATGGATATTCAGCAAGGACGGACACAGGATTCCTTAAACGGATACGCAGCGAAATTGATTTTTTCTTAAAGGATTGTACCCTGGCAGAAAAAATGCTTCAAAAACAAAAGACTATGAAAAACAGGTAGTAACCTGAATACCGGGGGTATTCGTGCCGACGGGGTCAATACCCAGATGCCCTGCGTCGAGGTTCATCATTTTAGGCTATGTACGTATAGTGTTGTCTCTTTTGCCTTCGAAGCTAAGCTTTGAATGTGGCAGTGAACGACGGCTTCAGCTGTGAAGTAAAGGCTTTAGGCAGCATTGACAGAAACGCCGGCAGCCGCCTGACTGAAAAATTCTGCGGATTTTTTAATGTTGACCTTGGAATTCCGGAGGAGTTCATTTATGCTTCTTATTGGGGAAGGTGGAACGGCAGCAGCTTTCAGTTTTGGAGAATTCTGTAGGGAAACAAAAACAACTTGAGGAACTATGCCATCCATCTGGTAAATACGCATGAATATGCTGAATTTCAGATGGATTTTTTTGCCTGTTGATTTATACATGTTTCAAATTGCTTCGAGAAAGGCGGGGAGGATTTCTTTTTCAACCTTCCATTCAATATTCATAGGATTGTCGCCGGTAGATGAAATATAATCGACAAAGCCAAAGCAGTAAAAGGGATTTGTATTTCCAAAACCGTCATTCTTTGTTTCTCTGACAAACAGTATAAATTTTTTTCCATTGCTTTTTTGTTCAGTGTAGCGTTTTCCACTTCCACTGTGTGAATCTTTATTCTGACTCTGCCAGTGAAATTTATCTTTGCTTATAATATAGTCTTTATACAATGAAGTCGGAGAAAATTCTTTTTCTGATTTATTGAGTGTTACAAAGAACAGTTCTGTATTTTCTGAAACAGGAACAATTCCGCTCTGCTGGGTAAAATTCAGATTTTCCATCGCTTTTTCTATGCCAAACAATGTGAGTATTTCATTCCTGTTGTAGCATCCATAAAGTTCAATACCTTCATAGTCAGAATCATCTGACAGGTTTAATGTAAGATGCTCCAGTGATTGAAGTCTAAAATGGATAAGCTCTTCAAGCTCCTGAAGAAAATGCTTGTATTCACTTAATTTTACAATTAATCCATCAAGATCTTCCATTTTTATGCTTGAATTTTTTTTATAGAACAAATTGTAGCAAAATATTTTTAACTGTAATTTTTCAAGTTTACTCTGGCATATGAATTTTTTATTATTTTTTATGCTGTCCAGAATTCTTAATAGGAATTTTAAATTTCTTGCTGAATTTATATGAACCAGTCTGGAAATGCCAGATGACAAAATTTCTGTAATTTCATCATCTTCATATGAAATTTTCCCGGCGGCTCTTTTTAATGAGGTCCAGCAATTTTTGTTTCTGTAAATAAGCCTTATATCTTGATTTATGTCAGTAATAAAATTTCCCAGAGTAGGAGTTTCTACGTATTCCGTAAGTTTTTCGACAAGTTTTTTTTGCGTATAAATTGCTGCTGTTATTGTCTGGAGAATATATTCTTGTGCCTTTTGTTCCATTAGTATGGAACAGCCGGGTGGTAATAAAGTAAAATATTCTTGAATCTGATTTTTTATATTGACGGATTTATTTGCATTTCTTAAAAGGGCTCTGAATCTTGATTCAAAATCAAAGTGTTTATTAACCTGTGCTACGAAATCGAATACTGTAAGAATTTGTTTTCCATTACAAAGTCGAAGTCCTCTTCCTAGTTGCTGTAAAAAAACAGTGAGGCTTTCTGTAGGACGAAGAAACAGCACTGTATCAATTTCAGGAATGTCAACACCTTCATTGAAGATATCTACAACACACAGGTAATTTATTTTTCCGAGTGCAAGCTTTTTTATTACATCATTTCGTTTTTCAGTTGATGACTCGGATGTAAGAAAGTCGGCATTAAGACCTGCTTTTTTTAATTCCTCTGATGTAAATTCTGCATGATTTTTGTCAGTACAGAAGCAGAGAGCTTTTCGTTTTGTTTCGTCTGCAAGATAGTAGTGTAAAGTTTTTAAAATTAACGCTGTCCTTTGTTTTTTACAAAGCCTTTGAGAAAGTTCTGACGTTACATACTTTCCATTTTTCCAGATTGATTCCTCTGTTAAATCTGTATCATCACTTATGCAATAATACTGGAAAGGTGTGAGCAGTCCTTGTTCAAGAGCTTCGGCAAGCCGGATTTCTGCTGTAATTTTTCCATCAAAATCAGGAAGCAGGCTGGTTCCGTCCATTCTTTCTGGTGTTGCCGTAAGACCAAGAAGAATTTTCGGTTTGAATTTATTGAAAATTTTTCTGTAGCTGCTTGCTGTGGAGTGGTGTGCTTCATCTATGACAATATAATCGTAAAAATCGGCAGGTAATTTATCGAATATCTGATCAAATTTTGAATTCAGTGTTTGAACAGAAACAAAAAGGTTTTCTATTCCGTTTTGAGGTTTCAGATCGCCAACCCAGATTTCTCCGAAATTCAGGTTTCCCAAAACAGCTCGATATGTTTTTGCAGATTGCTTGAGAATTTCCTGTCTATGAGCGACAAATAGAAGCTTGTGTGATTTTTCCTTTTTTTGGAATATTTGATAATCGAATGCCGATATCACAGTTTTTCCAGTTCCTGTTGCAGCTACAACAAGATTTTTATAAAGACCATTTTCTTTACGCTCGAATTCAATTTTATCTAAAATTTTTTGTTGATATGGCCGGACCTGATATTTTAAAACTGTTCCAACATTTTTAAATTCACTTTTAATTACAGCCAGCTCGCGATTCAGTTTTTCTATACCGTTGAGTGAGAAGTCTTCAAAATCAGGATTGTTCCAATATGACTCAAATGTTGCACATGCGGCATCAATGATATGCTTGTTTTCAGAATTTGTGACACGGATATTCCATTCAAGTCCTTCGGTCTGTGCTGATTTTGAAAGGTTTGATGAACCTATATATGCGGAGCTGCACCCGGAGTTTCGTATAAAAATGTACGATTTTGCATGCAGGCATTCATTATTTATGTTGTAAGAAATTTTGATCTCAGTGTTGGGGAGTTCAGAAAGCCGTTTAACAGCTTTCGCTTCAGTTATTCCACAATATGTTGTTGTCAGTATTTTTAGTTTGTGTTTTGATTTATTGCAGAATTTCTTTAAGTCTTCGAATATGAGATTTAGTCCGGAAAGTCTGAGAAAAGAAACTATGAGATAAATAGTATCGGATGATGCTATATCTTTTTTTATTTCGCTATAAAGAGGAATTTTACTTCCTCTGCCGGTGAATAAAGAAGAATAAAGAAATCCTGATGAGGGACGCACGGTTTCAGTTTTTGTAGCGGCTTGTTCTGCTTTTGAACATTCCGATTGAATTTCACCAAGAAATTTCTCTGTATCTTTTATTATAGCATCTGAAGAAATTGACTTTAAAATATTGTTTGTGAAATTTACTCGTTGTTCAATTGTTTTTTTATCGCTAGTTTCGTTTATATCATCCAGCTTTTGCCTGATGATTTTTGCTATGTATGATGACAACATCGCTGTTGATTCCGATTCATCTATTGGAATCTTTTTTATATTATTAGAGTCGATTTTGTCTAATTCATGTCCTGTTTTTTCGTCAATAAGTTTCTCATAAACTCCTTCAAAAAGTTCCATGTGTTACTCTCCAATGGGAATATGTCAAAGATAACGGTCGTTTTTTGTGACGGTCATAATAGCTTATACTACTTCAAAATAATAATTTTTTCTATAGAATCAAACGTTTCTTATTCAGTCTGCCACATGCTGCAACCAAACATGCAAAATAACTGTGCTTAGAAATGCCCGTAATGCATAAAGGATTTTCAATTTTTCTCGAATTCTAAATTTTAACTTGCATTTAAACTGCGCACAGTTTTCCGCTTGTCGTTGATTTTAAATGCATATTATGTGTTTATTTTAAATTATCATAACGTGACCACATTCGAACTATCTTAACAGTTCCATCATACTCAATATTTTCTTCGATTATTTTCTCAGTATACACTTGATAAACAAATCTATGCTGAATATTCAATCTCCTTGAAAAGAGACCTGACAAATTTCCTACTAAAGCCTCATAAGTTGGTAGATTTTGAAAAGGGGTTAGTCTTGCTACCTCTATCAATTCTTTTGCTTTACCATCAAGTTTTGAAGCTTTCAAATTCTGAATATCTTTTAAAGCCTGTTTTTCAAATACAATTCTGTACATTTACCACTCGACATCTTTTTCAGATACACAATTTTCCAATGAAGTTTCCATACCAGATTTTAATGAATCATACATCCCAGGAATAGAATTCAAATATAAAGTTTCCTGAATTGCATTCCAGTCATCTTCATCAATTAGAACGGCATTTTTTCCTTTGTTATTTGTAAGAGTAATTGGTTCTGAGTTAAAATTTACACTTGCCATCAATTGAAAAAGATTTGCTCTTGCCTGTGTTACATTCATTGCATTCATAAAACACCTCTATCTTAAATATAATGTACATTATTACGTACGTTAATAAGTCCGATCAAGGCACGCTTTTCTCAAGACCTTGACTCAACCTTTTAAATTGTCACAAAAAACGACCGTTTAAATGAGCGTAAATCTCCTAAGACAAAGGGGACGAATTATTCATTCTTAGATAAATATCTTCCAGCACAGCCTGACGAAGAAAACCATGCCCTTCTGACACATTTTCTTTTGCAGAAAGATTCTCCGGCAGGAAAGAAATACAAGGAGCAGCTTCTGAAAAACGGTTTTTCAGAAGAACAGCTAAATCTGGCTCAGAATGAAGGGTTCCTTTCAAAAATTCCATTTGCCCATAAAGAAAATCCTAAATTCACATTCATCGATCTTTTTGCGGGAATCGGCGGATTCAGGCTTGCCATGCAGAATTGCGGCGGCGAATGTGTTTTTTCAAGCGAATGGGATGCTGCTGCAAAACAGACATATTTTGAAAACTACGGAGAAGTGCCTTTTGGGGATATAACAAAGCCTGAAACAAAAGCTCTTATTCCAGATGAATTCGATGTGCTGTGTGCAGGCTTTCCGTGCCAACCCTTCAGTAATGCAGGCTTAAGAAGGGGAATAGAAGATACACGCGGAACCCTTTTCTATCACATAGCTGAAATTCTAAACGAACACAAACCTAAAGCAGTTTTACTTGAAAATGTTCGTGGTCTTGTAAGTAATGACAAAGGAAAAACGATTCAAACTGTACTGCGAACAATTATGCAAATGGGATATGAATGTAATATTTCTGCAAGTCGTTTAGATAAACTTCCGATTGAGCAGCTTAAAAAAGAAGCTTCGAAAATGATTTTAAGTGCAAAAGATTATGGAGTTCCTCAGAATCGACCTCGAATTTATATAGTTCTTTGGCGAAAAGATTTACAAATAGATTCTTTTAATTATCCAAGCAAATCAAAACAGAATATTTCTGTAGGGACAATTTTAGAAAAAGATGTTCCAGATTCATACACCATTTCAGACAAGTTATGGGCTGGACATCAGCGGCGGCGTATTGAAAATGAAAAAAAAGGTAACGGTTTTGGATATTGCAGCTTTACCGCTGATTCTCCATATACAAGCACATTGTCAAGAAGATACTACAAAGACGGAAGTGAAATTTTAATTGAACAAGCTGGAAAAAATCCAAGAAAAATTACCCCAAGGGAAGCTGCAAATTTACAAGGATTCCCTAAAAATTTTGTTCTTCATAAATCAAATGCAGAAGCATACAAGCAATTTGGAAACAGTGTGGCAGTTCCAGTGGTTCAAAGAGTTTCGGAAGAATTAGTAAAACAGATTTTGGAGAAGTAAATAATGAGTAATTTGGAAGTGATTACAGAAGAAACAAGGAATAATTTAAAATTACTAAAGAAGTTTCCGGAGGTTGAAATTTCAAATTCATTGAAACAAGAAATTTCACGATTATTGAAAGAACAAAATTCTATCGATGCAACCTTTTATAACAGATCATTTTCTGTAGAAACTTCACCAAATCATTTTGCGATTATTCCAAATCAATATTTCTATTTAGCTGTAAAAGTTTTTCCCTTGGCAAAATGTCTTAGGAAATTATTTGATTATGTTGATAACACCATAAGAAAAAATGATGAGTATAAAAAAACAATCAATACTATTCAGGAAAGATTATCAAAGAATTTACCAGTCAATATTGAGGATGAAATTGAAAAAATCGATTTTTCAAGTTTATCGAATGAAGATCGAAATGACTTTTTATTCCTGATTAGTAATCTCAATGACAGCAAAAAATTTGGAAACATTGAGAAAAATACATTTAGAACAAGTGAAGATTTACTAGGCTCATACATTCTTAATATTGTTCCATTAACAACAGCAGCAAGTGGATATTTAGGAACACTTGTATATTCTTTGACAAGTAGCTTCAGCTTATATGAAAGATTATGTAATGAAATCGAAATTTGCAGTAGCTCCAATATTCATATTGCAAATTTAAATTGTACAACTTTCCCCATCCAAAAAATATTTTACGGTGTTCCGGGAAGCGGCAAGTCTCACAGGATTGATTCTGAAATCGAAGAAAAAATTCCGGCAGAGGCAGACCGTGACTTTCAGGCTGTGCGTGTTGTGTTTCATCCGGATTATACGAATGCAGATTTTGTCGGGCAGATTCTCCCTGTGACAAGTGCAAGCGGGATAAAATATGAATTCAAGCCCGGGGCATTTTCAAAAATCCTATGGCGTGCTTACCATAACCCTGAAAAAAATTTTTATCTCATTGTTGAAGAAATCAACCGTGGAAATGCAGCTGCAATTTTCGGAGACATTTTCCAGCTTCTGGACCGCAGGAATGACGGCTGGAGCAAATATTTTGTGGAAAATGATTTTGTAAACAATTATCTCAGAAGCCAGGTTGAGTTTTCGGACAGCTCATTCAACGAAAATCATGGAAATCCAGCTTTTCAAATCAACGGCTCTGCATTCACGGCAAATTCCGGAATCCGTCTTCCGCCGAATCTTTCAATCCTTGCAACAATGAACACAAGCGACCAGAACGTGTTCACATTGGACAATGCTTTCCAGCGCAGATGGTCTATGGAACTGGTTCCGAATGTTCTTGAAAAAGATTCTGACCAGTATAATCTTCAGATTGGCGAGACAGGCATTTGCTGGGGGATTTTCAGAAAGGTTGCCAATGACTCCATTTCAAAAAATGAAGACAGGGCGGCGTTTTCAAGCATGGAAGATTCAAGGCTTGGCTCCTACTTTATTCAGGCGGAAGAAAACAATTCGGTTTCCGTAAAGTCATTTGCAGAAAAAGTCCTGAAATATCTTTGGGACGATGTTTTCAAAATGAACCATGAGCAGTTCTTCAGGATCACAGACAGTTTTGAAAGCGTCGTGAATGAATTCCAGGAATCTAAAAACTTTGATTCAATACTGAATGAAGAAATTGCAGCTGAACTGAAAAACGAAAGTACGGGCCAATGAAACTGGAACTGAAAATTGCTGAGCGCGGAGATTCTTTTGTCGGAATCAGGGCAGAAAATCAAAACGGCATTCAGACTGTCAGCGTGACTTTTCCAATGGGTTACAGAAAATCACAGCTGGCATCCTTTGACGAAAAGACAATGCGCAGGAACATCCGGAATCTGATCTTGGTCCTTGATGAATACGGCAAGCAGAAGGAAGGTGAAATTTCTTCAGGAATTTTCTCAAACCAGACGAAAGAAAAATTTCCGGTTTCAGCGGCTTTTTTTCTTATCCAGGATTTTTTGAAAAATGGATATTACACGGAGCGTCGGACTGAATACAAAATTGCCCAGGCCGGGAAAATCAACTGGCAGCGTACCATAAAAAATATACGCCCTGTTGCAACTGCCTGCAATGACATAGTTTACCTTGATTATGTTGTCCAGAAATCACGTGCAAATGAAAATGAGCTGATTTCTTTGATCCACAAATTCTGCGTGCACAAGGCCTTTTCTCTTCTCGGATTTTTGTTCACAAGTTTTGTGCCTGCCAGACCGGATGTGAAGTTCAACAGGAATCTTTTTATTTCTGTACTTAAAAACAGGATTTCCCGTTCTTTTTCTCAAAAATCAAACCTTCTTTTTTTTAGCATGATTTCATTTCTGGAAGAAACAGATTTTGAAAACGAGAACCTGAATTTTGTTTACGGAACAAACAGTTTTGAAAATGTCTTTGAATACATGATCGACAAAAGTTTTGGAATCAAAAACAAGGAAAAATATTATCCTAAATGCCATTGGACAATCAAAGGCCGAAAGTCAAATTTCAGCAATGACATCTACAGAAAATTTTCTCTGCGTCCGGACACGATCATGATTTCAGAAATTGACGGTGAAGAAAATTATTTTGTGCTTGATTCAAAATATTACAGGTTCGGGGATTCAGGAAATGAATACGACCTGCCTGGAACAGATTCTATAATAAAGCAGATTTCCTACGCAGAATTCATTGAGAACAAATTCAACATCGAATCTTCGAGAATTTTCAATGCATTCATTCTACCAGCAGATTTGGATGGAAAATCATTTGAATATTTCGGCTTCGCTGAATGCGACTCAAATCCTGCAGAAAACAAAAACTACAACAAAATCCACGGCCTGTTGATTGACATGTACAGTCTGATTGAAAACCATTCAAAATCAGAGAAAAAAATCTCCGAACTGGTTGGAAGGATTACTTTGCGTTAGGGCATGGAACCCCGTAGTTGCCAGTTTGTGAAGCAAACTGGCAATGAGCGTTAGCGAAGGGTGGAACGCCCGACGGCAAATTTGCCGGAACGCCCAGCTTTTTATTATCTTTATTTTCATGACCTATGGATACATTCGTGTCAGTACTGACACCCAGACTGTGGAAAACCAACGGTTTGAAATTTTGAATTTCTGCAAGCGTAACAATCTTTCTGTGGATTCCTGGATTGAAGAAACCATCAGCGGGACATGCGACGTTCAGAAGCGTAAACTTGGTAAACTGCTTTCCAGAATACAAAAGGATGATCTGATTATCTGCTCTGAACTTTCGAGACTTGGGCGCAATCTTTTTATGATCATGTCTGTCCTGAATATGCTGATGGAACGCGGTGCAAAAATCTGGACCATCAAAGACGGATATAAGCTTGGAGATGACATTCAAAGTAAAGTTCTAGCCTTTGCATTCGGTTTGAGCGCGGAGATTGAACGTAACCTTATTTCTCAGCGGACTAAAGAAGCATTGCAGAGAAAAAAAGCAGAAGGTAAAAAACTCGGACGGCCAAAGGGGGCTGTAAATAAAAAGTCTAAACTGGATGGTGCAGAACTGGCTGTTTCAATAATGCTGTATTGTGGTACGAGTGTTTATTCTATTGCTAAATTATATAAGATTCACCGGACTACTGTACAAAGGTTTATAATTTCAAAAAAGCTATACTCAGATGAAAACTGTATGAAAATAAAAAAGATGTTAAATTCTGGAAAAACTCCGGCAGAATCCTGAATGAAATCAGCCGGAGCCGTCATGTTCAATAATCATCCGGGAGCTCCCTGAAACTGAAACATGCAGGGCAGCCCGGTAAAATGTTATTTGTCGTTCAGATTCAATATGAAAGAATCACAGGCAATTTTTTATAATTTTTGAAATTCCCGTTATTCTTTCTGTATCTGGCAGTCGTTGGAAACCAGATTCCGCATTGAATCTGCAAGGGTCTGGAGTTTTTCAACTGTGTTCCTGATTGTCTGGGTTGAAGCTGAGAAACTTTCTGCACCTTCGGAAATCTGTTTTAATGTGACTACAATCTGTTCAAATGCAGCTGTCTGCTGGGCAACGATGATCTTTATGTCCTGTGCGGATTCTGCCGTAATTTCGGCGGCGTTTTTAATGCTTGCAAAATTCTGGCCCACCTGTTCTGTAAGGTCACAGCCTTCGTGGATTTTTTCAGTTCCGCCTTCTGATGTAATGATCAGGTTGTCTGACGAATGCTGGATTTCTGTAATGCGGTCTTTTATTTCGTGGGTTGCTTCCATTGTGCCGTCGGCAAGCCGGCGGATTTCATTTGCTACAATGTGGAAGTTCTTTCCTGCTGCACCTGCACTTGCTGCTTCCAGTTCTGCATTAAAGGCAATGATTTTTGTCTGGTCTGCAATTCCGCTGATGAGTGTGACTATTTCCCAGATGCCGTCAATCTTTTCTGACAGTGCCTTGATTCCCGAAATTGTTTCCATGTTTGCATCTGTAATCTGTTCCATTTTTTCCATGTTTTCAGAAAGGGAATTGATTCCTGTCTGGACTTCTTCTGCCGTCTTGTTTGCAACCAGGGAAACGTCTCCAATTTTGCCTTCTATATTCTTAAACAGCTGGTCGGCGTCTTCCATTGTTGAAACTATTTCTTTTACGCCTGTTGACTGTTCCAGGGCTGTTGATGCTGTTTCTGTAGAAAGACTCTCCAGGGATTCCGTTGATTCTGTGACATGAATTGCAATATCGCTGGTCTTTTCAAAAATCATCTTGAACATGTCGATAGTCTTGTTGATCAGGTACATGTTGAATGAGAATTCATTTGAAAGGTCTGTCGGAATGTCTTCGCTGGTCAGGATGTGTTCCCTGTCCATGGTCATTACTGCATTCTGCATGTTATTCAAATATGCAATAAACCTGTAGCCGATGAACATTGCAAGGGCAATCGTTAATATTGCATTGAATAAAGGAACTGCAATCATTGAGAAAAGTGCAAATCCGTCATCAGTGGATATTTTGTTTAAAAATACATTCTGCCAGATGTAAAGTCCTGTAAGGAGGTTTGTGCAGATTATAGGCACGAAAATGAATGATGCATAAAGGCCGCGGATTGAAACTCCGAATGTCTTGTGCTTCATTACTGTGGAATCTGCAACTCCCTGCTGTACGATTTTCCGGGCATATTTCGAGCAGAGTCTCTCTGTTGCATTAATTGCCATTATTCCGTCTACGAATGCTGCAAAAATCATTGCCACGATGATTCCGATTTCTACCGGTGTTGAAACCATTATCCTTACTTTGAACCATGTGCAGAATATGATTCCTGAAAAGAAATAGACGCAGAAGATTTCTATTCCTTTGTAAAGCGGACGTTTCATAATTCCGGCTAAAAGTTCGGTCCTTTCTTTTTCGTCCAGTCCTGTTGTTTCCCATTCTTCAATCCGCTGGGAAATTGAATGGGTATAGATGCGGTTTGCAAAAAACGGTCCTACCAGAAACTGCATTATTATCAGCAGTCCGGAACCAATGGCGATGATTTCAAGAAACTGATAAACAGTTATTTTTGAAAAAATGAATGAGTAGAACAGGTAAACTGTTACTGCAGCAAAGTTGCATGGAAATGCAATGAACTGCATTTTCTGTTCAAAATTTTTTTCCTTTTTTGTCATACATACTCCTGTAAAAAGTCAATAAGTCTTTTGCAAAGATGAAAGTACCGCATTATTCCAGCGGTGCCTTCACCGTATATTGATATTTCTATTTTGATGTCAATGTTATGGCTCCGTTCCAGTTTTCAGGCGGTTTCCTGATATATTCCTGACATCTTTCCAGCATTATTCCTGCGGCTTTTTCATAGCCTGTGTCGTTTTCTGCCTTTTCAAAATAGTCTCTGGCCAGCGTCCATGAGCCTGTTTCGTAGAGGTATAATCCTTTTTCATAATTCCGGTAGTGTTCATCATCATGATTGCAGCCTTCTGCATCTACTGCAAAAATGCTGACCGGTATTTTCTTTCCCTTGACGGCAACTTTATCGAGCTTGTGCACGGAAATTTCTTCATTCAGGTCTCCGGCAACAGAATCTGAAACAATGATTTTCTTTCCGTACATTTTCGTAAGTCCTTCAAGCCGGGATGCCAGATTTACCGTATCACCGATTACTGTATAATCCCTTTTGTCAGAACAACCTATGCTTCCAAAAATCGCTTCACCATAATGGATTCCGATTCCAATGGAAATCTTATCATATCCTTCTGGAAGAATTAACCTGGAACTGTCAATTTCCGGAACTTTTTTTATCATGTCCAGGGCTGCTTCAACCGCCCTTTGTGCATTGTCTTCATAACTGACAGGTGCTCCAAAGAGTGCCATGATTGCATCTCCCATGAATTTGTCAATGCTTCCTCCGTGGCTCTTTATTATGTCAACCATTTCGGTAAAGTATGTGTTCAGGAATCCTACTACATCTTCCGGCTTATTTCCTTCACTTATGTTTGTAAAATTCCTGATGTCGCAGATCATGACTGCAACCTTTCTTTTCTGTCCGGCTTGTTCCGTGTGCATTCCGGTTTTCTGGATAAGGTCATCAATTATTTCTTCCGGGACAAAACTGGAGAATGCTTTCCGCAGGTTTCCCATCGTTTTTTCCATGATGAAGCTGTTGATTATGTTTTCTGCATATGGGGCAAGCTTTTCTGCAAATGTCTGGAACTTTATGGAATTCTTTTCGTGATATATTTCTGCCTTTGTGCTTCCGATTGTTATCGTTCCTGTAAAGACATTTCCATACATTACGGCTGATTCCGTAGATTTTATTTTAAGTTCCGGTCTTGCTTTATATTCCTGCAGCGGTCCTTCATCCGTATATATGCATTCCTGATATTTAAACTGTTCATCCAGACCGCAGCTGCTTTCAAAATAATTGTGGCTTACAATCATAAAGTCATTTATTTCTTCGGGGGTCAGTGCAGTTTTCAAGCGGCATATGTCATGAACCATGTCATTTTCCCTTACCGAAAGGAGCACAATGTCATATGGCACAAATTCCAGCAATGCGTCCAATACGTTAAGGGCAGCTTCCCTTTGTGATTTTGTCGTTGAGTAGACTGTAAAAAGCGATTTTGTAATGTTCAGCAGCTCACTTTCATCCTGATAGAATTTTGTAATTTCCTTGAACATGAAAAGGTTTGTCTGCCAGTCGGTTTCCTTTTCTGATTCATGAGTCCTTTCTTTTACTCCGTCAAGGAATCTGAGGATTTTTCCTTTCATCTGTTCCGGTTCTGATGTATCTACCGTCATCAGTTCATCGCACATGCTTCTGTTTATTACGGCAGGGGGATATTCATCATTTGTAATTGAAAAAAGCAGCACCGGAATGTTGAAGGCTTTCCGTCCCTTGATGATCCGCGATAGTTCAAATCCCTGGATTACTGGAAGTTCCGTACCGCACATTATGCAGTCGGGCTTTTCTCTCCACAGCTGCATTAATGCTTCATGACCGTTTTCTGCCGTTACAACATCAAAACCATAATCTTCAAGGAGTGACACAAGCAGTTTTTTTACAAGCCTTGAACTTTCTGCTACAAGTATTTTTTTACTCATTCAGAAGCTCCTTTACTGTGGAGACAAGGTTTCCACGTTCAAAATCTGATTTAATGATGAATGCATTTGCGCCGGCATTCATAAACCGTTCGCGGGTTTCCTGTTCATAAACGGAAGAAACTACAATTACAGGTGTCAGCCTGTTCAGTTCCTGCCGCCGGATGTTTTCTATCAGAACGCAGCCGTCCATCCTGGGCATCTTGATGTCAGTGACTATCACATCGTATTTTTTGTTTTTCAGTTTTTCAAGTGCATCGATTCCATCAACTGCCGTATCAACCAGATAATCTTCCAGCGACAGGATTGTCTGTTCAATCTGGCGGGTAGTGTAGGAGTCGTCAACAATCAGGATTGAATGTTCCTTATCCTGTGTCTTGATTTCGAATTTTTTCAGGTCGTAATTCAAAAGTGCCTTAAGGCGGCTCAGAATATCCGGTATGTTCAGAATCGGTACAATGGAATAATTTTCATCAAACACCACGCCCTGCAATGCGGAAATTCCCTTTAACAAATCCGGCAGCGGCTTTACGACAAGGGATACATAATTCTGGAACTGGTCAACTATGATGCCCGTCTTTTTGTTTAAATATTCAATCACGATTATGTTGGCATTCTTCTTATTTTCTTTTTTCGGTTCGTAATCATTTAAAATACTTGAAAGGTCGTGCAGCGGAATCAGGGTATTCCTCAGCCGGAAGAATTTCTGGTTCTGCAGGTTCAGGCAGTCTGCTTCCTTTACTTGTGTAAATTCGCTGATGTACTGGTCTGGAATGAAGAATTTCATCCTGCTGCTGGTGACGAACATTCCCTGAAGGCTTGCCAGCGAAGAAGGGAAGGTGAGTATGAAGCTTGTACCTTTTCCTTTTTCCGTCCTGATGTTTATTTTGCCTTTTATTTTTTCCATGTTGGTACGGACTACATCAAGACCGACACCCCGGCCTGAAAGTGAACTTACAGTTTCGTTGGTCGAGAATCCCGAAATAAAGAGTAATGTTGAAAGGTCATCTTCTGACATTCCGTTGATTTCTTCTTTCCTGTCAGGATAGCGTTTTACTGCAGATTCCCTTACCTTGTCAAAATCAATTCCGGCACCATCGTCATGGATGATCATTTCAAGATGATTTGCCGTGTTTTCCATGGTGACGCTGATTGTTCCGACAGGATTTTTTCCCATCCTGATCCTTTCCTCTTCCGGTTCGATCCCGTGATCCAGGGCATTCCTCAAAAGGTGCAGCAGGATGTCGGAAAGGGATTCCAGGATTATTTTATCCAGATGGAAGTTCTGCGAAGGAATGTGAAAATGGATGCGCTTTCCTAAAGTTATTGCGTCCTTTTCAATAGTGCGTTTTATGGGATCCAGAATTATTTCCAGAGGCAGCATTCTCAGGTTGATGATAGCGTTCTGTATGTCAAAAAGGCCTGTTTCAAGGTGAATCAGGTCAGATTCAAAATTCTTTCTTATAAGAGTGATTTTTGGATTTTTTTCAGCCTGTTCTTCCTGCTTTAATAAGTCAAGAGTGTGCTTCAGTTTGAATTCCCTGATGATGAGGCTGTCATATGCATCGATGATGGAATTTATTTTTTCGAGTTTTATCCTGATGGTCTGGACATCATCTACGGAAATGCCGGTTTCTGTATTTTCACTGCCGGTTCCTTCTGCTCCGGACTTTCCGTCAATTTCATTCTGGAGTGACTGTCTTTCATATGTGCCGCCGCTTATGATGGAAGAAAACGCATTCATAAAATTTTCAACTGAACGGCTGTCATCCGCCTTTTCCCTGATTTCATCCAGACATGAATCCAGCATGTCCAGTGTCAGCAGTGTAAGTCCGGTGACTTTTGCGGAAATTTCAATGCGTTTTTCGGCAACGGCTTTGAGTACGTCTTCCAGTCCGTGGGAAATTTTTTCCATGGTCATAAAGCCCATCATGCGGGAAGTTCCTTTTATTGTATGGAGTTCCCGGAGCAGGTCTTTAAGCAGTTCCTCGTCTTCCGGTGATTCATGGAGTTTTATTATGTCTTCGTGGATGACTGCAGAATGTTCTTTTGTTTCTTCTATAAAGTCACCAACCAGTGCCGATTTATCTATCATAAAATTTTCCTCTCATAAGCATCCTGATGCAGATTTTTTGACTCGTTTTTTACGGACACAACCTTTTCATGTAATCCCTGCAGATTTTCAAAAAATAACCGGTGCTGAATGTTCCGAAAAGCCATGTGTATTTCCCGTCATCTTTTTTTTCTTCAAGTATTTCTGCTGTCTTCATGTATGCGTTGAACAGCTTTTTTTTGTTTACGGCATCGTCCTTGTCCTGAAGGAGCAGTGCAATCTGGAAATATGATGGCCAGAATTTAGGATTTGCAATGCTGGATTTTTCATAAAGCTGCAATGCGCCGGCTTCATTTTTTCTTGCAGAATTAAGGAATGCTTCAAAATAATATTTATAAAAATTGTTTTTTATTCCGGGATTGAAATCCTTCAATAAGTTTTCTGCCTGTTTAAAATCCTTCCTGTCCGTAAATGCCGTAAGTTTTTCCCATATTTCCTGAACTGCCGGCTGTTGCGGCTGTGGAATGGAATGGTTCAGCTTTGTTTCCGGCACAGCCGTTTTTCCGGATTCTTCCGTTTTTGCTTCTTCTGGAACTGCCGTCTTTTCCTGCCGGAGGATTTCCATTTTCAACTGTTCCAGTCTTCCGTTCAGTAATGCTTTATTACTTTCCATTGGTTTTCCATCTCCAGCCTGCATTTCCACAACGGAATCTTTCTTTTCATTTTTCTGGAAATAGTAAATTGAATTGCAGCATTTCTTTACAAGCCCTGTTTCATTGTAACCGGCAGTCATGCTTCCTATTTCGCTGATGCTGAAAAACATCAGTCCGCCGTCTTTTAATTTTCCTGCCAGTCTTTTCAGGATTGCAGTGCGGGTTGCCTTGTTGAAATAGATGAATACATTCCGTATGAAAATCACATCTACAGTTCCATCTTTCGGTATATGCCCGGATTTATCAAGTTCAACAAGATTGGCCCTGCTGCATATTATTTTGTCCTTCAGTGTCTGGGAAATCATGTGACATACCTGCTTTTTTGCATCAACAGATTCTGTAATGTATGGTTCAATACAGGGCTTAAAACATTGTCCGTCAGAGCGGAATGAGTGCATCCCGTAGATTCCGCTTTTTAACTGTGCCAGTGCATCTGTGTCTATGTCCGTTGCATAAACCACAGGCCGGGCATTGCAGGATAATGCAAGGCTTGCAAGGGAATATGCTTCTTCTCCGGAAGAAGAAGCGGCACTCCACATTACAATTGGCTTTCCGGCAAATTTTCCTTTAATGTGATCTTCAAGGAACTTGAACTGCTTTTCTTCCCTGAAAAAATATGTTTCATTTACTACGACTGCATTCACAAGTGATATGAGTTCATCTTCATGAGCCAGGACTGATGCGTATAAATCTTCAGGTGAGATGCCGTCTTTTTCTTTTCTGTCCGAAAGATATTTTTCCAGCTGGCCTTGATGGACGTCGGTTATCATCATTCCGCAGTGATTCTGTATGAGGTTTTTGAAACTGTCAAAAATGTCTTTTTCTTCCAATTTATTTTCCTAAAGTCCCAGCAAAGAGCGCACATATTTTCCAATGTCTTTGACAGAAAGGATTATGTCGCTGGCGCCTGCATCTATGGCAGCTTTTGGCATTCCAAAGACGGCACAGGATTCTTCCGATTCACAGATTGTAAAGGCATTCCGTTTTTTTAATTCAATGCAGCCTTCTGCGCCATCCCGTCCCATTCCTGTAAGCAGGATTCCTATGCATTTTTCTCCGGCAACCTTTGCACCGCTTATAAACATGGGGTCAACAGCAGGCCGCAGGAAATGCATTTCCGCTTCCTGATTGAGCCTGATGACATAACGTCCGTCTGCATCTTTTAAAATGCCCATATGATAATCGGCAGGTGCAACATAAACTACACCGTTTCTGCAGGTTTCAAAATCCTTTGCAAAATGTACATCCATTTTTGTTGTTTCCGAAAGCCAGGGGGCATAATATTCAGCAAAGCTTGCGTCTATATGCTGCGTTACTAAAACCGGTACGCCGATGTCCGGCCCAAGCCCCTGGATCAGTGTCTGGACTGCAGCAGGTCCGCCGGTGGAAGCCCCTACCATGATAAGGTCGTAGCTGTGTTTCCCTGAACAGGCCTGCTTTTCTTCAACATGTGGAACCGGTACATATTTCCTGTTTTTTGAACCGATGGAATACAGCTTTTCCCGGAAGTCATTATAGAACTTTGTAGAAGATGAACCTAAATCCGGTTTTGTCATCATTTCGACGGCACCGGCACTGATTCCCTTAAAACCATATTTTGCAGTATCTTCCGTAGAAAAAAGGACTATGGCCGCCGGAGCTTCCTTCATGATGATTTTCGTAGCTTCAATGCCATCCATGACCGGCATGTTTATGTCCATGACTATAAGGTCCGGCGACAGCAGTTTTGCCTGTGTGATGGCGTCAGCACCATTGGCCGCTTCTCCGGCTATGGTAAACCTTTTGTCATCGGCCAGAACCTGTTTTAAAATTGCCCTTATGATTGCAGAATCATCAACCAGTAATAGTTTTATCATTGCAGTCCTCTTCAAAAGCCTGCAGGAATTTTCCTGCATCAAGTAAATATTGAATCCTGTCGTTTTCTACATACCTTACAGCCAGAATGCCTTTCTGCTGGCAGAATTCATCCATGATTGAGCCGAACAGTTTGAGCTCCCTTAATCCGATTGATTTTACAAAAGCTTCTGCACTGGTTTCGTAATACTGTCCGTTGATTTTCATGATCATGCATTCATCTGATATTCCTTCATCATGAAAAGCCTTGTTCACAAGAAAATCAAAATTTATGACCTGGACTTCTCTTCCAAGTACTTGAGCCAGCCTGCTGAAACGCAGTTCCTTTTTCTGCCCGGAATAAGTACTGGCACTGATCATGTCTTTTTCTATGAGGAAATCTGATTTTTTATACGAAAGGCAGATAAAGTCAGCGGTTGTTTTCAAGGGTCGTCCTTATTTTTTCATAAATTCTTGCTGCATTGATAATTGGAACAGTCTTTCCCTTATAATCGATTGTGCCTGTATAAAACGCAGTTTCCTGTACTTCTGTCAGCTTTATTATGGAATCTTCCGGGGCTGTATGGAAATCCAGCACATCCGTAATCTGTATGCAGAATTTAGAATCCGGCAGGTTCAGTACGATGAAAAGTGAAACATCCTGATTTATGCCATCAAGAAATAGGGATAAATCTATTACAGAATATGGTTCGCCATGCCTGTTGATTACGCCTTTTACAAATGCCGGAACGAAGGGCAGCGGATATATGTCCAGATTCCTCAGAATTTCTTTTGCCATTGAAGCTTCAACGGCATAAATGTTTTCATTCAGGGAAAATATAAGCCATGTCATTTCTGGAGTTTCATCCAGATTGCCAGCATTATTTTCAGAAACCTGGCTTTCTTTAATAGTGTCAATGATATTATTCATATACATCTTCCATTCTACACGATTTTTTCATTACAGGACATCTCTAAAAAATTGATTTTACAAGATTTTCTTTGTACCGGTGGAAAATTGCAATTTTCAGGACTTTCCATTAAAATCCGGAATGGTATGAAGCTTTATATTTCTGACCTGCATTTTTATGATGAAAAACTCATGCACCAGATGGACAATCGTGACTTTCCTGATGTCCGTGCCATGAACCAGCATATGATGGAAAAATGGAATTCAAAAGTTAAAGGTGGTGATCAGGTAATAGTGCTGGGAGACCTGTTCTGTACTAAGAATCCGGATGAAGTCAACTGGATTCTCAAACGGCTTTCTGGAAAAATCTGCCTTGTAGAAGGAAATCATGACGGAGTCTGGCTAAAAAAAGAAGGTGTGGATATCGGGCGCTTTGAATGGATCAAATCTTATGCAGAATTTGACGACCACGGATTTACTGTAATTGCAAGCCATTATCCGGTATTCTGTTATAATCACCAGCATGTCAGAAAATCTGACGGAAGCCACAGGACATATATGCTTTATGGTCACGTCCACAACAGCTATGATGAACTTCTTGTAAACCGCTTTCAGGAAATCACAAGGCAGACAGTGGTTACCAATGCCCAGAATATATCCGGTCCGATTCCCTGCCACATGATAAACTGCTTCTGCATGTTCAGCGGATATGAACCTTTAAGTCTTGAAGAATGGATTGAAGCAGATGGAAAACGCCGGGCTTTAATCCGGCAGGAAGGGGTGTAAGATATGAATTACCGGAAGGTTGTTAATGTAAGTGGTGCCGTAATTTTACGCACCAATTCTGATTCTGGAAAAAAGGAAATTTTTGCAACCCGCCGTGGTTATGGTGATTATAAAGGTTTCTGGGAATTTCCCGGCGGAAAGATTGAACCTGGAGAATCTCCGGAAGATTGTGTAGTCCGGGAAATACATGAAGAACTGACGGCAGGAATTTCAGTAATAAGAAAGCTTGGAACCGTTGATTATGATTATCCCCAGTTCCATCTGACCATGCACTGCTTTTTGTGCTCCGTAACATCAGGCCGCCTTGAACTTCTGGAACATGATGAAGCCCGCTGGCTGGATGCCGCTTCCCTTGCGTCAGTAGAATGGCTTCCTGCCGACATAATGATTCTGGATCCGGTAAAAAAAGAACTGGAGTAGTCTGGTAAATATTGAAAAAGTTCCGTTCCGTCTACTGTATTCTGAAAGTGCGGCCCATGTGGAATCCGTCCGTAATGTGTAATCTTGTGGATGCCCTGGGGATTGTTTCAGTTGGATTTTTTTTGAATTTTCTGCAAAAAGCATTTGACACGATTATGAATATCCTGTATATTATAACAACCACGGGGGCGTAGCGAAGCTGGTTATCGCGCTGGCCTGTCACGCCGGAGATCGAGGGTTCGAGCCCCTTCGCTCCCGCTTAAACCCATTTGAATGATTTATCAGTCACTCAAATGGGTATTTTTTTGTCTTTTTATCTTTTTTGCTGTTTACTTACTTCCCGGTTTATCAGACCCGGAATTCTATTTCCTACTTTTGAGGCTTTTATGAAAAACAATCTCAGGAAAAAACTTCTTGTTTATGGAGTTACAGACCGGCACTGGCTTAACGGGCGTTCCCTTGCCGGATGCGTTGAAGAAAGCATAAAAGGCGGCGTGTCGTTCATACAGCTTAGGGAAAAGAATCTTGACCGCGATTCAGTGCGTAGGGAAGCTTTTGAAATAAAGAAAATATGTTCCAGTTTCAATGTGCCTTTTGTAATTGATGACGATGTGGTTCTTGCAAAGGAAGTAGGGGCGGACGGAGTGCATGTTGGACAGAAGGATATGGAATGCATTGAAGCCCGGAAAATCCTTGGTCCTGACAAGATAATAGGAGTGACGGCTGCATCTGTGGAAAAAGCCCTGACAGCAGAAAGGAACGGAGCTGATTACATAGGTTGCGGTGCGGCATTTCCTACCGGTTCAAAAAGTGATGCTGTCGTAATTTCCCATGATGTATACCGTTCAATATGCAGTACTGTAAAAATTCCGGTGGTTGCCATAGGCGGAATTACTGCTTCCAATGTGGAACAGTTGGAAGGAACCGGAATCTGCGGAGTTGCCGTCATCAGTGCCGTTTATGGTGCACCGGACATTAAGGCTGCAGCCTGTGAATTGAAAGAAAAATGCATCCGTTTTTTCCTGTGAGCCATAAAGGAATATGAGTAAAGCTTTTGATTATATAGATGAAATTACAGGAGCCTGTAATGCGGCAGTTTTTGATATGGACGGCACACTGCTGGATTCCATGTATGTATGGCGGAATGCTGCTGCTGATTATCTTCATTCCTTTGGAATCATACCGGAAGAAAACCTTAATGAAATCCTCTTTCCTAAAAGCATGATCCAGGTGGCAGATTACCTTAATGTGCACTACAGGCTGAAAAAAACTGCAGAATCTGTACTTGATGAAATCGTGGCTTCCGTAGCCGCAGAATACAGGAATGAGGTAAAGGCAAAGGACGGTGTGGCGGCATTCCTTGACGGATTAAGGCAGCGGAATGTGAAATGCGCCGTTGCTACTGCCGGAGACGGGCGGGTTGCATTGTCTGCATTAAAGAAGAACGGACTGCTTGATTTTTTTCAGGCTGTGTTTACCTGTGACGGACTTGGAACTTCAAAAAGTGAACCTGTAATATTCAATCATGCTGCATCATTTCTAAAAAGCCTTCCATGCCGTACTGTGGTCTTTGAGGACGGACTGGTTCCCGCAAAGACTGCGGTTTCCGCCGGCTTTACTGTTGCCGGAATTTATGATGAAGACAGCCGGAATCATGCTGACGAAATGAAAAGAATCTGTAAATATTATTTTGATGAATGGTAACGCTGCTTTTTTAATAGGCTGTGTCCGCCTGTAGTGTTGCTGATTAAACTGTTCGCTCGCGCGGACGCCAAAAAGTCATTCGCAATAATTGATATTTTGCCCATTGACTTTTTATTCGTGCCGACGGATTTAATACCATTTAGAACGACGATACTTCGATGCTTGCGTCGAGGTTCGTCATTAGGAGTAAAGTTGATATGAAAGTTGCGTTGACGGTTGCCGGGAGCGATTCCTGCGGTGGGGCCGGAATCCAGGCTGACATAAAGACAATGACTGTCCACGGTGTCTATGCTATGAGTGCCATAACTGCCCTGACTGCCCAGAATACCACAGGTGTTGCAGGCATTATGGAAGTCACCCCTGAATTCCTTGAGGCCCAGATTTCTGCTGTGGTTACGGATATTTTTCCTGATGCAGTAAAAACCGGCATGATTCCATCTGCGCCGCTCATCGGAGTAATTTGTTCTTCCATAAAAAAATATTCCCTTAAAAACATTGTGGTGGATCCTGTAATGATTTCTACCAGCGGCTCCCGGCTTATAAATCCTGAAGCTGTGACCGCATTGCAGGAGCAGCTTTTTCCTCTTGCAACCCTCATTACTCCCAACATTCCCGAGGCAGAAGTAATTTCCGGGATTAAGATTGATTCTGAAAAAGATATGGAAACGGCAGCAAAGATGATTTGCCTACGTTTCGGCTGTTCCGTCCTCCTGAAAGGCGGCCATCAGGTAAATGATGCCAACGACTTCCTTTATGCCGGTTCTTCAGGAAAATGGTTCAAAGGCCGCCGTATAGAAAATCCCAATACCCACGGAACCGGATGTACTCTTTCCAGCGCAATCGCATCAAACCTGGCGAATGGCAAATCCCTTGAAGAATCTGTGGGAAATGCAAAGGAATACATTTCCGGGGCACTTTCGGCCATGCTGGATCTTGGAAAAGGCAGCGGCCCCATGAATCATGCATATTCAATTTGTAACGAGATTATTTCCCCCACGGACAGAATCTAAATAAAAGTATAAAAATACTACCATACAGCCCGCATCTGCAAAAACCGCTGGCTAGTGTCGCAGCACGCGCAAGTCGGCATGGAAACTACTGTTTTGCCTTGAGAATGTTTTTGTCAGTCGCTGCCTTCCTTCCCGTATTTTTATGAAGATAAGGGCATCTTTCCGGGACGTCTGCGTTTTCCACTTTGAAATTACAAGACTGAAAGTGCCGTCTTTGCAAGGTTGTCTCAAAAATTGCAATTTTCAGAGGTTATCATTATCATATTCCTCAGGTGAACAAATAACATAGTGAGGATATGATTTTGAAGAATAAAGATGCATGGGAAAAATATCCTGACACAAAGCTGGTAATGGACTTTGCGGAAGGATACATGTCATTCATTTCAGAATGTAAAACTGAACGTGAATGTGCCGGATATTTTACGGAAAAAGCTGAAAAATGGGGGTTTGTCAATATTGAGGAACTTCGTGCTTCCGGAAAAATCTTAAAGGCTGGAGACAAGGTTTATGTTTCTGCAATGGGAAAAATCCTTGCCTTGTTCCAGATTGGTAAGCGTCCTATGGAAGAAGGCATGAACATTCTCGGTGCCCACATTGACTCTCCCCGGCTGGACATAAAGCAGAATCCCCTTTATGAAGATACGGGACTTGCCCTCCTTGATACTCATTATTATGGCGGAATCAAAAAATACCAGTGGGTCACGCTTCCCCTTGCGCTGCATGGTGTAGTTGCAAAGAAGGATGGCACAGTGGTAAAAATCTGCATCGGTGAAAAAGAAGGAGAATGTGTCATCGGTGTTTCCGACCTGCTCGTCCATCTTTCCCAGGACCAGCTTGAAAAAAAAGGTGCAAGGGTCGTTGAAGGGGAGGCACTTAACATTCTTGTGGGAAGCATTCCTTTGAAATCTGACGGGACTGACAGTGACGGAAAAAAAAAGGAACATCCGGTAAAGGCAAACATATTGAAAATCCTTAAAGACAAATATGGAATCGAAGAAGAAGATTTCCTTTCTGCTGAACTGGAAGCTGTTCCTGCCGGAGGTGCAAAGAATTACGGGCTGGATTCCAGCATGGTAATGTCGTATGGGCAGGATGACCGTGTATGTGCATATCCTTCGTTCATGGCAATGGAAAACCTTCCCCTTACAGAACGGACCTCTGTCTGTCTCTTTGTTGATAAAGAAGAAATCGGCAGCGTAGGTGCAAGCGGAATGCGTTCCCGTTTTTTTGAAAATGCAGTTGCAGAAGTATTCAACCTTGCAGGCGGTTACAGCGAACTTGCATTGCGCCGGTGTCTTTCAAATTCAAACATGCTTTCAAGCGATGTAAGTGCTGCCTTTGATCCGAATTATCCGGAAGTGATGGAAAAGAAGAACTGCTGCTACCTCGGAAAAGGAATTGCGCTCAGCAAATATACAGGAAGCCGTGGTAAGTCCGGTTCCAATGATTCTAACGCGGAATTCATAGCCCGTATCCGTAAGGTGTTTGACGATGCAGATGCTTCATTCCAGATGTGCGAGCTTGGAAAGGTTGACCAGGGTGGAGGTGGAACCATTGCCTATATTATGGCAGATTACGGAATGAATGTAATTGATTCAGGTGTAGGCGTTCTGAATATGCATGCTCCCTGGGAAATTACAAGCAAGGTTGATATTTATGAATCATTCAGAGGTTACCGTGCGTTCCTCCAGAACTGCTGATTACATTAGGGTAAGGCTATGTCTGTAAAAAGTGTTGGTAAAAAAAGCTGCATTACCGTGGAAAAGTCGCCTGCGTGTAAAGCACGCTGCCCCTCTGGTGCAACAAGTTGCAATGTCGGCCTGCCGCCTTCGAAGCACAGCTTCTCGGAGACTCGCTAAAATTGCTTTCGCAATTTTCCTGCTTTGCCGTCGCTCCCTACCGCCTTCGAAGCACAGCTTCTCGGAGACTCGCTAAAATCGCTTTCGCGATTTTCCGGCATTGCCGTCGCTCCCTACCGCCTTCGAAGCACAGCTTCTCGGAGACTCGCTAAAATCGCTTTCGCGATTTTCCGGCATTGCCGTCGCTCCCTACCACTACCATGCAGTTAATTTTAACATATAATTCTGCACAACCTTATGTAGCATAGGGGAGGGGCCCACCAGAGTGACGCTACTTCGGGATTCGTCATTAATCAGCAACACTATAGACGGATATGGTCTAAGATAAAATTCCGTTCTAAACGCTGGGGCAATTGAAAGTTCATTTTCTGTAATTTATAATGGGAATCTCTAGAAATTTCAATTTTTAGAGGTAACTTTGAAAATGCGGTGTTTTAAGCCTTGTAATTTCAAGGATTAAAACTCGCAGGCATCTCTGTAAACTGCTTTTTAGAGATGCCCTAATGGCTTTCACCCGGATTGAACTGTCCGTCATCGCGGATGCAGAAACTCACTCTCGGGGAAGGCTGTCAAACAGCATGATTCATGACGTCATTCCGGAACAGTTCCGGAATCTGGCACCTGGGACTTGTTCCGGTACCGGCATGACAGTGCCTGTTAGGCAGCCTGGAGTTGAATCTTACGATGAGAGGGTTGGTTTTTATAGGAGAACTTACAACATGGAAAAATCTAAGGTTTATTTTACTGATTTCAGGACTGAAAAAGACGGCGGGCTTACAGACAAGCTCAAGATGCTCATAAAAAAAGCCGGAATCGGTGGAATTGATTTTGATGGAAAATTTACTGCAATAAAAATCCATTTTGGAGAAGATGGAAACCTTTCATTCCTGCGTCCAGATTATGCCAGGGCTGTTGCCGAAGTCATAAAGGAATTTGGTGGAAAACCATTCCTTACAGACTGCAATACCCTTTATCCGGGAAGCAGGAAAAATGCCCTTGACCATCTGGAAGTTGCAGCGAAACATGGCTTTAACCAGCTTACAACCGGCTGTCAGGTAATAATTGCTGACGGACTTAAAGGAACCGACGAAGCTGAAGTTCCTGTAGTAAATGGGGAATACTGCAAGACTGCAAAAATCGGCCGTGCAATCATGGATGCGGATATTTTCGTTTCACTTTCACACTTTAAGGGCCACGAAGCGACTGGTTTTGGTGGAGCCATAAAGAATATAGGAATGGGGGGCGGAAGCCGCGCCGGAAAAATGGAACAGCATAACAGTGGAAAGCCGGTTGTGAATCAGGAACTCTGCAAAGGCTGCCGTATCTGTAAGAAGGAATGCGGTAGTGATGCCATTGTTTATGAAAACAAGAAAGCTTTCATTAATCAGGATTTGTGCAAGGGCTGCGGCCGTTGTATAGGTGCATGTAATTTTGATGCAATTTACAATCCTAATTCAAGTGCCAATGAAGAACTAGACTGCAAGATGGCTGAATATACAAAGGCAATATGTGACGGCCGCCCGTGTTTCCACATCAACATGATCCTTGATGTAAGTCCATGGTGTGACTGCCACGCATTCAATGATGCACCTCTTATTCCAAACATCGGTATGGCATGCAGCTTTGATCCTGTTGCCCTTGATCAGGCTTGTGCCGACATGTGTGCAAAGGCCCAGCGTTTCCAGAATACACGTATCGGCGACCACATGAGGAGCGGTATCAAAATGACCGGTGACCTGTGGAAGGATTCAACACCTGAAAGCGTATGGGACATGACTTTGATTCATGGGGAAAAAATCGGCTTAGGAACCCGTGAGTATGAACTTGTAACGCTCTAGGATTGAAAACGGCCGGAAGAATGGAAATGTCCAGAAAGTACGGCTCATAGTGTCATTCCGATCCTGAAACTGGTTCAAGCTCGGAATCTCTACATAATACCTAATGGAGATGCTGAATCTGTCACCCTGAATTTATTTCAGGGGCAGCATGACAGAACTTATCAGACAGCCCCATTGAAGAATGCAAGCATTCAAGAATGCTGTAGCTCAGAATGTGCCTGCGGGAAATAAAATCCTGCAGGCCTTTTTTTTGACAGTTGCCGGATACAAGCAGCTTCCGTAATCTACGGGCTGTGGAAACCGCATTCTTACCGGCATCAATACAATATCTTTTTTATTTGGCTATGTCCGTAAAAAGTGTTGTCTCTTTCACCTTCGAATCCCAGCTTTTCGGAGACTCGCTAAAAACTCACCTCATGAGTTTTTCCGGCTCTGCCGTCGCTCCCTTACGCCTTCGAAGCACAGCTTCTCGGAGACTCGCTAAAATTGCTTTCAGAATTTTCCGGCTGAAGCCGTCGCTCCCTACGTCCCACTTTTTTCATAATATTGCCACTGATTCTACATGGCCTTTTATTTTACGATTTTCTTTATTGCATCCAGCAGTTCTGAATATTCTGTAAATGCAGGATACTGCGGATAATCTTTTTTAATCTGTTCTGTCGTACGGAAGAGGAATCCGGCCTTGCTTGCCTGAATCATTCCAAGGTCATTAAAGCTGTCGCCTGAGGCAATCGTATCATAACCAATCGACTGAAGTGCCTTTACTGTGGTCAGCTTGCTTTTTTCACAGCGCATTTTGTAGCCGGTGATTTCGCCATCTGGTGCGACTTCCAGCGAATTGCAGAAAATTGTAGGCCTGCCCAGTTTTTTCATGAGGGGAGTTGCAAACTGGCTGAATGTATCGCTTATTATTATTGTCTGGCAGAATGACCGGAGTTCATCAAGGAATTCCTTTGCGCCCGGCATCGGGTCGATTTTTGCAATTGTATCCTGAATCTCCTTTAATCCAAGCCCGTGTTCCTTAAGGATTCCAATCCTGAATTTCATCAGTTTGTCGTAATCCGGTTCATCCCGGGTAGTGCGGCGCAATTCTGGAATACCTACGGCATCAGCAAACGCAATCCAGATTTCTGGAACAAGAACACCTTCCAAATCAAGACATGTAATGAACATACTTTTTCCCTTGCCTGTGCCAAAGTTAACAGGCCTTTTATTTTGTATAGATTTTTCTGAAAAACAGAGTCCTTTTTGAATATACCACAAAAGTTCTTTTTGTAAAATCCATTTTTACATAAGTCTTTCTGTTACGGCAGTGCTGTTTTCTTTACAGAATATGCCTTTCTGTATGATATTTTATAATTTTTGTATGAAAAAGTAGACTTTAAATATTTACGTTCTTTTTCCATGATTTATAAAGAGTTCAGCAGAAAAAACAGGTGAAAAGTACTCTGCAGAGCGGTTTTCAGCGTATTTTTATGAAAAATGTCGGAAAAAAGGAGATGGAGTGAGATGTGAAAAACCTTAATTTCTGGATTCAATCCATTAATTTTCCTTTTTCAAGTAATTGATGTATGATAATTCATACTGTGGTTCCCTAATATCACTTTTTAAAGTTGCTGCTGACATATAATTTAAATATTTTATTTCTTTATAATATAAGGAAATAGGAATAAGATTAAATATATTTTAGAAAATTGGCACGCTTTCTGCTTGATGAATGGTATAGAAAAAAGTACAGTTCCATCCTTTTTTTTAATCCGTATATTCTAATGACCGCACTATAAACGGCATTATGGACATAGAGAGAGTAAATCAATAAAATAAAAAACGGTTGCCTGATGAAGCGTCTGCTTTATAAGACAACCGTTTTTTATTCGTGCCGGCGGTCCTGATACATGGATGCAGAAACATTCTGCCCGCCATGCGCCGGTGCAGCAAAGGTTTGAGCATGCCGGTTCCTCAGGATGCACGTGTCTATACCGGCATTTATGGTGCCTTTGTGTTCTTATATAGGACATTGTCAGATTAGAAAAGTATTATTATATAAATGATATGTGTAATATGACTGGAAAAACAAAAACTTCTAAAAAAAAGAAAAAGGTAAAAAAAGCCAAAATAAAACTTGATCAGAAAAAGATGCTGATTCTTGGAACTGCCATTTTGTCAGTTTCAGTGTTGCTCCTTATCTTCACACAGCTTGTAATTGGAATCAAGGGGAATGGCATAGAGGAAAAAAAATCTTCTGGTCAGGAAATGATTCAGGAATATGATCAGGCGCAATATCACTATATGGAAGAAAATCATGCAGAAGAAAAGCCGGAACTGGTCGGGAAAAAAAAGAAGGCAGATACAAAAACTTCCATACAGAAGATAGAATCAAAAGGAAAGAAATCCGTAGTAAAAGAAAGAAAGCTTGCGGAAATGGCTGATCCTACAAAGGAAATTGTGGATAAAGACCGGGAAAAGGACAGTGTGCCGTTTTTTCCAGATTCGTATGGCAGCTCCGGTTCTTCCGGTAAGTCTTTGGAAAATTTTGAAATTGAACAGATGTCTGCCAGGGATAAAGATTCAGGTAAATCTGTTCCGCCGAAAGAAGACATAAAGCCGGCTGTGGCAGAAAAAACACCGGAAGATAAAGATGCAGGAATAAAAAATGCTGGGGAAAGCGTAAAAAATCCAGAGCTGAAACTTGAAACTAAAGCTGTTGCAGAAAATTCTCCGTCAGTTCCGGCAGTAAAACGGACTCCGGTGGAAATTGAAGTGAAGGAAATAAAGCCGGAGGTTCCTTTAAAAACTCCTGCAACTATTGCAAAAAATGATGTTCCGGTAAAAAACGTGCAGAACGTGCCGGCTGTTCAAGATAAAACTGAAAATCTTAATAAATTCGGATTTCCTCTTGCTGTAAATGGAAAAGCATTTCTGGTCGTCATCTTTGATGATGGGGGACAGAATATGGCTCAGCTCGAAAAATGTGTAACCCTGCCATTTCCTGTGACTGTTGCGGTTCTTCCAAAACTTGCATATTCTGCTGCCGCTGCACGACGTGTAAGGGAAAGCGGAAATGAAGTGATGCTCCATCAGCCGATGCAGGCTGTAAACCTGAAAGTTAATCCCGGGGCTGGTGCAATACTTCCAGACATGTTTTCATATGAAATTGAGAGCCTGCTGAAAGAAAATATTTCAGAAATCGGGCCTGTGGCCGGTATTAACAATCATGAAGGTTCCCTTATTACGGAAGATGAAGTGCGGATGCGTTTCATCCTCCAGCTGGCTCATGACCAGGGGATTTTCTTCCTTGATTCCAGGACCACTACAGAAACAAAGGTTCCCAGTGTGGCCATGGATCTGGGCTATTCTTATTACCAGAGGGATGTCTTTCTTGACAATACTAAAAACCGGGCTGACATTCTGAATGAAATAAAAAAAGGTGTTGCCATTGCAAATAAAAAAGGAACTGCTATAATGATTGGGCATGTATGGTCTGCAGATATCCTGCCTGCCGTGCTTAATGAAGTTTATCCGGAATTAAAGGCAAAAGGTTATGTTTTTACGACTGTTGCAAAATCCGGTGCATTGATAACGCCTTAGTTTTGGAGTTGAAAATGAAAGTTTTAGGAATTGAATCTTCATGTGACGAAACCGCCGCTGCCATTGTGGAAGACGGCCATAAAATAATCAGCAATGTTGTTGCAACCCAGATACCTTTTCATCAGGTTTATAAAGGCGTAGTTCCTGAAATTGCCAGCCGCAAACACGCTGAATGGATTCTTCCAGTAGTACGCCAGTGCCTTGCTGAAGCTGGTATGACTATGGATGATATTGATGCGGTAGCAGCTACCAACAGGCCGGGGCTTATGGGCTCACTTCTTGTAGGCCTTACTTTCGGAAAGACGCTTGCATGGACGGCAGGTAAGCCATTTATTGCCGTAAACCACATGCTTGGACATCTTTATGCAGCCCATCTTGTAAATGATATAAGCTACCCTTACATCGGGCTCCTTGTTTCCGGCGGCCACAGCATTATCTGTAAGGTTACTGATTTTGACCAGCTGGAAGTCATGGGAACCACTGTAGATGATTCAGTAGGCGAGGCTTTTGACAAAGTTTCGAAATTCTACGGACTTGGCTATCCTGGAGGCGTAATCATTGACAATCTGGCAAAGAACGGTGATGCAAAGGCTGCGTCTTTTCCGCTTCCAAAGATGACTTCCGGTGAACACCGTTATGATGTTTCATTTTCAGGCTTAAAGACAGCCGTAATCCACCAGAGGGATCTTTTCTGGAATGACGGATATGAAAAAACAAATGAAAATATGTGTGCTGCATTTCAGGAAACGGCCTGCCGTACCATTACAAGCCGGTTGTTCCGTGCCGTTGACGATACAGGCATAAAGACCGTGGTGGCAGGTGGCGGAGTTGCTGCAAATTCCAGACTCCGTTCACTTCTTGCTGAACGCTCCGACATAAACTGTATTTTCCCCCCATTGAAGCTTTGTGGCGATAATGGCGCAATGATTGCCGGAGTTGCATATCATTTCCTTAAGCGGGGAGAAACCAGCGGCTGGGATACTACAGCCTGTGCCCGTATTCCGCAATTCAAACGCGGATTGAACAGAAATAAATCAAGTCTCTGAAAAAATCAGTTTCAGAGATGTCAGAAAACAGATTTACAGGAGGATCAGTATGGATCTGAAACATATGACTTATGGTATCGTCGGACTGGGAATCATGGGAGGTTCCCTTGTAAAATCAATCCGCGCAAATATCCTGAGTATGAATGGTGCAACCGGCAGAATCTATGCCTGCAACAGGAGTACGGCATCCCTTGAAATGGCAAAATCCGAAGGAATGGTGGATAAGGTTTTTACTTCTGACAAGGTAGAAGAAATGCTGCCTGAATGTGACCTGGTTTATGTCTGTCTCTATCCCCATGCAACTCTGGATTTCCTGAAAAAGTACCGGGACAAATTCAAAACCGGTGCCATAATTACTGATATCAGTGGTGTAAAAGGAATTTTTGAAAAGGCAATTCCGGAATTGATACGTCCAGATACTGATTTTGTCATCGGGCACCCGATGGCTGGCGGTGAAAAAGAAGGTTATGCCCATTCATCTGCCGCATTCTTCATAAATCATAATTACATACTGCTTCCACAGGATTACAATAAGCCTGAAAACCTTCAGACAATGCGTGACCTGATTACGGCAATGGGCTTTACAAGGATTACAGAAACCTCATGTGAAAATCATGATTACAAAATCGGATTTACTTCCCAGCTTTGCCATGTAATTGCATCGGCTCTGGTGGAAAGTGCAGAAGATGAACAGATAACTGCCTTTGGCGGCGGAAGTTTTGAAGACCTTACCCGTATTGCCATGATAAATGCCCCTTTATGGACCGAACTCTTTATTTCAAATAAAGAGAAACTTGTTGAACATATTGACCGTTTCCAGAAAACAATGCAGGAATTCCGGGACAGCATTGAAAATGATGACAGTGAAAAGCTTCTGGCACTTCTTTCGGATACCAGGGAGAAGCGTATGCGCATGGGATCCATAAGGGCAAAACTGTAGGAACTTGAATATTGACAGTTCTTGTTTTATTACAATACAATTTGAATTATGAGTGAAATTGATATTCTTGATGGCGCGATACGCCGCGTTCCTGATTTTCCGAAACCGGGAATCCTCTTTTATGATATTACAAGTGTCTTTGTAAAGCCGGAAGCATTTAAATACTGCATTGACCGTATGGTTGAAATTTATAAAGATGCAAAAATTGATGCTGTTGCTGCTGTGGAATCCCGTGGATTTCTTTTTGCAGCACCTTTCGCAGAACGGCTTGGCATACCTATGGTCCTTATCAGGAAGAAAGGTAAACTTCCGGGAGCTACATTCAGCTGTAAGTATGCCCTTGAATATGGTACTGCTGAAGTTGAAGTGCATAAGTCCGATGTGGATGCAGGAAAGAATTACCTTGTAGTTGATGACCTTATTGCAACCGGAGGAACACTTGCTGCTGCAAAGAACCTGATAGAGCAGGGCGGAGGTAAGGTAACAGATTTCTTTGGTGTAATCGGCCTTCCTGAACTTAATTATGACAAGGTTCTTTCACCGGCAAAAGTCACTACGCTGATAAATTACAGCGGAAAATAAGTGATGTTTGCAGAGGAAATATATTAAAATAAGACCGGTCTGGATGTCGTTGAAAAACTTCATGAATGCCGGTCTGTTTTTTTTATATGTTGCAGAAAGCATTAATGATTGCAATTCCCAGAGTGGCCTTAATTTTTGTGGGCGGTCAGTATAAGGGCTTTTTCTGCTTCTGCCGTTATTATATCCCATTTGCGTTCCGAGATGAACTCTTTCCGGACAATCCAAGAACCGCCTACTGCAAGGACATTTTTCCGTTTTGAATATATTTCCGCATTTTCTGCAGTGATTCCGCCGGTAGGAATGAATTTTATGTCAGGAAACGGTCCCTTCATTGCATCAAGGAATGCCGGTCCTCCTGCCAGTTCTGCCGGAAAAAGTTTCTGTACCTTTATGCCCATTCTTGCAGCCAGTGTAATTTCGCTGGGTGTGAACACTCCCGGAATTACGGCAATTCCTTTTGACATGCAGTATTCAGCTATATCCGGAGAAAATCCAGGGCTTACTATGAACCTTGCGCCGCATTCAACCGCTTCTTTTGCCTGTTCCATTGTGATTATAGTACCTGCGCCTGCCAGTATGTCAGGACATTTTTCCCTTAACAGGGCAATGGATTTTGAAGCAGCCTTTGTCCTGTATGTGATTTCTGCAATGTTTATTCCGCCAGAAGCAAGTGCCTTTGCCAATGGTTCTGCATCTTCATGATTTTCAAGAGTTATTACGGGAATGATTCCCGTTTTATGCATTGTTGAAAATACTTCATCTGATATGTTCATTTTTTATTATTCCTTTCCATTCCATGAATCTACATCGCATTGTGCTTCCATGGCATCTTCTATTGTATCGTCAAGAATATAGAAAAAATCAATACCTGTGCGTTGTTCAACTTCATCTACAGTGGTTGCATAATTCCAGAATGATTCCCCGGATTTTTCGTTTGGAAGTATGAAGGCAATCATTTCCGGTTTTCCATCCTTTCCTGCCGGAGCGTAGATTACCTTGTAATAATATTCTGGAATTGCAACATTGTTTGATCCGATGACAGGATATTCATCTTTTTCAAGTACCGGGCCCGTTACGATGTATATTTTGTCAAAACGTTCAGCGAATCTGCGTACTTCCTCTTCCAGATATTTCCATATTCCCCTGTTGAATGCAGGTGTCTGGGGACTCATGTTGCTCATGAAAAATGATTCACTCATTATTTTTTCATCGTAAGCCATGTCCGCAGCCGGAGCAAGGTGCCCCCTGTCATATCCGGATTTCCTGTAATCATCCGGACTTGCAGATTCTGTGCTGACCGCAGGATCGCTCCGGAAGTTGTTCTGTCTTTCAGCAGCTTTTACAAGTTTTTCCGTATCAAGTTCATAAGCCACCCATTCCGGCTGCTCGTATTCTTCCCGGTAACACAATGTGTATCCTGAATGTGTGATTATTTCGTGACTGTGTCCGTCATCAGGCGCATTGCTTCCGGTTCCCTTGCAGAGCGGAATTTCGATTCCTGCAAAATCGGGTATGGTGCCGTTCTGTGTTTCAGACTGGACGGAATCATGGGGTGTTGTCCATATTTCATTTTGTAACTGGATTGTCTTTGTGACTTCTGCCACTGCTTCAGGATGGTTCGTGAGCAGAAAGGCAGCAGCAAGGAATATTATGCATATGATGATTATCAACGGGAGGGTAAAAGAAAAACGCTTCATAAAAATCATTATAACACATATTGTGAAATTTTACACGCAGTGCTAAAATAGGAATCCATATTTAAAGGTAAATTTTCAGAGGTATATAAAATGGCTAAATCTTCATATCCGAAGAATTACAAATCCCTTTTGGGAGAAAAAGAAACAGAACATGCAATCGTACTTTTAAAGGATTTTTTCCAGCTTGCACTTTCTACGGAACTTAATCTTACACGTGTAACTGCTCCACTTTTCGTACGTTCAGGAACTGGTGTCAACGATGACCTTAACGGTATTGAACGTCCAGTTGATTTTCCTGTAAAGGACTTGAATGAGCAGAAGCTTGAAATCGTCCAGTCACTTGCAAAATGGAAGCGCCTTAAGGTAACTGAACTGGGGCTCCCTGAAGGTTTCGGTGTCTATACGGATATGAATGCCATCCGTCCTGACGAAGGTCTTGATGCCGTTCATTCCCTTTATGTAGACCAGTGGGACTGGGAAATGGCAATTGATGAGAAAGACCGCACTGTTTTTTACCTTCACGAAATCGTAAAAAAAGTTTACCGCTGTATCAAGCGTGCAGAATTCTATATTTATGACCGTTACAGCCAGATTAAACCTGTGCTTCCCGCAGAAATCAAACTGCTTTACAGCGATGACCTGGTAAGGGAGTATCCTGACCTTTCTCCAAAGGAAAGGGAAGCTGCAGTTGCAAAAAAGTATGGCGCTGTTTTCATTACCGGTATTGGTGGAAAACTTCCTGACGGTTCCATCCATGACGGCCGCGCTCCTGACTATGACGACTGGATTACTGAAACTGGTGACGGTCACCGCGGTCTTAACGGCGACATCATCGTATGGAACGAAGTCCTTCAGCAGCCTTTTGAACTTTCTTCAATGGGAATACGTGTTTCTCCAGCTTCACTTAAGGCCCAGCTTGCAGAAAGAGGATGCCCTGAAAGAGCCGGACTCATGTTCCATTCAAAACTTCTGGATGGAAAGCTTACACAGACTCTTGGCGGCGGTATCGGTCAGTCAAGGCTCTGCATGTTCCTCTTGAAAAAAGCCCATATTGGAGAAACCCAGGTAAGCATCTGGCCTGATGCAATGATTGAAGAATGCTCTAAAAACGGCATTAAACTCCTCCAGTTGAACTAGAACTGATTTTTTTACAGAAGTCCTTATATGTCATGTGGATATTGTCTAAAAGACAGAATCTGCATGACTTTTTTTTGATACAGGTAACCTTATGAAACCGACTGAGTACAATTTTTCCTTAAAAGATTTAGACATGCAGCTTGCTTCCTTTGCAGAAAAAGGCATTACGGAGCTTTCTGTCCATGATCAGGAAATTGCTTCCAAAAAAAATGCGTTGCTCCAATTTTTAAAAAAAGCAGCAGTTCATATTCCGGAAGTATATATTTCAATTGTGGTCAATCCTGAAGTAATTGATCTTGAAGTCATAAATGCTGCTTTGGAAATATTCTGCTCATTTGAAATAAATCTCTGTGGAACGTCAAAGGAATGTGCCGGAAAAAAATCCGGTGGAATCCAGTCCCTTTATCTTTTTGACAAGAAATTATACTCAAAAAAGGCAACCCTTCTGAATAATGCCGGGCTTGTGTTCGGTTTCATGATGGATTATGCCGTACAGCCGGGGGATTCTTTAAAACTGTTCCGGGACAGGCTGGATTTTGCAGTTTCCCTTTATCCGAACCATATTGATTTTGCCCAGCTCCATTCAAAGGATGCAGAAAAAATGCAGAAGTGTACCGGAACTTTTTCTTCCCAGGACATTTCCTTTGCCCGCTCAATTGCATTTGCTGCCACAGTATTTTACTCATTCGGCAGGGCAGTTCCATGGTTTCTTTCTGTTTTGCAGCCGTTGAAGATTTCTCCTGCAAAGTTCTTTGCGGATTTTGCAGAATGGCAGCGTTGTAATAACTGTGACGCATCAAAATGTGGAAATCCATATGACCTGAAGCATACTGAAATAGAAAAAATGCAGGTTCTTTTTCTGGAATTGAAATACGAAGAAAAGAAAATGGAGCATCTTTTTCCTGTGGTTTATGACATTGTCCGTCTGAATGGTGCATTTTCCAGAGTTGAGGGCGAAGGTGAAGAATGTGAAATGGCGACTTCATTCAATCCTGATGACCTTCTTAGTCCGGCAGCATATTCAATTTCATCTTTTGCTGATAACGTGTGCATGGAAGAGTGCCATATAAAGGTTTTTGCCGGTCCTGAATATCCTGACTATAAAATAATCTGATGATGAAAGAAATAGTGTTTAAGGTTCATGAAGAGTGCAGGCTGGATTCATTCCTGCGTGCTAACCTTCCCGGAAAGCTGCCTGATGAACAGAAAATGGAAATTTCGAACAGCAAGCTGAGACGTCTTGTTGTTGCCGGAAAAGTGTCTGTAAACGGCCGCCAGATAAGGGTTCCTGGATATACGCTTTTAAAAGGTTCTTCCATTACAGTAGCTGTGGATATTGATAAACTTTTTTTTGAAAAGCAGAATGATGACATAAAATTTGAACTGACTTCTGATTCAGTGATATACGAGGATGATTACATTCTTGTGGTGAACAAACCCTGTCATTTTCCTGTTGAATCTACTATTGTAGAAAGCCGGGATAACCTTCATCAGGCTGTGATACGCTATCTCCATTCAAAAAATCCTGAACTGAAGAATCCGCCTTATGCCGGCATCATGCACCGTCTTGACCGTGATACTTCCGGTGTCATCCTTTTTTCAAAACAGCGTACAGTAAACGGTGCCCTGCATGATATGTTTGATTCGTCAATGCTGGAAAATGGCGGAGAAAGGCAGATTTCCAAAATATACAGGGCTGTGTGCTGTCTTCCTCATGCACTAGAAGATTCCGGAAAGGCTTCTATGTTCTTAAAGAGAAGTGCGCATGAAAAACACGAAGGACTTTCTACCGGCTTACCTTCTGATTTTAATGTGGAAAATCATCTTGGCCGTGTCAGTGCAAAAAGTGCCGGCTGCCGGTGGGGTAGTGTAAGTCCGTCTGATGGTGGAAAATATGCCTTGACTGAATTTCATGTCGCCGGACAGAATGGTGGACTTTTGTATGTTGATGCGCATCCTGTTACCGGCCGTACGCATCAGATACGGGTGCATATTTCACAGAAAGGTTTTCCTATTTTGGGTGACGTACTTTATGGCGGCAGGGAATCAGAACGGATTCATCTTCATGCATACTGCCTTAAAATAAAACATCCGGCAGACGGCAGACCGTTGTGTTTTACGGCTCCCTTACCGGATGGTTTTGGTCCTGAACTGGAAATGTAAGGTCAGGGCAGTCAGTTTGTATACTGTATGTAGGTTGCCCTTGGCCTCAATGTGATTTCTACACGGCGGTTTTCGGCACGGCCTTCCGGTGTACTGTTGTCACCGATTGGAACTGTTTCGCCATAACCTCTGTACGTGAACAGTTCTTCGGCAAAGCCTTCTTTTACCAGTGCCTTGATGACGGTCTGGGTTCTTTCCACAGAAAGCTTCATCTGGTTTTCGTGCTGCCCGATGTCAGCAGTATGTCCTGCAACAAAAATCGTATATGTATCGTTCTTCAGGGTTTCTTTAAGCATTTCTGCAAGGTTTGTAATCCTCTGTAATTCTGAAGGAAGCAGTTCTGCCGAATCTGCAATGTAATTCAGGTTAAATGTAAACCTGATTCCATCCGGACCGTCTTCAAAATTTGTTGCCAGTAATTTTGACGGATTGTACATTTTCAGTTTCCTGTATGTAACATAGTATTCAACGTCTTTATCCGGTGCGCTTACGTCATATACAAGTTCGTCCTTGTCAAGGAGGATGACGACTTTTCCTTCCTTTAAAAGCTTCTGGTTTTCAGGAATTGAAACAATCTTCAGTGCATCTTCATTGCTGATTATTATGTCTGTCCTGTTATGTCCGTAAGTCTTCTTTGCAATTATGTGGAGCGGGTCGCTTCCAGCCCTGTCCCTGTATTTTCCTTCGTCATCAGAAAAATCATAATGGCACAAGCCTTCATTTTTTTCCTTCCGGCTTTCCATCATGCTCCTTTCGTAAACTACATCAATGTTTTCGTTAAGGATGCGCGGAAAGAAGCACGGATGTACTTTTGATTCGATGAATTCCCCGTGGACTGGAAACTGTCCTCTTGCATCAATGATGATTCCTGTGTATGGTCGTGACGAAATCCTTTCGATTGATTTTTTTCCTGCATAAGCAGCATTGTGCCGTACAAAAAGGGAACCTATTTCATCAATCTTTATGGAATGCTTCATGTTGAAAAGAGATGAATCATCCGAGAAGTGACCGAGGGTCTTTTTGCTGGTGTTGATTATTTCGCAAAGGTCTTCGAAGGTGATGTCGTTTTCCAGAATCATGTCCCCCAGCTGATGGCTTGAATCAAGATACAGTGTCAGCAGCGGGTTTTTTACAAGATTCGGAATCCTTGAATTGATCCTGTCTGTTGCTGAAACTTTTCCTGACGGCATCGGAATTCCTGCTTTATCCACATCAAGGGAAATGTCAGAATCAAATGTCTTCTGGATCCAGTTGATATGACTCCTTGATTCAATTGTGTGGGTATTCTTTTCCTGGCCGGCAGCCTGGACATTCTGTGAAATTATGAACATGAAGGCTGAAACGACCAGCCCTTTAAATAAAATCTTTTTCATCTTTTGAGTTATCGGCATTATTTTGCGTTATAAATAGCAGAAAGTGCTTCTTCTGCAGAAACTTTCATTCCGCTGGGGATTCTGATTGTGTATTCAGTGTCAGGTGGTGTACAGCCCCTTATAAGTGCAAGATTGAGCCTTTCCAATATCTGTGTGTCCAGCCTCAGTTCTGCTGCTATCCGTTCAAGTGAGACCTGGCCTTTTACCGTAACATAATCAAAGTCATAAAACGGGGAGTATGTTTCTTCGTCTATTTTGATTTCAGGAAGTTCCATTCCGTAGTATGCGGCATTCTGTATGACATCGGAAACTGCAAGGAAATTCGGGATATACCGTATCGTATGGTCAGGAATCAGTTTCTGTGCGCTCAGGCTCCAGAAATCCTTTTTTTCGGAATTACGCAGTGCTTTTTTCATTGCTCCGGCTCCGCAGTTGTATGCTGCGATTGCAATCTGCCAGTCCCCGAACATCATGTAATTATCTTTAAGTTTCATTATTGCTGCGTCAGTGGATTTCCAAGGGTCACGGCGTTCATCTATCCATTCATCCAGCCTAAGATATGGATGTACGCTGTTTTCCATGAACTGCCACATTCCTACGGATTTTCCAGAGACCGGCCTTGCAGTAGGTTTGTAGCTGGATTCAATTATTGGCAGATATTCTATGCAGCTGGGCATTTTTCTCCCATAAAAAGTCAACGAGCATGTCGACTTAATATTAATTTTTCAATCTGAAAGAGCCTGTTCAGCAAGATTTGGTCTTTTGTAAGTTCCCATCATCTTTGTGCCGTCAAAGTCTTTTTTCTCTGACAGCATTGTCCAG
>JAZLGS010000084.1:0-35243 GCA_045616425.1 Treponema sp.
CAAAATGATTGAAAGGGAAAAAAGTACCTTCGCCAATTGAAACAGGAAAACCTTCATTTGTAAAATCATAATCACCAAATTCTACGTTTGTGACAATAGTATAAACAGAATCTAAATCAGCATCAGCTATTTTTTTATTAAGTGACTGTTTGATATTTGAAAATTGTTCATCCCATTCAAATTCATCATTTTTATATTTATTATATGTTGCATATTCAAAAGATTTTGCATAATCCAATTCTTCATCGGAATTAAGTGTAACTTTTGTTCCTTTTAAGTAAACATAAAAAGCTGATTTCTCATCCAGTACTTTTGCCTGTGCAAAAACAGCACCCATCATTAATAAACTTACAAACACAGTTGTAAACTTCTTCATAATAAAATCCTCCTTAGATTTTATTTTCTTAATATCGAGAAAATATGCTGGAAGATTTTCCTTATTAACAATAAGTGGCGCAGTGCGCCATCAACCTAACACATATTCTCCGTATCCGCCATAAAAACGTTATCGCGCAAAAAGTGTCCGCATAAATTTCACGGCAGGTACCGACAGCCTTATTATACCACCACTTAATATTTTTGTCAGAATTTTATACGGATACACATAAGATTACATTCTATCCAGGGGACTGATAACTCCGCCGGCACCTTTGTTCAAGACATGAGTGTAAATCATTGTTGTCCTGAGATCGGAGTGTCCCAGAAGTTCTTGGACGGTTCTGATGTCGTAGCCGTTTTCCAGAAGGTGTGTAGCGAAAGAATGTCTGAAAGTATGGCAGCTTGCATTTTTATTGATGCCAGCTTCAGAAACAGCTTTTTTTACGGCTTTCTGCAGCAGGGATTCATCCAGATGCCAGCGGCCTTCTTTGCCTGTTGCATCGTTTTTCCAACGGTTGGCCTGCGGAAAAAGCCACTGCCATTTGAATTCTTTTCCTGCTGAAGGAAACTTTCCTGCAACCTGATTCGGGAGGGCAACTTCACCCCATCCGTCTGCAAGGTCTTTTTTGTGTATGTTCCACACGGCTGTCATATGATTCTTTAATTTCGGTATAAGTGTCTGGGGAAGCATGACGTGCCTGTCTTTGTCGCCTTTCCCATGTCTGACGATAATTTCCTTCATGTCAAAATCTACATCAAGGATCCGCAGGGCAAGGACTTCGTTAATCCTCATTCCCGTTCCATACATGAGTTCTGCAGCCAGCTGTTTGCTTCCAGACATATTATTCAATACGGCTATGACTTCCTGCCGGCTGAAAACAACCGGTATCCTTTGCTTTTTCTTTGCATGGATGACGGAACTTAATTCAACCGGATCCGCATTTTTTACAAAGCGGAAATAAAACAGCAGTGCTGAAAGAGCCTGGTTCTGTGTAGACGGGCTCACATGCTTTTTTACTGCCAGGTCTGTAAGGAATCTGTTTATTTCTTTCTGTCCTGTATCTGTAATTCCGCTAAAGGTTGTCAAAAACTCCCTGACCCACCGCCGGTAACATTCCGAAGTCCGCTCGCTGTAATGTTTTACTTTTAGCGCCTCATCCAGCTTCTTCAGTTCTGCTTCCGGAATTCCATGCGTACCAGGAATCTTACGGATATCTGCATTCCGCACCTTTTCCAGATTCTGCATCAGGATTTTTCTGGAAAAATCATTGTCGGGGATGAGCCAGACTTTATGTTCATCATCCCAATGTCTGTACGGAACCGACTTTACGGCATGCAGCATTTCCTGTGTAAATGTTTCAGGAAATGAAACTGCCAGAGTGTTTTCATCGAACTTTTTTATTTCAATCTTCATGAAAAGAATTTAATCTTAAACTGCTGAAAAGTGAAATTTATTTTTAAAATGGCTATGTCCGGCTATACTGTTTCTGAGTGACAACGAATTTCGAGGTATTGATGTTCTGATAGAAGCACTTCTACTCTATGCTTCGAAGGCGGTAGGGAGCGACGGCAGAGCCGGCAAAACTCACGAGGTGAGTTTTGAGCGAGTCTCCGAGAAGCTGTGTTGTGCACGTTGCCTCTGGGGATACAAGGCTCCTGAAGGAGCCCGCTTTTTTACCGTCGCTTGGAACCGGTTTTGTATTTCCGGCAAGTGCATTACTGCCTATCCAAGATATTTCTTTCTTTTCCTACATTCCACCTTCCCTTGTCACAAAAAAAGTCTTTACTTCACTTTTTTCTACAAGGACGGAATTCTGATTAAGGCGTACAAGTACGTCTCCAATTATTTTTTTTATAGTCTCTGAATCCGTCTGATAAATTTTGCACACAATGGTCCGTTCCGAACTGGGCATTCCTTTTTCATCCGTCCAATAACCGTCTGCATCAAAGACCGTGTAGCCTTCCAGATGTTCCGAACAGATTTGTGCAACCATCTTCAAGGCTTCGTCATAAGGAATTTCAGGCTGATATGTATCCTTATCATTTGTTCCAATGTAAAGCGTATATTGCCATTCCTGATTTGCAGAATTCCTGACCGAAGTGATGATATGGTAAATGTTGAATGCGGCAAGCATGACCACCAGAATGATTAAAACATGTTTCTTTATGTTGTCCATGTTTTCATTTTAATATCAGAAATACAGAAAAGCAATCTGCCGGTTCAAAATCAAGCTTAAAAACTCACTGAAGGAGTAAGAATTACAAGTCATTTTTAAAATTGCAATTGCCGGAGGTTCCCTTAAACCGGTACTTTAATGACAGTCCGTAAATTTTGTTTTACTATTCCAACTAGAGAGGATTTATAAAATGAATAATTACATCATCCGTCTGGAAACTCCTGCTGACCATGCCGGAGTGGAAAATCTTGTCCGGGAATCATTCTGGAATGTTTACCGTCCCGGCTGTACTGAACATTTCGTGTTGCACAACCTGCGCAATAATCCTGATTTTATTCCGGAACTTGACTTTGTAATGGAACAGGATGGAAAGATCATCGGGCAGAACGTTTTCGTCAAGGCAAAGATTGCAAAAGATGATGGCACCGAATGTCCCATCCTTACAATGGGGCCCATATGCATTGCTAATGATTTAAAGCGGAATGGTTATGGAAAGGCATTGCTGGATTTTTCACTGGCAAAGGCTGCGTCAATGGGATTTGGTGCCGTCTGCTTTGAAGGAAACATTGCCTTTTATGGAAAAAGCGGCTTTACCTGTGCCTCGGAATACGGAATCCGCTATCACGGACTTCCGGAGGGAGCAGACTCAGGTTTCTTCTTGTGCAAGGAACTTAAACCAGGCTATCTTGCCGGAACCACCGGTGAATATTCTACACCGGCATGTTACTTTGCCGCCGAAGAAAATCCGTCTGCGTTTGAAGCTTTTGACGCAAAGTTTCCACCAAAGGAAAAACTGGTCCTTCCTGGACAATTGTAAGGTACAGTACTGATCTGTGAAAAATCCTGTCCATTGCCCGCACTTTTCCTGAAAGTCATAGAAATGGTAAACCTTATGTCATATCCGTAAAAAGTATTTAAAAAACTGCTTTTATAAAAGGCTATGTCCGTAAAAAGTGTTGCTAAAAATCTGCATTTTACTAAAAAAAGTGGGTCCCAGCGACGGTAAAAAAGCCAAGGCATCCCCCAGAGGCAACGTACACAGCACAGCTGCTTCGAGAGTCACTAAAATTGCTTTCGCAATTTTCCGGCTCTACCGTCGCTCCCTTCCGCCTTCGAAGCACAGCTTCTCGGAGACTCGCTCAAAACTCACCTCGTGAGTTCTGCCGGCTGATGCCGTCGCTCCCTACCTTTGCTTTTTTCCCTGCGTCCCACTTTTTTTTCACGATTATGCAGTTAATTTCATCATTAATTCTACATAGCCTTCATCAGCATAGAGTAGAAATGCTTCTATCAGAACATCAATACCTCGAAATTCGTTGTCACTCAGCAACACTATAGCTGGACATAGCCGAAAATAAAAAGGACACCCACACTTATGAAGTGCACCCCAATTATTGGACACTTTAACTAGGCTGATTTTCCTTCGTATTCACTACCGAAAAGGTAGATTTAAGCAAGTTGATTCCAGTAAGACCTGCATTGCCTTTGGTAGCATAATGACAAAATCACTTGAACTTGAACCAAAATAATAGTAATGTGAATTCATGGACGGTTGGGTGCATTGGTAGTCATAGTCGAAGCCCAGTAACTGATAAAATTCTACTATGAAGATTTTTATTGTTTAGGTTATAGTCTAGCTTTTTGTTGAACCTGAAAATACTTTGTCGGATTCTATAAACTGATTTCTAATTTGTTCTTCGCTTCTGTCATAAACACTAACTAGAAAATCCCCATCTTCGTATTTTCTTACAACACCCACAAGCCAAATGACTGTTGCCTGACCTTTTTTATTTACATCCTCATAGCACCTTACATACACATTATTTTGAAACTTTTCACTATCTTTTTTTGTCAATGATTGCATTTCTTTTGCTGAAAGAATAACTGCGGGCAAGTTTTTCCAGTTCCGTAAAAAAGGAACCAGCGGCTCAGATTGATGTCCGCCGCATCACCGGCAATTTTTGGAAGCCACTGAAAAAGGCAGGGCGTTACGGGCCGCCGATTGAGGCCCGTTAGAAGGGGTGGTGAGCAACGTAGTGCGAACCAGGGGAAGGCTTTCCCCTTCATCAAAATAGTCTTAGGTCATGCTGAATTCATTCCGGGATGACAGACTCAGCTTTAGGATGACAAAACTTCAAAAGCCGCACATTCAGGCTTATATTGAAAATTCTCAGAGGGTTTTGCATAGTAATAGCCTTGCACGAAATCCGCTCCCAGATCCTTAATTATTGCAGCTTCAATTTCAGTTTCAATTCCTTCGGCAATTACTTTAATGCAAGTTTCTTTACAAAATTGAATCATATGTTTTACCAAGCTTTCTTTTACATTATCTGTTTCTATGTTCTTGATTAATGATGAATCCAGTTTTAGAAAAGCCGGTTTTATATTGCAAAGCCTGTCCAAGCCGGCATATGCTGAACCAAAATCGTCAATTGCTACCATATAGCCTTGATCAGTATAATGTCGCAGGACTTTCTTAAACAGATTCTTTGACTGAATCGGTGTACGTTCTGTAATTTCAAATACAATGTCTTCTGGCTGCAGTTTGTATTTTTCTATGAATTTTGAAGTTATTCCACTTTCAAATTTTTTATCGAGAAGTACATTCGGATTTACATTCAAAAATAATTTCGTTCCAGCCGGTTTGTTTATTGCGTTTTTCAATGCTTTCTTTCTGCAAAGTTCTTCAAGTTCCCAAATCATTCCCAATTTTTCCGACAGACAGAATAATTGCTCTATATTGAAATCAGTTTTTATACAGACTCTAGAAAGTGCTTCATATCCATATATCCCATTTTCCGACAAATTGATTATGGGCTGATAAACCGGGTATATTCTTTTGTTTTCTATTATGTCCTTTAAAATCTTCGCTTTGTCTTTCAACTTCTGCCTCTATAAATCTGGGCGTTCCCAGCTGCATTCGCAGCCGGTCGTGCGTTCCACCCTTCACTGACGCTCATTGACAGTTTACTTCGCAAACTGTCAACTCCGGGGTTCCATGCACTAACGCTATTTTTACTAACAGCTTTAGTACTTTACAGAATAAATGACATCATCTTCAGGGTTATTTGTTCCAGGAAGAATTTTCTGGTAAAGTTTGTTGTCTTTTTCGATCAATGCAAAATCGTTATCGTTTGCAACACAGATTGTGTTATCGTCCAAAAGCCACAGTCCTTCAAGCTTGTCGTGACCATAAGCAATTTCTGTAACTAAATCTGTTATCAATTCTTTTTTTACAAATGTAATTCCTGCATCAAGAACTTCTGCCTGAGTACACTGTTCCAAAGTTTTTCCGTCAATCAGCATACCGTTCTTAGAAGTCATGTCCCCATTTACATCTGTAGCATCTTTCAAATTAATTTTGAAAAGATATTTGTAAGCATCTTTTTCGCCTGCGAAATTTCCATCCCGTTCAATTACAATAAACTCGTCATTAGAAAGGGCAGTAATTCCACAGCAGGAATCAGTTTCTTTATTCTGCTGATATAAATACTGCCATGTTTTTCCAGTTGCAAGTTCAAACTTTACAATACGAATAAGCCGATTGTTTACAATTTCTTTTTTTGAAGGATTGTAAAGTGTAGACTGCATGATTCCCACCAGATATTTTTCATCAGGAGTTTTTGCAAGGCCTTCCATTCCACGGTTAGCACGACGGTTTGCGAGCACGGCCGGAATTTTTCTTCCGTTTGTTGTCATGCCGTAAGGACTGATTCTTTCAAGTTCTTTTCCATTTCTAGAAAAGTGAACAATGTGAGGTCCGTATTCATCAGAAATCCAGAACGACCCGTCATTCATGGCAACAAGACCTTCACTGTCCAGACCGTATTCATCAAGACCAAGAAGGTTTTCGTTCAAATCATAAGCAATTTCGCCAGTTGCTCCTTTTCCTTCCGGATTTGGAAGTCCTGTAATTTTCTTTCCGTCAGGATTTTTAAGACTGATTGTTTTAAGCAGTTTTACACTTCCATCTTTCTGAATCTGAAACAATCCAATCTCCGGATTGAATTCTGGAACCGGGAATAATTTTCCTTTTCCTTCCGGTCCTTTGTAATCAATGTTCGGACCACGATCAGTTACCAGATAAAATTTCGAACTGTCCCCAGGATAAGCACAGGCATCTGAACCAAAACCGCCTTTACGGATTTCAACACCGGCATCTGTTGTTTTTAAGATTTTATAAGGAATGTTTGCACCTTCTGTCTTAACTTTTATTTTTTTCTGCGCAGGATTTCCAAATACTGAAACAGAAAAAAGTGAAATTGCCAACATTGATGCACCAATATTTTTTTTAATCATAATTTTCTCCAAAAAAACCGGAAATACTACTTAAGGAGGAAAAGTAATACTTCCGGCCGAAATATCTATTTCTTATAATTAATCCTTCACAACCTTAGTAAGCTTTGCCATCTTGTTGTAGATTTCTGTGTTGTCATAAAAGCCTTTGAATTCTTCCTGACCGGCACCAAGGGCAAATACTGGAACTGGTAAACCTGTGTGGCTGTTGCTTGTCCAACCAAGGCCAGACTTAGCATTGAGCACATGAGTGATTGTAATTGTCAAAGGTTCATAAGTTCCGTAAAGGTCGTATTCCTGCTGGTTACGAGACTTATCATTTTTGATTGTCTTTTCGTAAGCAGTTTTGATGCGGCCAAGTTCGTAATCTGTAAGGACAAGTCCACCGTTTTTGTTGCTGCCGTTGCTTCCTGGAAGTTTAAGTCCGAAAAATTTTTCAACATCTTTCATTACATCTTCAAAGCTTGTCTGGTTTTTCTTGTATGCAGAAACATAATCTGAATCAAACTTTGCATAAGAGATTTTCTGGCCGTCCAAAGTTCGGAAGAAAAGATTGTAGTCTGTTCCAGCGTAACCGATTGTAAGTCCGCCTGTTTCGTGGTCGGCTGTTACGATGATGAGTGTTTCTTTTGGATGCTTGTTGTAAAAGTCGATTGCTTCTTCTACAGCTTCACTCAAAGCAAGTGTGTCGGCAATTGAAGAGCGGGCATCGTTTGCATGGCAGGCCCAGTCAACTTTTCCGCCCTCCACCATCATGAAGAAACCTGTCTTGTTATCAAGAACTTCAATTCCTTTTTTAACATAATCACGTAAAGCCCATTCTCCGTTTTTGCGGTCATTGTCGTAGCTCATGGAATCTGAATCAGCAAGAGTTTCTGCAACAACAAGAGCTTTGTCTCCATTCTTAAGACCAGCTGCAGATTTCTGATCAAAGCAAACTGTGTATCCGGCATTTTTTGCCAGATCGTAAATTGAAGTTTTGTCTTTGTTCTTATCCTGTGGTTCCATCAAAGCACCGCCGGCAAAATAATCAAAGTTGGATTCAACGAGTTCAAGTCCGATTGGGTAATTTGATTTGCGGCTTGCCTGGTGAGCATAAGTTGCAGCAGGTGTTGCGTGATTCAAGTTTACAGTCGAAATTACACCAATCTTCCATTTTTTCTGATCACGAAGCTGTTCTGCAATTGTGCGGTATTTAATCTTTTTAGAAATGTCCACATTGATTGAAGAAGAGTGAGTCTTGTAACCTGTGAAAATTGATGTTGCAGTAGAAGCAGAGTCAGGTGCAAAAGAAGTTGCATCGTAAGTGCTTGCTGAACCCGCAATCGGGAACTGATAAAAGCTCAGGGCCTTCATTTCCGGTGAGTCAGAAGCGTTAGAAGATTTTTTTACATCGTCAACAATGCCGGCTGCATCTTTACCAGTGTAGTAAGCTGCACTCTGAATCTGTGGATAACTCATTCCGTCGCCAACAAACATGAACACATATTTTGGAGTACCTTTACCACTTGATGCTACTGCGGTTTTTGTTTCTGCATGAACTGTAGTCATACTCATGGCGGCAAGCATGATTGCAGATGCTGTTGATTTCACAATTGAATTTCTCATTTTACATACTCCGTATTATTTTTTGATGTCAGCAAGAGTACATTTCCATGTTACTGGAATGGAAATCTTTGTAAGATTTTTTGAGTCAGTTATGAAACGCACACCAGTCGAAATTGTTCCAAAACTATTTGAAAGTTTATAGCTGACATTCGGATATATTTCAGACATCATTGAATCATCATCACCTATCATCGTGGATATTTTTGCCTTTGCACCTATTGTCACTGATTCAGTCACATTATAAGCAATATTCACTTTTGTCTGGAAAGGAATCAGGTCATTACCATTTTTCAAATATTTTTTTACATTGCCATTCACAAGATATTCATTGTCCAATCCTGAAACGACATCCACAGCAATGAAAAGGCCGGCATCTTTGAAATTATATCCGGCTGTAAAACTGACTGCATTTTTTGCAGCCTTCGTGATGAAGTCGGTATCAGATGCGTTATAAATGTAACCTGCATTCAGTATAAGATTTTCAACTGCATTCAATCCTGCAAAACCACTGGCTGCATATTGGTTTCCAGTGACATTCTGGAATGAACCACCTAAGCCGAATACTTTCTTAACGCCAAAATTGAATCCAAAATCCAGACCGAATTTATCTGCATCAATGAATGAACCGTCAGTTCCCTTTACGCCGCCGGCAAAATTCATTGTAATATTTTTTTCATCTCCGAATGCCCAGTTGCTGATTGCTCCAAAACCATTCTGAAGGATTCTTGCATATTTTGGATAATCATCACTTGCAGCAAGATATCCGGCAGTTACAGGAACTTTTGTAAAAATCTCATTACCGGCAATCAGATTGAATTGACCGGCGGGCTTAAAGCGTCCATATCCACGGAAGCGTACCGTACTATCCTTACCATTCAATTTTGTCGTTCCAATTTCCATCCTGAGACGGGAATCAAACATTTCTGTATTTGCATCAAGCTGGAGTCTGTTACTGACTCTTGTTGTATTTGAAAATCCATCCGTATAATTTCCATTACTATTTTTCTGATTTTCAAAAATGAACAAATCAGAACCACCTGTACTGTCGCTGTCTCCACCGAATGTGTTGACCAGCTTAAGAGACTGTGCCGAAATTGTACTGCATGCCAGAATTGACGCAGCTACAACTGTCATAATCTTTTTCATATAAATCCCTGTCATCCAGTTTAGATTTGGCTTTCATTCCTGCCTTTTATTTCAGATGACAGCCATAATTTACTTGATTTGTGTTAAGTCTCAATGAAGGCTGTGTGAAGTGTATGTAAAAATTATCTGCTTATCACATTGCCTGCAATTACTGCAGTAAACGGAGCAGTCATGGCAAGGCCAAAACTGCCAGCAATAGTGTTGATTATTTCTGCGGAAACTATGTTGTTGTTCAGAATGTTGTAAAGAGGAGTTCCCTGAGCCATAAAGGTCATAAGGAGGGCGATGCATGTTCCGGAATAAGCCAGCAGAAGTGTTGTGGTCATTGTTCCCATAGCAGCACGGGCAACTGCAAGTCCTGATTTTACGGCTTCCACCGGGGTGATGACCAGTCCTTTTCCTTTTGCTGTTTTCACAACCTCATCGACAGCGCTTGTAATATCCACACTTAAATCCATGACAGAACCGCTGGCACCAATGAAAACCGATGCCATAAAAATCTGTGTCAGATTCAAGTCTTGAAAACCTGAATAAAGAAGTGCTTCCGAATTTGCCATTACTGCGCCGTGAATGTGAAAAACTCTAGTAAATAAAATAGAAAGGAATGCCGCAAACAAAGTTCCAGACATTGCACCGGAAAAAGATGAAACCAGCCTTCTGTCAAAACCGTAAATCAGTGCAAGGATTACGAAGGTCATCATTCCCACCACAAGGATACCGGTAAGGACTGGATTTAAACCTTTAAGGTATAAGGGAACAAGTATTTTCCATAAAACAAGGATAGTAATTATAAAGGAAAAGACAGAACGGAGACCTGTTGTTCCTGCAAATGCAATCAGAAAAATTCCGAATGCAAGTGCAAGAATAAGTTCAACTTTCAGCCGGTAATAATCAATCAGGTTTACGGAATAAAACTCTGTTCCCCCTTCACCCTCACCGTAATGAATAACCGCCTGAACTTTATCACCTGCCCTGAAAAGTTTATCCTGTGACAGGGAACCGCCCAACATGTTCCAGCCTTCAGTCCGGCGGCCTTTAAACTTTCCGGAAAGTATTTTTACACTGCAAACCTGCTGTCCGCTTCTGATAAGCCCGGTATCAATCAGGCGGGAATCATCAACTTGTTCCACAAGTACCTTACATTTTTCAGCATCTTTAAACTGCAGTGCGTCTTCAAAACCGGTAGGAATCAACAGAAGAATACCTGCAACAAAAACACAGACGGTAAGAATCAGGGCATCCTTTTTTATACCCACTTCAAATCCCCTGTCATTGCAAAAATCACCCATTCTGCAATGTTCGTTGCATGGTCGCCAATACGTTCAAAATATTTTACAATCAAAAGATAGTCTGCAATCTGTTCCCCGAGATTCGTCTTATTCTGAATCTGCCAGACAAGTTCGCTTTTGATTTTATGATACAGATCATCAACCACATCATCACTGGCAATTACATTTTTTGCCATTCCTAAATCCCGGTTAATGTAAGCTTCAATGCTTTCCTTCAACATTTTCTGTATGGCTGTTCCCATTTCATCCAGTAAAAGATTGATATGTTTGCCAAGAACATCTTCACCTGTCTCACTGGCCATGCACATTTGTTTCAACAAGTCAGCTATATCACCTGCATGGTCGCCAATGCGTTCCATATCAGTAACCATTTTTAAAGCAGCTGTAACAAGCCGTAAATCTGTAGCCATGGGCTGCTGCTGTAAAAGAAGCTTTATGCAAAGCTGTTCAATTTCCTTTTCTTTTTCGTCAACAGCATCATCAGCTCGTATGATGGCATCCGCAGCCACTGTATCGTGGGCCATCAATGCCAGTATGGAACTTTCAATTGCAACTTCAATCATTTGTCCCATGGTAATGATTAAAGCATTCAAATGCCGCAATCCCTCTTCATATTTTTCACGCATAAAACCCTCCTGAAGGAGAAAGACTTCTCCTTGCAATGCTCCTTAACCAAACCTGCCTGTTATATAATCTTCCGTCTTCTGATTTTTCGGCATGCTGAAAATCTGCTCCGTTACACCGGTTTCGATTATTTCTCCCAGCAGGAAAAAAACCGTCCTGTCACTGATTCGCACAGCCTGCTGCATATTGTGGGTGACAATTACAATTGTGTATTTTTCTTTCAGCTGCATAACACAGTCCTCAATTTTAGAAGTTGAAATAGGATCCAGTGCAGAAGTAGGTTCGTCCATTAAAAGAACATCCGGCGCAACAGCAAGGGCGCGGGCAATGCAAAGACGCTGCTGCTGACCGCCACTTAAAGCCAGCGCAGATTTTTTCAGATTGTCTTTCATTTCATCCCAGATTGCTGCATTTTTCAAAGACTGTTCAACAATTTCATCAAGTTCAGTTTTCCTTTTGATGCCGTGAGTCCGCGGGCCATAAGCAATATTGTCATAAATGCTCATCGGAAAAGGATTCGGCTTCTGAAAAACCATTCCGACTTTTTTCCGCAGAAAGTTCACATCCATGTGGCGGTCAAAGATGTCTTTGCCTTCCAATGTGATTTTCCCTGTAATTCTGCAGCCTTCCACCATATCATTCATGCGGTTCAGACTTTTCAGCAGGGTAGATTTACCGCAGCCGCTGGGTCCGATGAATGCTGTAATTTCGTTTGCTTCAATGTCCAGATTGATATTCTTTAAGGCATGAAAATCCCCATAGAACAAATCCATGTTTTCAATTTTAATTTTTTCCATGTGTCAAGTTTAGAACAACGGTGTTATGATTTGATTAAGTATATGTAAAGTCTGGGTAAAATGATTTTGAATTCATTTACGCATTTCCAATTTTTTTTGCCAGCATTCCAGCCAGCAGATTCACTCCCACAACCATAGCCAGCAGAACTACCGCCGTAGCAAAGGCCTGGTCCGTATGCAGTCCCTCTGAACTTAGCACATACATATGAACTGCCAGCGTCCTTCCTGAATCAAAAACTCCTCCCGGAATCTGGGCCACAGTTCCTGCCGTGTAAATTAAAGCCGCCGTTTCCCCAACAACACGGCCGGTTGCAAGAATCACACCGCTCAGAATTCCAGGTACCGCACTTGGCAATACAATTTTAAATACCGTCCGCAGTTTACCTGCACCAAGTCCGGCACTTCCTTCCCTGTATAAATCCGGCACAGAGAGCAAGGCTTCTTCCGTAGTCCGCATGATTACCGGCAGGATCATGATTGCCACCGTACAGCTTCCGGCCAAAAGTGAATACCCCCAGTGCAAGGTACCCACAAACAAAAGCATACCGAACAGGCCGTACACAATGGAAGGAATTCCTGTCAGGGTTTCTGTGGTGAGCCGCACAAGTTTTACAAAGCGGTTTCCTTTTTTCGAGTATTCCACAAGATATATTGCGGCTCCTATTCCCAAAGGGCAGGCAATGAACAATGCCATTAAAGTCATCCAAAGGGTGTTTACCAGAGCCGGAACCACCGAACAGTTTTCTGAAGTGTATTTCAATTCAAAAAGTGAAAGCTGCAAAAACGGAACACCTTTTACCAGAATATAAACCAGCATGAAAATCAAAACACTTAAGGTCAGTAAAGCACAAAAATATACACCGGCCCGGATCAACTTATTTTTCATCTTTTAAATTCTCCCATGAATATTTTGAAAAGATTATAAGAAATGAATGTAAGGAAATGATTAAAATCATGTAAAGTTCTGGTAAAATGACCGGAGGTTTCTTTCCCGGTGCTTGAGTTTTCCACACTGGAAACAAAATCCTGCATTGGAAAAAACATCATTTATGCTGTATGATATAGTTTATAAAATCAGGCTGTGTCCGTAGAAAGTGTTGATTAAATAGCGGATATGCGTAGAAGATTTTGAATGGACTCCCAGAAAACACACGGCAATTCGCCCAGCAATACTCTTTACATACATAGCCTTTTATTTTTGTAAACCTGCATTGCAGATATTGACTTTTTACAGGAGAGAAAAAATGAAACAGATAGCAGCAGGGAATACCGCAGAAGTTTATGATTATGGAGAAGGAAAAATCCTCAAACTTTTTAAAGCAGGATATCCGGAAGATGCCATCAGACGGGAATACAATAATTCTTTGCTGGTAAACAAATCAGGGATTCATTCGCCAAAAGTTTACGAAATTCTTTTTGAAGCCGCAGATGACCGTTCCGGTATAGTTTATGAAAAAATATCTGGCCATGATTTACTGCAGGAAGTAATGTCAAACATCCAGGATACTGAATACGTAGGAACAAGGATAAAAACACTTGCACGGATTCATAAGGAATTCATAAATCATACTTCCACAGAATGCATTTCTTATAAAGAATTCCTGAATTACTTTAACTATCCTGAAACGAACCGCCTGCCTGACGGTGACTGTTTATGTCATGGCGATTTTCATTTTGGCAATCTGCTCCGGAGTTCAAAAGACGAAGGAGAAATATTTGTAATTGATTTTATGAACCTGTGCCACGGTCCAAAAGAGTATGACATTGCAAGGTCTTACGTCCTGCTGACAGAAGCAAATCTTGAACCTGGAATTGAACCTGAAATGCGGAAACTGCTTTTACAGGGCAAGCTTGCAGCAGGACAGTCTTATTTGGATGAAACCGGCTATACTTTAAAAGACATAGAACAGTTTATTCCAGCAGTGGAATACTGCCGCAAAAAAGAAATGCTGTAGGAACAAAAGTCAGAATGACAAACTGAATCTCCCGGAGATGTCCAATAAATCCCGTCATGCTGACTTCAGAAGAACTGCATGACAGGACTTCATCAGTTCTTCTGGTCCCGGCTTTTTACAGCATTGAATGCTACATTGATTCCAAGAATGAACACAAACAGCACTACACCGGTTGCAATCAGGGCTTCACGGTGCAGGTCAGCAGCATAGCCCATTTCAATTACGATATTTGCGGTTAAAGTCCGCACGCCTTTCAGAATTGAATCTGGAATCCTTGCCTGATTTCCTGCAACCATGATTACAGCCATAGTTTCCCCGATTGCCCGTCCTATTCCTAAAATTATTCCTGCAAGAATCCCAGACTTTGCAGCCGGAAGCATAACCATAAAAACAGAACGCTCATGGGGTGCCCCCAAAGCCCTTGCGCCTTCGTAGTAAGACTGGGGAACCGCATTCAGGCTGGTCTCCGAAACTGAAATTATCGTCGGCAGAATCATCATCCCTAAAAGCAGGGAAGCCGTAAAAATTGAACTTCCATTTCCGCCAAATACATTCCTTACAAAAGGAACGATTACCATTAAACCGAAAAATCCGTAAACTACGCTGGGGATTCCAGCAAGAAGGTCAATTCCGTTTTTCAGGATTCCATGCAGTTTTTTTGGACAGAATTCTGAAAGGAAAACCGCAGTCATAAGGCCGACTGGAACGCCGGTAATAATTGCCCCCGCAGTTACATAAAGGCTTCCAACAATCATCGGGAAAATACCATAAAGGTCATTACCCGGTTTCCATTTCTGTCCAAAAAGAAAATCAATCATTCCGATTTTATGAATGGCAGGAAATCCATTACCAAAAAGGAACAGACAGATTAAGAGCACTGCAAGAATTGAAAATGCAGCACAGAGCAAAAAAATTATTTTGAATAAAGATTCTTTTGTTTTCATACAAGTTGTTCTGCTTCAGGAATTGTAAAGGCGGTGGTTCCGTTGTTTACAGAAAACAAAGGATTCTTCTGCTCAAGGCCTTGAGCCGGCCACCGCCTGCGCTGGAAACGCCCTATTTTACTTCATTCCATTTCTGGATTTTACCCATGTATATGTTGCGGACGTTTTCTATCGTTGCGTCGTCCATTGGATTTGCCTTGTTAACCACAACGGCGATTCCGTCAATGGCAATTGTAATTTCCTTAAGCCCCTTTGCTTTTTCAGTTTCTTTAAGTCCACGGCTTGCCATACCAATGTCACAAGTTCCGGCGGCGGCGTTTGTAACACCTGTTGTAGAATCGCTTGTCTGGAGTTCAACTTTTACATTTGGATTTACACTTTTGTAAGCTTCAATCAGTTTTTCCATTACAGGAGAAACAGAACTTGAACCGGCCACTACAACTTTTCCAGAAACCTTTGTTGATGAAAATGATTTTGCGTCAACGGCAATATATTTATTTTTCTCTACGGTTTTCTGTCCGTCAGGACTCATAATGTAATTTACAAAATCCTGAGCCGCCTCTGAAAGATTTTCCCGGACTGCAATGTTGAATGGTCGGCTGATTTTGTAAGTGCCAGCTTTGATGTTTGCAACGGTTGCTTCCACACCTTCAATTTTAAGGGCCTTTACAGAATCATTCAGTGAACCAAGGGAAACATAACCGACAGCATATGTGTCACCTGCAACGCTTGCAAGCATTACCGATGTTGAATTGGTGATTGCGGCTTCGTCTGTCGTGTAATCAACCTTTTTGCCGCTTGAGTTTTTCTGTTCAATGCCGAACAGTTCGATAAATGCACCGCGGGTTCCGCTTCCGTCTTCGCGGCTCATGACAGAAATTGATTTTTTACCGTTGAATTTTGGGGCTGCAAAAACAGACGCAGCAGCAGTAAGAACCAATGCCGCCGCAGTAATTTTTTTTAGCACAGTTTTCATAAAATAAATCTCCTGAGAAAGGTAAAGCCCTTTCGAAAAATAAGATGGCTTTACTCTACAGGAGATGTGTTAAATTATCGGGAGGATTTTGTTAAGTTTGTGTAAAATTGGCTTTTGCGGCAGAATGGGCAGCAATTGCACCATCATTGACAGCTGTGACAATCTGCCGGAATTCCTTTTACGGAAGTTTCCATATTTTCATCAGTGATGATATATCCGGACTGGTCTTTTTTTAATTCCGTCAGCAGCTGATTTTGTGGCAGCATTCCTGCAAAAATAAAAACTGAATCTGTTTCCAATACAGAAACTTCACCGGTAATTACATTTTCCAAAGTCACCGATTCTACTGTCTGGTTTCCGTTAATGGATTTTACAACCGTATCATAAACAGGCCGGACTCCGGCTTCCAGCATTTTATCAACCACAGCTTTCTGTGCCCGGAATGTAAGTCATGAACTGACCCTTAAAGCGGATGATTCCTGCATGGCTGAACGGCTTTTTTTCCATTACACAGGCATCGTTGATAAGGAAGTTTGCAAGGTAAAACAACAAGGATGCAGCTAAAAAACTCATCAATACAATAAATGAAAGCAGAGACGAGGAACTTGAGCAAAAAATCGCCAGCTGTTGCAACTTCCTGTGTCAACCATAAGTAACAAAACTGCAACAACCGGTGTAATGACAAATAAAAAGGATTCAATATAATGGAATCATATTGACAACAGGAGGCAGATGATAATGATTTTTTCAGAAAAACTTCAATTACTGAGAAAAAACAAGGGAATGACACAGGAAGAACTGGCAGAAGCAATTAATGTTTCACGGCAGGCAGTTGCAAAATGGGAAGCAGGACAAAGCTATCCTGACATTTCAAATCTTATTATGATAAGCAACCTGATGCATGTAACTGTTGATTACCTCGTACGCGATCAGGAATGTGGAATTGAACCGGCAAAGCATGATGAAACCGAAACCGGCGAAATAATCCGGTTCCGACTCAGGGCAAACGTAAATACATATGCAGCATTCATGAACGAAGTGGAATCCACAAGGCTTGATTCCCATGACTTCCGTTATGAAGAAGGCGGCTTTACCTATCATGACACTTATATCGGTGGTGAAAAATTTGCAGGTGAAGAAGCCGTATGGAAAGACGGTAAAGCCGTTTACGGCATGAATTATCTTGGCCGTGTCCTTAAAGACACATTCAGCGGAAATTTCCTGAAAGAAGCCCTCCGAACCGCCGATGAAAAAATGCCATACCGTGGCCCGGAATATTATCAGTCCGGCAGCTTTACTTACCGGTGCAAGGTAAACGGCAGCTTTGAATGGTTCCAGGGGTACGAAGAAATTTACTGCGGTAACGACAAAGTATATGAATGCTACTTCCACGGCGGCCTGGTAAGCTGAAACAGTTCCGCCATGAAAGGACTTTCAGACAGCCCCCGGTTGCAGTAGCGATGGGAGCCCCTTCAGTCCACCGCAGGCAAAAATTTTTTGCCGAGGAGGATGAGCGCATAGCGAAGGGCGGACGTAGCGACGGCAGCCTCTGCCGGACTGCCCTTCTTTACCGCAGTTTTTTATCCTTCAAACAGATTCCTGATTTTATGGACAACCTGATTCGTGTTCCCCTCTTCCACCACATAGTCGTAAATTTCAGGCACGGTTCCAAAGGTCACGGTTTTATCTACGCCAAGGCGACGCTGGAGATACATCACCATGTTCTGACGGGTGGCGGCTTTGTTATAGATTTTTATATATGAATAGCCTTCATAATCATTGGATTTATACTTCAGGACTTTCAGACTTCCGGTAATTCCATTAGCTTCAAGGATCCTGTATATTTCTTCAATCTTTTCATCCGGATAAATCAGCATAAAATAAATGACTTCTTCATCTGGGACAGGACGCTTTATGTAGTTCCTGTAAGGTGAATTGCGAAGTTCCTCTACCAGACGGGCCTGTATTTCATTCTGGAAATCCTGATAATAAATAAGCAGGGTGTCATCAATTACGATGTTTGCAAAATTGTGGATTCCATATTTATTGAAAACTTCCATAACCATATTTTTTTCTTCAATCGTCATGGGAATTTTTTCAAGGTAACGTTTTTTTCTGGTGTCGTATAAAACGGCCCCATCCATTGCAATTACCGGCAGCTTCAGACGGATGTCGTGCATAGGTTCAAGGATTGATGCCGGCGGCCGCATTGTGGAAAGCGTAAAATGAAGTCCTTCATCAAGCATTCTGTTGAGTTCAACCTTGCAGTAATCGTTTAAGTGATATTCCTTATTTAAAAGTGTGTCGTCAAGGCCGGAAATGAAAAGTGTGCCGGTATCCTTTTTGTGCGGCAGACGGAAAAGGTTGACGACCACACCGATTGCAATTCCAATCATGGTGTCAAGGAAACGGTTCAAAGTAAAGAGATATGGATTTTCATCGGAAAGATGGATTACGACAATGCTAAGGAAAACGACACAGGAAAAATATGAGGCTTCCTTTTTCTTAAGGAACACAGTTGTCCACAACACCGGAACCAGTGCTGCCGAAATCAGTATGGCATTAAAAAAATAAGAAGCCAGTTCAGGAAAGATAAAGTGCTCCCGGACTGAAATGGAAACGAGCAGCACCAGAAGTCCGAAAAATGCACCAGTCACCGTACCGATGATCCGCTGGAGCGCATTCTTTCTCGTGGTGGAAACATACGCCTGCATGCACCACAAGGCCGAAAGCTGGCTGTAAAAAACAATACCGTTGCCACCCCGGAGAAGCTGAACCAGATAACAAAGTGCCACCGCCACTGCCGATTTTATTATGCGCATTCCCACCGGCGGAAATTTCAGCCGTTTTTTTTCCATTCCATCCTCCAACAATTTTTCAATGATTATAATCAGAATAAATCCAGAGTACTGTCCAGATAGATTTTTTCCCGCACTTCAAGATGATATTCTGGTTTTGTCATATAATATAGAAGAAATTCAAGAATAAGTGCACTTCCGAGACTTCTGCCTTCAATCTTAAAGTTGCAGAATCCTTTTGGAAGATATATTTCCTGAATGTCCCCGGTTCCGATGAACGCCGGATTTTTCATTGCCCGGGAAAACAGATAACCCCCGGTTCCGCCCGGCGCATGACATTCATGGTCAATGCAGTTTTCGTCAAGACTTTTTCGGCTCACATTTTCATAGCAGGCTTTCCGTTCCTGGCAGCCGGTCCAGCAGCATTCATTGCACAGGAATTCTACCTTATCCTTCTGACTCCGGCTCAGGGAATCAAGTTTTTCAAACTGCCTGTTCAATCTGAAATCCGGAACGACAAAACGGAATTCTTCCCGCTCCGTCTCACAGGCAAAATGACTGAACTCCGTAATGACTTTTGTCGTTGAAGAAACAAAGTAAAGGCCGGGATATTTTTTCCTGAGATGTTCAAGCAGCAGGTCTGAATGGATGATGACGCCATTTTCCATTCCACCGGAATTTTCAAAAAGACGGCACAATCTGTTGCATTTAGCGTCTGCCAGATGTTCTTTCCGTAAAAGTGAATTACTGAAAGTGAGCCGGCCGGAAATTCCATATTCCTTTAAAAGGGAAATGACATCCTGCGGATCTGCATTGCCATAACCTGTCCTTCCTCCGCCCCAGAGGCAGTCCCCGGGTGCACCGTAAATTGAGCCTATATCAGCCCACTCATAAAAAAATTCCCGGTGCCCAAAGAACAAAGGCAGGAAAACACTGTAAAACTCATGAAATTCAAATAATCCCGGAAGATGAAAATGTGCAGCAGCCTTAATTTTTTCCATTCACGTTTCCCAACCAAAAAACAGATAGATTTTATGATTTTTAAAAGAAAAACGCCATAAGGCTGCTGATGAAAATTTCATTTTTCAGGCTATGCAGAATAAGTCATATACCGGATTTCAGGATTTCGTCATCCTAAACAGGACCCCGTCAGTTTAAAATTGAAGCCGTCATCCCGGACTTGTTCCGGAATCTCTTTGTGGAACACATTCAGATGCTGAATCAAGTACAGCATCTGACGGACTGGAATGCAAAATTCCGAAATCAGTTCCGATGATGTGAAAAAACGCTGTGTTGAGCACGTGACCTTTAGGGGATACAAGGCTCCTGAAGGAGCCGGCTTTTTACGGACATAGCCTTTTCCCTTTCGCTTTTTTTTGATTCTTGTGCTATAATCATAAGAATGGAAATTCGAACACAAAAATTTGAGTATGCCCATTGGGACGGTTATGCGCTTGACCAGATTTCAAAAGAAGAGTTGTACCGCCGCGTATATTTTGATGTCATAACCGGTTATTATAACTGGAATTACATGTGGCACAAATTAGACCGCCGTACCCGTCCTGCTGACCTGAAATACTGTTTTGTGCATTTCGATATAAAGGGAACAAAAATAATAAACAATACTTACGGCCACGGTGCAGTGAATGAACTTTTATGTTCAATCTGTGCCCAGATAGAAAAGGAAAAAGAAGAAGGCTGGGTCATAGAAGGCTGCCGTTGCGATAACGACAATTTTTCCATGATGATCAAAGTCATGCCGGAAGACGAAATCGTAAAAAAACTTACAAATATGTTCAACTCAGTTTCCATACTTCCATGCGATTTTAAATACAGGGTTTTTTACAGGTGTGGTGTCGTTACTGCGGAAGATGCCAATGCATCAGATGACCGGGTTGCCGATTTTGCAAAGTTTGCCCAGCGTTTCGGAAATACATTCCACCAGCACGACATAAATTTCTATACGTCAGAAATGTACCATAACCTCATCAAAGGAAACGAATATCTTTCACATCTTGATTCAGCTTTGATGAATGACGAATTTGAAGCATGGTTCCAGCCGAAATATGACATCAATTCAGAAAAAATCGTTGGTGCCGAGGCACTGGTACGCTGGAATTACAAACACGAAAAACTGATTTTCCCTGGAGAATTCATCCCCCTTTTTGAACAGAGTTTTGTGGTTTACAAACTGGATAAAATCATGCTCAAAAAGACCTGCGAAACGCTGGCAAAATTAAAGGAAATGGGACTTCCGCTCTTTACGGTTTCAGTAAACCTGTCAAGAAGCTGCCTGGTTAACGAAAACCTTCTGCTGGAAATCTGCCAGACTGTAGATAAATACAAAATACCTCACGATAAAATTGAATTTGAACTTACGGAAAGTGCTGCATATAAGGATGTTGACACCATGTTCACATTGCTCCGCAGCCTGAGGGAACTGGATTTTAAGGTTTCCATGGACGACTTTGGAACAGGATATTCTTCACTGAGCCTTTTAAAAGACATGCCCATGGACACACTCAAAATTGATAAAAGCTTTGTTGATGCCATCATTGTATCTGATTACAATGCCCGGGAAAATGTTGTAGTAAAAGGAATAATCTCCATGGCTAACCAGCTGGGATTCACCTGTCTTGCCGAAGGAGCCGAGCATAAGGAGCAGGTAGACTTCCTGCGGAAAGCCGGATGCGATAAAATCCAGGGTTATTACTACAGTAAGCCTGTTCCTGCTGACACCTACCTTGAAATGATACGGAATCAGAAATAAGGAAAAATCAGGATGCCATGGATTTTTTTACACTTATCCCTATGATATAGATAAAGGTATTTCTGAAAATTTTCAGTGTCCTTAACATCCACAAGAGGACGACATCCGGTATAAATTATATATCCGCCCCGGCTCTGCCACCAGACAAAAGAGCATGTCAAGGCTTTAAGCATAGCGAGCCTTGACGTGGTTTCTCATACTGTCTTGCTAAATATCATTCCATACTGGTAAAAACTACTTTTCCATCTTTTACAACCCATGTTTTATATTCGGTTTTATTGTTAGTGGAGATATAATTATTCAATTTAGTCATTATATCATTATTAGTTGAAGAAACAGAATTACCACTATCTGTTCCACTGGCCGAGGCACCACTTGGTCCATATCCATAAGCCGTACCTGTCATATAAGTACAGCTGGTAAAACTTTTATATAGATTTGATCCAAAAATACCGCCATTTAAATTTGAACTTGCTATAATCTGCCCAGCCGACCAGCAGTTGATAAAGTCAGGCATCCATTCATCATTTGAAGATGTATTACCACCTGCTATACCACCTGCACCACTTTTTTCTGTACCACTTGTACTTGGAGCAGTAGCCTTAACAGTTCCAACATTTCCACAGTTTTCATACAAAGAACCTAATGTACCCTTTGGCGAACCGTTATTTCCTCCACTCCAACCTGCAATACCACCTACGGCGTACGTTCCGGTTATATAACCAGAATTATAACAGTTTATTACTCTAACAGATCTTGCCGCTCCCACTATTCCACCGACTGACGACGATGATGTGATATTTCCTGTATTAATACAATTGTCAATAATACAGCTTCTATCTGCTGAAAGGAATTCAGCTTTTCCAATAATGCCACCAACATTATTTGTCGAAGCAGTAATTGTTGCATAGTTTTCACAGTTAGAAAGTTTTCCACCTTTCAAATAATTTACCACAGTACCAGAGCCACTATTATTCTTTGAACTTGTAGGGGTAAATGTGCCTTTAGTTTTTACATTTGAGATTTCCGACTCTACAGCATAATCAAATAAAGCCTTACTTGATGAATCAAATGTAATAGTCTTGCCATTTCCATCAAATTTTCCTTTAAACGGTTTCTTATTTGCATCAGTGCTAGAAAAGTTACCAATCGGTGTCCATGTATTATCAAGCGTAATATCACTGTTCAATTTGAAATTAATATTTTCCAATGTATTTCCAGCGTTTACCCAGGTGGCAAGTGGAGCAAGTTCTTCACTGGTGTCTACAATATAAACTTTGGTTGTATCAGCTGGCGCTTCAGATAAAGTTGCAAGTAATATTTCTCCAGGCAGTTTACTATTCAATTTACCTTCGGATGTAACATACCATTCAACTGCAGGATCTGGACTTGTCACTGCAAATTTTGAATAGTTTCCCGAAATAAGGCCACTACTGCTTTCTGCTAATAATTGAATTGGATCTACTGCTGCTCCACTTGAATCAACGTTATAATACTGTGGTGTTATTGCAGCTACTTCTGTTGCCGTCAGAGTTGAGTCAATCTGAATCTTAGATCCGTCTTTCAGATAAACATCGGCATCAGTGTCAAAGCATGTTGAACCGGCAAATTCTACCCTTTCGTTTTCATATACATACATGCCATGTCCTTTGGCTGAAGAAGCTGAATTCCATACATTGTCATGCACTTTAAGATTTTCAAACTTATAGCCATAGGTAGCAATCATAAGACCAAAATCAGAGCCAGCACTATTATTTGCCCGGTTATAGGAAATATCCAGATCTTTTATGCTGGCGATACAACTACTATTAAAGTATGCAATTCCACCTGCAATATTTCCGGCATAGTTTTCTACATAATTATATGTAATATGCGCCCCATCGATTGTAATATTTGTACCACTACTACAGTTCAATCCGGCAGATGAACCTTTTGAATAATTTCCGCAGCTTGCAGAAGTTGCAGCACTTCCCGGATTGTATTTTCCTATTACACAGTCTTTGTTCAATGTAAGTGTCGTAGAACCGCTGCTTGGGAATACACCAGAAGCAACACCAATCCCATTTGCCCTGGTTCCTTTGTTTGGAGTTGTATATCCTACACCATTATATGTACCGATACCGATAATGACATCCGGAGTTCCTCCATCAAGGACACCGTCTCCCAATGTAAGGACTGCACCATTTTCATAATTTGCAATACCGCCTCCGTTACAGCGGGACGTATCAGTTCCCTGAATCTCGCAGCCTGTAATGATTGCCTTTTTAATTGTCGCAGTTCCCTTGTTATAGATACCGCCGCCACGGGATATTTTACTGCTTCCCGTACTTGTAACCTTACATTCACTGATTACAGCATCTTCTACAGTCAATGTTCCTGCATTATAAATACCGCCGCCATACACGGCATCAGTTGTACTTTTTACGACAAAACGCTTTACAATTACATTATCAAGTGTAAGGTCGCCGCTGTTGTTTATACCTCCACCATACATATTAGAATGCTCAAGAGAATTTCCATCAATGGTAATGTCATTAAACAAAGCAGTTTTTCCTGTGGCAATCGTAATCAACGGATTCGATGTAACCATTGTGCCGTTTCCAATTACAGCTTTTGGTACAGTTCCTGTATGGCCTGCTTTTTCCCATTTGTCCTGAGGCCACTGTTTTACCGTAATCTCTGTCAGCGCATCCCCAGAAGCAATGTTTGTCGCAGCACCTTCTGAGGTTGTTCCTGCAACATAAATCAGGGCAGTAGCATTAGTCTTAACACTGCTGTATGCAGCAGACAGCTGTTTCTTTGGAGAAGTCATTGAACCGTCACCACTAGTTGCAGCCTGTCCATAAATATAGATTACGGCAGCAAGCTTGCCGCTGGAATCTATATCAAATGCGCCGTCATATTCAAATTTTCCATACTCAGACTGGACAAGTGCAGCAGTTCCGCCAAGGACGGTTCTTCCTGCAGCAGCGTTTTCTTTTAAGATATGTGCCACAGTTCCGGCTGCTTCTGCAGGCGGAGTAAGCGTACCGGCAACAGTTACATAGAAATCATTACTGCTTCCAAGGTAAATTTCGTTGTCAGCGGCAATGTATGCGCTGCCCGAAAGATTGATTTTACCACCTTCGGTATGATAAACAGCTTTTCCCTTTTCCGCAGAATTTCCATAAACGGAACCTGCCGTCATTGTGAATGAAGAAGCTTTTCCGTTGTCATCCTGAATATATATACAGCCTCCATTTCCTTCTGCCACATTGCCATATATGCTGCCACCGTTCATTATGAAAGAGCCTGTATTACCGGAGCCGCCCCAAAGGAAAATTGCACCGCCATCACCTTCTCCGGTTCCTGCCGTACCCGGCCAGCTTAGTTTCTTTGCATTGTTATCATAAATTTCGCCGGAATCCATTGTAAATCTGGAACCACCTGCAATATATAAGGCACCGGCCCTGCTGTATGCATCATTGCCGTAAACCTTTACTCCATCTGCCTTTATTTTTGCCTGTACCTCAGCCCGGATTGTCCCTTCCCAGGTAATGTTGGCTGTAATTTCAAGTCCCCCTCCAAGTTTTACATTATCCTCAGAAGAACCAGATATGCCTTTTGTATAGATTGCACTTCCCAACTTTGCAGTACATCCATTGATTTTTCCACCGCTTATGGCAAGTTCCTTTTCATTATAAATTCCGCCGCCTTCATCCGCCGTACAACCGGAAATCAGGACACCTGTAATTTCCAAGGTTCCGGTTTTAGTGAAAATTCCGCCACCAAGGCCTGCCTCACATCCTGAAATTTCACCGCCTGTAATTTCCATGATTCCGGAATTGTTGATTCCGCCACCAAGGCCCTGGTCTTCAGTTTTGCAGTTCTTTATTTTAATAGAAGATAATGTCGCAGTTCCTTCATTCTTCAGGCCTGCCCCGTCAGACGGGACTTCCACACCTGCACCATCAATGGTAAGGCTTTCCATAACCAGAGTTCCCGCCGCCGTAACGCTTATCATACTGGAATTATTTCCATTACGCCTTATCGTTCCCGCAGCCTCTCCCGGCCACTGTTTTATTGTACATTTCTTTACAATGCTGATTACATCAGTTTCGCCGGTTGTTCCTGCAACAAAAACAGTGGCATCATTTATAGAATAAAAATTGATTTTCGAAACAGCTTCGCAGACTGACTTGTACGGATTAATCCAGGTTCCGTTGGCGCCGTCATCAATGGTTTTACCGTTAGTTCCGTCTACATAAAGTGTCTTTGCCTGAAAACTGTTTATGACAGCTTCCGTTACACAAAGGACACCGTCTGTAATTACTGCAGCATCCACACTGCCATTACCTTCGGAATACCATTTGTCCGTAACCATGTTGTCAAACACATCGATTTTCTGGGTAACGCTGTATGCAAGATATTTCCGGTTCTGGGCATTCTTCGCATAAAAATTAATCCCTACAAGATAAGTACCGCTGGCAATCGTCTGACCCGGCTTTACTTCTACAAGGGCTGAACCTGACTGCAGTGAAATTTCCGTCTTATCGTTCCATTCAGAAGCATTTCCGGAAATGCATTCCATTGTAAAATCCGTTATGGAACTGTCCACACTCATTTCAAGACTGATGCCACCAGTTCCGCCTGCCGTCTGCAACGGAGAAATGGTTATTTCAAGGTCTTCTACAAGCGGGGTTGAATCTGAAATGGTAAAAGTCTTTTTTCCCGATATCACGATATTTCCAGAATCATTTTTTATTCCGGCAGTCAGGGTCCAGGTTCCGGCACCAAGAGTAATCGTATAATTCAATGCAGGAGGAGTTACGGACGGATCCTTTGTTACAGTTCCTTCAACCTCTGTCACACCGTTTACGGCATACATAAAGAATTTGTCCTGTGACTCAGAGCTGTATCCAGACAAATCCGGTACGGCACTTTTAGCATCAGAAGGCGTACCAAGGGAATCCGGCACTCCGTCAAGGGCAGGCATGTCAGTTCCATAGCAGGAAATGCGGCCGGTAAGGGTTACGCTGACAGACCGGCTTCCTCCGCCGGAATTTCCGCCTTGAACCTGGGCAATGGAAGAACTACCACCCTCCCCTACTCCGCTGAAAAGACTGTCACATGATGTGGATATGATTGAAAAAATGAGTACAAATAGTAATGGAAAAACTTTTTTCATGCCTGCCCTCTTCTGAAACTGCATCAACAGGGAAAATTGACCGGAACATGCGCCCCATGCAATTTATGCAATATTATAAATTATTTTCGGCATGTTGAACAGATTTACATAACCATTCCACTGGGAAAGCAGGACACGCATTTCCACTATAAACAACCTGAAGGTTCAAAATTCCGGAAACTGCACAAAGCCCCAGAATGGCACGGTAAAGGTCAGGTAGTATAATTTCATTAAACACCACTTTTGGACCGCTCTACGGCCTTCCTCGCGGGTCTGATTTTTACATATATTTTTTATATGTTTACATATATTTTTTATATGTTTTCATGCATTTTACATATGTTTTTATATATGAAAATAACATATATTTTTTATATATTTTCATATATTTTATCAATATTTACATATTTTACATATTTTTTTACACTTGTTTTTTCATATAAATTAACATATAATCTAAAAACAGTAAATTTTGCGGAGTCATGTATGAAAAGCATTTGTGTAGCCATTCAGAAAGGTGGTGTTGGAAAGACAACTGTAAGCGTAAACCTTGCTGCAGAACTTGCAAAAGGAAATAAAGTAGTCCTGATAGATGCCGACCCTCAGGGAAACAGCACCAGCTCCCTTGTGGATGAATTTGACCATGAACTGGCAGACATCCTTTATGGAAATGTCGCCGTTGACGAAGCTGTGACAAAAACGGATGTTGAAAACCTGTACATCATTCCCACAGCCGCCATTGACGACAAGGGAAACAACCAGCTGAAAAAATACCGTGCCAACGAAGCCTCCGGAAATCCTTATGCATTTGCCGACATAACGGACGCACTGAAGGACCAGGGCTTTGATTACTGTATTTTTGATACGTCCCCGAATTTTGATGATTTTGAAGAAAACATAATGGCGGCAGCTGACGAAACGGTTGCAGTAGTAATGCCGGACATTTTCTCTCAGGACGGCCTCCAGATATTCGAGAACAACCTGCAGAACTTCAAAAAAAGGAAGCGCGTGAACAATCCTGTATTCAGGACTTTTGTATTCAATGCCGTGAACCTTTCCACGAAAATGGCAAAAGACATCCTTGCCCAGCTTGCCTCAAGTGAATTGAATTATGTGACTGTACCTCAGGATCAGAATTTCAGGAAGGCTCAGGGAGTAAGGAAGACGATCCAGCAGTTTGGAGCAAAGGCAGATACTGTTTCCGCCTTCATGAAACTGGCTGAACTTACGAAATAAGGAATGACAAATGGCAATCTCAATAAAAAAATCATCATCTGAACCGGTTAAACAGACTGTTACATCATCCCTGTCACAGGAAGTGCAGTCCCAGATTTCCAATAATATAAAGCTTGATACCACGGATTATACGCAGCAGGTTCTTAAACAGACTGTTACATCAGAGGAACCGAAAGGAAAACGCACTGATGACGTTGTCCAGCTTAAATTTTCAAAAGGAAAAAGGGCAGAGGCAAAGGCCTTTTTTGCCAGCTGCGATGTAAAAATGAATGCAGGCTTTGAAATGGCCTACGAATATTTAAAAGAAGAATTCCTTGCAGGCCGGGTAAGACTTTCAAAAAGCGGCATACAGCGGATCAGAACAGCGGAGAACCAGCAGTCTTAAACAGACTGTTACATAATTTATGGCTAAATCAAAGAAAATCACATCACTTGTTCCCCAGACCCAGGATGAAACCTTACATGAACTGTTTGACATCATTGAAAACGGGGAACAGCCGAAATATTTAAGTTACATCCCCGGATTGTTTACGACTGCTTCGCTTCCTTTTAAAAACGTGAACAAGACCGTATTTACAAGGAAGGGCAGCCAGGGACTTACATTGACACTTACTTCTCCTGTAAACGTGCCCTTCGGCCGTTATGGAAGGCTTCTGCTTACGGTCCTTACAACCCATGCAGTGCTTTCAAAAGAAAAGAATGTGCCGGTAATGATAGAATACAGGTCACTTTCAGAACTGCTTAAGGAAATGCAGCTTCCCCGCCAGCGTGGAAAAGACATAAAGGAACAGCTGGACTGCTTTACCAATGCCACTTTTGCATTCACCCACCGGGAAACCACAATGAAAGCGGGCTATCTTTTTAAGGAAATTTATGACGGTGATTATCCTAAAAAGGATGTAGAAGTGACGACCCATACTACAGGATCAATCCGTTTTACAACCGGAGTCCAGTTTCAGGAAATTGATGATCATGCAACGGAAAAGAAGTATGGAAATTTTAAAATCATCATTTCCGCAGAATTTGCGAATTTCTGCCAGAAACATGCAGTTCCTATAGATTATGGGATTTATAAAAGCATTTCAAGTGCTGTTGGAAAAGACATTTATGCCTGGCTTGTTTTCAGGAACAACGGACTGAAAGAACCTGCATTCATCCGACGTGAGCAGCTGGTTGAACAGTTCATGCCGGTAACTGAAAATCAGGATCCCAATACGGTGAATGTAAATTATGCTTTCATCCTGAACCAGATTAAGGAAATAAAGAAAAAGTACTACAAAGAAGTGAATATTGATGAAACAGGTTCTTCAGAAGGCATTACTCTGTATCCGAGTCCGACTCCGGTCATTAAGAATGATACACGTTATGCATTGATTACTTCTTCAATCTGATGTAACAGAGTATTTAAGGATGCAGTTGGTATCCACAAATCCACAGTGTTTATTATTTGTTTAAATTTATTATTTGTATATTATTTGATATATAGAAGATTTTAATACACTGTTACATAACCTTAAACAATCTGTTACATGCATAAACCGGCTGTTTTTTTTCTTCTATTATATATGTCTGTAAGCAGATTCCCATCATTTTAAATACACTGTTACATGAATTTCAAGTTATGCACAGCTTCCTGTGGATAGTTTTAAATGAACTGTTACATATTCCTTAAACAGAGTGTTACATTGTATGGACATAGCCTTCTGTAATCTTCTCCTGCCTTAAACAGACTGTTACATCATGAATTTTAAATATTTACATTAAACCTATTGACTTGATAGGAAAAAGGGTATATAAATATTACATAACCTATTGATTAACTAGGTAATAAAAACTACAGGGGGAATATTTACCATGAGTACAGATAAATTACATTTTGAAACATTGCAGCTTCACGTCGGACAGGAACAGGCAGACCCGGCTTCGGATTCAAGGGCAGTTCCTATTTACCAGACAACTTCCTACGTGTTCCACAATTCAGAGCACGCAGCAGCAAGATTTGGTCTGGCAGACAGCGGAAACATTTACGGCCGCCTTACAAACTCAACACAGGATGTTTTTGAACGCCGTATTGCTGCCCTTGAAGGTGGAGTTGCCGCTCTTGCAGTTGCTTCCGGTGCTGCTGCAATCACTTACACGATTCAGGCATTGGCACAGGCCGGCGGTCACATTGTTGCACAGAAGACAATCTACGGCGGTTCATACAACCTGCTCAAGCACACCCTGAGCAAGTTCGACATTGAAACAAGCTTTGTAAATGTCCATGACCTTAAGGAAGTGGAAGCTGCCATTAAGGAAAATACAAAGGCACTTTATATCGAGACCCTTGGAAATCCTAACTCAGACATTCCGGATATTGACGCCCTTTCAGAAATCGCACACAAGCATGACATTCCTCTTGTAATCGACAACACATTCGGAACACCATACTTCATCCGTCCGCTGGAACATGGAGCAGACATTGTTGTTCACTCAGCAACAAAGTTCATCGGCGGCCATGGAACTTCCCTCGGCGGCATCATCGTTGATGGTGGTAAGTTCAACTGGAAGAATGGAAAATTCCCGGCAGTTGCCGACCCGAATCCAAGCTATCACGGCGTAAGCTTCCCTGATGCAGTAGGCCCTGCAGCATTCGTAACATATATCCGTGCAATTCTTCTCCGCGACGAAGGTGCATGTATTTCTCCATTCAATGCATGGGTTCTTCTCCAGGGAACTGAAACACTCAGCCTCCGCCTTGACCGCCATGCCCTGAATGCCGCCAAGATTGTCGAATTCCTTTCAAAGCATCCGAAGGTAGAGAAGGTTAACCATCCTTCATTGGCAGATCATCCTGACCACGCATTGTACGAAAAATATTTCCCTAATGGAGGAGCTTCAATCTTTACATTCAACATCAAGGGTGGAAAGGAAGAAGCATGGAAGTTCATCGACAACCTCAAGATATTCAGCCTTCTTGCAAACGTTGCCGACGTAAAGTCCCTGGTAATCCATCCTGCTTCTACTACACATTCCGAGCTGAATGATGAAGAACTTGTTGAACAGCAGATTTACCAGAATACAATCCGCCTTTCAATCGGTACTGAACACTACGAAGACATCATCGCCGATTTGAGCCAGGCCTTTGACGCTATCTGACGCAACGGCATTCCAAATGGAAAAATGAACGGAAGCATCCGGTATACCGCATCGCATACCGGGTGCTTTTTTTGTCTGTAAAGAAAATCCATATTATGTTATAATCAACCGTTGCTGTTAACAAAAGGAGGCCTGCAGGTGATTGTTTCTACAAGGGGAAGATATGCATTAAGGGTTATGATTGATATTGCTGAACATCAGGAAGCTGAAGGATACATAGCCCTGAAGAGTGTGGCAGAACGGCAGAATATCAGCCAGAAATACATTGAATCCATCATGACAATGCTTTCTAAAGCCGGATTCCTTGATGCCGTACACGGAAAAGGGGGCGGCTACCGTCTGAACCGTGCGCCGGAAGATTATTCCGTACGGCAAATCCTTGAACTCACAGAAGGTACCCTTGCTCCTGTCGTCTGCCTTGAAAACGGTGCAGAAGAATGCCAACGTGAAGCAGAATGCCGGACGCTCTGCATGTGGAAAGAGCTTTATAAGACTACCACGGATTTTTTTGACAGGTATTCAATAAAAGATCTTATGAAGCACTAAGGAAATTTCCCTGAAAACTGAAAAGAAAGCATGATTTGGTATAAATACCTATTGACTTAGTAGGGAAGAGGATGTATAACTTAAATATACCTACTATTTATATAGGTAAAAAATTATACAGGAGTTAAATTATGGCAAGAATATTCACATCCGTTGACCAGTTGGTTGGTCACACACCATTATTGGAATTATCAAATATAGAAAAAGAATTCAGCCTTGAGGCAAAGCTTTATGCAAAACTGGAATATTTCAATCCTGCAGGTTCCGTAAAGGACCGTGTTGCAAAAAAGATGATAGATGATGCCGAAGCCAGCGGCAAATTGAAGAAAGGTTCAGTAATAATTGAGCCGACTTCAGGAAATACAGGTATCGGTCTTGCAAGCGTTGCAACAGCCCGCGGATACAGGATCATAATTGTAATGCCGGAAACTATGTCCATTGAACGCCGCCAGATCCTTAAGGCTTACGGCGCTGAACTTGTCCTTACAGAAGGTGCAAAAGGAATGAAGGGGGCAATTGCAAAGGCTGAAGAGCTTGCAAAGGAAATCCCTGATTCATTCATTCCGGGACAGTTTGTAAATCCGTCAAATCCACAGGCACATTTTGAAACGACCGGCCCTGAAATCTGGGAAGACACAGACGGAAAGGTTGACTGGTTCGTTGCAGGAGTCGGAACCGGCGGAACGGTAACAGGTGTCGGAAAGTTCCTTAAATCAAAAAAGGCAGATATAAAGGTTGCCGCCATTGAACCGGCCGGTTCCCCAGTGCTTTCTACAGGAAATGCCGGACCCCACAAAATCCAGGGGATCGGTGCAGGATTCATTCCTGATGTTTTGGACACAAAGGTTTATGACGAAATTATAAAGGTTGCAGATGCGGATGCTTTTGTTACTGGTAAATTGATAGGAAAAAAAGAGGGCGTGCTTGTAGGAATTTCTTCTGGTGCCGCACTCTGGGCTGCCATAGAGATTGCAAAGCGTCCTGAAAACAAGGGAAAGAACATTGTAGTGCTTCTTCCTGATACAGGAGACCGCTATCTTTCTACGGCATTGTTCAGTGACTGATTGATGGAGGGAAGGGGGTATGTTAAAGATTTCTACCCGCGGCCAGTATGCACTTTTGATCATGACAAGTCTTGCTGAACAGGATCCGGAAAAGTTCATCCCGCTGAAAATTTTATCTCACAGGCATAATCTGTCTGCAAAGTATCTGGAGCAGATTCTGATCCAGCTCAGCAAGTCCGGCCTTGTCATGGGGGTCAGGGGCAGTAACGGTGGATATAAGCTGACGAAAAGTTCCAGTGAATATTCTGTTGGTGAAATACTCCGTTCTACGGAAGGTGAAATTACCGTCCATTCAAATGGTGACGGAAAGACCGTATCAAATGTTGGAAATGATTTTTTCTGGCATGATTTTGATACCAAAGTAAACAATTACCTTGACGGCATGAGCCTTCAGTTCCTTGTGGAAAAAAATAAGGAGTTTGTCGGATTCGATTATTGTATTTAGACGGCAGGTAAAGCTGAAATTTAAAAGCAGTACTTCCAGCAGGTGGGGGAGGGGTACTGCTTTTTTTGTGGCTATGTCCGGGTACAAGGCTTCCGGGGTGCCGTGGTTCAGCAGCATGTAACGCAATGCTTCCAGATAACCCAATGTGCATTCATTTTTGGTCATGTACAGGCCGGGCTTATCAGTTCCGTCATTGAAAATCATACTTTCCGTAGACTTTAAAATCTCATTTTTTGCAATTTCGATTTTGTTCCACTCTTCAAGGGCATTTGCAATTCTTTCAAGATGACTGCTCAGCACCATGAGTGTTCCCTCAAGTTCTTCTCTGTTTGCATAAATTGCATCTGCCACATCTTTAAGATTGTAATCTTCCATGGCTGTGTCCGTAAAAAGTGTTGCTCAAATATCGAATATACGTATAAGATTTTGAATGTACTCCTAGAAAACGCACGTCAATTCGCCAGGCAGAAGGTAAATGGTATCGGTCTGCACATTTTTGCTTTGCAAAAACGCTTGCCAACTTTCAGAATGGCTCGGCTGCCGTTTGACTTTTCTTCCGTACATTCAAATAGTCATTTGTGGCTCGATATTTGAGCAAATATTTGCCCAGCAACGCTATTTACATACATAGCCTTTTCCATAAGAATCTCCTTGCACAAATGAAAACAGGACGTTCACGTTCCCGGCCACCAAACCACGATGAGGAACTCTGACGGCTCGTGAAAAAGCCTCGTTCACTTATTGCCTTAAGGGGAGTCATTGAATGCTCCACATGGGAACCGTCCTGCAATTTACAGCCGGTAAAAGTTTTTTTACAGCATTCACAGGTTTTACAGAAACGCATATTTCCTGGAACTTATGTACCGCAATTGATGCAATATGGCATTTATGTATTAACCGTTTTGTGTTCTTTATTGATTCTGAATCCTTTCACGAGCCGCCTTAATCTGCTGCTGTTTTTCATAGGCTAGATCACGATATTTTGAACCTTCTGCATCTATCCATTTTTTTCCGCAATCTACACTGCAGAAACGAAAAGTTTTTTCACTGCCCAAACGTGGCTTTAAATATCCAGTGCCAATCAAATTATAACCAGATAATTGCTTTTTACAGAAAGCACATTTTGCCTTTTCCTTTTTCGCCCAATCTGGGAAATCGCCTTCGTTACGTAAGTAGATATTTTTATACAGTAGTGAATCGCATTTTACAAAAGCGTCTGCATTGTAATCAAGAAGTTTTCCGTTGAAATCCCACCATGTTGAAGCGTAGGTGTAAAGCTGTCCATCAGAAGTGCCGTATTCACACACCTGCATTACAACATAGTATTTTCCGCTTTGAATTGTGTCTGGAACCTTGAACCAAAGATTTACATTTGGAAAATGGAATCCTTTCTTGAGCGGATTGTATTCATAGGATGCAACCTTTGTTCCCTGCACATTATCATCGCAGTCTACAAGTTCATCTCCATTGGCTTGCGGACAAAGATAGAAGTTCAGTTGCAACGATGCAGTGTCCCAGTCTGATTCGTTTGTGATTTTGTCACAGGTAACGATAACTTTTTTTCCTTCAATGGAAAATGCTGAATTTATAAAGTCAAAAGAAGAAACTTCAAAGTCATCTGCCGGGAAAACAGTTTTTCCGTTCAGCTGGGAAAGAGTGCGGGAGTCTGCCGCTTCTGGAGTTGATTCTGTTTCTTTATCTTTGTTTTCTACTGCTTTACTTTCTGATTCCTGAACAGGTGCTGCTGAATCAGACTGCTCTTCAGATTTATCTTCCAAAAGATCTTCTTGTTGATAAAGCTTCTTCAAATACTCTAAATGAGCATCATCAAAATAGTCTTCGTCAAATTTAAATAATTCACAGCCATTAGCATGATCTTCTTCTTCCAC
>JAZLGS010000085.1:0-47939 GCA_045616425.1 Treponema sp.
CCGTATTACAACTGATGTATTATGCACACTGACAGGCTGGCTTTTAGGAGCGCCGCTTTTGGTTTCCATTGGTGCCGGCACTATCGTTACAGCATTCTTTATGGGGCCTTTTACCCAATGGTGCTGCGACCATATTGCAAAACCGATTTTAAAAGACGAGCTTGAAGCCTAACCGCACTAACCTGTCCCTGAAACTGCAGGTTTTACCACAGGACACAAAAATTCGGCAACAGTCAGCTACCAGACAGAGCGACAAAGGCGGAAGCCCAAATTGTGGCGCCTGTGGTACGGGTTGCTGCCGCTACTGCTGCGGAAACCGAAAGAACAGAAGTAGTCCCAGGAGTCCCAAGTGCCACCACGGCAGGTAGGGACAGGGGCTGCCCCCGTAGTATTCTCTCCACCCTCAACTTCTCTTGAATACCAATTCCAGCACCATTCAGAAACATTTCCACTCGTATCGTACAAACCATAGCCGTTCGCTTTTTTCTGCCCAACTTCGTGCGTTTTGCCGCCTGAATTTCCACAATACCAGCCAACTTCATTCAAATCATCGGAACCTGAGTATTTGTAATTTTCACCGCCTTTTGCTGCTATTTCCCATTCAGCTTCTGTCGGTAAACGATAGCCGTTTTTTGTAAAATCACATTCAACATTTTTGATGTCGATTTTGTAACAAGATTCCAAGCCTTCTTTTTCGCTCAATTTATTACAAAATTCTACTGCATCATACCAAGTCACTTGTTCTACCGGTTGAAGTTCACCTTTGAATTTACTCGGATTTTCTCCAATCACGCTTTTATATAATTCTTGTGTTACTTGATATTTTGCAATATAGAATGAATCAACTTTGACTTTGTACGGTTTGTTGTCATCCTCATCTTCCGGACTGAGTTCGTATTCGCCGCCTTCAACTTTGACAAATTCGTGTTCGTAACCGTTTTTCCAATAATGAGCTTCAAACTTCATTTTTTCAAAAAGTTTTAAGCTTTCTTCAAGTTCGTTTTCTTTTGTAAAATCAGCGATTTTCTTTAGTTCAAAGATTTTTTTATTCGGCTTCGAATATTTTATTGTCAAAAAAATCCAATCGCCATTTTGTATTTTGTATTTCACCAATGCTGATTGAACAAATTTGCCTTTGTCGTTTTTTGCCTGTTCAAGCGTATATGTTTTTTTCAGGTCGTCTGTAAAAATTGTATTTAATAATGCTTCACAGCCGATTTTTTGGATTTCTTGAATTTTGTCTCTTTTGGCTTTTGCGAGTTCTTTGTCAGTCATTTTCATGGCTCCGATAAAAAATATTTTATTGCAATTATTTTTTCACCTTTCACCTTTCATTTTTCCATTTTCATTACTTCTCAAACCACTTTCTCACAGTGTCCAGAACTTTTACCAAGTCTTCTTCGCTGATAACGAAAGGCAACATTCCGTAGATGAATTTTCCAAATGGTCGGGCAAAGACTCCATTGTCGTGGGCAAATTCTCTGTAGCCGGTGAGAGTTTTGCTTTCCTTGACTTCAACGCAGAAACAAGCGCCCATCACACGGATTCCGCTGATTCGTGGGTCGTGTTTTGATTCCAGCTTTGAAAGTTCGCGCTTACAGATTTCTTCGATTTTTTTGACTTTGCCGATGTAATTTTCACGCTCAAAGATTTCGAGAGATTTTAAGGCAGCGGCACAAGCGACTGGATTTGCCATAAATGTCGGGCCATGCATGAAAGCAAGCGAAGAATCATCTCCCAAAAATCCGCTGTAAACTTTTTCGCCAGCAACAGTTACGGCATGTCCGATGTAGCCGCCAGTCAAGCCTTTTCCCAAAACGATAATGTCAGGCAAGACCAAATCTGCAACAAAGCGGTTTCCAGTCCGGCCAAAACCTGTGGCAACTTCGTCAAAAATCAGAACCACATCGTATTCATCGCAAAGTTCACGGGCGCGTTTCAAGAAAGAAACATCGTACATCAAAAATCCGCCGGCACCTTGAAGCAAAGGTTCAACGATAAAAAGAGCAAGTTCTTTTCCGTATTGAGCAAAGGCTTTTTCCAAATCTTCAATATTCGTTGGAATGTGAAACACATCAGAATTGACGCTTCGTTCTTTTCCGAAAAATGCTCCGTGATAATCTTCGTCATCCCCAACTTCCATAGTTTTGAAAGTGTCACCGTGATAGGCATTTTTGAGAGCGAGCATTTTCTTTTTGCCAGTTTTTTTGTTCACATTGTACTGAATCGCCATTTTGAGAGCCACTTCAACTCCAACGCTTCCTGAATCAGAAAAAAAACAATATTTCAAATCGCCAGGCAGATATTCTTCAAGCTTCGCACTGAGCTTTTCAACAGGCTCGTGAGAAAGTCCTGCAAGCATCAGATGAGAAAATTTATCAATCTGATTTTTCATGGCTTCGTTCATTTCTTTATTCTTGTAGCCGTGAATCATACACCACCAGGAAGAAATCGAATCGATTAAAAGTTTTTCGTTTCCATTTTCATCTTTTGTCTTAAGATAAACGCCTTCCGCATCATAAATTTTATAAGGCGTTGGAAGATGCTTCATCTGCGCATAAGGATACCAGATCATATTTTTTCTCCGTTATTCGTAATATTTTACCAATTCTTCAAAGCTGATTCCCAAGTTTGCGGCGTTCACTCCGACTTTTGCGATTGTTGGAAGCCCTGTCATGATTCCGCACATTTTGATATTGTCGTCTTCTAAAATTCCACCGTGATAGTTATTGAAAATCACACCATTCACTTTAAGATTTTTTGATTTCATATATTCGTAGGTCAAAACAAGTGAATTGATTGTTCCCAGTCCGGCGTCAGCTACTATGATGGAAGAAAGTCCGCAAGTTTTGATTACATCTTCAAGCATGATTCTGTTTGAATCGTTTTCTTCAAAATAAACCGGACACAAAATTCCGCCGCTTCCTTCCATTGTAAGATAATCGAATTTTTCTTTTTGCGAGTCAAAACCTTTTTTTACCACATCGAGTTTCACAAATCCACCTTCAACTCTCGAAGCCAAATGAGGAGAATAAGCGTTTTCGTAAATGTACGGACACATATCTTCAAGCGGTTGAGAGATTTTTGAAACGTCTTTCACAAATTTCGCGTCTCCAGGAATGAGTTTCCCATTTTCATCACGAACATTTCCGCTCATGGCAGCCTTGTAATATCCGGCATTCGATTTTTCGCTGAGTTTCTTCACGATTAAAGCAGTGACATAAGTTTTTCCGACATCAGTACCGGTTCCAGTTATAAAAATTGATTTGCAAGCCATATTCCTACCTCTGTTTTTGAACAATTTTCCTGATTACTTCCACAGCCCTTCTGATTTCTTCTTCCGAGTGTGCAGCAGTTACTGTAAGCCTGATTCTCGACGTACCTTCCGGAACTGATGGCGGCCGGATTGCACACAAGAGTATTCCTTCGTTACGGCACTGTCCTGCAAAATCCAGTGCTTTTTTTGAGTCACCGGTTACAATCGGAATGATTGGCGTAATTCCGTCAATTACTTTCATTTCAGAATCTGCCAATGCCTCTTTCAAAAGTTCCCTCATCAATTTTGTATTTGCTTCAAGTTTTGAAAGGAGCGTTTTTCCTTCAGATTTTAAAATTTCGAGGGAAGTTTGAGCTGCTTTTGCAACTGCTGGAGGAAGCGATGTTGAAAAAATGAATGGACGGGATTTGTTTTTCAAAAAGTCGATGATTTTTTTTGAAGAAGCTGCATATCCGCCTTCTGCTCCCAATGCTTTTGACATGGTTCCAATCTGGATATCGATTTTACCAGGCTCGATTCCATAAAAGTCCGCAGTTCCGCCGCCATGATTTCCGATTACGCCAAGAGAATGGGCATCGTCCACAATTAAACATGCATCATATTTTTCTTTCAATGACACAAGTTCAGGAAGTTTTGCAATGTCGCCGTCCATACTGAAAACGCCGTCTGTCACGATAAAACGCTGCCCTTCTTCCGGGATTTCAGTCTCTGATAAAAGACGCTCCAAATGGTCCATATCGCTATGCTTAAAAATCACAACTTTTGCCCGGCTGATTCTGCATCCGTCTACAATGCTTGCGTGATTGAGTTCATCGCTGAAAATCACATCGTTTTTGTTTGCCAGTGCGTATAAAACCCCCAGATTCGTCATGTAACCTGTGTTAAAAACCAGGGCACTTTCAGTTCCTTTGAATTTCGCAATATTTTCTTCAAACTCCGAAAGTTCAAAGCCGGCACCAGAAGTCAATCTTGCACCAGTCGAACCTGTTCCGAATTTCCCGCAATTTTCAGCCGCATTTACAACTCTTTTCTCGTGAGTAAGTCCAAGATAATTGTTTGACGAAAAAACGATATATTTTTTTCCGTTTTTATCCACACATTCCGTGGCACTTTCCATTCTGTAATCGGTCACTTTTCGGAAAGTGTTTTTTTCTTTTAATGATTCAAGTTCCGAGTCAATTTGAGATATTTTCATTTTATATTATCAACGGTGGTTGAGCTTGTCGAAACCACGAAATGTAAGTATTTTGTCATTTCGACAGGTGGTTCCTGAGTTTATAGAAGGGCTCAATGACCGCATTATTCCTCCACCAAAACAACCTTATTCTGCATATAATCGATGTATTCTTCTATATTAACGTCATCATCCACAAAGAAAATCCGTCCACCTACAGGGTCCCCAAGCTCTTTCATTACGCTGATTCTGCAATATCCGGATTTTGAGGAACCTACATAGCCTGTAACATAATCCGGATCATCCGACCAACAGAGTTCAGCAATTGTGCCGGCAGCCGAGGCAACCTTTGAGGCAAGAATCAGGGCTTCCCTTGCGTGCTCTCCTTTCAGTCCCATGGACTCAAGCTTTTGTGAATAAGATTTTTTGTCGGCACAGTCCATATTGCTGCAGCGGACTCCACGTTCACCAAGCCCATCAAGCCGTTTACCGTTTTTTGCCGACAAAACCATAGCTCCGCGGATACTGTCGGTTAAAGATTCCAATGCAGCAAAACCTTTTTCTACAGCAACCGGAGAAACTCCGTTTTTAATAAGTTCCTCTTTTGCTATTTCCCTTCCCTCGTCTTTTGTCGTTGAAGGCCGTGAATAAACATCTAAAAGTTTACAATAAGAAACAACACTGTCATCTACCTTCTGAATCTTAAGATTTATAAAATCAGGTTCTCCACGGCCATGAGTTTTTGCCCGCCTGTAAAATGAAATCAAAAGTTCTTCAATTTCGTCATCTCTGACAATCCTCTCAGCACCGGAAATATGTTTTCCGCCTTTACCATTTTTGCCGCCAAGACTGGAACGCATTTTTACACTGTACATTCATTAAGCTCCACAAGTGCCGCCGCAACCACAACTATGATTTGAGCATACTGAATCATAGTTCGGCTCCACATCCCTGCCCATTGAAGAAAGCATTTCACGGTCGCCTTTGATTGTACTTCCTGTCGTTGTAAGCATGTTTCCGGTAATTGAAGCTGAACAACCTGATTCAAATGCTTTTTTCCCGTTTTCACTTATCAGTTTCCTTCCTGCCGCAAGACGTATGTTTGCTTCTGGATTTATAAAGCGGAATATTGCAATTGTCCTTAAAATTTCATCTTCTGACAGTGGCAGCTGATTTTCTAATGGAGTTCCTTTGATTGGCATCAAAGCGTTGATTGGAATTGACTTTATTCCGAGTTCACTCAAAGTCAAAGCCATTGAGATCCGGTCTTCAAAAGTTTCCCCCATTCCAATGATTCCGCCTGAACAGACGCAGAAACCTTCTGATTGTGCAAGTTTAATTTCCTCGATTTTCTGGTCAAATGTGTGGGTCGTACAAATGCTTGGAAAAAAGCGCCGTGAAGTTTCGATATTATCATGATAACTTGTAACGCCAGATTCCCTGAGCCGCCTGAACTGTTCACGCGTCAAAAATCCCATTGAAGCACAAAGGTTGATTTTCAGCTCTTTTTTCATCCGTTCGTAACAGTGAATTGCCTTATCAAATTCTTCACCATCAAGTTTACGGCCAGAAGTTACGATTGCAAATCTGTCAACACCTTCTACCTGATTTGATTTTGCTTCAGCAATAATTTTGTCTTCTTCCAAAAAAGAATAAACTTCGCAATCAGTGTGATTGTGGGCGCTCTGTGCACAATATTTGCAGTTTTCGGGACACCTGCCGCTCCGTCCATTGATAATCGTACATAAATCGACTTTTTCACCGCAAAAATGTTTTCTAAGCCTGTCTGCATTTTCACAAAGTTCATCCAGATTACAATTGATAAAAAAAGACAAATCATCATCTTTTGTCAGACGGCGGCCATTTAAAATTTCATTTGTCAAAGATGTTAAATCCATTATATTTCTCCACACCCCATGCAGTTTTTACGCCAGCATCATCAGATACACAAATTGACATGAGGACATTGAGCTGTCCGAGAAAGTGTCATTCTGTTCCTGAAACCGGTTCAGGATGGTGGATTCAGAATATCTGCACAGTATGCTGTTCAGATGGTAAAACAAGCCCACCATGACGATACTTTTTTTGACAGCTCTATAAAAATATAATGGATAAAAAAACAATTGTAAATCCGCAATCAAGAAAAAGGTTTACAATCCACATTGGAGAAAGCAGCACACAGGATGGACCTGCATTCAAAATTAAAATCAACAGACGAAAAAAAAGGCACTCCGGAAAGGAATGCCTTGAATATCGGGTATACTGGATTCGAACCAGCGACCTCAACGTCCCGAACGTCGCGCGCTACCAACTGCGCTAATACCCGCAATTTCTATAAATAAAACCGATAAAAAAACCCATTCATTAAGACTCACTAAGATTCTTTTAGAATGGGTTTAGAGACGGGAGCGAAGGGGCTCGAACCCTCGATCTCCGGCGTGACAGGCCAGCGCGATAACCAGCTTCGCTACGCCCCCGTGATGTTTTATATAATATAGAAAACCATAATCAGTGTCAATAGAACTTATGGCAATTTCTTAAATTTTACACATTTTTTTTAGGATAACCTTTACTTGTGCAGGATTTTTCCAACACTGAAAAAAATCAAATAACAGATTGCATTTGCAAGGACTATGGTTGCACCTACAGGTGTTGAGTTCAATATTGAATATAATATGCCTGCAACGGAACAGAAAGCAGAAATGCACAATGCGCAGAAAATTACATGTTTGAAACTCTTAAAAATCCGCATGGCGCTGATGGCCGGAAAAACCACCAGAGCTGTTATCAGGAGGGAACCTACAAGATTCATTGCAAGTACGATTACAGCCGCCGTAATCAGGGCAATCATCAGGTTATAGAATTCAACATTGATTCCAGATGAACGGGCAAAATCTTCATCAAATGTCACAGAAAATATCTTGTGATAATTCAGCATGTAAAAGATGACCACAAATACGGAAACCGCAATGCTCATGAATACCCCGGCCTTAGATAAGGTAAGGATTGCCATCGAACCAAAAAGGGTTTCACAGACATCGCCGGTTATATTTGCCGATTTTGAAAATACATTCAGCAGGAAATAGCCGAGCGCCATGCTTACGACAGACAACATGGCAAGGGATGCATCCCCCTTTACTTTTGATGAAGGAGCCGAATGCAGCAGGAATACTGCCGCCAGCATCGTGACAGGCATTATCACTATATTTACGTTCAATACCTTTAAAACAGTGGCAATTGCCATTGCACCAAATGCCACATGGGAAAGTCCGTCACCGATGAAGGAAAAGCGTTTCAGCACCAGTGTCACACCCAGCAGGCTCGAGGCAACAGCAATGCAGACGGCAACAATCAGGGCATAACGGACAAAAGGATAACTGAAATAAAGTGAAAGAGTCTGAATGATTCCATCCATAATAAACCTCCGGACAAATCAACCTATGGAAAGGATTTTTGTAGAAAACCGCTTTACTGCATCCATATCATGGGAAACCATTATCACTGATATTTCATGATCCTTGTTGAGATGAAGGATTGTTTCATACATTTCTTCTGTTGCAGCAGGATCAAGTCCTGAAACCGGCTCATCAAGGACAAGAAGGCTGTCACCGGCACACAAAGCCCGGGCAAGAAGCACCCTCTGCTGCTGTCCACCGCTCAATTCTGAAAAACTACGCCCGGCATATGGGAGCATTCCCAGCATGTCAAGGTATGAATCTACGGTTTCCTTTTCCTGTCTGGTATAAAACGAATGAATGCGCTTTCTTCCAAGAAAACCGCTACGGACTATTTCAATAATTGAAGCAGGAAAGTCCTTCTGATTTTCAGAATGCTGTGGAAGATATCCTATCGAAGAATGGGTAAGGCCGTCGCCGTATATGAGTTTTCCGGAAAGTGGCTTCTGAATGCCAAGCAATGTCCTTACAAGAGTACTTTTTCCTGAACCATTGGTACCGGTGATACAAAGATAGTCACCTTTTTCAACCGTAAAATTTATTCCTGAACAGGCAATACGGCCATCGTTACCAACCGTCAGATTTTCACAGATTATCTGAGCCAAGGGAATCTCCATAATAAAAAATGCAATTCCAGACATAGTACCATCTTTAGCGGTACAATGTCTAGAACTGCAAATCATTTGCAAATTAGAGATAAAAATGCAGATTGAATCACCTGATTTTCAGACTCTCCTATCGAGCAATTAATGGCCCCCCGGAATCGGGGCTAAAAAGTCATTTTTTCTTGTATGGATCCGGTCTGAAAAGCATGAACAGGATGAATGCGGCAAAAATCACTGCAATGACAAACCCAGGAACAGATGCACCATATCCGTAAAGCCCGGTACCGCGGTGCAGGAAGAACATTCCAAACTGATAGAATATGAATGTCATGACCCAGGCAAACACATTCTGGAAGGCTACCGCAAACCAGAACCATTTACGGCTCTTTAATTCACTGGCCATTGTTGCAAGGGCTGCAAAACATGGAGAATCAAGCAGGTTGAACATCAGAAAGGCGAAAGCAGCCAGGGCCGTAGGGAACCATCTTGCAATGGCATCAACAGCACGGCCGGCATCCCCTTCTTCTTCGCCGTCAGATTCACCACCTTCTGCATATTCTTCAAGGTCAAGTTCACCAAGAGCTTCTGCATCAGCATCATCTGCACCGGCAAGTACAGCCATGGTACCTACAATATCTTCTTTTGCAGCAAAACCGGAAAGTGAAGCAGCAGCAGCCTGCCATCCACCCTCTTCATTACCAAAACCCAAAGGAAGGAAAATGTAACGGATGCCGTTTCCCACTCCTGCAAGCAGAGAATAATCAGAATCAGAGGCAAATTCAAGTGAAGGATCTGCATCCTGGGCTTCTTCAATCAATTCTGAACAGAGGCCGAATGTACCACTGTTACGGGCAGCAGGATCTGAAGGATTTACGAATCCGTAACTTGAAAGAAACCAGATTCCGATACAGGCAAGGAAAAGCACAGTGCCGGCTTTTACCACATATCCTTTAAGACGGTCCCATGTATGAAGCAGGACTGTCTTAAGCTGCGGAATGTGATATTGCGGAAGTTCCATAATGAATGGTGCAGCAGGCCCATGAAACGGCTTTGTCTTTTTCAGCATTACAGAGGCAATCAGTACGGATACAATACCAATCATATACATTACAGGAGCAACCCATGCACCGTTACCGGCACCGAATTTTGAAGCCATGATTGCTGCCATCATTGCAATTACAGGAAGTTTTGCGCCACAAGGAATCCACGTAGTAGTCATGATTGTCATGCGGCGGTCATTTTCATTTTCAATGGTACGGCTCGCCATGATTCCGGGAACACCGCAGCCAGTACCAATAAGGAGCGGGATGAATGATTTTCCGGAAAGGCCGAACTTTCTGAAAACCCGGTCCATGACAAAGGCAATGCGGACCATATAGCCGATATCTTCTACTATTGAAAGCAGGAAGAAAAGGACGGCCATCTGAGGAACAAATCCCAGGACAGCCCCTACACCTCCGATAATTCCGTTTACCACACAGTCAATCAGAACCGGACTGGCACCGGCATTTTCAAGACAGCTTTCAACACCACCCTGAAGCCATTCACCGAACAAAGTGTCATTAGCCCAATCAGTCATACCGGTTCCAAGAGTGGAAATAGAAATATAATAAACAAACCACATTACAAAAAGGAAAATCGGAATGCCGAGGATGCGGTTAGTTACAATGCGGTCAACCTTATCAGAAACAGTCAGCTTCTTTCCCGACTTTTTTACACATTCCTTTACGATAGAAGTAATGTAATTATAGCGTTCATTTGTAATGATTGATTCTGAATCATCATCCCTGCTGTCTTCAAGAACCTTTATGGCTGCTTCAATTTTTTCTGAAATTTCAGGAGTAAATGCAAATTCCTTGAGTACCACACTGTCCCTTTCAACCAGCTTTATGCCATACCATCTTTTCAGTTGTACAGGCACAGAAGCAGGAAGGAATTCCGATACATCTGCAATTGCCTTTTCAACATCAGGAGCAAAACAAGACTGCAATGGTGCAGGAATCCCAGAAGCAGCAGAAACAGCAAGGGCAGCAGCTTCCTTTACCCCGGTTCCCTTTAACGCAGAAGTTTCTGCAATCTTACAACCAAGAAGATGGCTGAGTTTTTCAACATCAATCCTGTCACCGGATTTCTTAAGCGCATCAACCATATTAAGAGCAATCACCACAGGACGTCCCAGTTCCATAAGCTGGGTAGTAAGGTAGAGGTTACGTTCGATATTTGTTGAGTCCACCACATCAAGGATGACATCCGGACCATCTTTTATGAGATAATCCCTTGAAACGACTTCTTCAAGAGTGTATGGAGAAAGAGAATAGATTCCCGGAAGGTCTGTAACGACCACATCTTTCTGACCTTTGAGTTTCCCCTCTTTTTTTTCTACAGTTACACCGGGCCAGTTTCCAACATACTGATTGGCCCCTGTAAGTGAATTGAACATCGTGGTTTTTCCGCAGTTCGGATTACCGGCGAGAGCTATCTTTACACCCATTTCAGACCTCCATTTCAATGCATTCAGCATCATCTTTTCTTACAGAAAGTTCATAACCGCGGACTGTAACTTCAACCGGATCTCCAAGAGGAGCAACTTTGCGGACATAAATTTCACAGCCATTCGTAATTCCCATATCCATAAGACGGCGTTTCAGGGCACCTTCGCCATGCAGACGCTTTACATTTGCAGTTCCACCTACAGGAATATCCCGTAAAGTCTTCATTTCTAACCTCCAGCTTTTTTTAATTCAAAGGAATATAACCGTAGTACCCGGTCAGGTACAGAAAATTTTATTTGCAAGCGCAGAACTCAAGGCAATCCTTGATTCCTTGACCTTTACAATGACATTTCCGTCCAATGATGAAATAACAGTAACAGAAGCACCTACATTGAATCCAAGTTCATTCAGATGCTGCCTTACGGTTGCATCACCACCAATCTTCCGTACTTTAACCTGACAACCGGGAACTGAAAGTGTTAAAGGCATAAATCCTCCTGAATAATAGCTAAAATTAATTAAAATAAGCGATAACTAACTTTTTTTGTTAGTTTATAGTAATTACAGTTTCATGTCAACAATAACAGTAAGTTATGTAAAAAAAAAGGCCTGCAGTTAGGAGAGCCTGCAGGCCAGGAGGAGAACTTTATTCGGAAACAATGTGAAATGGCTTCCGTCAACTTACATAGTTAGCATATACTAACTAAATTATGTTGTCAATAACTTTTTTTGGATAAATAAACGTATTTTATGAAAAGTCGTGTCACTGTCTAGTGTTCGGATTAATGACATGATTAAACGAAAAAAGTCGTTCCATTGTCAAACTGACAGGTCAAATACCGGGTTTTAAAGATTTGCCATTTCTGAATGATCAAGCGCCATCCCATAGCCGGGCCAGTCATTTCGGACAGTTTACGTTTTTTTTTGTAACAGGGCAGATGCTGAATCAAGTTCACCCTGACGGACAGAAATCAACATGGCAAACTGAAAGCGTATTCTGACAAAGTGATTCTTATTTACGGATTTCCAAAAAAATGAAATTGAACCAATATAAAAAACGGTACGTAGGTAGGGAGCGACGGCTTCAGCCGGAAAATTGCGAAAGCGATTTTAGTGAGTCTCCAAGAAGCTGTGCTTCGAAGGCGGAAGGGAGCGACGGCTTCAGCCGGAAAATTGCGAAAGCGATTTTAGTGACTCTCGAAGCAGCTGTGCTGTGCACGTTGTCTCTGGGGGATACAAGGCTCCTGAAGGAGCCGGCTTTTTTACCGTCGCTGGGCCCCGCACATTGTCTAAAAAACGTGGCTACCGGTTCTGTTCCATCCACCTTTTGATTCCGGCAACCACATCGGCATCGATATCGTGCTCTACACGGCAGGCATTTTCTTCAGCCTGATCCTTTTCAAGGCCGGTAATTTTCATAAGGAACTCAGTAAGAAGCTGATGCCTTTCGTATACATCAGAAGCTTTTCCACGCCCTTTTTCCGTCAGCTTAATCATATTTGCAAGTCCGAATTCAATATAACCATCTTTTTCAAGGATTCCCATGGCACGGCTTACGCTAGGCTTTGAAAAACCAAGGTGCTTTGCTATATCAACAGAACGGACAAAACCGTTTTCCTGCTCAAGTACAAGGATGGCTTCCAGATAATCTTCTCCAGATTCGTACATAAAAACTCCGACAGCCTGAAAAAGGCAAAAAACGGCATATAGAACCGCAAAAATTCAACGGCAACCTGAGACAAGTCCTTTAGGAATGACCGCTCAATGACCATATAATAGAAATAATAGCTCAAAAAAATGATTTCCGCAACAAAATGACATACACACATGCAGGAACTTCCCATAATCAGGACAGGAATTCCAGATATGACCGGAATTCACTCCACCTGAAAAACAAGGCTATGTCCGCCTACAGTATTGCTGATTAATGAAGAAATCAACTGCATGATAGTGAAAAATATGTAGGGAGCGACGGCTTCAGCCGGCAAAACTCACGAGGTGAGTTTTGAACGAGTCTCCGAGAAGCTGTGCTTCGAAGGCGGAAGAGACAACACTTTTTCTAAAAAACACAATTTTAAATACTACCTTTAAAAGTTCTAAAATTTCTTCCTTGCGCCATGAAAAAGAGTATTGTAAAATAAAAAGGGAAATTTTTGAAATTTAAATTTTACAGGGATTCCACGGGAGAAAACGAGGTTTTTTATGACAGAGAGCAACGGACTTATTTTTGATGATAAAAAGGTTCTTATTTCTTATGATCCTGAAATCTGTCCAGAACATATTGAAATTCCTTTCGGATGCACAAAGATAGCAGACAGCGTCCTTTCCAGAATAACGGCAACTTCCATTACACTTCCTGATTCAATCACGGAAATGGGAAAATGGATTTTTGAAGGTGATGAAAATCTGGTAGAAGTAAAACTTCCACAGCGTTTGACAAGACTTGGAATCGGAACTTTCAGAAACTGTTCAGCACTGGAAAAAGTAGAAATGCCTTCACAGATGGCAGAATTCCCGGAAGGATTGTTTGAAGGCTGCAAAATGCTGAAAGACATACCTTTCAGGGTGGGGATAACTGAGCTTCCAGAAAATGTATTCATGGGTTGTGAATCCCTCCACTCGCTTGTAGTTCCTGAAACAGTTGAATGCATAAGGGCTGGTGCCCTTGCAGATTGTGTAAACCTGAACACTCTGGTTCTTCCGGCAGGATTAAAAAGAATTGAAGATGGAGCATTTTCAAACTGTCCTGAACTGAAACACATAAGGTTTTCCGGTGAAAATCCTGTTTTCTATACAGAAGATGATTTTGGTTTCCTCATGGAACGGAAAGGAGACGGTTCAGAAACCCTGATAAAAATTCCTTCAGGCCAGAAAGAAGTATACATTGGTTCAAATGTAAAATCTGCCCACAGCGAAGCCTTTGAAGGTTGTGACACCATAGAAAAAATCTACATGGACTGTGACCTTGTTGACCATCCGCTTTTTGTTCCAATCAAAACCGGGCTCCCGCAAGCTCAAATAATCAACGTAAGAATAAAGCCGGACGAACAGGCAGAAGAAAGCCCGGCGGCAGAAGACGCACAGGCTTCCCTTGACGAACCTCTTTCTGCTGATGCTGGCACTCCGGCAGAAGCTTGCGATGTTCCAGAAGACGACATCGTGACAGAAGAAAGCCCGGCGGCAGAAGACGCACCGGCTTCCCTTGACGAGCCGGTAATCGCAGAAGACACCGTTTCCGATGACGAACCAATTTCTGCTGATGCTGGCACTCCGGCAGAAAATTGCGATGTTCCAGAAGACGACATCTCAGCAGAAGAAAGCATCGTGACAGAAGAAAGCCCGGCGGCAGAAGACGCACCTGCTTCCCTTGACGAGCCGTCAATTACAGAAGACACCGTTTCCGATGACGAACCACTTTCCGTTGATGCTGGCACTCCGGCAGAAAATTGCGATGTTCCAGAAGACAGCATCGTGCCAGAAGAAAACCCAGCGGCAGAAGACGCACCGGATTCCTTTGACGAACCGGTAATCGCAGACGACACAGTTTCCGTTGACGAACCAATTTCCGCTGATGCTGGCACTCCGGCAGAAAATTGCGATGTTCCAGAAGAAAGCCCGGCGGCAGAAGACGTTCCGGATTCCTTTGACGAGCCGGTAATCGCAGAAGACACCGTTTCCGTTGACACACCACTTTCCGCTGATGATGACACTCCGGCAGAAGCTTGTGATGTTCCAGAAGACGACATCTCAGCAGAAGAAAACCCGGCAGCAGAAGATGCTCCGGCTTCCTTTGACGAGCCATTAATCGCAGACGACACCGTTTCCGTTGACACACCACATCCCGTTGATGCTGGCACTCCAGCAGAAGCTTGCGATGTTCCAGAAGACGACATCTCAGCAGAAGAAAACCCGGCAGCAGAAGACGCTCCGGCTTCCTTTGACGAGCCGTCAATCGCAGACGACACCGTTTCCGTTGACACACCACATTCCGTTGATGCTGGCGCTCCGGCAGAAGCTTGCGTTGTTCCGGAAGACAGCATCGTGACAGAAGAAACCCCGGCGGCAGAAGACGCACCGGTTTCGGATGAGGACGCTGCGTTTTCAGCCTGGCTACAACAGGAACAGGCAGATCACGCAGATGACGAAGAAGAAGAATCAGTTGCAATTACAGTAGAGGAACTTGAAGCAGCATTTGAACGCGGTATAGTTGAGCCGACGGAAGAAGAATTGAACTACAAGATTCCAGCTGGAATACTCCCAGGATCAGAACCGCAGCCGGAAGAAGAAGAGGAAGAAGAATCAGAACCAGGCTTCATCTACGGAATGGACAGCATGTCTGAGACTTCCTTGATTATAAAGGAAGTGGAACTTTATCCTGAACGGGCAGAAGAAATAGAACGCATCGCTCAGGAACGGAAGAATTCCAAGGAAGAACTTCCACCGCTGATTGAAGATATTAATACCCTCATAGTCATTACGGAAGAACTCACATCAGGTGATGAAATATCGCCAAAGCTGATTGACTTCTGTAAAACAGTTGCAAAGGCACACGACATAAAGAAAATCTACATGTTCGGAAAAATGTCTCTCGATAATGATGAATTCCTTTTTGGATTTGGAAAATTTGCACTTTACAGGAACATAATATTTGCTGCAAAAGGCAATTCTTTCGATTCCCTGCCAGAGGAAGTAAAATCATTTGCCGACATTGCAGAAATCATGTCGCCGGAACCGGTTTTCCATAATGTAGGAAATAAGAAGATAGCCAGACTTTCAACGCCATTCAAGATTTTCGTTCAAGACAATTTCACCAGTGGCGGCAGCGGACTTCTTTCCAAAGCTGAAAATTATCTTCAAAGTCACAAAGAAGGTTGATTCAAACGCCATGAAAAACAAACTGCATTGAAGTGGAAAACATGTCAGGCATGAGATTCAGTCTGGCATGTTTTCCCGGTATTGCAGTTCTTTCAATGAAGTTTACGGGCATCTCCCTTCTCAGTCTTTCCAGCCTGTTATATCCCTGATTACCTGTCCGGCAATTATCAGTCCTGCTGCCGGAGGAACAAATGCGTTGCTTCCCGGAATCACTTTCTTTACAGCTACTTCGGCGGATTTTATTTCCTCTGCTTTTTCTGATGCCGGAACTACCGGTTTTTCTTTTGAATAGACAACTTTCAGGGATTTTACACCAAGTTTTTTCAACTCCTGCCGCATTACCCTGGCAAGCGGGCACACGGAAGTCTTGTAAATATCAGCTATTTCAAAAAGTTCCGGATGCATCTTGTTTCCGGCTCCCATTGAACAGATTATGGGTGTTCCTGCCTTTCTGGCATTCAGCACAAGTGCAAGTTTTCCTTTTACCGTATCAATGGCATCAACCACATAGTCATATTCCGAAAAATCAAACTGCCCCTCCGTTTCAGGAAGATAAAAGACTTTATGGACATTCACGACAGCATATGGATTAATCTGCAAAATCCTTTCTTTTGCCACATCAACTTTATATTTATCCACGGAATCCATAGTTGCAATTATCTGGCGGTTGATATTTGTAATGCAGACTTTGTCATTATCTATAAGATCCAAAGTACCTACTCCGCTTCTTGCAAGGGCTTCAACTACATATCCGCCTACGCCACCGACGCCAAAAACTGCCACGCGGCTTTTGCGGAGTTTTTCCATTCCTTCGGCTCCAAGCAGGAGTTCGGTACGTGAAAACTGATTAACCATGTTCTTTTTCCCATAAAAATATCAAGGAATTCAGAGATTGCCTTTACAGACATCAATCCATTTTTCATATCCCGAATATTTTTCCAACTCCGGGATTGTAAGTTCAATTGCGCTGTTGGAACTGCCGCAAGCTGGAAATACCGTTTCAAATCTCTTTAATGATTCATCAAGGAAAACGGAAACGCCGGGCTTTACCGAAAATGGGCAGACTCCGCCAGGTGCATGACCGGTATATTCTTCAACCTGTTCAAAAGGAATCATTTTGGCTTTTATTCCAAATTCCGCCTTGTATTTTGCATTGTCGATTTTCATGTCACCGGCGGTTACGATTAGCACTGTTTTTCCGCCAGTCAGGAAGGAAAGTGTTTTTGCAATCCTTGCACCTTCTGTATTCAGTGCACGGGCCGCAAGTTCAACAGTCGCGCTGGACTGTTCCAATTCTATTACACGGTCTTCAATTCCGTATTGTCTGAAATATTCTTTTACTGATTCAACTGCCATAACCTGATTTTAACGGGAACCATCAAAAAATGCAATTTTCAGAGGCAACTTTGAAGAGCAGCGGGCAGCCCAGAAAAAGCATCTTTCAAGGGCTGCCATGATATATTCAGTTTTTTACCGCTGCAGCAATCACACCTCGTGAATCAATACAGGCCGGCCAGTCCGCAGGGCAGACAGGAAAAAGCGGATATATTCAATAAGTGCGTCAACGGAATGGACATTTTTCTTTGTCTTTTTTGCAAGGGATGCAATATCAGCACTGGTCATGATTTTTTTTTCGGGAACAGGCCCGATTCCTTTGGAATAAATGATGGCTGCGGACTCTGATTCATCGGAGGAATCTTCAGCAAACGCATTCATATCTCCACTCATGTCTACATCTTTCAAAATACGGTTGTCTGCCATTTCAAAGACTGCAGCTTCTTTATATGAACCGATAAGTGAAATATTTTCTGAACGGATGAAAATTGCGTCAGGCTTCTGTTCATTCAGGATGCCGGCAACTTCATTTTCAGAAAGGTCATAACGGAGGAGTACCGGAACAGCCCCGGCAGTAAGGACAGCGTAAAAAGTTTCAATGGACTGGGGAGTTGAATCAGCAAAAATTACAATGCGGCGGTTTTTCTTTGAACCGGTATTGCGCAAGGTGGCAGCAGTGCGGGACACATCCCAGAACATGTCACCATATGAAATCTGCTGGCCGCTTTCCAATACCATTGCCGGTTTCTTTGAAAAGCGGGTGCAGTATTTTTTTACCATCTGCGGAATCTGTGGTATGGGATTTCGGATTTTCATAATAAACTGACCTCCAGTTATTTTTAAGTTCACTTTATTAGACCAATCCGGATAAGAAATGTTGCAAAAAAAGAAGGCTATATCAGTAAAAAGTGTTGTCTCTTCCGCCTTCGAAGCACATAGAGTATAGTTTCCTACCAGTAACATCAATACGTCGGGATTCCTCATTATCCAGTAACACTATAGCCGGACATAACCCAAAAAAAAGCGGGTTTCCATCTTTGTAATTTCAAAGATAAAAACCCGCATTAAGGCCGTAATTTTTTAGACTGGCCTATACCCGTTCTACAGGAACAGATTTTTCATTTTTTCCCATATGGGCAACAATGCTTGTTCCGTCCTTAATCATGTCAACTGGAATAACAGCTGCATCAATGCGCTTTCCGTCAACTTCGATATATTCAATACCCTTGCAGATGTGCTCAGGATTCTTGACTTCAATCTTAAGGTTCATTCCCCTCCAGCGGCGGCTTACCTTGAATCCATCCCATGAATCAGGAACACAAGGATCAATCAAGAGGCCGTCATACTGCGGGCGGATGCCAAGAATGTACTGGGTTGTTGAATAGTAATTCCATGTAGCAGCTCCGGAAAGCCAGGAAACACGGCAGTTTCCGGCACGAGGGCTGTATGTAGAATACGTTGTCTGTCCTACAACATACGGTTCACTCTGGCGGATTTCTGCTTTGTCATTGTATGAAGCAGGAAGTGCTGCCTTACAGTATTCAAATGCCCGGTTTCCGTTTCCCAGCATTGTTTCTGCAATAACGCCCCATCCCTGTGTATGATTGAAGATACCGGCATTTTCCTTAATTCCGGCATTGAACACAACCGAACTCATGACGCTCTGAGGAGCCTTTACAAATGGCGGTGCACAAAGCATAAGACCGTAAGGAGTTGCAAGCTTTTCCTTTACTGACTGCATTGCAATCTTTGCCTGTTCACTGGTTGCAGCCCCGGACATAACGGCCCATACCTGTGTATTAAAGTAAATCTGTCCTTCTTCCATAGTCTGGGTTCCGTAAACTTCACCTTTTTCTGTAATTGCCCAGATGAACCATTTTCCGTCCCAGCATTTTGCCTGGATAGCCTTGTCAAGCTTTTCACGTTCAGCAAGAGCCCATGCGCTTTCCTCTGTTTTTCCAAGGCGGAGTGAAAGGTCAGAATATGTTGTAAGTCCAAGGCGGAGCTGGAATGCAACAAAAAGACTTTCGCCCTTGTAGCCCAGCTTGAGGCAGTCATTCCAGTCTGCAAGAAGTCCGCAAGGAAGGCCGTTTGCACCCATGCGTTCAAGGTTAAAAAGGAGTGCCTGTTTCAAATGTCCGTAAACTGTTGCTTCTCCATGATCTGCGTAAGGAACAACGCGGTTAAGGATGTCAAATTTACCAGTTTCTGCAATGAATGCCGGAACTGCATTAAAGAACCACTGGCAGTCATCGCTGCGGAATTCTTCCGGAGCAGGACATTTTTCGTGTCCAGGATTATGGTCTTTTGTAATGACAGGAATCGCACCGCCATTAGCAACCTGACCTGAAAGCATCCTTATGAGACGTTCTTCTGCTTCTTCTGGAATTGCAGCCGAAACACCGAGGATATCCTGAACCGAGTCACGGTAACCGAGACCGTCACGTTCACCATTGTAAACAAGGGATGCTGCACGGCTCCATGCAAATGTAATGAGACAGTTGTAAAGTCCCCATACATTGATTGTATGGTTGATGTCTTCGTCCGGAGTTTCTGCAACAAATGAACCAAGGCGTGCATGCCATGTTTCCTTCAGTTTTGCAAGTTCCTTTTCTGCACGGTCAAGGTTTCCGAATTCCTTTACAACAGGCTCGCCGTCTTTCCATGCATCTCCCATACCGAACATAACCATGATTTCTTTTGATTCACCTGGATTAAGGCTGATTTCAGTCTGGAGGGTACCGCAGATGTTGTCACCATATGCGCAAGAGTTTGTACATTTTCCGTTCTTTACAACTTCCGGATGCTCATAATTTCCATAAGTTCCAAGGAAAGCTTCGCGGTTCGTATCAAAACCTGTCACAGGAGCTTCACAAAGTGCCATCCATGAATGCATTCCCTTTGCACCAAAATCTTCATCCGGGAACTGCTTGTAAAGATTGTCATGGATTGCAAAACGGAGCATATTGTCCTTGCGTTCACCCTTTGAAATAAAGAGGGAATACTGTAGGTTTACCTGATCCTGTGTCGTATTCCACTGGTTTGTAAGTTCACAGTAAGTGAATGCTGAAAGCCTGCGGGCCTTTGAGCCTGTGTTCGTCACCTTAAGGCGCCAGTATTCAAAAGTCTGTCCCAGGGGAACATAATAAAGTGCTTCTGATTTTATGTCTGCATATTCTGATGTAATCTTTGTGTAAGCTGTACCGTGACGGCATTCACTCTTGTACTGGTCAAGAGGCTTTCCAACCGGCTGCCAGCTGGCTGACCAGAAGTCTCCGGATTCATTGTCCCGGAGATAGAAATAGCGGCCCGGCTGATCCATTGGAACAGCGTTGAAACGCAGGCGCATGAAACGTCCCGATGCACCGGATTTGTAGAATCCGTATCCACCGGCATTATTCGTAATGACAGCTCCGTAAACTGTAGATCCCAGATAGTTGCTCCATGAAGACGGAGTGTCCGGGCGTGTAATCACATACTCTTTTGCATCATCGTCAAAATAACCGTACTGCATAAATCCCTCGAAATATTTTTTTTAGGCATCTCAAAAAATACTATTTCAAGATGCATGAGAGCTTTTACCCCTGAAATTACAAGGATAAAAACACCGCATTTTCAAATTTACCTCTGAAAATTGAAATTTCCAGATTCAGAGGTTCCCTTTTACATGTCAACTGCCGGGTTTTAAAGCCCTGCCATTTCTGAATGTTCAAGTGCATCCTGAATTTACTTCAAAGACAGCATGACACAATGACGAACCTCAACGCAGAGCATTCAGAATGCTTGCATCCAGATATCAGACCCGTCGGCACAAATAAACTGTGTTCAGGACAGAGTCACATTCATCAATTTACAGAACCCGAAATCAAACCTTATGACAACCGATAATGATTTTCTGAATCATCTTAGTTCATCCTATAATTGATATATTGAATTTGCAACTGAAAAAGCATTCTAAAGTTATATTTTATTCGGGCAAATTGCATTTTTTTCGCAATTTAATTTTTCTGAAAAATAAAAAAAGTGTTTGACACGCAAAAAATATGGGTATAAACTAAATTTATGCGTGTTCGTTCACGCATATTTATGGAGTTTAAAGTTGACTGTCTCGGAAATAGCACAGATGGCCGGTGTTTCAACAGGAACCGTAGACCGGGTAATCCACAACAGAGGCCGGGTTTCGGAGGAAACAAAAGAAAAAATACTGAAAATAATAAATGAAAACGGTTATTCACCTGATCCAATAGCACGATTTCTGAAAAAAAAGTGTGAATTCAAAATCGGAGTCCTAATCCCTGCAGTGTCAGAAGAAAGCGGCTACTGGCAGGCTATATATAACGGCATAGAATCTTCGGCTGTGAACGATTACGCAGCATTCGGATTCAAAATTGAGCTTTTCGGGTTCAGGAGGCCTAACCGGGATTCACTGACGGAACAGTTCTATAAAATGATGGATTCAAACTGCAGTGCGTACATAATTGCACCAATAATGCAGGAAGAAATCCTGTTCCTGCTTACAGAAAGAAAACCTGAAGTGCCTTACTGCTTTATCGACTCACCGCTGCCTGGCGTAAATCCTTTGTGCACGGTGGCACAGAATCCGTTTAAGGCAGGCTATCTGGCAGGAAAATTGACGCGTCTTTCTGGCAAAGGCGACGGGACTTATGCCGTAATCAAGACTTTTTCTGAAAGTTACAACCAGAATGAACGTACCCGCGGTTTTGCATCGTATTTTGTTCAGGATGAAAACAGCCGTGCAGTCCAGAAAATTGCTGCAGGTTCAACAGAAAGTGATATTTCAGAAGCAGTAGAAAAACTGGTCAATGAACATGACGACCTCAAGGGAATCTGCATCGTCAACAGTGAAGCGCATTTTGTAGGTGCAAAACTCAACGAAATGCAGATGAAACACAAAATCGTGGTTACAGGCTTTGACCTTGTAGAGCAGAATATAAAAGGGATAGAGACAGACATGATTGACTGTCTTATTTCGCAGAATCCGGAAGAACAGGGAGGCATGGTCTTAAAGGAAATATACAAGAATCTCATTTTAGGAAAAATTGCGGAAAAATCAGTGAACATTCCGCTGAACATAATGTTTAAGGAAAACATTGATTTCAATTGAATCTCTGGAATATGAGGCATCCCGGAAAAATGAATTCAGGACTGCCTTTACATTCTCTGAAAATACACGGGAACCTCTGGAAATTGAATTTCCAGAGATGCCCATATGACTTTGACAGGAGGAATAAATATGACAAAGGAAGAAATCGCAAAAGAGATTTCTGGCGGCAATGCAGTAGTTGGTATTGAATTCGGTTCAACACGCATTAAGGCTGTAATGATCAATTCAGCAAATGAACCGGTTGCAGGTGGCGCTTTTGACTGGGAAAATTCTCTGGTTGACGGTATCTGGACATATTCACTGGATGAAATTGCAAACGGTTTACAGACAAGTTTTGCAAATTTAAAGAAAGATGTTCAGGAAAAATACGGCGTTTCCCTGAACAAAATCAAGGCCTTGGGAATCAGTGCCATGATGCACGGTTACCTTGCTTTTGATAAGAATGATGCACTTCTGGTTCCTTTCAGAACATGGAGGAACACAATTACAGGTGAAGCATCAACAAAGCTTACCGATGAATTCAACTACCCTGTTCCGGAACGCTGGAGCATTTCACACCTTTATCAGGCAATCCTCAACAATGAACCTCATGTAAAGGATGTTACATTCTTTACTACACTTGCAGGTTACATCCACTGGAAACTTACAGGCAAAAAGGTTCTTGGTATCGGCGATGCTTCCGGCATGTTCCCGATTGATGACCAGACAAAGGGTTACAACAAGAAAATGATGGGTCAGTTTGATGACCTCATCAAAGATAAAGGCTTCGGCTGGAAAGTTGAACAGCTTTTGCCGGAAATCCTTTTGGCAGGCGACAATGCAGGAACATTGACGGCAGAAGGCGCAAAATTCCTTGATCCGACAGGTGAACTGGAAGCTGGAACTTTGATGGCTCCACCAGAAGGTGATGCCGGAACAGGTATGGCTGCAACAAACAGCGTTACAAAGCGCACTGGTAACGTAAGTGCCGGAACTTCAATCTTTGGAATGATTGTCCTTGAAAAGGCACTTTCAAAGGCATACAAAGACCTGATTGACATCGTTACTACACCAGACGGAAGCATGGTAGCCATGGCCCACGCAAACAACTGTACCGGTGAATACGACAAGTGGATCAAGCTCTTTGGTGAAGCAATTGCTGCAACTGGCGGAAACGTAAGCAAGCCGGTTCTCTACGACACTCTCCTGGGTCTTGCACTTAAAGGTGATCCGGATTGTGGCGGACTCATTCCGTACAACTACATTTCCGGTGAATCAATGACAGGATTCAAGGAAGGACGCACATTGTTTGTCCGCACACAGAAGAACAACTTTACCCTGGCAAACTTTATGCGCGCACAGCTTTTCACAGCCCTCGGTGCACTCCGCACAGGTATGAACATCCTTTTTGACAAGGAAAATGTTGCAATCGACCGTCTGACAGGTCACGGCGGATACTTCAAGACACCGGGCGTAGGAATCAAACTGATGGCCGCTGCAATGCACACTCCTGTTTCTACAATGGAAACAGCCGGCGAAGGCGGACCTTGGGGTATGGCACTTCTGGCTTCTTATGCCGCAGATACAAAAGGTATGAACCTGAGCGACTGGCTTTCAAAAGTTGTATTTGCAAGTGCAAAAATCAGCACGGTTGAACCGGACAAGGCAGATGTAGAAGGATTCAACAAATTCTTTGACAACTACACAAAGGCTCTTCCTGTAATGAAGGCAGCTGTAGAAAACGTAGACTAAAAATAAGGGGTTGTCCAATAAGTATAGTTCATAGTGTCATTCCGGTCCTGAAACTAGTTCAGGATGACGGATCCGGAACCTCTACACAATATCAAGTGTATATGCTGAATCTGTCACCCTGAATTTATTTCAGGGGCAGCATGACAGAACTTTCGGGACATCCCCAAAATTGAGTCTCTAAATAATTTATATAAGGAAATAGACAATGGAAGCATTAAACGAATATGAATTCTGGTTCATCACAGGAAGCCAGGATCTTTATGGTGAAGACACATTAAAGCAGGTTGCAAAGAACTCAAAGGAAATCGTTGAAAAACTCAACGATTCAAAAGCCCTTCCTTGCGAATTGGTATGGAAGCCTACGCTTTTAACTCCGGAAACAATCCATCAGACATTGGAACAGGCAAATGCTGACGACAAATGTGCCGGCGTAATCATCTGGTGCCACACATTCAGCCCGGCAAAAATGTGGATTGCAGGTCTCAACGCATACAGAAAGCCTTTGCTTCAGCTGAACACACAGTACAATGAAGAAATTCCATACGCAACAATGGATATGGATTTCATGAATCTTAACCAGGCTGCCCACGGTGACCGCGAATTCGGTTACATCACAAGCCGCATGGATCTTCCACGCAAGGTGATTGTCGGCCACTGGTCACATCCGGATACACAGAAACGCATTGCCGACTGGATGCGCATTGCCCGTGCTGTTGCTGACGGAAAGACACTCCGCTGTATCCGTTTTGGTGACAATATGCGCGAAGTTGCAGTTACAGACGGCGACAAGGTAGAAGCAATGATCCGCTACGGCTGGTCAGTTCCTTACTACGGAATCGGTGACCTGGTTGCCTATATGAACGAAGTTACAGATGCAGAAGTAAATGCCCTCTTTGATGAATATAATGCAAAATACGAAATCGTTTATGGTAACGACAAGGATTTTGCCACAAAACAGATTAAGGAACAGGCAAAAATTGAAATTGCACTCCGCCGCTTCCTCAAGGACAACAACGGAAAGGCACTCTGTACAAACTTCCAGGATCTGCACGGAATGAAACAGCTTCCAGGTCTTGCAATCCAGCGTCTTCTTGCTGACGGTTATGGATTCGGTGCTGAAGGTGACTGGAAAACATCTTGTCTTGTCCGCACATTCAAGGCAATGACAGAAGGCCTCGTAGGTCCAGGAAAAGGAAACGCTTTCATGGAAGACTACACATATAACCTTGTTCCGGGAAAAGAAGCAAACATGGGTTCACACATGCTTGAAGTTGACCCTGAAATTGCAGTTTCCAAGCCAAAGATTGAAGTCCACCCGCTTGGAATCGGTGGAAAAGAAGCTCCTGCCCGTATGGTATTCAACGCAATCGAAGGTGAAGGTCTTGTTGCAGCTGTCGTTCAGATGCCGGGACGTTTCCGCTGTGTTGTAAACGAAATCAACGTAATTCCACCAGAAGCTCCACTTCCAAAGCTTCCTGTAGCACGTATGCTCTGGCAGCCATATCCAAGCCTTTCAACTTCAGCAGAAGCGTGGATTCTTGCAGGAGGCGGACACCACACAGCATTCAGCAACATCATTACAGCTGACATGATCCGTGACTGGGCAGAAATGACTTCTACAGAATGTGTTGTAATCGGAAAAGATACAACCATTCCTGCATTCCGCAATGAACTCAGATGGAACGCAGCATACTGGAACTCAAAGCGTTAGTTTTCAGGGACTCCTGGAAAATTCTGTGGCTGCCGGCATTCTGAAACCGGCAGCTGCTTTAAATAAGGAAAAACATATGGCAAGCATTTATCAGTCATTAAAAGAAGAAGCATACGAAGCAAACATGCAGATTCCTGCACAGCATCTGGCACTTTACACATGGGGAAATGTTTCAGCATTCGATCCGGCAAAAGGCGTTTTCGCAATCAAGCCTTCAGGAGTTCCATATCCTGAACTTACACCGGATTCAATGGTAGTACTTGACCTTGAAGGAAACAAGGTTGAAGGCGACATGAATCCTTCCAGTGATACACCTACACACATCGTACTTTACAAGGAATTCGCTGTAAATGGCGGTGCAAAAATCGGTGGAATCATCCATACACACTCGACAGCAGCAGTTTCATGGGCACAGGCTGTACGGGATGTTCCGCTTTTTGGAACAACCCACGCAGACCACATTCAGGTTGCAGTTCCTTGCACACCTTACCTTTCCAAGGAAATGGTAGAAAAGGATTACGAAAAGGAAACAGGAAACCTCATCGTAAAGCACTTTAAAGAACACGGTCTGAATCCTGACGAAGTGACAATGGTACTCTGCGGCGGACACGGACCATTTGCCTGGGGTTCAACAGCTGACAAGGCAGTTTACAATGCAGCAGTTCTTGAAGAAGTAAGCAAGATGGCATTGAACACACTCCTCATCAATCCGGACGCATCACCTCTTCCTGAATACATTGTAAACAAGCACTACATGAGGAAGCACGGTCCAAACGCATACTACGGCCAGAAAAAATAATTCCGCCTGATGTGCACTAAAAAGGACTGTCTGGCAAGGAGGCTTGAAAGATGTTTTTTTCAGTGTCCGCCTTAACGGCAGTCCTTTTTTCTTGCAAAATTCTGAATATCATTGGAAAATTAGAAATGCGTTTTTCAGATTTTTCAAAATACACACTGATTTTTTCATTATTAATTCCTTTTCCGTTCATTTCCTGCACAACTACAAAAAATCCCCCCCACTATCCTCCGGCAAGAGAAATAAAGCAGAAGCTGAACAACAACGTAGCAAAGAATGATTACAAATTAAAGAATTTCCGCCGCACAAAAGACGGAAGTTACGAATACGCAAAAGACAGCCGGTACACATTCAGGCTGGGACTGGACGTGTCCCATCATGACGGTGAGATTGACTGGAAACTTGTAAAAGAGTCCGGCCGGGATTTTGCATTCATACGCACAGGTTACCGTGGCTACCAGACAGGAGCACTGAAACTGGACAATCAGTTCCATGCAAATATGAAAGGCGCAAGGGAAGCCGGCATTGATACCGGAGTCTACTTTTTCAGTCAGGCAATTACAGAGGAAGAAGCCGTCGAAGAAGCCCGTTTCGTATTGAACGAAATTCAGGAATACCAGCTGCAGCTTCCTGTAGTTTATGATCCGGAAGGAATTCCCTGGGATGAAGCCCGGACAGACGGCCTTGAGCGGGAACAGATAATGAAAAATACCCACGCATTCTGCAACGAAATAAAGGCCGCCGGTTATGAACCCATGATTTACAGCAACCTGCGCTGGGAACTTGATTATTTTGACCTTGAAGAACTTGAGGAATATAAAATATGGTATGCTGATTACCGCAAACGGATCAACACACCATATCATTTTGAATTCCTCCAGTACGGCGGCGAATCAGAAACAATTCCCGGAGTAGGAAGGAAATGTGACGGAGACATCCAGATAATGACGAACCCCGACACAGAGGAAGCCGCTGAAAAACTCTGATTCTGTCATGCTGAACTCGATTCAGCATCTAAAAAACTCTTTGTATCACAAAGACTTACGGATTCCGGAATAAATTCCGCATGACAAGACTTTTCAGCCAGTCCCGAATCCTATTCTGTCAGCACGATTGCAAGTATTTCAGCATCTGCATTTTCAATCAGTGTATAGACTGCATTATCCTGATGGAACTGCCTTACATTAAGAGTTTCTCCAAGGACGGCAGCCTTACGGTATTCAACCCTGAGCTGGCTAATACAATAATCAGCAGGAAGAAAATCCATTGCCACAGTTGCATACTGACTGTTATTCATGTGTTGGTTCAGGTCAATCTGGGAATGACGGACGACGATGCTGCCTGCATTCTGGAAAGCTTCAGGGGGAATATCCTTTATGGAAATCCGTCTCGGAGCATATTCCATAGGATATGATTCTTCCAGTTCATAATAAGCAGTCATTTCCGGATTGATGCGGACAGGGCGAAGGTTTTTCTTGTCCAGCAAAGTCCAGATTGAATTGGCATTTGCAATTATCTCACCGGATTCATCCTGAATCATGCAGTTACGCTGAGCCTCAAATCCTTTAAGTTGGTGCGGTTTAGTAAGCACCGTAATTCTTTCCCCTAGTGACGGAAGCCGCTTTACCTGAATCTGCCAGGCATTGAGCACCCATGCAATATCAAGACATTTTCCGTTCTTGTCGCCCACAGAATGTGAATGCATTTCAGCCACATCCTGAAAATAATTTATGACGCCGCCGGCAGAAAGTTTTCCGCTACTGTTACATTCACTGAATCTGACCGTACTTTCAAGTGTAAACATTATCTATACCTCACAAAATGATTATAGCAAAAAATCCGCACTAATGTCTCAAAATCGTCCTGCAATCAAACGTCTGTGCTGAAATGTTGTGTCATATGGCAATATATGCAGAATACGGAATGCACGAATCTTAAAGCCTCCGGAGAAAAAACGCAATGCGGCATGTACTGCGGCTACAAATCCCACGGACCGTAACGAATCCCCTGCCACATTTCCCTGCCCTACTCCCCAACCTTTATCCTGCACATTACAGGCAGGTGGTCAGAATATCCGGACTTGGTGTACATCCTGTAAGCAAACGGCCGCCCTTCTGAATCGGTCCATTCTCCGTTACTGCATGGAAGGAAATCCTGCACAGTGCATTTGCCACTTGTAAAAAAATGGTCGATTTTTTCCCAGCTGCCCCGGAAAAAATAACTTCCGTTGGAACCTTCGTATTCAAGCCAGGGTGAATACATAACGCATTTTCCGCCATACACTGAACGTAGCCCTACATAAGGGCCGTCTGTAATTTTGAAATCATTTATGTCACGGTTAAAATCCCCGGCCGCAATTACAGGAATTTCAGGTTCCTTTTCCATGCATTCCCCAATGCGGCGGCATAAGACATTTTCCTGCCAGTTCCGCCATACTTCACTTTCCGATTCTCCACCGCTTTTTGACTTCCAGTGATTTACAAACAGTTTCAGCTGCCGGGGATTTTTTCTGTCATGTGAATCTAAAATTACACCGGCTTCAATGACCGGACGAATGGAAGGCATTTTATTTTTTTCTGAACGGATGTCCAGATTGTGGATTTTTACATCATCCAGTTCGTAACGGGAAAGTATGGCACATCCGATGGAAGTTCCGGGATTTTTTTCAAAACATGCATACCTGTAGATTTTATCCCGGTGCCAGGAATTGGATGCCAGCATGTTTGAAATGTCGCAGATTATCCCGTCGTTCTCAATTTCCTCAAGGATTACAATATCGCCATCAAGTATGTCCAGCACATTGCACAGTTTCTTCAGTCTGGAAATGTATTCTTCCCTGTTCCAGCCGGAAGCCGCCTTCCTGAATTCTGCATATTCGCAGCCGTCATTGTTTCCATCAAAAAAAGTCTGAACATTCCAGTTCACGACTTTTATGGAATCATCTTTTCCTGAACAGGAAAAAAGCCAGAATGGAAAAAGTAAAAGTAAAACCAGTTTCTTCATGTCATATATCCTGAAAAAAAGTCAGGCAACTACAGAAGGTCTGCAATTGCCTGCATATATAACATAAAAAAAACTGATGAAAATTCCATTTATGTCAGGAAAATTACCGGCATCTTAAAAAATATTTTTTTGCGATGCCTGACGAATTTAAAGCATTGAAATTACAAAGCCTTATACATTGAACTTAAAGAACAGAACGTCGCCATCCTGTACAACGTAGTCTTTTCCTTCAACGCGGTACTTTCCGGCTTCTTTGATTTTTGCTTCGCTTCCATACTGGCGCAGATCGTCAATTGTGTAAGCTTCAGCCTTGATGAATCCTTTTTCAAAGTCTGTGTGGATTACACCTGCAGCTTTTGGCGCTGTGTCTCCTGCACGGATTGTCCAGGCGCGGCATTCATCACCACCGCCTGTAAAGAATGTTGCAAGTCCCATAAGCTTGTAAGTTTCCCTTGCAAGGACAGAAAGTCCGCTTTCTGTAAGACCTGTAGCTTCCATAAATTCCTTACGGTCTGCTTCATCTTTGATTTCTGCAAGTTCTGATTCAAACTTACCGCAGATAACTACAACCTGTGCATTATCTTCAGCGGCATATTTCCGTACCACGTCAACATATTTGTTTGTACCTTCTGCAATTGTATCTTCATCAATGTTGCAGACATAAAGTACGGGCTTCATCGTAAGAAGCTGCATATCATAAACAGCAAGTTTTTCGTCATCTGTCAGGTCTGCCTGACGTGCACATTTTCCATCCTGAAGGAGCGGACGGATTTTTTCAACTGCACTTGTCCAATGGGCAAGCTTCTTTTCTTCCTCTTTTCCAAGGGAACGGATCTGGCGAGTCACCTTCTCCTGACGCTTGTTTACCGTATCAAGGTCTGCAAGTGCAAGTTCCATATTGATTGTAAGGATGTCACTTTCAGGATCGATTGAAGCTTCAACCTTTGCATCTTCACGGACATGCATGATGTCAGGATTGTCAAAACAGCGTACTACATGGGCAATTACGCTGGTTTCACGGATGTTTGCAAGGAACTGGTTTCCAAGACCTTCACCTTTGGATGCGCCTTTAATGAGTCCGGCAATATCTACGAACTTTACAGTTGCAGGAGTCTTCTTCTTTGGCTGGAATACGCTTGCAATAAAGTCAAGGCGTTCATCAGGAAGGTCAACAATACCAACATTCGGATCAATAGTACAGAATGGAAAATTTTCTGCACTTGCCGGAGCAGCTGTCAAAGCTGAAAAAATAGTAGATTTACCTACATTTGGCAATCCTACGATACCACATTCTAAAGCCATAATTTATTTCCTTATATAATGATTTTCAGATAATGGGAACCTCTGAAACTATTATTTAGAGCTGCCCTTATGTTTCTGAATTATACCGATATTCAGTTTCTGTTTCAATGAAACTGTAATTCCTGTCAATTCCGGGAATCAGAGCAAATCACTTTCATGCTCCCGGCAGCCCAAAAAATTTCATGAAATGCCTCTATGTTTCAGAGCCTGATTTTACACTTCCGAAAATCCTGCACCAATTGTATTCATCTGGTCATAAAAACCAGGAAAAGAAACTGCACAACATTCGGCGTCTTTTACGATGATTTCCTGTCCTTCTGAAAGTGCAAGCCCCATACATGCCAGGGACATTGCAACACGGTGATCATCATAACTTTCTACTTCACCACCATGAATTGCAAACTCAGGATTCGGGGAGCCGTCTTTTAAAAGCGGACTGTGCCCGTGGATAATCATATAGTCATCACCTTCGTCAACTTTTGCACCGAGCTTTTCCAGTTCTTTCTTAAGTACCACAATGCGGTCAGTTTCCTTGCGTCGGCATACGGCAATATCTTCTATATATGTGTCACCTTCTACAAAACATGCAGCCACAGAAAGGGCACAGATTGCATCAGGATAACCGGAAAGGTTTACATGAAGTTCGCCTGCAGGAAGTTTTTCTGTTGAAAGGCGGCCTTTGTTTTCCAACCGGGATTTTTTTCCACCGCGGACTGTAAGTGTAGCCTTTTCTTTATCCCATTCAATGTCAGCTCCCACGGACTGAAGGACTTCAACAATCTTGTCATCCCCCTGAGTACCAGAAGAATCCACATTATCAATTACAACCTCACTGTCAGTAAGCATTGCTGCCACCAGAGGGAATGCGACAGCTTCCCAGTCAGACGGAATTACACAATCCTTTGCTTTAAGGTCAACAGGGCCTGAAACCGTAATATGCTTGAAATCTTCCGACATGGTAACTTTTGCCCCGAATGATTCAAGCCAGATTCTAGTCATGGTAAGATATGGAGTTTCCTTCGGATCACTCAATTCTATTTTCAAAGTTCCGTTCAAGCGGAGGCCGGCCATCATCAGACCGGAAATGTACTGACTGCTTATTGAACCTTCCGTATAAACGGTTTTATCAGCATTTGCCGGCCCTCTCACAACAAGAGGACAAGTCTTGCTTCCAGGTACTGCACAATGGGCTTCGGCTCCCATCTGTGTCAGGACATCTGCAACATGAAAGACCGGACGGCGGCGTAGACTTGCATCCCCGGTAAAAATGCTCCAGCCTTCAAATGTTGCAGCAAGCGGTGACATAAAATAAAGCAGGGAACCGGAATCTCCCACATTTACAACATCGGAAGGAAGGTGGATTGCTTTACCAGCTCCTTTTACCGTCCATGCCTTTTCTGCGGCGCCCTCATTAAAATCAACTTCTGCACCCATAAGCGGAATTGCATTTGCAGCAGAAAGACAGTCTGCACTTGGCAGGGGATTGGAAATCTTAGAAACACCTTCTGCCAGTGAAGCAAGAAGAAGTGCGCGGATTGTATGGCTTTTTGATCCCGGAACCGTAATATGTCCGGCAAGATTATTTTTTTTTGCTGAAATTTTCATGCCGCTGATTTTATCATAAAGCATGGATTTATAGAAGTGAACCGATATAAATTGCAAATTGCAGATGTAACTTCAAAAGTTGATTTTCCTAAGGAAATAAAGAATATCATACGATAATAATCATGGAAAAGTAATTTTAAAATATGGAGTCATCATGCTTTATTATCTTGGCGCATTCCTTCAGAATACATTCAACTTCGGGCCGGCCCGTCTTTTACAGTCATACACAGTGCTGATTGTCATAGCCCTTTACCTTGGTTTTGCCATCTGCGTAAAAATCCTTCCGAAATTCTACAAGTTCCTGCCAAAAGACAGGGGACGGGAATTTACACTTACAGCAGAAGCCGCTAAAGGAAAACCGACTGGTGCCGGTGTATTCTTCATCACGCTTTATGTAATCATCAGCCTGCTTTGCGTTCCCCTTACGACACTGCAGGCTTCAATCGTTGTGTTCACATGGATTACAATGCTTACCGGTTTCCTTGATGACAGAAGTGTCACCAGCTGGGGCGAATATTTAAAAGGTGCCCTTGACCTTGCCATTGGAATTGCAGTTTCCATAATCCTTTATGTCTGCCTTTCAAAAGCTTCGGAAGATGGAAACGTATATTTCTGGTTTCCGCTGGTTACAAATCCTGTAAGGATTCCGTTCTGGCTTTATGTCATTACAGGAACGATCCTCATCTGGGCTTCCATCAACACTACAAACTGCACAGACGGCGTTGACGGACTTTCTGCCACACTGATTCTTGTTGCACTTATTGCCTTGGGATGCATTTTCTATTTCATCCTTGGCCACAAAGACATTGCAAGTTACCTTCTTGTTCCACATCTTGCTACCGGTGCAAACTGGTCAATCCTTTCGTTTGCAATGGCAGGTGTCCTCATGGGTTATCTGTGGCACAATGCTTTTCCAAGCAATGTAATGATGGGAGATGCAGGAAGCCGTGCATTGGGATTTTTTATCGGGGCATGCATCCTTGTTACCGGAAATCCGTTCCTCTTTATTGCCACATCCCTCATCATCTTTATAAACGGCGGAATGGGGCTTATAAAAGTGGCACTGCTCAGATTCTTTAAAATCAAGATTTTTGAGAACATCAGGTTTCCGCTTCATGACCATATGCGCAAGAACAAAGGCTGGTCTCCGACACAGGTACTCATAAAATTCCTCATCATCCAGCTTCTTATAACAACGCTCACAATCGGAGTATTCTTTAAAATCCGCTAGACACAAACCAATCCGGAAAGGCTGTGCAGAATCAGCAGATGAATAACGGGAGTGCCCAAAAAGCATAGTTCATCCTGTCATTCCTGAGTTGAACCTGTCATCCCGATTCTGAATTTATTTCAGGGTCAGCATGACAGAACTTATTGTCCCCATTGAACCCGTCGGCACAAATAACCTGCACAGCCTTTACCATTCTATGCCATGAGTACGGCCAGTGTTTCCGCATCTTTTATCAGATTATCGATAATGCAGTATTCATTAGGCATGTGGGCAGTTTCATCCATAGTGCTCCATACAACACAGTCAAAACCGTGATTACGCAGTTCTGCACCCACAGTACCGCCGCCAATACCGATTATCTTTGCATCAATTCCGTGAGCTTCCTTTAAAGCAGCTGCAAGTTTTTTTACTACCGGACTGTCAGCCGGAGTCGCCTTTGACTGGGCATGCTGCAAAGCCTTACATGCAATGGAAACCCCATACTGATTTTCAACGGCGGCTTTTATCACATCTACTTCTTTCAGCACCTCATCCAGTGAATAACATGGAAGGATGCGGCAGTCTGCACATGCAACATCATTTCCGGGAATTATATTGACGCCGTCCACATTAGCCTTCCTCATAGTCGGTTCAAAAGTCGAACAGTCAGGCTCAAAAAGAGGATCAGTCTTATTGAACACTTTTCCCAATGCATGAATGCGCATCATAAGGTCACTGGCCGCAAGACATGCATTATGCCCCTGGTCAGGACGGCTTCCGTGGCACTGCCTTCCGGTTGTAGTAAATTCAAGCCACAGTATATTCTTTTCAGCTACTTCAATCGTCTTTCCTTCAGGATCACCGCCATCAGGAATAAGGATCAGATCCTGTTTACGGAACAACTTATGATTTTCCAGAAGATACTGTATTCCGTAACGGCTTCCAACTTCTTCATCAGCAACAAAAAGCAGCTTTACCGTATGGGAAGGTTTTATGTCTTTTGAAATAAATGCCCAGACAGCAGCAAAAGCACTTACAAGTCCCTGCTGGTTATCTTCCACTCCCCTTCCATAAAGCCGTCCGTCCTTTTCAACTACAGTCCAAGGATCCGTGTTCCACAAAGAAAGGTCACCCGTCGGAACTACATCAAGATGAGCCATTACCCAAACCGTATAATCATCGCTCTCACCTTTGATGGTGGCAACAAGATTAGGCCTTATGCCGCTTTTTGCACGGGAATCAGGTGCATCAAAACGCTCCAGTTCCGTAATGCCGTTACTACGCAGGAAAGATTCAAGGGCAAGGCATTTGTCAACCTCACCTTCACCGCCATTTTCAGGTGCAAGTGCCTTATGACTTGTAAGAAGCTTTTCAAGTTCAATATATTTACTGCGTCCATTCCTTATAAAATCCCGGAGCACATCTTTCTTTTCCATAATAAAATCCTCCTATCTTTCAAAAAAAGTGATTTTCATAAAAGTATTGGCTATGTCCGTAAAAAGTGTTGCTAAAAAAGCTGCATTACTGTGGAAAATGCGACTGCGTGTAAAGCACGCTGCCCCTCCGGTGCAACAAGTTGCAATGTCGGCCAGCGCCTTCGAAGCACAGCCCTTATTAGCATAGTGTACAGTTTTCTACCAGAACATCAATACGTCGAGATTTGGCATTAATCAGCAACACTATAGCCGGACATGGCCAAAGTATTTATGATATTTTTAGAGCTGGGAATGTCCAATAAGTATAGTTCATAGTGTCATTCCAATCCTGAATCTGTCACCCTGAATTTACTTCAGGGGCAGCATGACAGAACTTTTGGGACAACCTAAAAAAAATACCGGTCCCCTCAATTATAACAGTGAATTTCCAGAAAAACTAGAATAATCAGTTTTAAGGATTCTGTTATAAAAGAAAAACCGATATTGTTCAAAAAAATACGTAACAGATGTATCAGTTTAGCCCAGCTACCTTCCGCCGCCGGGCTCCGCTTTTTTTATGCCCGTCTGTTTAATCAGGGCTTTGCATAATAAGCAGATAAATAGATTGAATCAAAAAAGTGGGACGCAGAAAAAAGAGCTAAGGGGGAACCTGTGGGGGATACCTTAACTCTTTTTCCGTCGCTGGGACCCGCTTTTTTTATAAATCTTTTTCTCAGACTTTTTAACGGATACAGCCCTTATTTTTTCGGATTTTCATCATTGAATTTCTGATATGCATTCCATGTTGAAGAAATCAAAGTGTCAATGTCAGAATGTTCTGCCTTCCAGCCCAGCTTGTCATATGCATATTTTGCACAGGCATAAAGAGTTGCCGGATCACCAGGACGGCGTTCAACATAATCAGCAGGAATTGCCTTTCCTGTAATGCGGCGGGCTGCATCCACCATTTCAGTAACTGTAGTTCCCTTTTCAGTACCAAGGTTGACAGTAAGGCTTTCGTTATTCTTTACGATGTAATCCAAAGCCTTTACGTGGGCAGTTGCAAGGTCTGTAACATGAATATAATCGCGGATACATGTTCCGTCACGGGTATCATAATCATTACCGAAAATCTTCATCTTTTCGCGCATGCCGCAGGCAACTTCCATTACGATTGGAAGCAGATTTGCAGGATTCTGTTCAAGACCATAAAGAACGCCTTCAGGATCATAACCGGCTGCATTGAAATAACGGAGTGCAGCAAATTTCAATCCCTTAAGCTTGTCATACCAGCCCATGAACTGTTCAATGGAAAGTTTTGTATATCCATAGTAGTTTTCAGGATTTTTTGGATGATTTTCGTCAATAGGAAGATACTGAGGTTCTCCAAATACAGCTGCAGATGAAGAGAAAACCATATATTTACAATTGTGTGCAACAGCAGAATTCAGGATGTTCAAAGTACCTGTAATATTGTTTACAGAATATTTTTCAGGAGTAACCATAGATTCACCCGCAGCCTTAAAAGCAGCAAGGTGGATGAATGCATCAAATCCACGGGCAAAAGCTTTATCCAGATCTTCAGTATGCAGGATGTCACCGGCAATAAAATCATTTTCTTTAAAAAGGTTCTGGAGAAGTCCGCTTGAAAGATTGTCAAAAACAGTCACTTTGTGTCCCTGTTTCATCAATTCCTTTACAACATGACTTCCAATATAGCCTGCACCACCAATAACTAAAACTTTCATATTTCCTCCATCAGCATAAAACTGAATCATCTAGTCTTGATAATCATATTATATTCCTTTATTGATAAAATGCAAGAGATTTTGCGCAACTTTGCGCAACTTTTTTTTTATTTTTCAGGGCCACTCCCACCACAACGGGCTGCTACAGATTCCGCTACCGCTCCAGCCTCCCGGATACACCTGCCATCTCAAGGCCACTGTCAAAAGCCCAGCTCAAAATCACTTTCCCTGACATTCACCCCCGGGAGGCCGCTCCGCATCTTCCGCATCCCGGGCAGGACCTGGTTGAAAAAAAAAGCAGCTGAAGTCATGCAATTAACATAACCCAGCCGCCTTACAACAGAACCCTGCCGTATCAGTCAAACTAACCTAAAATTTCAGCCAGTTCTTCCCACCTGACATTAAGTTCTGCAAGCACCGCATCAATTTCCGCAATAGAAGCCTGCACCGCCTTTGCCTTTTCACCGTTGGAATAAACTTCCGGATTTGCCATCTGGGCTTCCAGTTCAGCTTTTTTTCCTTCTTCTTCGGCTATGCGTTTTTCAACCTTTTCCAGCTCCCGTTCATTTTTCTGGCGTTCAGCCTTCTGTTTTTTCTGTTCTTCCCAGCTTAATGCACCGGCACTTTTTTCCGTTTCCTGTTCATTCTTCTTTTCAACCGTTAAAGCATTACCGTCATTTCCGCTCCCAAAATTAAACTGCCCTACAGTTCCATTGGCTTCTGCTTCAATCCTTTCCATGTAGTAAGAATAATTTCCAGGGAAAATGCGTGCCTGCCCCGGCTTCAATTCAAGGACACGGGTTGCAAGTCCTTCAATAAATCCACGGTCATGGCTTACAAAAATCACCGTGCCGCCAAATGCCTTTAGCGCTTCAAGGAGCACATCCTTTGAATGCATGTCCAGGTGGTTGGTAGGTTCATCAAGAATCAGCAGGTTTACAGGCTTAAGAAGCAGGCGGAGCAGCGCAATACGGCTTTTTTCCCCACCTGAAAGCACATCCAGCGTCTTGAATACATCATCACCCCGGAAAAGGAAGCTTCCCAGCATGTCCCGGGCCTTTGGGATAAGTTCCAGCGGCGCTTCTGCTTCAATAAAATCAAGGATGGACTGGCTGCCATGAATCGTTTCCGCATTATCCTGGGAAAAGTAGCCAATCTGCACGCCGCTTCCAGGAATTATTTCACCTTTAAAATCCGGATCTACGCCTGCAATTATCCTGAGCAATGTGGATTTTCCTGCACCATTATGACCTGCAACAACAAGCCTGTCACCATTTTCTATGGTAAGGTCAAGGCCGTCAATGACATTGCGTTCACCATCATATGACTTTACGATTCCATTCATCCTGCATACAAGCTGTCCTGCATGGGGAGCCTTAGGAAAAGAAAAATGTATTTTCTTCAAGCTTTCAGGAATCTCAATCGGGACAATCTTATCCAGCTGCTTCTGCCGCTCCTGAGCCTGCGCAGCCTTTGTAGCCTTATACCGGAACCTGTCAATAAAAGACTGCAGGTGCTGTATTTCCTGCTGCTGCTTTTCATACGCTGCAATCAGGGATTCAAGTTCAACTTCCCGGACTTTTTCATAATGGGTGAAATTTCCAGGATAACATTTTAAGTCGCCGTTAAAAAGTTCGTACACTTCGTTGATTGTGACATCAAGGAAATAACGGTCATGACTAACAAGCAGGAATCCGCCTTTAAAATTCTTAAGGAACTGCTCAAGCCAGTTTCTTGCTTCGATATCAAGATAGTTGGTAGGTTCGTCAAGGAGCAGGATGTCCGGCGACTGCATCAGTGCCTTTGCCAGCGCAATACGCATCTGCCATCCGCCGGAAAATTCTTCCGTCATGCGGCCAAAATCATCCCGGGAAAAACCAAGCCCTATAAGTACCGATTCTGCAAAAGCCTGACGCCTGTGCCATCCTGAATCTTCCAGCGTAGTCATAAGCTGGCTGTGACGCAATACCAGTGCATCAGAATCCGGCGGATTAGTTTTCAGCTGTTCACCGATTTCATCAATCTCTTCCTGAATTTTGTAACCATAATCAAAAGCCCGGTCCGCTTCTTCAAGAAGGGTGCTCCCACGGTGGGTCAGTCCTGACTGTGGAAGATATGCAATACGGGCATCCTTCTGAGCCACATGTTTACCAGAATCAGGCTCCACCAGACCTGCCATTATTTTTATGAGTGTAGATTTTCCTGCACCATTTGCCCCTGTAAGTGCAGCCTTTGAACCAGACTGCAGATTTACAGAAACATCTTTTAATATATCCCTGTCACCAAATGCCAGTGACACTTTAGAAAATTGTACAAAAGCCATATTTACCTGCTGAAGAAAATTACAATCGGACTCTTGCTCCTTGACTGGACAATGTTATTTTTGATTGTTGCATCAGTTGCATCTTCCATGGAAAGTCCGTTGCTTGAAAGTTTATATAAGAAGTTCACTTCATCCGTATTTCCTTCAAACCGGAAAGTCAGGACACCGTCATAATTCTTTTTCAAATCCGAAGAAATAAGATACTTCATGGAAACCGTACCACGTCCCTTTGCGCTTGCAGAAATAACGCCAGGCACCAGAAGTGAATATCCGTTCCAGCTGAAAGTATTACCGTTAGAGAAAATAAGCGTTCCATAATTTGAACTTGTAAATGAATCTACATTATAAAGCTTCTGGATTTCGTCATTGCGGCGCTTCCTTTCAGCATCAAGTATTTCGGGAATGTCGTAATCATCAGAAATGGTAACGAAATTATATGCCTCCGGTTTTCCGTCATTTCCCGTATAATTTACGGTAATCAGGTTTCCGCTGCGGATTATAAGCTGGAACGGGGTTCCAGTAAAATCATAAACTGAATCACGGATTTTCTTTATTCCGCCGTAATTTGCAGTACGGTAGCGGTCTTTTATATTAATCGTCACCTTGCCGGAAGCAGCCCCGGTATCAAAACCGTAATCACTCTTCATAGTTTCCAGATCAATCGTATTATCCCGCAGAAGCCTTGTATAAGTTTCCGGATACCATTTTGCCTGAAGCACCTGATTCAGGAGCGTATCTTCAGTTTCAACGACTTCTTCCTCCACATAACCGGCAACAATCTCGCCACCTTTGCCAGTCTGGAAAATATTCAGGTTGTAGGAAAAACACCAGCCTTCAGTTCCACCCTGCGTAAGGACACAAAGCCAGTCTCCTTCAAGTTTCTGGTTCTTTCCGATAAGCACATCCTGCCCCTGACCTTTGTAAAGGATTTTAACAACTTCATCTTTATGAAGCCGGTAAACCTGCTTTGCCGTATTGTCAGGTGTCTTACGCACAGGAAGTCCGTCCACTTTAATTTTTGCATAATGATGCTGGTAATCCCCATATTTTTCCTGAACTGCCGGCAGTTTCTTTTTAGAAACCGGTTCCGTAAGCTGCCACAAAGGAATTTCCATGTTTTCATTTGTATCAGGAAGTCCGATTACATATACATGACTTATATTGGATTTGATGAATACTTTTACAACCTGTCCGTCCTGGAGATTCTTTTCAGGAACATCCCACAAAAGTACGGAATAGCCCATTGAACGGCGGCACGATACAAAAACTGAACAGCCCGTCAAAATCATAAGGATGAATACAAATTTAGCTACAACAGTATTTTTCATAATAAAGGAATTCTATCAGAAATCGTTCAAAAAGTCATCCCGGAACCAGAAACGGGCATCTCTAAAAATTACAATTTCCAGAAGCTCCCAAACAGATTTTCCAGAGCACATTTTTGCTTCCGCAAAAACCAGGCTTTCCGCAATTCGCCGTCTGACCGCGGCTCATCCTCCTCAGGGCGCTGCCCTTGCGGTGGACTGCTTACGCAGTTGCTCCAATCCTTTGTGCAGTAACAAAAAAGCTCCGAACCATTTGAGCGGTGCTTTTATCTTAGGCTCCCATAAAAAGTCCGTGAGCAAAATATCAATTTTGCGAATGACTTTTTACGTTCGCGTGAGCGGACAGTTCAATCAGCAACATCTGCTTTTGCAGATTTGCAAAGATAAAAGTGCCGCGATATTTGAGCGGTGCTTTTATCTTAGGCTCCCATAAAAAGTCCGTGAGCAAAATATCAATTTTGCGAATGACTTTTTTACGTTCGCGTGAGCGGACACTTCAATCAGCAACATCTGCTTTGCAGATTTGCAAAGATAAAAGTGCCGCGATATTTGAGCGGTGCTTTTATCTTAAACTCCCATAAAAAGTCCGTGAGCAAAATATCAATTTTGCGAATGACTTTTTACGTTCGCGTGAGCGGACAGTTCAATCAGCAACATCTGCTTTGCAGATTTGCAAAGATAAAAGTGCCGCGATATTTTAGCGGTGCTTTTATCTTAAGCTTAAAATCTTGTCCTGTTGTTTCAATTAAGCTATAATTCTTCCATGAAAACAGAAATACCAACAAGAGACCAGGTTCCACAGTCTGACAAATGGGACCTTTCTACACTTTTTAAATCTGATGATGATTGGGAAAAAGCACTTTCCCGGATTACCCCGATGGCCGGAAAACTCCAGGCATTCCAAGGCCGTCTGGGAGAGTCAAAGGAATCCCTGCTTGAAGCATTAAAACTGAATGAAGAATTATGGAAGAATCTTGAACTAGTTTCAAATTATGCAAGCCTCATGCACAATGCCGATGAAAGCGATTCATCAGCAACCGATAAGGCCGGAAGATGCGACATGGCATATGCCCAGGCCGCTGCAATCACCAGTTTCTTTGATTCTGAACTTTCAGAAATTCCAGATGAAAAAATAAATGCATGGATTGAAGATTCTTCCTATAATGATTACCGCATCTATATAAAGAAACTCCTGCGCCTCAAGGAGCACATTCTTTCGGAAAAAGAAGAACGCCTCATGGCTTTGCAGAGTGAAAGTGCCCAGACAGCATACAAGACATTCAGCGTACTTGAAAACGTAGACCTGAATTTCGGAACCGTAAATGTTGATGGAAACCAGCTTCCGCTGACCCAGACAACATGGTCCCAGTTTATGGAAAATCCCGACAGGAATGTGCGTAAAGAAGCCTATACCAGATTTTACGGACAGTTTGAACAGCATAAGAACACATTGGCAAATCTGTATGCCGGTTCAGTAAATCAGGATGTATTTGAAGCACGTGCCCGGGGATATGGTTCAAGTCTTGAAGCAGCTCTATTCCATGACAAGGTTCCTGTATCTGTATATAAGAATCTCATCGAAACAGTCCATAAAAACCTGCCTGCGCTCCATAAATATTATTCAATCCGCAAGAAGGCCCTGGGACTTTCAGACCTGCGCCATTATGATGTTTATGTTCCGCTGGTAAAAGATGTCGATACAAAAACAAGTTATGACCAGGCCGTAGAAATCTGCCGTGAAGCACTTGCTCCTTTAGGAAAAGATTATACTGACATTCTGTGTAACGGTTTGAAATCAGGCTGGGTAGACCGTTATGAAAACAAAGGAAAACGCAGCGGTGCATTTTCAAGCGGAGCTTACACCGGATATCCATACATCCTCCTTAACTACAAAGATTCAGTAATCAGGGATGTATTTACAATGGCCCACGAAGGCGGACACTCAATGCATTCATGGTATTCAGCCCATAACAATCCGTTCATGCAATACAGTTACACAATCTTTGAAGCAGAAGTTGCATCCACATTCAATGAAGAGCTTGTATTCCAGTATCTTTTAAAAAAGGCTGACTCAAAGCAGATGAAGACATACCTGCTTGCAATGAGGGCTGCCGACATAATGGCAACACTCCACAGACAGACGATGTTTGCAGAATTTGAACTCAAAGCCCACGAGCTGGTAGAAAACGGAACTCCGCTTTCTGCAGAAGTCCTCCGCTCAATATACAGGTCACTTCTGGAACAATATTTCGGACCGGAAATGACATTTGAAGAAAACAGTGATATGGAAGGATTGAGGATTCCTCACTTCTACAGTGCTTTTTATGTTTATAAATATTCTACAGGAATTTCTGCCGCCCTTGCACTGGCAGACCGTGTAACAAAAGGCGGGCAAACAGAAAAAGAAGATTATTTCAAATTCCTCAAATCCGGCGGTTCCCGCTACCCTATTGAATCCCTGAAGATTGCAGGCGTCGATATGGAAAGCACCGCACCAGTACAGGCAGCATTGGACAGGTTCCGCCAGATTATCGATGAACTTGAAGAATTGCTGAAAGACTGACAGTCAGTATGCTGCAAAAATTATTGGTAAAATCCTGCATTTTATAAAACACTGTGTATGGAAGCAATATTGCTAAAATTGCACGGATGGCGCAGTCTTATCAGTGACGAACCTCGACGCAGAACTTCCAGGATGCATGCATCCAAGTATTAGCCCCATCGGCACGACTAAGTGGCTACATAATGGGGATGTCCCAAAAGTCCTGTCATTCTGAACTTATTCCAGAATCTGCACTAAATATAATGTGCAGATTACGAAACGGGTTCAGAATGACTCTATGGACTAAATCTGGCAGACATCCCGTATAAAGAGGTAATCCTGTCAAAATCCGGATAAAACATAATCCTTACCATATAACTGCGTTATCAGCGCAGCAGTCTTTTCCTGCTAAAACTACTTTCAAAGCATAGCCTGACGCTCCTTTAATCCTGATATTATCAGTAATGTTTTATCCGCAGGAAATTGTCAGTTAAAAACAGATGTCAGTTCAGCCAGACAATCAGTTTCTACTTGATAAATACTGTAAAAAAAAAGTATTATAAATATTACTAAAGTATGAATGAAATCATGCCGATATTTAAAGCGGTTTGTTTTAATCGGAGGCAGTAAATTGAATAAAGAAAGGTTCTATCAATTTTTACAGAAAATACCAAAGGCCGAACTTCACATTCACATTGAAGCAGTCATCACATTGGAATCTGTGAAAAAGCTTTATCAAAAACGATTTAACAAACCTATGACACAGGAAGAACAGGATTCCCTGTTTGCTTATGAAGATTTAAAAGGATTCATTGATTCATTCCTGAAAGTACAAGATCTTTTCATTGATATTTCCGATTTTGACCTTGTATTTGATGATTTCGCAAAATACCTTATTGAAAATGGCATAACCCATTGCGAAGCCTTCTTTGCCCCTTCCGCATTCCTGAAAAAAGGTTTCAGCTATCAGGAAATGGTTGACAACTTTTCAAAGAATATAGCAAAAATCAAGAAAGAACATAATATCACGATAAAACTCATGGCAGATGTATCAAGGACATTCGGTCTTGAAAATGCCATCGCCAATTATGAAAATTTTTCCAACCATCCGTCATCAGACATTATAGGAATCGGTTTAGGTGGAAACGAAGCAAAAGGACCATGCAATCTGTTCGGACCTGTGTTTGAAAAAGCACACATGGAACATTATCATGCCGTTGCCCACGCCGGCGAAGATGTAGGTCCTGAATCTATAAAAGATGCCATCCACATACTTAATTCAGAGCGTATCGGCCACGGAATTACAGCAATTCAGGATGAAAAACTTCTTGAAGAGCTTAAAGAAAAACAGATTCCGCTTGAAATATGTCCAACCAGCAACATCTTTACAAAAAAGATAGTCAGCGAAATGAAGAACCATCCTGTCCGTGCATTCTTTGATAAGGGGCTGTTTGTCACAATCAACACAGATGATCCAGTCTTTTTCAAGACGACCCTCCTGAATGAATATTGGACGCTTTACAATGAATTGGGATTTACAATGGATGAAATAAAAATCCTCATACAGAACAGCTTCAAGGCATCATTTCTTCCTGGCTCAGAAAAGGCAAAATATCTGGAAGCTGTTGATTCGGCATGGAAATCTGCATAAATGAAAATCAGATGAAACTGTAAAAATACAGCGGAATTATGCTTTGATTCATCATCCTTTCAAAAAACCGGGTAATCCCCGGCTTTTTTTTACCTCAAGTAAACCATAAGCAACATTATATCGCTGTTCCTTATTCCTGATATGCGGGCAGCCTGTCCTAAAGTAACAGGCCTTACCTGCTCCAGCTTGCCTCTGGACTCTGAAGAAAGGGACGGAATACTTCCATAATCAAAATCAGCCGGAATATGTACATTTTCCATTTTATGGAGCTTTTCAACCCGTTTATCCTGTTTTTCAATATAATATTTATACTTAAAATCAATCTGGGCATTTTCCCATGCTTTCAGGTCAAAACCAGGATTTTCGGCTTTCGGATGTTTTTCAAGGAATTCAAGGATTTCTGCTTCCAAAGCATATTTTTCCTGTACCCGCCTGAACTGAGATTCAGTTTTCAAACCTACATTGAACGCCTTTTCAGAAAGCCGTCTGTCTGCCGTATCATACCGCAATTTCAGCCTGTACTCAGCACGGGCAGTAAACATCCTGTAAGGTTCCTTGGTCCCCAAAGTAACAAGGTCATCTATCAGGACACCTATATAAGCTTCATCGCGCCCAAGAATCATAGGATTCCATTCCGGTATCTTGTGAAAATTTTCAAATCCGTTTTCTTTCTGATTTTTTTCCAATGCTGAATTAAGCGCAATATTTTCACGGTCAGAAATTTCAGCAAAATGTTTCAATTCCTCAGGAGTAAAAACAGGTTTCGGACAGAAGTGGCCATTTTCAGCTGAAGCCATTTCAGCTCCCATAGAATCATCTGAAAAACATAACGGTCCACAGAATTCCTTATGAGCACGGGCATACAAACCGGCGTTAATTCCGGCTACAAGTCCCTGCCCGGCAGCTTCTTCATATCCGGATGTACCATTAATCTGACCGGCATTAAAAAGCCCCGCTACACGCTTTGTTTCCAATGAAGGGAAAAGCTGCGTTGGTTCAACATAATCATATTCAACGGCATACCCAGGCCTGCTGACGACAGCTTTCTCAAAGCCGGGCATAGTCCGTAAAAATCTATCCTGAACTGATTCCGGCAATGAAGAAGAAAATCCATTAAGATATATTTCATCAGTTTCAAGACCTTCAGGTTCAACAAAAATCTGATGTCTGTCACGTTCTGCAAAACGCATCACTTTATCTTCAATAGAAGGACAATAACGTGGGCCAACTCCATGGATTTTTCCACTGTACAAAGGAGAACGGTTTATGTTCTCCCTGATGATATCATGGGTCTCCTTATTTGTGTAAACAATATGACAAGGAACCATAGGCCGGTCAATTTTCTCAGTCTCAAAAGAAAAAGGAATTACTTTCTCATCACCCGGCTGTTCTTCCAATGCAGAAAAATCTATAGTACGCTTCAAGATTCTAGGAGGAGTACCTGTCTTTAATCGCCCCGTTGTAAATCCAAGCCTATGTAATGAAGCTGTAAGACCAAAAGCAGCATTTTCCCCAAGGCGGCCACATGGAGCATCATACTCACCTATAAAAATCCGGCCACCTAAAAAAGTTCCTGTTGTAAGGACTACCGCCCTGACAGGAATTATACGTCCACGTTCAGTAACTACTCCGGTCACCTTCTGACGCATTCCGTTTTTTGCAGAAACAGACACACCGTAATCATACCTGCCAGCTGAACCTCGATCTTCCCCAGGAATCGTTCCGAGTTCTGCAGAACTGTCAACATGATTCGGAAGTGGAATATCAGATTCAGTAGTAATTATATCCACAACAGTATCCATAAGTGTAGAAAGATTTTCTGTTGTTTCAAGAGTCTTTCTTGCAAGCTGTGAATAAAGTATTTTATCAGCCTGTGAGCGTGGCGCCTGAACAGCAGGTCCCCGGCTTTGATTCAATAGTCTAAACTGTATCATTGAATGATCTATCAGTTTACCCATTTCTCCACCCAAGGCATCTATTTCACATACGATATTTCCTTTTGCAATTCCACCAATAGAAGGATTACACGACATTCTGCCAATTGCATCCACAGATTGAGTTATCACAACTGTCTTCAACCCCATTCTTGCACAAGCCAATGATGCCTCAATACCTGCGTGTCCTGCACCAACTACAGCAACATCAAAAAAATCATAAAAACCAGACATACAAATAATTACCCCGAATGCCGACTATTTTTTCATTGTAAATTAAAATACGTTGCAATGACGAATCCCGATACAGAGCGCTCGAAGTATCGTCGTTCCAATTAGAAATTTCACCTTCCGATGCAAATAAACACCGATGACTGAGTTACTCCAATCAAAGAAGATCTCAGCCATTCTTCCACAGAATCCCATCAGCTGCTTTCAACCTTGTAATTTCAAAGATAAAAGCCACAGGAAGCTCGAAAAAAATTCAGAACATAGAATATTTTCTTCATATCAATTACAGTAAAGCATATTCATAAAAAACTGCATTCCTGTAAAAATACACAAATTTTCCTACAGCGTAACAAATTTCCGGTAGGAAATAATTTTAACAAGAGCTTGAAACAGCTGTGATACATATGCACCACGCATGTTGTACACTTAACATCATTTTGTCCGAATACTAATCCTAAAAAATCCACTATATACACAGATGAATCCTGATTAATTATATAAAAACAGACTGAACAGTACAATATAAATACATCAGAAGTATCCATAGAACGTCATCAAATGATGAATCGCAACGGAGAACGAGCAGGCAACTTTACATCCAAACATTAGATTCGTCGGCACGAATAAAAAGCACATGCCCGCAAAATTTATCATTAGAAAATAAGAGTCTTCATCAGGAAAACAGAATTCAAATATTATATAAAGCACAGAAGAAAATAGAACGTTCCAATCACTCACTATACGTTGCCCGTTTTTTTCACAACCATTATTAGGCATGGCATAAAGTCTCCCATTAATCTGAAATTCGAGACAATATGCAGTGCAGATAGGTTTGTAAAAACGAGGATTTTACTTCTTGATGGTAAAAAGAAAGGCTATGTCCGTAAAAAGTGTTGCTAAAAAAATCTGCATTTTACTAAAAAAAACAGGTCCCAGCGACGGTAAAAAAGCCGGCTCCTTCAGGAGCCTTGTATCCCCAAAAGTTAACATGCACAGCACAGCTGCTTCGAGAGTCACTAAAATTGCTTTCGCAATTTTCCGGCTCTGCCGTCGTTCCCTTCCGCCTTCGAAGCA
>JAZLGS010000086.1:0-54908 GCA_045616425.1 Treponema sp.
AGGGAGCGACGGCAACGCCGGAAAATCGCGAAAGCGATTTTAGCGAGTCTCCGAGAAGCTGTGCTTCGAAGGCGTAAGGGAACGACGGCAACGCCGGAAAATCGCGAAAGCGATTTTAGCGAGTCTCCAAGAAGCTGTGCTTCGAAGGCGTAGCTTGCAAAGATTGAGTTAGTATAACTTAGTGGACACAAAAAACGCTACATAATATCTTTAAACAAAGAAATGTGGCATGAACACTAAGGAACGAAAATACACAGAAGAGTTCAAGAAACAAATTGTTGAACTTTATGAAAACGGCAGAACCGTAATAGATCTTGCCCGCGAATATGGCTTAGTCGAACAGACAATCTACAAATGGATTCACCGCTATGAACCATTTGTAAAAAAACGAACAGGGAGAAGAAGTAACACAGGCTGACGTAAAAGCCATGCAGCGAAGGATAGCTGAACTTGAGATGAAAAATGAAATCCTAAAAAAAGCTACAGCCATATTCGCCAAAACAAAGTAAAAGACAAAATCGCATTCGTAAATAAATTTAGGGATTTCTATTCTGTTGAACTGATGTGCAGAGTTTTGGATTTGAATCGAAGTACATATTACAAAGATTCAAAACGAAAACCAACAAAAACACAGATTAGCAATGATGAACTGGATTCAAAAATCCTGAAAGTTTATTACGACAGCAAAAGGCGCTATGGTGCTCCAAAGATTTTCAAGGTTCTCCGCAATGAAGGAGAAAAAGCAAGTCTAAAGAGAATCCAGTACAGAATGACAGTTTTAGGAATAAAATCTGTCGTTGTAAAGAAATACAAGCCTGTAAAGGCTGAAAAAAATATAGAGCAGAAGGAGAATATTCTGAATTAGGATTTTTCCACAACTTCAATCAGTCAGAAATGGTGTACGGACATTACTTACATTCATACTGAAAAAGAAGGATGGACATATCTTGCTTCAGTTGAAGATTTGTATTCAAGAAAAATCATTGGCTAGGCATTTGGGAAAACGATTGATGCGGAACTTGCAGTAAAGGCATTGAGAAATGCCGCCATGAATGTAAAACATACCGAGGGGATAATTATCCAGTCGGATTTGGGATGCCAGTATACAAGCAATCTTTTTGAATCGGCGCTGGCTGAATTAAAAATCCGCCATTCCTACAGCAAGAAAGGCTACCCGTATGATAATTCCTGTATTGAATCATTTCATTCTGTTCTGAAAAAGGAAGAGGTAAACCTTAAGAAATATAAAGATTCAACAGCTGCTTATAATGCGGTTTTTGAATACATTGAATCCTGGTACAACCGCAAGCGAATTCATTCAAGCCTGAATTACAGAACTCCGGAAGCTGTTTATTCAGAATATGAAAAACTTGCAGCTTAAACTAGCATTTTTTGTGTCTACTTTATTGACTTAGGTCTGATTTGTTGCACCAGAGGAGCTTTGCATGCTTTATACGCAGGTGCATTTTCCACGGTAATGCAGATTTTATAGAAATACTTTTATGGACATAGCCTTAAAAATTATTGTCCGATTTCTGGACTTAGTATACAAATGTGCCTCAAATCAGAAAAATCCGTTTTTATTACTTAAGTTTATGATGTTGGGCACATACTGATATTTGCAAATATTTCGACTTTATTTACAGGAGGCTTTCTATCCAGAATGGCATTTTATCTGAAGCTTGAAATTGAGCCTGTCGGAAAATCAGATGCTGAAATGAATTCTGTATGGATGCAAATGTGCAGCATGAATTCATTCCAAAGGCTGCATGACAAAATGAATTACATTCTGATAAAAGTGATTCATGTTTATCAATTTCCGTAAGTTCGGATTTCAGGCAGATGCCTCATTACTTACAGGTATTCTTTTAATTTCTCACGCAGTTCTGTTTCATCAGTGAATAAATATGCTTTGATATTTAATTGCTCAGCAGCTTTTATGTTTTCTATTTTATCGTCTATAAAAACCGTATTTGCAGGTTTTTCATTTTCTGAGAGAAGTATGTACTTCCAGAATTTCGGATCAGGCTTTTCAACTCCAAGTTTATGTGAACAATAGGTTTCATCAAAAATCGTATAATCACCACGTTCAATATGTCTTAAATAGTGATTTTCAATTGTATTCGTTCCACAGATGACACGGTGTTTCTTTTTCAGCTCTGAAATTATTTTTACTGTACCATCGTTTAATTTAGGATGGAAGAAAAAGTTCCATAAATCTGTTTCAATTTGTTTACCCGTTTTGCCTGATATTATATTCCAGAATTCCTTCTGTGTTATTTTTCCACAGGTAAGGTCAGAAAAATGAGGTTTAATGAGTTTTTTAAAATCATCTAAGTTGATATCTAATAATTCAGCAATTTTAATTTCTGCAGTAGACGTGTTGGTGACGACGCCACCCATATCAAATATAAAAAGCATAAAAAGTCCTTCTTGAAATGTATACAGGATATTAAGGGGCAGCATTTTTTGATGCCTCGTGGTCTTAACTTTAAAATTATAATACTGAAAACATTGTATTTTAAGAAGTGCAATTTTAAAAAGTTCTTGTGAATATATAAAATTTAAATGCAATTGAGGAAAATTGCAATAACTGTTAATATTCATTTAAGTTGAATTTTTTGCCAGAGAGGTATTATTGGTGTTTGCCCGTGTTTTTTTGAAAAGTAAAGAGGAGAATGAAATTCTTCAAGGATATCCGTGGGTTTTTGATAATGAAATTTCGCATGTAAAGTATAAAAATGATGGAGAAGATTCCTTCCTGCAGAAATCCTTGGAAGAATGTAAGGTTCAGGATGGTGAAGCAGTTGAAATTTATACTAAAGCAGGCGGCTTTCTCGGTACTGGTATTTTGAATAAAAAATCTAAGATTACTATCCGCCTTATAAGTAATCAGCATGCAGATAAGGTTTTTGATGATATTCAGGCTTTCATCTTTAAAAGAATATATGATGCTGCAAATATGCGGCGCATGCATTATTCTGAAAATGATTCGTACCGCCTTATTTTTGCGGAAGCAGATTTTTTGCCTGGCTTTATTTGCGAACGTTATTGCGATGAAAATCATAAGGTGTACCTTGTTATCCAATTTCTTGCTTTAGCATGTGAAGTATTCAGAAAGGAAATCATTTCGGCATTGGATAAAATCTGTAAACCTTATGGCATATATGAAAGAAGTGATGTTGATGTACGGGAAAAAGAGGGGCTGGTGCAGAAAAGCGGATGGATTGGTCCCGAAAGGCAGGATAAAATAATTATTGTTGAAAATGATGTAAAGATTGAAGTAGATCTTGCAAATGGACAGAAAACAGGATATTTTCTTGACCAGAAATTCAACAGGGCTGAAATATGGCGTTATTGTCATGGAAAGACTGTCCTTGATGCTTTTACACATACAGGTGCTTTTGGTCTTAATGCGTTTAAGGCTGGTGCTAAGGATGTAATAAGTGTAGACATTTCTCCTGAAGCTGTAGAACTTGTAAACAGAAACATTGACTTGAATAATGCCCGTGGGATTATGAAAGCTGAATGTGCTGATGTGTTTGACCTTCTTAAAGCATATGAATCTGAAGGAAGAAAATTTGATGTCATTATTCTAGATCCTCCTGCTTTTACAAAAAGTGCAAAAATGATTAAGAAAGCGTATGGTGGTTATAAGGAAATCAACCTTAGAGCCATGCGTCTTTTGAATGAAGGTGGAATCCTTGTTACATGTTCATGTTCATATTTCTTTGATCCTAATACATTTTATGGAATGATTATGCATGCAGCCATGGACAGCCATAAGAGAGTCCAGATTCTTCAAAAACGTGGTGCAGGGCCTGATCATCCTGAACTTTCTGGTTATCCGAAATCGGAATATTTAAAATGTGTTATTGCCAGAGTGATGTAAATATATGAAAAAAAGCAGTCTTAATTCTGGTAAATATAATTCAATCATCCTCTTAGGTCCGACGGCTGTTGGAAAAACTGCAATTGGGGTCAGAATTGCTGACTATTTTGGCTTGGAAATAATATCTGCAGATTCCAGACAGACTTACAGAGGGCTTGATTTAGGTTCTGGAAAAGACCTTGCTGAATATAATTTTGAGGGAAGGTCTGTTACATATCACATGATAGATATAGCAGATCTTTCTCAGGAATATAACGTTTTCAATTATCAATCGGATTTCTATAAACTTTTTACGACATTTGAAAATGCCGGTAAAATTCCTCTTGTGGTTGGAGGTACCGGTATGTATCTGGATTCTGTGATACGGGAATATAATCTTGTTCCCGTTCCTGAAAATATACAGCTAAGGAAGGAGCTTGAAGGAAAAACACTCGAGGAACTTGATAAGTTATTGCTTTCACTGAAAAATGATGTTCATAACCGGTCTGATCTGGCAATACGGGAAAGGGTAGTAAGGGCTATTGAAATTGCTCTTTATATGAAAGAACATGAAGACGAAATTAAAGAAAGCAAGAGGCCTGGTATAAAACCTTTTATTATTGGAACTACACTGGACAGGGAACTGATGAGACAGAATATAAAGAGACGTCTTCAGGAACGTTTCGATGCCGGCATGATAGATGAAGTTTCCAATCTCCACCAGAACGGCATTTCCTGGAACAGGCTTGAACGTCTTGGATTAGAATACCGCTTTATTGCAGAATATCTTCAGGGAAAGATTGCTTCATTTGATAATCTTTTTGAAAACCTTTATTTTGCCATATGCCATTTCGCAAAACGGCAGGAAACCTGGTTTCGTGGTATGGAGAGAAAAGGTGTCGTCATTAACTGGCTTTCCAGAAATGTTGATGTGGAAGCGCGTTTTAAAGAAGCTGTTGATAAAATAACAGGGAGTTTTTGACAACATCCCTGTTTATGCATGAATGCCGCTTCTTTTAAGCGTTTACAGCGATTTTTTCTTCTTCATTGATTTTTGTAAGGTAACCGGTTCTGATACAGCTGTCAAAGAGGCTCTTGCTGATGTAATCATTTTTTACTTCGTCATAGCCGTCTCTGTCGCGGACAATGCGGACCATATAACCATCTTCCATTTCGCGGACGATTTCCATATAATCTGTTGTCTTTCCGATGCTTTTTAATGTGTAGATTCCCATTTTTAATACCTCTTTTTAAGAATTTGCAGGCCGGAACACTCTGTCAGGACGTTGCCGGTTTGCAGTTCATGGAAGATGCGTTTTACAAGCATATCTTCCACTTGATAACGAATGGTTCTTCTAATATTATTTTCGGTATACGATATTTTTTTTTAAGTGTTTTTTTAGGATATGGATTTTTTATATTGTGATTCCCATCTTCATCTTGCCTCTTGCATTCAACATGGTGAGGATTTTTCATTTGTTTCTGAATATTCTTGCTCCTGTGCCCATTCCGAAAAAGATTATTACATTCAAAACAAAACAGCCACAGAACTAAAATCTTCAGAACCAGTCTGGGATAGGAAAGTGCTGGAAGCTTTCGGCATATTTCCATTGGATTCCGGATATGATGGATTATATTTTCTTGAGCAGTTGCTTAGGACGGAAAAACTGGATGCAATTGGTGAAACCGGTTTTGATTTTTTTAGTAAAGAAGCCAGAAAATCGGAAAAATTACAGACCTTTTTATTCCATACCCAGATTGAACTGGCTGTGGAATATGACATGCCTGTAATCATTCATTGCCGTAAAGGAATGGAAAAGATTTTTTCAGAAAAAAACAAGCTTGCAAAACTAAAAAGCGTTATATTCCATTCTTTTCCGGGCTCTGCAAATGAGTTTGATTCACTTTTAAAAAAGGGAATAAATGCTTATGCGGGATTCGGAAAGAACATCGTTAATGGAAGCCGGAAATACGTGGAATGCCTGAAGAAAATCCCATGTGAGCGAATCCTTCTTGAAACTGATGCTCCTTTTTGCTGCAAAGAAAATCACGTTTCATCTGCTGCGTTTATCAGACATGTTTACTCAGCATTCTTTTCAATAAAATCAGAGGAAATTGCGGATATCACGATGTTATGTAATATCATTCAATCGAATTTTTGCAATGCGTTTTGTATAGATGATAAATAGAAAATATCCGATGTATTTCTGATATTCTGGATGGTACAGAACATGTTACTGCCATATCCGGTTGATTCAGGCACATCCTTGAAAAATTGCAATTTTAAGAATGCCTTTTTACAATTTCTTCCATTTCAACATAGGTTGCAATGTAAATCCTACAGAAAAGTTCAAATTCCTTTTTTACATCCCCCCCGGTTTTATTCCGAAGAATGTCTTCCAGAACTTGTCCTTGTTTTCCCAGTATGTCAGCTCCTGTCTGCAACGCTGCACCTTTTGTCCTGTGGATTATAGTTGCAGCTTCTGAATATCTGCCAGCTGTAATCAGCCCGAAAGCTGCATCCTTGTCGAATTTATTTTCACTCAGGAATGATTCCAGCAATTCAGTAAAAAGTTCCCTGTCTCCTGCTGTAAAATCAAGCCCTTTATCCAGATTTATATACTTGCTCACTCCGGTTATGTTCCTTACATCATTCTATTGGTTCCATTGGAATCATATATAATATAGACCGTTTACAGTTTTTCTGCTATATTATATACATGAAAAAGTTTAAAAGTATAGTACTCGTTAGTTTCATAATTTCCTGCCTATTTATTATCTTTAATATTTCAATAAAACCTGACATTGCGTTGCTGGCTTTGCCGCTGTCTTTTATTTTTGATGGTATTTTCTTCTACTTCATATATTTTGAACTTTTGAAGAAGTCAGGCAATAAGGCTGTTTCCGTATGCCGCAAAATGATGCAGTACCAGCCTTTTGTACATCTCCTCTCGTTCATTGCAAGACGTGCAGGCGAGCATGGCACTTATGTATGGGTTGACTGCATTACGGTAATCCTCTGGGTTGCATCCCTTGTTCTGTCAGTTGTCCTCCAGTTCATGTTTAATGAAAAGCGCATTTCGAAGCTGAATGAGGGCTGGGTACTGAGTTCTGCTGAAAAAAAACGCACTGGAATGAAATGGGTTGCTTTTGAACTTTTAGACTGGGTGGATGCACTTGTACAGGCCGTTTTCATGGTACTGCTTTTTCAGATTTTCTTCCTTCAGTTTTATAAGATTCCTTCTGAATCTATGGTGCCAGAGCTTATGGTAAGCGACCGGCTGATGGTGTCAAAAATTGCAAGCGGTCCGAAATTTCCCCTTTCTGAAATGGGTTTCCCGTATTTCAAGAAATATAAAAGAGGAGATATAATAGTATTCAGAAATCCCCATTATTCAAGTGACAGAAAATCTGAAGTAAAATCTGTAGTTTCAGAACTTGTTTATATGCTGACTTTTACTACTGTGAATCTTAATGTGGATGATGATGGAAACTTGAAAGCTGATCCGCTTGTAAAGCGTGTTACCGGGGTTCCTGGTGAACAGCTTATGATGCAGGACGGCATACTCTATTCCCGTACGAGAGAGTCTGATGAGTTTAAGCCTGTTGAAGAAGATGCTTCCTGGGCTGCGTATAATCTTTATGAGGAATCTGATTCTATAAAGAAATATATTAAGGAATACAGGATTTCCAACAAACAGTATGCATCGTTGCTGAATTGTGAAAAGATGCGCAATTCCCTGAGTCTGGAGCTTGTTGAAGACGAGTGCCGTTCCATAGCCAAGCGTTTTAATTCTATCACCGGATATAATTTCTCTGGTAATTCAGAAGCTTCTAAAACCTGGCTTTCGGATTCGGAAATGTGGGAACTTAACCTGTTCCGTGATAATTATGATTTTACCAGGCGGATTATGTCTGTAAACGGCGGATTTGCATGGTTCAACGCTTTTATGACTGACTGGATTGATTCCTATGATAAGTCAAAAGGACTTGTAGGAGGAGATCTCTACAGCGATGCAAATTTCCGTCTGAATCTTATGATAAAGCTTGTGACGGGTCGTCTTGTACTTAGAAATACGGAACTCATGCTTGCAGATGTTCCTTTTTCAAAGTGGAATGATGATGCTGAACTTATAACGTACATTACTCAGGCTGAAATGCTTCATAATTATATTTATTATCTTGACAGGCGGAACATGCCGGTATTTCCTTCTAACGACGCTGCCGGAAATCCTGTGTATATTCCTGAGAATTGTTACTTCATGATGGGGGATAACCGGTTCAATTCACTTGATATGCGTCACTCTTACAATGAAGAACTTGTTCCTTTGACTGTTCATGATGCTTATTCTGCAACATATTATTCAAATATGTCCCCGCAATATGTAAACCGTAAAAAAATCCTTGGAATTGCATTTTTCAGATTTTGGCCGTTTGCCCGGAAGGGAATTCCAGGGCATACAGCACGCAGGTAAAAAAATCAGGCTGGTTTTGAATCATGTCAATTAATCCCTGGCATGGTTCAAAGTTACCTGTTGGCCGCATTTCCTGCCTGAAATTTATAAAATTTAATTGATTTTAGTTTTAGCATTTTTTTAAATATGGACTCATTTATAAGTCTGTGCCTCAGGATTAGAAGCAAAAAATTGGATAGTTGTGATAGGGAATGGCGGCAGCCGTGATTTCCGAATCAGCTGAACTGCACATGTGTAATTTGTAGGGGAGGCATGGCATGCAGAAACCGGTTCTTTTTCCGTCGCTGGAACCTTTATTTTAAAAGACCATGTCTGGCTATAGTGTTGCTGAGTAACAACGAATCCAGAGATATCTATGTTCTGGAAGAGACGTATACTCTATGCTAATAAAAAGACTATGTAGAATTAGAGGCAAAATGCAGATTTTTTAGCAATATTTCTTACGGCACAGCCATTTATAAATAAAATTCCTTTTGGCAGATATTTGGAAGCTTTATGGTGTAAAAAAAAGGTTCAACGCTTTTTTTGCATTGAACCTTTTTTTCGTTTTGGAAACTGAAAACGGCACAGGCAGGACATCTGCCTGGGACACCGTTTAGCTTCTTCCGTGGCAGTTCTTGAATTTCTGTCCTGAACCGCATGGACAAGGATCATTCCTGCCGACTTTTGGGAGGGTACGTTTTACAGTTACTGACTGTCCCTGTACATGCCTTTGCATTGCACCGTTAGCTGCCTGTCTCCTGGCCTGATCTCCCATTTGTGCTGTACTTCCAAAAGACGAACCTGATTCTTCATGCTGTGCATTCATCTGGAGCTGTCTCTGCTGCATCCGCTGACGCTGTTCAAGTGCTTCTGGTGAAAGCTGAATTCTTACTTTGAAAAGTCTTGAAACAATTGTATTCCTGATGGTATCCAGCATGTCATAGAACTGGTTGAAACCATCATTTTTATATTCGGTAAGAGGATTTTTTGAACCGTATGACCGCAATGCAACGGCTTCCCTTAGTTCCTCAAGGTTTTCAAGCTGGTCAAGCCATTTTTTGTCAATAAGCTGGATATACTGATAACGGATGAACATGTTAAGGTTTTCCTTTCCTGCAAGTTCAATCTTCTCAGTAAGGTCATTTTGAAGTGCAGCTATGATTCCGTCATATGTAAGCTGTTCTTCCGGGAGCTGCATTCCGAATGTATCACGCACTTTCATGCCCAGCTCAGCTGTGTTGCCACGCTTTCCGCTGTATTTTGAAACCAGTTCTTCTACGAAATCCTGCGCATTGTTCATTACACGCTGTGCAAGGTTTTCATCTTCAAGGATTGAATCCCTCTGCTCATAAATTACACTGCGCTGCTCATTAAGGACATCATCATAATCAAGAAGATGCTTTCTTATTTCAAAGTTGCGCTGTTCAACTTTATGCTGGGCTTTTTCAATTCCTTTGTTAAGCATAGGGTGATCAATCGGTTCACCAGGTTCCATGCCGATACGTGTCATGATGTTCTTCATCCGTTCTCCACCAAAGAGACGCATGAGGTCATCATCCATGGAGATGAAGAATTTACTGCGTCCTGGATCTCCCTGACGACCTGAACGACCCCTGAGCTGGTTGTCGATACGGCGGCTTTCATGCCGTTCTGAACCGATTACATAAAGCCCTCCAAGATTCTTTACTTCATCATAATCTGCAAGCCATTTTTCTTTTTCTATCTTTAATGCTGCTTCAAACTGTTCTTCCGTGGCTTCGGTTCCTGCACGTTTCCTTGCACGCATTTCAGGATTTCCACCAAGTTTGATATCGGTACCGCGGCCGGCCATGTTTGTTGCAATCGTAACGGCACCCTTTGCACCTGCTTCTGCAATAATCATTGCTTCACGGGCATGGTTTTTTGCATTCAGGACTTCATGACGGACTCCCTTTCTGGTAAGGAGTGCACTAAGGTGTTCCGACTTTTCTACAGAAACCGTACCGACAAGTACCGGCTGTCCTTTTGAATGGGCCGCCTGAATTTCCTTACAGATTGCCTCCCACTTGTCACTTTCGTTGAGATAGACTTCGTCATTCTCATCTTTACGGGCAACCGGACGGTTTGTAGGAATTGCAACTACGTCAAGTTTATAGATTTTATTGAATTCGATTGCTTCCGTTGCAGCAGTACCGGTCATTCCTGAAAGCTTCTCGTACATGCGGAAGAAATTCTGGAAAGTAATTGTTGCCATTGTCCTGTTCCGCTGGGCTATCCGGAGGTGTTCTTTTGCTTCGATGGCCTGATGCAGTCCATCCCCATAGCGGCGGCCTTCAAGGACACGTCCTGTAAATTCATCAACAATCTGAACCTGTCCGTCACGCACAAGATAGTCTACATCGATTTTATAAAGATGATGGGCACGTACTGCCTGTGTAAAATAATGGACGAATTCAAAATTCTGTTCATCAAATACCGTCGTTCCTTCTGGGATGAGGTTGTGGGCATGAAGGATTTCATCAATGTGGTTCATACCTGCATCTGTGAATGACACGCGCCTTGATTTTTCATCGAGGGTGTAGTCGCCCTTTATCAGTTTCCTCTGTTCAGGCTCAAGCTGGAGTTCATCAGGATAGAGCCCTGTCTTTGGATCTTTTTCTACTTCCGTAAGCTGTGGAATGTATTTATCTACTTCATGATATTTATAAGTATCATCTTCGCCCTGGCCGCTGATGATAAGCGGAGTTCTTGCTTCATCGATGAGGATGGAGTCGATTTCGTCTACGATACAGAAATTAAATCCGCGCTGAACCTTGTTTTTGGAATCAATCTGCATATTGTCACGGAGGTAGTCAAAACCGAATTCATTATTGGTACCATATGTTATGTCACAGGCATAGGCTGCACGGCGGGCATCATTGTCCATATTTGAAAGGATTGTTCCTACTGTCTGTCCCATGAATCCATATACGGGACGCATCCATGCAGCATCGCGTTCGGCAAGGTAATCATTGACTGTGACAATGTGGACGCCTTTGCCGCTGAGACTGTTGAGATATGCCGCGGCAACGCACATGAGGGTTTTTCCTTCACCGGTCTTCATTTCCGTAATACGGCCTGAAGTCAGTACAAGCGAACCCATGAGCTGTACATCGTAGGCACGTTCACCAAGAACGCGTTTTGCAGCTTCCCTTGCAATTGCAAATGCTTCAGGGAGGATGTCTTCAAGTGTTTTACCAGAAGCCAGTGCATCTTTGAATATCTGTGTCTGTTTTGGAAAATCTTCATCTTTGAGTGAGGAAGCCCATGATTCCTTCTCGTTGATTGCTGCAACGATAGGGCGCAACTTTTTTACTTCACGGTCATTTTGAGAACCAAATAAAACTGTTAATAATTTATCCACCATAATATTATAAATATACTGTATTTTTTAATAATAGTAAAGAAAAGGGAACCTCTAAAAATTGCAATTTTTAGAAGTAACTTTGAAAACGTGATGTTTTAAGCTTTGCAATTTCGGGGATGAAAACACGCAGGCTGCTCTGTAAACTGTTTTTAGAAATGCCCGAAATGTCATAATAATCCTGCATTGACAACAGTGATTCTACACTTTATTCTATTGGTTAATATTTTTAGGATGATTACACAAATAAAATGAAAATAACTGTTTTTAATATAGTGTCTGTTTCAGTACTGATTTTTGCTTCCCTGCTTGATTTCTCCTGTTCAAGATCATCTACGGTTTCGTCAGTAAAGAGGGATGAACTTTTTTCCATGGAATATGGAGCTTTTGAAAACCAGCTGAACCTGTTCAATCTTTCTTCGACAGGTACCATTGATACTAAGCTGGCCATGAGGAATGGTTTTTTCTATATTTCCAATGGTGAAGCCCAGAAAATCATGCAGCTTAATTCTTACGGGGACCTCCTTACTCTGTATCATAATCCCGAGTCTAATCCTATTCCTATTTTTGATGGTTCAGAGGATGAAAGCGGTAATACTGCTGCAAAGGGGGCTGTGGTCAGTACCCGTAAAACGGTTGAATATCCGTTCGATACACCGTCTCTTATTGCGATTGATTCACGCCAGAATATCTTCTGTGTGGAAACTCTTCCGCGTGAACGGCAGGAACAGGATAACGGCATGACATTGCGTCAGGTAATCCTACGTTTCTATTCCGATTCTTTTGCCGGATATATAGGCCAGCAGGGGCTGGGGGGAACCCCGTTTCCATTTATAAAGAATATCTATACAAAGGTTGATGACAGCCTTGTGGTGGTCTGTGTCGTTCCTGACGGTATGCAGGTATATACATTCAATCCAGAAGGACATCTTGTTTCATCGGTCCTTGTAAAAAGTTCAGACATTCCGAATCCGTATAAAGAGAAAGTTGATGCAAACATTTACATACAGCTGGAAAATGTCGTGCCTGACATTTCTTCAAAGTCACTTTTCGTGAAAGCTGATTATTATGAAACATCTGTTGACAATGCTTCAAAAATCCAGGCCGGAATAGACTATGCAGGAACCTATGTATTTCCGCTGGATATTGCAACGGGAAAGTATGGGGACGGCATCGCAGTACCGCCATATGAAGATACTTTTGCCGAAGGTTTCAGTAAGCAGGTGTTCAACCTTCCGTATGATTTCCTTGGCGTTACGTCCAGCGGATGGCTGTTTTTTTCAATTGCGGTTGATAATGGTTACATGATTGAAATGGTTCATTCTTCCGGTTCAAAAATCCTGAAACGGAAACTTCTCTTTGATAATACTAAAGTGGTTTATCAAAATTTTTCACTTTCTGATTCCGGAATCATAAGTGCGCTCCTTGCCATGAAGGATAAGGTTCAGATAGTCTGGTGGCGCACGGATTCAATACTGTAACTTTGGGGGCTGGAATGGCATATGGAGATGATGTAAACGAAGGTTACGGAGAAGGTGAGGAGGTACTGCATTTTCATTATAACCGTGAAGAACGGCTGAAAAGGTCTCCTAAAATCGTACGGGATTATTATAATGGTACCGGCATAAAATTTACAAAAGGAATATTCAGATGTCTTGTTGCGACAAAGTTGAACAGGATAATGCTTTTTACGGTTGCAATGTGCATGGTCTGTGTATTTTTTGTCTATACGTTTGGTGCAAAGAGTAATATTTCGGTAATAGCCGGCTATGAAGCAGAACTGACTGCCTTTTCTTATGATGATGAAGTATATGCGTCGGTAAAGCTTCATCCCTTGAAGGAGACCCTGAAAGAAGGAAAATTATCTGGTGTGGCAGATGCAGAATTCCTTTATTTTGATGCGGATGGTGAAATTGTAAATACGCAGGAATCGTCTTGTATTATGAGCCGGGAGAAAAGTTTTTTACGGACAAAAACAAGGGATTATGATATAATTGAAGTACGGGCTGCCATAAATAAGGATGGTGAGTCCGTCATGTTGAAGACTAAGGTGGAAAGGAAAAACTGATGGAAAAATCATTTTTTCCTGCGTCCGTGCATATCGGTATAGTAGTGCATGTACTCAGATGATAGCCGTTTCTGCCTTGAATCATGGCTTTTTACATTTTTACAGTTTTCTGAAGCTGGTAGTTCTGTTGAAAACTGTACGGTTGGATTTTCGGATTTTTTTGATTTATAGAGGTTTTATAGATGATTCAGTTTTATTTTCTTTCTGTCCTTTTGAACCTTATAGCTGGACTCATGCTGATTTATTCACCGGCTGAAGGTGGTGGAGCAGAATCCGGTGATTTTACTTCATTGGAAAATGATGATGCTTCTGGTTCAGTTTTTGATAATGTAAAAAATGCCGTGAAGTCTGATGGTGTCTTTTCAAGTGATGTATTCAGGCTGATAACCGGTGTTTTGTCACTTTTTGTGGGCTTCATCAAGCTTTTCTTTGCCTACGGTACAGCCGGAGCAGGCATGGCCTTTTTTGGTGATTTTATTCCTGCTTTTGCCGGTATATTCGGTGGTGCTTCACTCCTTCTCAGTTACTACGAGGAACGTTCCGCAGATATTTCTGTTCCTGAGATTGCAGATGTAATACTTATTGACAACAGGATGTATATAGGCATCTGCTGTGCGGTTGCCGCCATCCTTCATTTTATTTTCCCTGCAGCAATAATCCTGTAGTTTTTTCAGCTTTTTATGGAAACCTCTGAAAATTGCATTTTTTAGGGGTGACTTTGAAAACGCGATGTTTTAAGACTCGCAGGCATCTCTGAAAACTATTTGTAGAGGTGTCCTTATATTTTGTTCTGGAGTATGGAATGAAAGTATCTATTGCCTGTATAGCTTATGAAAATGGTAAAGTCCTCATAGCCCACCGCAATAATACCGGTGATATGGGGGGACGCTGGGAATTTCCAGGAGGAAAAGTTGATGAGGGGGAATCCGATCATGAATCGATAATCCGGGAAATGGAAGAAGAATTCGGCATGAAAGTCCAGGTGCTGGATTTTATTACTGAAACATCTTTTTTCCACCGTGACAAGGAATCTTTCCTCCATGCATATCTTATAAAAGTTCCCCACTGTGGAATTGAAGTTCCATATGTGCTTACTGAACATTCAGAATATAAATGGACCGGTATAGATGAAATTCCTGTTGAGAATTTCGTTGATTCAGACCTTAAAATTTATCCTGCCGTAAAGGAATTTATCAAGAGACGATTTTCATGAGGAAGATGATAAAATTAGCTGGATTTATTTTTATGACAGTTTTACTGTCAGTCAGTCTTTTTTCCTGTGGCAATGGGAAAAATGACGAAATACTGCTTGATGATTCTGATCCGCTTGCATTGCTCCCTGATATAAGGTGGGGGGTAATAAAGGATCCGTATGCTGCATTCAGGACGGATACTTATTGGGATGCTGCAGTCAGCGGTCATGCACGGCGTGGCGATATTTTTGCCGTAGAAGGCAGCGCCACAGTCCGTACTGATAAAGGAACTGAAATCTGGTATAAGTTTGAAGACGGATGGGTTTCCGATTCCGTTGTAGACATATACCAGAACAAATTCAAGGCGGCTAAAGCTGCTGCTTTGCTTTCAAAATAATTTCTGCAGCTGCTTCTGCATTTATATGTTCATTCTGCTCCCTTGTCTGAAGGTTTTTCAGAGAGAGGAGTCCTTTATCTGCGTCTTCAGCAGAAATGATGATTCCCCACTTTACATTTTTTGCTTCAGCCAGTGCATACTGCTGTCCCATTTTCTTTGCATCCGGAAATACCTCAACTGCAATCCCCATAGACCTGAGCTGTGCGGCAGCCTTCTGGTTTGCAATATTCAAGGCGGCATCCGTGCAGAAAATTTCCGCATCAAGATAGCTTCCTTTCTTTCCCGAAATGCCAAGCTGTTCCATTCCTGCAATAAGGCGGTCAAGTCCTATTGAGGCACCTACTCCTGGAACTTTTTCCTTCATGTAAAGGCCTGCCAGATTGTCATAACGTCCACCTGAACAGATGGAACCGATTGATGGAAGGTCATCAAGGAAGGTTTCATATACAATGCCTGTATAATAGTCAAGGCCACGGGTAATGCTTGGATCAAGTACGTATGTAGCATCTATTCCGGCTGCCTTCATCATGGAACGGATTTCACGCATTCTTTTTGAATCTTCTGCTTCTCCGCCTGCCATGGTCTCAATCAGTGATAATGTCTGGTCAAAATCACTGCCTCCTTCGATATAGCGGAGGATTTCGTCGGATTTTGCCTCATCACTTGTGATTTCTGTAAGTTCTTTCTTGACGTTTTCTTTTCCGACTTTTGCAAGTTTGTCAACGGACCTGAGTACATATTCACTCTTGTCCTGGATTCCCAGCTTTGCAAGGAAGCGGTTGAAGATTCCACGGTGGTTTACATGAATCTTTATTTTTTCAATTCCTATTTCTGCAAGGGCGGCCTTCATTGCACAGAGGATTTCAAAGTCACTTGCTGCGCTGTCTGAACCGACAGTATCAATGTCGCACTGTACGAATTCCCTGTAACGGCCTGCCTGTGGTTTTTCGCCGCGCCATACTTTTGCGATATGGTAGCGCTTGAATGGAAAATACAATTCTGATTTATGTTCAGCAGTGTAGCGGGCAAATGGAACCGTCAGGTCAAAACGCATGGCTACATCACGTCCGCCGTTATCTTCAAAACGGAAAACCTGCTTTTCTGTTTCGCCATTGCTTTTTCTTAAAAGAATTTCCGTATATTCCAGAACTGGTGTATCAATTGGAACGAACCCGAATGAACGGTATACTTTTGTAATTTTTTCTGTCAAATCTGCTCTGGCAATTTCTGCCTGAGGTAAAAAATCTCTGAAGCCCTTCAGGACTCTTGGTTGTATTAAATTATCCATAATTTGAAATAATAATGAGAGACGGCCAAAAAATCAACGGAATAGAAGCCATTCAGACCAGGTGATTTAAATCGCAGGAAGGTGATGTTCCGGAAATTCTTTTTTTATTCGTGCCGACGGGGCTGATACTTTGATGTAAGGATCCTGGATGCTCTGCGTCGAGGTTCGCCATTTTTCCTGTTTTCTGTCCGTAAAATGTGTGCTGAAAATCTGCATCATCACGGAATTGCTGGGTAATGACGAAAATCACCGCAAAGAGTCAGGTCATTGCCATACTGATGGGAAATTGTTTTCTGAAAATAATGGTTATGCAAAAAAAGGTGGAAAGGTAGACTCTATAAAGAAAACGGTACGAAGACAGGGAGCGACGGCGATGCGGAAAATTACGGAAACAATTTTACAAGTCTCCGGGAAGCTGTGCTTTGCACCTTACCTGTGGTGGATGCACGTCTCCCGTTTTCCAGTACATGTTCCTTCTCTTTTTTCGTCGACGGAATCCGTTTTTGAATGTTTTTTCGCAATACTTTTTTACGGACATGACCAAAAAAAATTATGTGAAATTATGATTATCATGATATAATGGATTTATGAAAAATGTGGAAGATTTGTCATCTGGCGCTGAGTCCAGAAAAGCTTTGGCAAAAATTGTTTCCGATGCTGCAAAAATTACGGCCTCTTGTGCTGCAAATATCGGTGCTTCAACAAATTCTTTTTTTCCAGGAAAGGATTTTCATAAAGACAATAAAAATATCGTAATCAATACGGGGATTTACAGACTTCTGTGTATCGGTGCATCAACGGGGGGGCCGGCTGCTGTTGAAGCCCTTCTGCGGGGGTTGGGAAAAAACTTCCCCCTTCCGGTATTATATGTCCAGCATGTCGGAACAGGTTCTGACGGAAATATGGCAAAATGGTTTTCTGAGGTGTGTCCTGATATAGGGTTCGTGCTGGCCCGGACTGGCATGATAGCAAAGCCGGGGACTGTTTACATGGCGCCTGCCGGCAGGCATATGGTTGTCAGCAGCATAATGCCTGATGGGTTTCCAGTCCTTACCCTTACTGATGAACCTCATGAACAGTATGTTAAGCCGTGCGTAAACAAGCTTTTCCGGTCGGCAGCAGGTTTCTTTGGAAAATCCCTTCTGGCTGTCCTCATGACTGGCATGGGACGTGATGGTGCTGACGGATGTAAGGTGATCATGGAGCATGGCGGGCATACTATAGTTGAAGATGAATCTACATGTGCTGTATTCGGCATGCCACAAGCTGCAATACAGGAGGGCGGAGCCGGAGAAATCCTTCCTGGAAATATGATTGCAGGAAGGATTCTGGAACTTATCCGCTGATTTGCCTCCCAGTCCTCCATGATACATTGAAAGAGGTGCTTCCGAATCAGTTCATGAAGTCTTCAAAAGTGATGCCTGCGCCGTCTTCTACATCCTTTGCAAGTGATTTCCCGGTAATCAGTTCCAGATATTCAGGACTCAATCCGGGAGTAAGGATTTTTTCAGTACGGAGGACTCCTATATCATTTTTCTGGATTATATGACCTTTCTGGAATGCCTGCATGTAGTGGAGTGAACGGTTCGTCCTTCCGTAATTTGCTTTTTCACTTTCTGCAAGTTTTTTTATCCCGTCACCTGCTGCCTTACGGACACGTTCAGTACCATATTGGCTTCCCAGCTGGCTTAAGATTTCTTCTCTTCCCCGTTCCGTACCATAATGCCTTATAGCGGCATGACACTGACGGATTGCATGGCTCATCTGGTAGAACTGTTCCGGCTCAAGGGCGACCGGATCATCAAGTCCTTCCGTCTTCTTGCTCAGCGTTATGTGTTTTTCAGTATGTACTCCTCCCATTGCTGCGGCCAGTGCAGGAACAAGTACAGGATCCAGTGAATGGTCACTTATGCCGGTTTCTATTCCGAAAATATCACGGAGGGTTTCTACGAGCTTTACATTATATTCTTCTTCTGGTGCCGGATAACTTGTTATGCAGTGCAGTAATGATATTTTTTCCTTTCCAAGGATGTATAAGGCCTTTTCTATATCGCATAATTTTGAAACGCCGCTTGAAATGATGGTTTCTACCGCATTTTTTCCACTGGCGGCCTGTTTATTCCTGTGTTCTGCCAGAGCCTTCAGCATTGGAAAATGGTTGAGTTCCGGAGATGCTATTTTTACTGCTGCAGGTTCAAGTTCCATAAGTTCCTTCAGACTTCTGATTCCGAATGGTGAACACGTGAACAGAAGCCCTTTTTTTTCTGCATATGACTTCATGGTCCTGTAGAATTCAGGCGGACATTCCAGTTCCCTGAACCTGTCGTATAACGGAATCCGTCCTGTAGGAAGATTTACGAATCCTGTTTTTGGATGAAGGATTTCATCTGCATAAACCCACTGGAATTTTACTGCATCGGCAGAAGCGTCTGCGGCCGCATCTATAAGCTGTTTTGCTTTTTCAATTGAACCTCCGTGGGAGGTTCCTATTTCTGCTATTATCATGAAGTCATTCTAGCATTTTGATTCTAAAAAGGCTATGTGATTATCGTATTGATTTTGCTTGAGAAAGAACTGTAAATCATGTTCGTATCGTGGAAAACAATGAAAAACATTAGCCTTTTCGTTGACATTGTGTTTTTTTTCATGGTAAAATTGATAATACAATCTTTTGTTTAAAATTATTTTTTATATAAGGAGTTCCCATGTCAGGACACAGTAAATGGGCCACCATTAAACACGCAAAAGGTCTTGCAGATGCAAAGCGTGGTAAGATTTTCACAAAATTCATTAAGGAAATTTCTATTGCAGCTCGTATGGGTGGTGGAGATCCAAACGCTAACCCTCGTCTCCGCACAGTAATCATCAAAGCCCGTGCTGCAAACATGCCTAAGGATAACATCGAACGTGCCATTAAGAAGGGTACTGGTGAAGACGGTGGAGCAGCATACGAAGAATACCTCTATGAAGGATATGCTCCAGGCGGAGTTGCAGTTATGGTTGAAGTTCTTTCTGATAACAAGAACCGTGCTGCTGCAGATGTTAAGAACATCTTTACAAAGAATGGCGGTAACCTTGGTGCAACAGGTTCAGTTTCACGTATGTTCCAGAGAAAGGGTACAATCGAACTTGATGCTGAAAAAGTTGACGAAGATGCAGTAATGGAAGTGGCATTGGAAGCAGGTGCAGATGATGTTACGACAGAAGATGGAATCATCACTGTTACAACAGCACCGGATGCATTCTCAGCAGTTGCAGAAGCTTTGACAGAAAAAGGATTTGAAACACTTTCTGCTGACGTAGGAATGGTTCCAGATGCTTACACAGCAGTTGATAAGGATACAGCTGCAAAAGTTCAGAAACTTATTGATAGACTTGAAGATAACGATGATGTTCAGAATGTTTACCATACAGCTGAATATCCTGAAGATTTTGATCCGGAAGCATAAAATCAGTTTTTCTGAATAGTCAATCTGGATTTTGATAAAAAAGACCTGCAAAATTGATTAAGTTCAAGATTGCAGGTTTTTTTTCTTTGGTTATGTCAGTATTTGGTGTTGACGGTTAATGATGAATCTGGATATAAAGCCTGTTACGATACCTGTGGAGGATATCAGGCTCCATTTTCCAGTATGGGAGCCCGCTCTTCTTTTTGTCGCTGGGCCCCGCTTTTTTTTAAGTATTTTTTTAGCAACACTGTTTACGGACATAGTTTTTACTTTTAATGTTGGCATCTGATTTTTTAAGATGCTGTATGGAATCTAGAAAATATGTTTTCAGATTTTCCATGGCTTATATGATGTACTTAAGGGATTTTTGAAACGGTGTTTTTATGGGAAAAAAAGTGAATCAGTTTGAGCCGCTTCCAGGATCCGTCAGTATTGCAGGTTCTTCTTCTCTGTCAGGAACGGGGGAAAAAGTAAGGCGTGTAATCGGAATTGACCCGGGGCTTGCCAATACAGGATTTGGCATTGTAGATTATTATAAAGGACGGTACCGCATGGTTAGCTATGGATGTATAACCACGGCTGCCGGAGAACCTCATGGTCAGCGTCTTATGAAAATCTATACCAGTCTCTGTGCAATAATTGATGAATTTAAACCTGCTGAATCAGGTATGGAAACTCTGTATTTTGCAAAAAATGCAAAATCCGCCATGGGTGTTGCAGAAGCCAGGGGAGTAGTGACCTTGTGTCTTGCTCAACATGGAATTCTTCTTGGGGAATACAGGCCTGTCCAGATTAAGCAGGCTGTTACAGGAAGCATTGCAGCTGATAAAGAACTTGTAGAAAAATATGTAAAAATCCTCCTGGGACTTGAAATTGAACCTAAACCGGATCATGCAGCAGATGCATTGGCCGGGGCAATTACCCATCTTCATTATAATCCACTGTAAAAAATATGTTTTTTGTGCTAGTATCAATACATGTTTAATTCAATTACCGGTATTATTACAGGAAAATTTCCAAAACAGCTTTTTCTTGACAACAATGGGATAGAATGGGATATAGCCATGCCGGATTCCAATCTGGAAATGATTGGAACTGTCGGAAGTGAAGCTAAAGTCTATACATGGCTGCAACATACTGATGCTGTAATGTCTGTTTATGGTTTTGCATCAGCAGATGAGCGTACGGTTTTCTTTGACCTTATGAAAGTTGACGGTGTCGGTCCAAAGGCTGCCTTGAAAATAATGAGTTCAGTATCCACGGGCCGCCTTATGGAAGTCCTTGACCGTGGTGATGTTGACATGCTTGAAAAAATACCGGGAGTAGGAAAAAAGACTGCCGGAAAGATGATGCTGGCACTGAAAGGAAAAATTTCCATAAAGGAAAATGTTTCCGTAATGCGTTATGAAAAGCCTGCTGCATTTGCGGATGTCATTGATTCACTTGCAAGCATGGGTTATGACAAACGTCTGGTTGAACAGAAAGTTGCCCAGCTGGCAGAATCACTTGGCAATGAGGCTTCTTTCTCTGGAAAATCACAGAAAGAAAAAGAAGACCTTATTTTCCGCCGTGCCATTGTGGAATTGAGTTGAGTTTTCTTCCTGAAAATGGAATATCAGGGAAAAGGGCTGGTTTTATATGGATGATATGGAATTTGATGGCTTTGGCTCGATTGTGAGGGCAGAAGCAAAAAACAGTTTTGATGAGCAGGATAATAAACTCCGGCCAAAGATGCTCAAGGATTTTCTTGGGCAGGAAAGTATAAAAGGTAATCTTTCAACATTTATTGAGGCTGCAAAACAGCGTCAGGATCCGCTTGACCATCTGCTTCTTATAGGTCCTCCCGGTCTGGGAAAGACTACGCTTGCCCAGATTACGGCCAATGAACTTGGTGTTGATTTCAAAGTGACAAGTGCCCCTGCTTTGGAAAAGCCTAAGGATCTTGCAGGAATCCTTTCCACAATCAGTGAAAGGACTGTATTTTTTATTGATGAAATACACCGCCTGAAACCGGCAATAGAAGAAATGCTTTATATTGCAATGGAAGATTACGAGCTTGACTGGATTATCGGTCAGGGGGCTGCTGCCCGTACTGTGCGTATACCTATTCCTCCTTTTACTTTGATAGGGGCTACTACAAAAGCCGGTTCTGTTTCTTCCCCTTTGCGTTCAAGGTTCGGTTTCATTCCACGTTTTGAATTTTATACCCAGGAAGAACTGTCCAGGATAATAATCCGTTCAGCAGGAATTCTGGATGTAGGTATAGAAAAGGATGCATCCATGCTTCTTGCACAATGCTGCCGTGGAACACCCCGGGTTGCAAACCGTGTATTGCGCCGGATGAGGGATTTTGCACAGGTAGCCGGTCATGACTGCATAACGCTTTCAATTGTTGAAGACGGCCTTGAAAAACTTGATATTGATGGAATCGGTCTTGAAAAAGCTGACAGGGACATCCTTCTTTCAATCATAAATAATTTTGGAGGGGGGCCTGTAGGTGCAGAAACACTTGCAATTTCCATTGGTGAAAGCATGGATACACTGGAAGATTACTATGAACCATATTTGATACAATGCGGATTGATGCAAAGGACTCCACGGGGTAGGACTGTTACTGAGAAAGCTTACAGACATCTTGGCCTTGAACTTAAGTCCCGCATGGAAAGTCCTTCCCAGGAAACACTGTTTTAGTGTCCATTTTTGTCATTCTGGTCACTGCTGAAAAATATGGGGATCTATATTAATTATTTTTAAGATGGCGTTGATGTTTTTAACCTTGGAATTACAAGATTGAAGACACTGCATTTTTAATGTTACTTCTAAAAATTGCTGTTTTTAGAAGTTTCCATATATCTGTCAATTCTGGAGAATTATGAAACGAACTGATTTTTATTTTGATCTTCCGCAGGAACTGATTGCGCAACATCCTTCAGGTGTGCGCGGACAGGATAAACTTATGCTTCTTGGACGGAAAAGCGGTCAGGTAGAACATCATCTTATGCAGGACCTTCCGTCGCTTATTGAACCGGGTACACTTATGGTATTCAATAATTCCAGAGTGCGCAGGGCCAGAGTGTTCGGCATAAAGGAATCTACCGGCCGTGAACAGGAATTCATGTTTCTTAACCAGATTGACCGGGAAGGTCAGGTCTGGAATACCATGGTGAAGAATGCCCGTAAACAGAAGCCGGGCATGCATTATAAATTTCCTGATGGTTCTGTTGGCACGATAATTGAAGATTCACGGAATACTGGAACTGAATTCCGTGCCATGAAATTTGATTTTTCAATTTCGGAAAGCTGGTTTGAAAAGAACGGTCACATTCCGCTTCCTCCGTATATAAAACGTGAAGATGAATTGGAAGATGGCGAGCGTTATCAGAATGTATACGCAAAAGAGACCGGAAGTGCCGCCTGTCCTACTGCAGGACTGCATTTTACAGAGGACATGCTTACAAAACTTGGGGAAAAGGGCATTGAAAGGGCATTTGTAACGCTTCATGTCGGACTTGGTACGTTCCTTCCTGTGCGCGAAGATGAAATTGAAAACCACAAGATGCATGAAGAATTTTTTACGGTTCCTGACGATACCGCCGAAAAGATAAACCGTGCAAAAAAAGAAGGAAGGCCGGTTCTTGCAGTCGGCACGACATCAGTACGCACCCTTGAATCCGCCAGTGATGAAAACGGAATCATCATTCCGGGAACGCGGTCTACGCACATTTTTATGTATCCGGGCTATAAGTTCAAGGTTGTGGACCAGATGTTTACGAATTTTCATACACCTGAATCAACACTCATAATGCTGGTCAGTGCCTTTGCCGGACGGGAAAACATAATGGCTGCATATGGAAAAGCCGTGGAAAATAAATACCGGTTCTTCTCATATGGTGATGCCATGTTCATCAGGTAAGCTGGCTTAATGAGTATTGAGTAAGGTTCAGGAACTGCTGTTTAAGGATAGGATTGTAATCAATTCCTTCTGCCTGTCTGTCAAAGAATATCCCGGCATTCTTTATGAAGTCGGATATTATGCTGGCAGAAATGGGCAGTTTCATTCCCAAAAGCCTGTTTTCAAGTTCCCTGCTGGCCACCAGGATTTTTCCTGCAAATGCAATCCTTAAATTTATGAGGTTTGCATTTGCTGTTTTTGCAAGGAAACAGAATGAAGCTGTTTCATCAGTGACGATATGTGGAGGGCCAAGCCGTTTGAATATTGAAACATCCCAGTCTTCATCCGGCACACGGATATTTATGAGGAGGTTTCCATCCTGAACGTGGTCAAATTTTGAAAATTCTATGTTCTGTATGCCTTCCTGATTCCTGAACCTTAACATGGCATTCATGGCAAGAAGGGGGGCAAATAATGTAAGCCTGCGGTCCTTTGCACATACGTTTCCGCCGATTGTTGCTACATGCCTTATGAAATGGTTTGAAACTGAGGCGACTGCTTCATAAAGTACGGCAGGAATCCTGTTCTTTCCCATTTCAAGTATTCGGTTTAAAGGAACTGACGGGCCAAAATCGATGTAGCGTTCATGTTTGTTGATTTGCATAAGTTCAGGAATATTCCTTGTACAGATTCCTTTTTCCGGGAAATTCCGTTCATATGTACCGCCACATATTAATTCAACACTGGCGATGGAACGCATCTGGTATAGGATTTCCTGTATGTTTTTTGCCGGGTATATATTACTTTGCATTTCGTCTTTTATTTTCCTTATCAAAATGGATTTGTGCAGCATATACAATTGCGTTTATGAGGGAGTCTTTCTCTACGCAGCAGTCTTTCAGCTGTATTATTATATCCTGTATCTGCTGTCGTGTAGGATTCTGAAATGTTGTGATTATTTCATATGCTGCAAATATTTTTCCGGCATTACAGAAACCGCATAATGAAGCTCCAGCCATTTCAAAACCCTTTGAAATTTCTGCATAAACCGGTTGTTTCATGAAATAATCCAGGGTAACGATTTTTGAATTGTTACAAACGCCCACAGGAACCTTGCAGCTTGTAACAGGTTTGTCATCCAGCAATACTGTACATGCACCGCATTTACCGATTTCACATCCTTTCTTTGCGGAAAAAAAAGCATTGCGCCTTAATACTCCCAAAAGCATTTCTGAGGGATCGGCTTCTATTGTCAGATCTTTTTCATTTATAGTAAGTAAAAATTTCATTCTTCTGTCTTTCTTTCCTTTTTGACGGCTGGTTCACTTTTATTTTCAGAACTGATGATTTTATATATGGTATCAGGCTTTATGGGAAGACTGCTTATATCTTTTCCCAATGCCTGTGAAAGTGCAGAACTGAATGCTGCCGGAATTACTTTTTTTATAAGTCCCCCTATATGGACAGGTTCTTCTTCTGATTGAACGAATGTTATTGAAATATCGTTGCAGTCAAATATTTCAGTCTCTACAATCTGGGACAGGACTTTATGAACTTCAAGCCTGAGGCTTGTTGCTGCAGTTTTACCTGACAATATTTTCCCCGCACTTACTATGAGGTTTATTTTCTTTATGTCCAGTTCAAAAGTACACGGATCAACCTGAAGTTCCAGCACAGCTGCCACAAAAGAAGTGCTATGGAAAGGAATACCGGTGAATGTTTCCTTGTTCCATTGTTTTTTCTGGGCATAGGATATGCTTTTTGTTACCTTTATGGGTAACGGCTCCCTGAATCGTTTTGCCTCAATGCCGAGACAGCATTTTTTGAGAAGCTGCGTCATTATACTTACATTGCTGTAGACATTTTCCGGGATAAGCGGTTCATCTTTTATGTCAAATTCACTGTTTATATGAATCTGCTTAGGATCAATCTTTAAGATTTCTGAAACCTGGTTTTTCCATATTTCCAGAATGACCTGGGATGGCGAAATTGCATGGATTGTTACAGTACCGTCTGCTTCCAAAGTAACTTCCATTTTCTGGTTGCATTCAAAAATACTTGTCCCGAAATATCCTGAAGCATCATAAGCGCATGAAAGGGCTGTACCCCTTAGTGGTACATTGTATGGTGCATAGTTTTTGGCATCTTCAAAGGCATTTTTTGAGTCAATCCTATAGGTAACAAAATGCCGCAGGAAATCGCTTGTCGAAGCTGCTGCCCTCAGAGCCTGTTCTCCCTTTTCGATTTTTAATGTGTAAGGCATTTTTGATTTCTGCATTTTCAATATTGCAGAATTTTCAATCCTTAAATCGACTGGTGAAAAACCTGTTTCAGAACATATTTTCTGCATCTGGTTTTCTATTGCAAAAAATGCCTGTGCATCAATTGTTTCAATATTAATGGCAGACGGCGGATTTGCAGAAGATGTAGCAACAGTTTCTATTTCCATGTTTTCAAATTCATAGATATTTGTTGCCGCAATTGCCAGCCTGTCGATTATTTCTCCAGCAAAAGGATTCTGGGCTCCTGCATCAAATGTTATATTGATTTTTACCGCATTTATTTTTCCAGAAGCATCTAAGGCTGTCCGGTGGGAAATTATCACCGGCATCTTGTTGGTCATATATTTCCGCTGTTCTTCCCGGGAGAATTCCAGTTTTACAGGCTTTCCGGTTTTCAATACGGCTGCCACAGTCTGTGCAACAAGTGTAGTATTTCCCCAAAGGGTATTTGTATGAGGACTTGCTGAATTAGTCTTCTTTATAAGGATTGATTCTTTATCAAGATTAAAGGCTTCTGTAATATTTCTGATAAGGTGATGTGGCCATTGGGTTGGAGTGCAGATATTGAGGATTTCCTTATCAAGCAAACAGATGGCACCATTTGTTTCATTGTAAGAAAAAGTATTCTGCTTATGGGACCATGTGCTGCTTATGTCATATTCTGCAGATTCAAAGAGCTTTTCAAATTCCTCTTTGTCATTTGCTTTTCCTGTCTTTATGATCCGGCTTGCAATTACTTTTGATTCAGATTCAATTCCTGTATCTTCAATTTCAATTTTTACTGAGTGGAAAAGTTCTTCCAGTGTTTTTTCATCAGGGCTTGTTATTATTCCCAATGGCTGTCCTTCATACAGGATATCTTTTGAACAGAATATTTCTGATATGAATCCGAAAGTTTCAATCGAATTCTTACCTGGAAAGTTTTCTGCAGTGATGAGGCAGCAGTCTTCCGGAATATTTTCAATTGAGACAGATTTCAATATGCCGGAAGATACCGGACTTCTGACCAGTTTTGCATATAATGTCCCTTCAATGGACATATCGCTATAGAAATTCCTTGAAAGCTGTGTCCGGAGGCCTTTTATTGAGGATGATGTTTTTTTTAACTTTTTTTCAGTTGGCAAGATGTTGTTCCCCGGTTTGAATTACTTTTCTTATGACTTCATCGGCCATTTCGTCTGTCATATCAGGCCATAATGGTAAAGAAATAGTTGTAGTATACTGCTTTTCAGCATTCGGATAATTTTCAGCATTAAAAGTTCCGTATAATTCCTTCCAGTATGTGAATCTGAAAAGTGGAATGAAATGCACGGAAATTCCTATTCCGTTTTTCTGAAGTTCCTTTGCAAAATCATCACGGCCGATATCGAGATATTCTGAATTTATCCTGATCATGTAAAGATGCCAGGCATTACCTTTTCCATCTGGCGGACATTTTAAATATTTCAGGTTTTTGAATGCTTCATTATATTTTTGTACAATCCGTTTTCTTTTTTCAAAGAATGAATCTGCTTTTTTCAGCTGTTCCCGTCCGATGCAGGCTAAAATGTCCGGAAGATTGAATTTGTAACCTGGTGCTATTATATCATATTCCCAGGAAGCCCGCGGAGAAGTGTAACGGTCCCATGTCGTCCTGTCCATTCCGTGCATGCGCATTACTGTCATTCTTTTTGCAAGTTCCGGATTCCGTGTACATACCATTCCACCTTCAGCTGTCGTCATGGTTTTTGTCACATAGAAGGAAAATACACCTATATCGGCAATTGTTCCTCCATACCCCAGATCTGTAAGGGAGGGAAGTGCGTGGGCTGCATCCTCAATGACCTTTACACCATATTTGAGGGCAATGCTCATTATTTTTTCCATATTGCACATATTTCCTGCAATATGAACCGGGACTATGGCCTTTATTTTTTTTTCTGCATCATTTTTTAAAAGGACTTCGATTTTTTCAGGATCTATATTGTACGAGTCTTTTTCTATGTCAGCAAAGAGTACATCAGCTCCAAGATGGCGTGCACAGGCAGCTGTTGCAACAAAAGTGTAAGGCGTAGTGATAATGCATGTGCCCGCAGTAACGCCACAGGCCTCCATTGCAAGTATGAGACCGCTTGTATTGCTGTTTACGGCGAGGCTTATTATGTTTCCAGTATCAAGTCCGAGTTTCCTGCGGTTTTCAATAATGGAAACATCTACATTGTTCATGTATTCTGAAAATTCATTTTCGAATGCAAGTGCATGTTTTCCGGTTGTAAGCCATCCTGATTTCAGTACTTCAATTACGGCCTTTTCTTCGTTTTCTGAAATTGAAGGTTTTGAAAATGCCACCTTCAAAGAATCTGCATCTGACATGTCTTTCTCCTGTTATCCGGCAAATGTAGCTCAGTTTCCATATTTTTCGTAAAATTCTTTAAGTGATGGAACTGCTTCACATAAAATTCTTTTCAACTCTGCTGCATTCCTATAATTTCCAAAGTCTGATGATCCGGAAAATCCTGCAGGAGGCAGACAGACTGTCCTTAATTTTTCAAGAAGTTCTTCAAGTACAAATGTTTTTGAAGGAACATTTTCAAGCTTGAGGATTTTCGGGTATTCTGTAGGTGAAGGTTGTTCTTCTTTTAGCCATAGCGGTTCTGTCAACCGTTCACCTTTTCTTATACCGGTATACTGTATTTCTATGTCCTTTCCTGGTTCCAGACCGCTGAATGAAATCATCTGTTTTGCAAGGTCTTTTATCTTTATAGGTTCCCCCATATCCAGCAGGTACGAAATGCCATTCTGTCCCACTCCGCCTGTCTGCAAAACCAGGGAACACGCCTCCGGAATAGTCATGAAAAACCGTTCCATTTTCGAATCAGTAACGGTAAGCGGACCGCCGTTTTTTATCTGTTCCATGAACAGCGGAAGAATGGATCCCCTTGAACCAAGGACATTGCCAAAACGTACGAACATGAAAGACTGGTCAGTACCGGCATTTTTTGAAGTTTCAATTACGAGCTTTTCTGAAAGCATTTTTGAAACTCCATATACCGAAACTGGTGAAACGGCTTTATCTGTTGAAATCAGAACGAACCTTTTTACTCCATATTCCAGACTTGCATCAAGAAGGTTTTTTGTACCGAAAACATTGTTTTCAATGGCGGCAACGGGATTTTCTTCCATCATCGGTACATGTTTATATGCTGCACAATGGAAAACTACATCGCATCGTGTCCTGCTTATGATATACCGCACATATTCCCTGTCTTTCATATCACCGATGATAGGTACGACTGTTGCTTTTTCACCTACGCCTTCGCTTTGAAGGAGTCTCAATTCCCTGTCAATCTGGTATATTGAATTTTCTCCATGACCGAAAAGATAAAGCCGTTCTGCTCCACCCGAAAGCAGCTGCCTTGCAAGTTCAGACCCTATTGAACCCCCGGCTCCTGTTATCAGTACGCGTTTTCCCCTCAGGTATGAAAGGCTTTCCTTTAGCGAAATTATTACAGGCGTACGTCCCAATATATCCAGTGGATCAATCTCCCTTGCCTGAACAAGATGCGCCGTTCCGTTTACTACCTGACTTATGCTTGGCAGGATCTTTATGCGTTCGAAACTGTTTTCCCTTAATATGTTGTATATTTCCCTGATTCTGTCTGATGAAGCACTTGGCATTGCGATTATCGCCTCTGCGTCACCTGATGATTTCAAAACCGGAGTAATGCTTTCTATAGGTCCGAGGACTGGCACTCCGTCAATTTCCTGCCCGATAATGTTTTTATCATCATCAAGAAATGCTGCAACTTTACCGAAAATTTTTTTCCTTTTCAAATCATCTGCTATCATTTGACCGGCAAAACCGGCACCGATTATATAAAGGCGTGTATCGCTTCTCATTTTTACTAACCTGTTTATTTTGTATTGTGAACATCGTTTATAATACCACAGAGGCTGAATTTCTTCAATGACGAACCTTGACGCAGAGCGTCCAGGATGCTTGTATCCAAGTATTAGAACCGTCTGTATGGATAAAATGTGTGTTTCAGATGATTCTGCACCGCTTTTTGTCTTCTGGCCATTCTGCCAGGATTATGAGAGATATTCTTGAAATATAAAAAAATCTAAACATTAAATTAAATCTTCCGATACTAGATGTGAATAGGGGCATCTTGTAAAAATATTTTTCAGAGATGCCTGCGTTTTTTTGGCTTTGAGTTAAAAAGGCTGAAAATGTGCTCTGGAGATCCGATGAAAAAGTTTTTTTTGGCAGCCGGCATGGCAATCCTGTCTGTTTCCGTATTTGCAAAATCATTTTCCCTGCAGATTGTACAGAAAAATACACCTCAGGAAAAAGTATATAATGCGTCGTATCTTATAGAGCAGACTGTGCTGGACTATTTTTTTGAACGGGGTTGCATTGTATCAAGCAATTCAATTTTAATTTCAAAAAATCAGCTTGAAACCAAAAGTTCCATCAGACAGTCATTTATTGAGTCCAAAAATGGATGTATGGATTATCTGATTAATATGGAAATATTTTATGATGCCCGTAAATCCAATAATCCGAACGGAATATTGTTAAGCAATATTGCAGAAATACAATGGCAGATTATTTCATTGAGTACATCGGAAACACTTTCCAGCGGAAAAACTGTTGTCGGTTCCATAAAAAATGATGATGACAACAGTCTTGGAGTAGAGTCATTGGCAAAAACTGTTGCAAAGAATATACAGAACGAACTTGGAAAACAAGGATGGTAAAATATGAAAAATAAATTTTTTGTAATGGGAATGATATTCATTACAGGCGTATTATTCTGTTCTTCCAGTCCATCGCTTGATGGAAGGGCTGTCGTTGCAGATCCGGGGACTTTTCCACAGGGGTATTTTGCAAAGACTGTAGGATATCTTCCTGGTGATAATATCAATGTAACAAATCCTGCCAATGGAAAACAGGTTGACATTCTGGTAATCGGTTCACTTGACCCTTCAGAAGGAGTGGCTATACTCCTTTCCCCTGAGGCTGCCAGTTCTCTGGATGTGAAAAAGGATTCAAATAATCTTGTACGCCTTACAAAAAGAACCGGCCAGCTTGATGAGGCCGCAAACGGAATTGCCGTTCTTGATGATTCTACACCTGCCGTAGCATCTGCGCCGGTAGAAAAGGCAGCTTCTGCAGGAAAATCTGCGGAGGAAAGAAATATAGTTCCGGAAGAAAAAAATGATGTAGAAACGATACCTGCTGAAACTGCAGGAACTGGTGAAAGAGAAACTTTAGTGGCTGCAGCAGCAGAGCCGGTTTCAGATCCTGTGATTGAAGATGTGATTACTGCTGAAAATATTCCGGATAAAGAAAATGTACCTGTTGCAGCCAGTGCGGTTGAAGCTGCAGAACCAGCTGCTAAAGAGTCCGCTCCTGCCGCTGAATCATTTATTGCTGAAAGTCATCCGGCCGGATATGTAGGAACTGCTCCAGAAACAAATGTTCCTGCCAGTCCCGTGGAAGAGGCTTTCGTGGCTGATGGAATGCCTGATTATGTTGCCGCAGTACCTGTAGTGCCAGTTCCTGATGAAGCTGACGATGAACCTCTTGAAGCAGAGTCATTTTCTGATGATGTAGTGATTCCGGCAGAGGAGTCTTTTGTTGCAGAAAATATTCCCGATGAAAAGAAAAATCCTGTTTCCCGGACTGAAAAGGTTACCGATGCTGTCGATCCCGTAAAAGGAACAACAATGCCTCTTGCAGAATCTTTTGTGGCAGAAGATATCCCGGAAAGTACAGCAGATACCGGCAGTACAGTTCCATTTGTACCTTCACCTGTTGTGGGTGAAAGTAGTGTGGAACCAGAGACAGAAGGTTTTGATGATGACGGTATAGTGCCTTATGAAGAAACTGTTACCGTTACCAGTGAATCAGAAGAAGAAGCATATGAGACTGTACCTGCTGTTGTTCTTGTACCTGTGACTGCTTCTGAACCTGTAGTTGAAACTGAAAAGACTGCTGAAAATAAAACGGAGAAAGATGTAGTAGTTGTTAATCCTGCTCCTGTTGAAGGCAGAAAGGCGGTTGTTGAAGAAGAATCGTATGACGCGATTGTACTTATTCCGACTGATGAACGTCCTCCTGTCAGTGCTCCATCAGATGATGTTCCTGTACTGAATGAAATTCCGGTTGATGACGTTCCGCCTGAAAATATTGCGTTAGAAATAATTCCGGTGGAAGTTGCCGAACGTAATCCTGTTCCTTCAGAAAATGTAGTTGTTGAAACTGACTCAGCATCTGTTGTAGTTGAAGAGTCGGTAATTGCCAATGATTATGAGTCAAAAGAAAAAATTCGTTTCGTTTCCTCGTTCAATGCATTGGAAAAGAAAAGATATTACGTTCAGATTGCAGTTTATGGAAAAACTGACAATGTAAAAAATGTATCTGATAACTACGGTACGAAATATCCTCTAGTATGTGTATCTGAAAGGAATGGAACCAAAAACAGTGTTCTTGTAGGTCCACTTAATGTAGATGAATACGGTACCGTTCTTGAGCGGTTCAGAGCTTATGGATTTAAAGATGCATATTTAAGATTTTTTAAATAAAATCCGGCTGCAAAATGAACATCCCCCGTATGGCATTGATTGATTCTGACTCGGGGGATTTTTTTTCTATGTCCGTTAAAAATGTTGCTAAAAATTCTGCATTACCGTGGAAAATGCGCCTGCGTGCAAAGCACGCTGTCCCTCTGGTGCAACAAGTTGTAATGTCGGCCTTCCGCCTTCGAAGCCCGGCTTCTCGGAGACTCGCTAAAATTGCTTTCGCAATTTTCCGGCGTTGCCGTCGCTCCCTACCTATCGCATTTTCCACTACCATGCAGTTGATTTTACCATTAATTCTACATAGCCTTTATCAGCATAGAGCATAGTTGTTTCTTACCAGAGCATCGATACATCGAAATTCGGCATTAATCAGCAACACTAAATACGGACATAGCCTATCAAAAAAGCTTTCCACGAAGGTGTACAATAAGATTGTTCAAGTCTATTGCATAACACCAAGGAGGAAAGCAAAATGGCAAATCAAAATAACTCACTGAGCCATACAAAATGGATGTGAAAATTTCAATTTACCAAAGTATAAAAGAAAGGCGATATACGGACAGTACAGAGATAGTATTGGACAGATATTACGTCAGTTGTAATTACAAAGGAGTGGAAATCATAGAAGATTTTATGTAAGTACAGCAGGCTTGAATGAAGCAATAATTGCAAAATATATCTGTGAACAGGAAGCCCATGATAAGGAACTTGAGTCTCAGCTTGAGAACCTAGCCTAATAGGTTAAGTACAAACCTGAAATAGCAATATTATTTACGGACATAGCCATTTTTTACTCCAAAAGGCTGTCTTAGTATCGCTGATAAATAACATAAATCTTGCAGTAAAACACTAGAGTATTTCTGGTGCGAAGAATCAGTATGGGAGTAACGGTAATGTCGGTAAAGTTGATGTGGACTGTTTTTGAATGCCCCTCTGGAGAACTGTGCCGTACATGTAATTTGCGGTGGATACATCCTCTTTTTCCATAAAGGAGCCTGCTCTTTTTCAGCGTCTCATTTTTTTAGACCATGCAACTATTTTTATCACTCATTTTGCATGGTCTTCCACATCGTCGGAAGTGATTCCGCAGATGTGCCTCGGTGTCCGTCATTAATCAGCAATACTATGAATTTAGCGGCTGTATTATGGTATCGTCACCAGAATCATTTTGATCCGTTTTTTTTGAACTTAAGTAGGCCGTAAAAAAGCCGGTGCAAATACATAATAAACAGGTTAAAATTCCTGATATGCTGCATCCGTAAAAACCAGGATAAATATTTATTGCGGAACCGGTTATCAGACCTAAAATTACACCATAGGTCTGTGCCTTCGCTTTTTCAAGTAGCAGGCTTACAATTTTAGCACCGCCCAAGAGTCCTATAAGGATACCGGCACCATTTGGAAGCAATATAAAGGCAGCTTTCAAAAACATATTGAAATCATTCAAAGATGCTATCATTACAGAAATTGATGTAATGACGATTTCATAAATTCCCATAATCAGCATAAAGAATGATCCTGAAATGCCAGGTATTATCATGACTATAGCACCTATTATGCCTGCAGCAAAAAGTTTCAACCATAGCGTTGATGTCAGTACTGGAAGTGAAGATCCTGCTATTCTTGTCCGTTCTGTAGAACCTTCTATTTTTATAAAAACAAGCATCAGAATGAGGCCTGCTGCAAAGCAGACGGCAACTGACAGCTTTGGAAGATAATTTTTTAAATTTGCATTTATGTTCCGCAATAGGATTTTACGCCCGACAGCATATGAGTATAGCATAGGTATGCTTCCTATGATGATTCCTAAAAAAAAGAAATTTGTCTGCTTTGGAAAATGCTCGAAAAGATATGTAATGACCTTGCTGAATATAAGAATTCCACAAGCCATGCCGGCTACTAATGGAATGATGAACCCTTTATTGTTCCATAATTTTTTCAGATTTAAGGTAATGACTTTTACGAATCTGTCATAAATTCCAAAAACAACTGCAATTGTCCCCCCTGATACTCCTGGCATGACATTTGCAATTCCAACAGCTATACCAATGCAGAATAAACGTATTAGCTCCATAAAAACTCCATTCATGTATATAAAAAAAGCCAATTTGTCAGACAAATTGGCTTTTTGGAGATGGGGGGAATTGAACCCCCGTCCGAATATTTATCTCTTTGTATTATAAAGAAATAAATGCCAAGTGGAAACAAATATCTGGAAACAGATACCGTTTTCCTGCCCGTTTTCAGGCGGAAATTTAAGAAATTCCGGGACTTTTTGCAACACTATACTTGATACAATACATATGACTGTAAAGGCATGAGCGAGACTTATATTTTCCAGCTTTTTAGCACAATAGGGCTTTTGATACCAATCGGGACGCTTATCTGGAAGGCGGCAAAACAGGCGGGGAAGATCGAATCCCTTACCGACAGGGTAGAAAAGCTAGAGGTGAACTATAAAACCGACATCGCGGAAATCAAGACGAACATTACGCAGATTAACATCAGTTTTGTAGAATTACGGACAGCCGTAGAGTTTATAAAAGACACGATAAAGGACGGTACAAGATGAATGCAATCACAGACCTTGACCCAAAGATACAGCTGAATGTAAAGGCTGTACTTGACGACATGCGCAATTCCAAAGAACTAAAGGCAATGGGGGTTACAGGAATCGTAATAAGCGAAACCCGGCGGGAACTTGCAGTACAGATGGCTTATTATGCCAGAAGCCGCATGAGCGTGCAGGATGTAAAAGCCATGTACAAGGCCGCCGGACTTTATGCAATTTCTGATGAAAACTGTAAAAAGCCGGTTACATGGACGCTTAGCAGTATGCATGTAAAGGGGCTTGCCGTTGATTTTGTACCCGAAATCAACGGCAAAGTAACATGGGGCGCACCGCTTGCCGTATGGCAGGAAATGGGACGCATAGGGAAAAGCCACGGCTTTACATGGGGCGGTGACTGGAAGGAAAAAGACTTTCCACATTTCCAGTGGGATAAATAAAAAAGGTAAAGGCATGAAAGAAAAGCAAGAGGAAAAAACACCTGTGACAGGTGCAAAGGGACTTTCCAAGGGTGCAATGCTTTTTTCATCCGCATGGATTGCAGTCCTGACGGTTTTGAAAGGAATGGGGAAAATACAGCTGGACGAAAACGAAATCGTAACCAGTGGCATAGTCATAACGGCGGTATGGACCCCGACATTCATTTCAATCATTACGGACAAATTCACGGAGAAGCTGAAATGATGCTGACATTCATCCTGCTGGTTATAATTGCAGTCCTGCTTTACGTTTCATGCAGGGTAAGCACACTTTTGATGAGCGAAAAACAAAAGCTTGAAGAACTTGAAAGGGTTGAAGAAGCTGAAAAAAAAGCAAAGGAAAAAAATGAGAAAAGGAAAGAAAAACTTGATTCTGGCGACAGCCGCACTGATTTTGACAATTCCATTGACATCCTGCACGAGCTCAAGCAGAAAAGGGAATGAGCTTTACTGGCCGGAATTTCCTGACCCTATACAGGACGAAAGGCAGGTGGTGAGTTTTGATGCGGAAAAAGGAACCGTATCAATGCCCTTGTGGTACTGGAAGAAGATTGTGCGCTATGTTTCAGATGTTGAGATGAATATAGAAATCATCCAGAATAGATAAAGCGTACACTTGACGTAATTATAATATAATCTTATATTTTGTATAGATTCATAAATAAATACTCCGTTAAGATTCAATTACATTTATTTCGGTTTCTACCGGCCCGCATCTCCTCCGCGGGCTTTTTTTTGACTGTAATCCATATGAAAGATTACAGAAAAATCCTTGATGATTATTGCAATGACATACTTTCCGGAAAGATTCCGGCAGGACGATACACCGTCAAGGCAGTAAAAAGATTCATTTCAGACCTTAAAAAATCAGAAAAAGGAAAGCTTCCGTTTGTGTATATGCAGGAAGAGGCGGACAAGGTGCTGGTTTTCACAGAAATGCTGAAACCGGCAGACCTGAACGGAAAAAGGATAGAGCTCCTTCCGTGGCAGGTTTTCTGTCTTTCCAACCTTGAAGGCTGGCGGCACCGTGACGACCTGGGGCGGAAAAGATACCGCGGCGCATACATCGAAGTAAACCGCAAGAACGGAAAGACCACAGGACTTCTATTACCGCTGGTCATTTATAACTTCCTGAAATATCCCGCCTCTGAATCCTATATAGTTTCAAGCCGTGACGACCTTGCAGAGAAGACATTCAAAGAAGTGCAGGACATAATCAGGGCGGATTCATTGCTGGATGATGTACTTGAATGTCGTTCCCTTGCAATCACATTCCGGGATATAAACGAAAAGGCGCGCCTTGCTTTTTTCTGTGACGGCGGTAAAAGCGCCGACGGATTCAAGCCGCGTTTTTACTGCATTGACGAATACCATGAGTATGCAACGGATAAAATCGTGGAATCGATGCGCATGGGTATGCGCTCCAAGAAAGACGCTCAGGGTGTAATAATTACCACTGCAGACACGGAAACAGGTGTCCCGTGCTATGAGCAGCATTTAAAAGCAAAGCGCATCCTTGACGGAATCCAGACGCAGGATGATTTTTTCACAGTCATCTATGCACTTGATGAGGGGGATGACTACCACAATCCCGACGTATGGATCAAGGCAAATCCGAGTCTTTACATCATCATAGACCCGTCGGCAATACAGAGTGACGTTGACGAGGCAGAACTTACGCCGCATAAAAAGCCGGAACTTAAAGCCAAGACTTTCGGCATATGGGGCGGCGGCGGTGAAAAGTCATGGCTTTCCATGGAAACATGGCAGAAGAATGCAGGCATCGTGCCGGACTGGGAATCCCTTAACGGTGAAGAATGCTACGGCGGCCTTGACCTTTCGCAGGTGGACGACCTTACAGCCTTTACATTGTGCTTCAAAAAAAAGGACGGAAAATTCTGGTATAAGCACCGTTTTTATATCCCCGAAGATACGGTACATGAACGCTACAGGAAAGAAAACATCAACTTCATCCAGTGGGTGGAATCCGGAATCATAACGGCAGTCCCCGGTGCAACCATAGATTATTCATTCATAGCAAGGGACATTCTGGAAGATGCCGCCATCTACAGAATCCGGGGCATAGGTTACGACCGCTGGCAGTCAAGGGAAGTCATAACCGCCATAGAAGAAGCGCGCCCGGATATTGCACTTGTGGAAATTGAACAGAGCCTGAAAAAACTGTCGCCGCTCACGCAGGCATATGAAAAAAGCATAAAAGACGGCCTTGTCATTGACAATAATCCCGTCATGCAGTGGATGGTGGGGAATGTACAGGTGAAGCCGGATGTAAACGGCAATTACAAGCCGCTGAAAAAGAGTAAGGCAAGTACACAGCGCATTGACGGTGTAATATCTGCAATAATGGCATACGGCACGGCCATAAACCCTGCATTCCAGTCCGTACCGTTCGACATAAGCGGAAGTTTCAGATAATGACCGTAAAGGCATGAACAACATATATGACCAGATAGCAGAAAGGCTTTCAGAAGAGGCCCTTCTGGAGCAGCTCATTGAAGAGTGCGGCGAACTCATACAGGCTTCTGCAAAGAGGCTCCGTATAATAAGGGGTGAGAACTTCACGCCTTTAGGAAAGGAAGCCAATTTTGAAAATGTGATTGAAGAGCTTGCAGACGTGACAGTCTGCATGAATGCATATTCATGGAAAGCCGACATCGACGCTGACCATTTCGGGAAACTCCGGGAATCAAAGAAAGGACGCTGGCTTTCACGCCTTGAGGGGGGGATAAGGAATGTATGAGATATTCTATCTTGAAGGTGAGGTGCCGGCAAAGAAGAACAGCCGTATAAACCTGAAATGTGGCCGGAGCATACCCTCTAAACGGTATACAGAATGGCATAAATACGCACTTGAACAGCTTGCGATACAGTGGAAGGGTGTTGCACCGCTGGAAGGGCCGGTAAAAGTGCGCATCAGGTTCTGTCATAGAGACCTGCGCCGGAGGGACAGCGACAACGGCACGAGTTCAATTCTTGACGCCCTGACGGATGCCGGAATCCTGAAGGATGACAACTGGCAGGTGGTGCAGGATCTTGAAGTTTTCAACGGATATGAAAAAGGGCGTGCATGGTGTACCATAGAAATCCTTTCAGCGAAGCGAGAAGACCCCTTGCAGGGCTTCTCCGTGTCAAAGTAGGGAAAAGATACTATGGACACAGAAAGAAACGCCTTGCGGTCATCCTCGGCGGAGCGGTGCACGGAATCCGGCAAGGTGTGCTACACGCAGAAGGAAGCCCGGACGGTGCTCAATTACATGAGGCACAAAAGGCGCAACAGGAAACTGAAATACAGGCCTAACCGCATTTATTTCTGCACGGACTGCCGGAGCTGGCACATAACCCATACCCTTAAGTTTACAAGAATGACTGTAAAGACATGGAAAAGATAAAGGCATTTTTTGACAACATCGTCGTAAAGACAGTTGCATGGGTACTGCTTGCCTTGTGCAGTGCGGTGCTCATCATGGGCGGGGTAAAGGGTGAAGACATATCAAGTGCAGTTGCGATGGTTTCCGGCATAATTGCCGCAGTTGCAACCCTTGTTGCATTCATTTCCAGCCTCATAAAGAAAGGCTGACCGCCATAAAACAGCGCGTGCACCACGGATACCACCATGTCCGCGGTGCATTTTTTTTAAGGAGACATAAAAAGTGAAACTTTTCGGATTTGAAATAAAGCGTGCAAAGCCTGAAAGGATTCCGGCTGACCTTTCGGTAAGTTCAAGGGTGTGGGCATACAGTCCGCGCCTTACCACCGGGGAAATCCTTGCAAATGCAACCGTTGCCTCGTGCGTGGGAATTATTGCGGACGCCGTTGCAATCCTTTCATGTAATGTGTACAGGCACACGGAAAGGGGAAGGGAAAGGGCAGACGGCAATCCGCTTTCAAGGCTGTTGAGGAAAAGTCCTGACGGCATGATGACGGCTTTCTCGTTCAAACAGAAAATCATGATGCACCTGCTGGTAAAGGGGAATGCGTTCATTTTCGTGGAAAGGGATGAAGCCGGGAATCCCCTTTCCCTTACGGCCTTACCGCCTGAAAGTGTGGAAATCAAGAAGGATGAAGCCGGGAATGTGTACTATGTCTACACTGTGAACGGCCTTGCGTACAAATATACGCCGTATTACATCCTGCACATCCCTGCAAGGCTTTACGATTCCCCGAGGGGGATATCACCGCTGGAATATGCAAGCCATGCGGCAAGAACCGGCCTTGCACTGGAAGAATACACATCCAGCTACTTTGACGGCGGCATACATTCCAAGATGCTCATAACGGCACCGAAGGAAGCCGGGAAGCTTTCCAGCGCGGACGTTGAAAACCTTACGGCGCAGATCCTGAACGCATACGGCGGCAAGGAAAACGCAAACAAGCCTTTCATCGTGTCAAACGGATTTTCAGCACAGCCGCTGAACCTTGCCGGAAATGATGATGCACAGCTTGTGGAAAACAGGCAGTTTTCAGAAAAGGAAATTGCAAAGATTTTCCGTGTACCGCTGTTCATGCTGGGGAAGGACGATGCAAAGTTTACGAACATGGAACAGTCTAATACGTTTTTTCTGCAGCAGACCCTTACACCGTGGCTGGTGCTTTTACAGCAATATTTTGACCGCCTGCTCCCGGAAAACGGCGGCTATTATGTGGAGTTTGACACGAACACGCTCCTTCGTGCCGACTATACGGCAAGATGGAACAACTACCGGGAAAACTTCAAGACCGGCATCTTTACGCTGAATGACATCATGGATATGGAAAACCTGCCAAGGGCTGACGGCGAAATAGGCGACAGGCACTACATGCAGCTCAACATGACCACCCTTGACAAGATAGCGGAAGGGGAAGCGGACGGAAAAGGCGAATGACCGTAAAAATGCAGAGATTTATAGCGCTCTGCATAACTCGTGTATCTTGAAAGAGTAATGGCGAAAACATTAAAGGTCGTACCGTAAGGGTTGTTAAATTACTGATTTGGTCAAGTCAGCCTTCAGTGTAATGCAGGTTCAAGTCCTGTCACGAGTTAAAGGACTGTGGCGTCAGAAGTCCTGCATTGTCAATGTGGGGATTCCCCCTTTTTTTGCCCTTTTTGTTTTGAATCAGGTATTGACAATATAACTATATTGATGTATAGTGTAGGTATGGAGGTACAGATGAAGCGGAAAAAGAAAATGGCCCGCAAGATACTAGCACTCATCCTGCAGGCCTGTTTTGAAATCTTTGTCGGTGTCATGGTTTACATGATATGCAGTAACCTTTAGCCGGTAAAGAGGAGAAAAAAGGGAAGGGGTACATACACCGCTGTAAACCTTCCCTGTCGCTTCTGATTCTATCCATAAGGAGTTTTTTATGTCAACATGCAAAAAGACGGTACTGTTGAAAATCCTGAAATCCCTGATTGCAGGAATCACAACCGGCGTTACAGTCTATCTCATCATCAACGGAGGTTTTTAACGTGGATGAAAGGAAAGACGGCAGAGGCGGCGCACGGACCGGAGCAGGACGGCCAAGGAATGCAGACCCCACAAAGAAATTCTCGATGGCGGCGCATGAGTCGGAATATGCCATAATCAAGGCGGCTGCAAAAAAGGCAGGAAAGACGGTTTCACGCTACCTTGTAGACCTTGCGCTGGAAGCGGAAAAGGAATAGCCGGAAATAAAAAAAAGGCAGTCGTTCAGGAATCCTGAATAACTGCCTTTTTTCTGCCTCTGGAAAAGAATCATAATACACCTCCTTCATACATCCTTACCCCCCCACTATACAAGAGTACCCCGATATTACCGCATCAAGACAGCGCAGGGCGGTGCATTTGTCCCGGCAGTCCAGCACATGCCATTTTCTTAAAAGCTCCTTTTCTTCCGGGGAAAGGGAATCCGGGGCGGTGCCGGCAACAAGCCATTCCATTGAAACATCGAGAAACTTTGCAATTTTGTATATAGGTTCTACTTGTGGAGCCGTTCCTCTTATCCAGTTGCGGATAGTACTTTCGTTTATGCCTGTTCCGCGGCACAAATCGGCGCGTTTAAGTCCTTTCTTTTCTAATAATTCGTCAATCCTGTCTGTAAGTTCACTCATGTTTACATATCCTTTTCCTTATCTATAACAACAAAAAAATAAAAAGTCAAAAAAAATAATGAAAAAAGTAAAAAAAACGCTAGAAAAAACGAAAAATGTAATTGACTGCCGTTAGAACTAGCGTTATATTATGTGTATAACCGTTAAATCTAACGGTTATACACAGGAGACCACATGGAAGGATTCATAGGGACAAGAATGGCGGCCCGGTACCTTTCAATATCGCCTTCAAGGCTTTACGCCCTTGAAAACGCGGGGAAGGTGCCTAGCCACAGGATAGGCGAGAAAATCGTATACCTTCCGGAAGAACTCAAGGAATGGGTTCTGTCCGGCAAGGCTGCAAACAGAGAGGAGGCAAAAGATGAAAAGAGGTGAGTTTCTGTTACGGCTCCGTGACAGGATGGTCACGGAAGCAAGGGAAGCACTTGAGCGCGGTGACACCGTAACGGCTGACATCCGCATGAAACAGTACAGCGCCATTACGGCAGAGCTTTCGGGCATGACAGCTGCTGAACTTTCGGAGCGCATAGCATGAAAAAACAGATCAGTAACGAAGCCTTTGACTATGCGCTCATTGCAGGAAAAGCAAAAGGCCTTTCCGAGTGCATCTGCAACTATGGCGGTGAAGGGGACGACATCGGTGAAGTGAGCCGGTCGGACATGGCAAACATAAAGGCCGCCGCCAGCCAGATAACCATGCTTTTAGGCGGAATCATCTTTTTCCTGAGCGACCTGCAGGACAGGGTCATGGAAATAAAGGAGTGCGAATGTGGAAAGTGTGAGGGGTGATGGGATTCATGGCATCTTTGGAAACATGGATTTTTATACAGGCTTGACCCTTGAACTGGAAAAGGTCCAGGGTCATGAAGAAAGTTTTTTTGCGGTTCTGACGGACCGCTGACAGGAGGAAACATGGGTTTCACAATGAAGGGATTCAAGTATGGCGAGGTTAAGCGCCTTACACCGGGGATTTATGATGCAACAATCGTAAAAGCGGCAATCGAAAAGAGTACAGACTATAACGGTTTTGAGACTGAAAAGCTCTGTATTTACTTTACATATGCAGGCGGCATGGTGGCAAAGCCTGACTGCAAGCGTTATGACAGCCGCCCGGAAGACCCGGCACAGGCTGAAAAGTGGGATATTAAATTCTCACGGTTCATGAAGTCATTCGGCATTGCAGGCCAGCCGTCGAACTGGCTGGGAAAGACCGGCAAAGTACAGATAAAAAAAATGGGCAACGGCAACATGTATATCGACTTTCCGGAAACATTCGTAACGCCGGAAGAAGCGTCATCCGATGCACCGCTTTTTGAGCAGGCGTCAAGTCCGGCACCTGAAACGGCATCAGCATCACCGGCACCTGCAAAAAAGGCAGGAAAAGCGCCGGTGAATGATGACGGATTCCCGGAGGATATTCCCTTTTAGCGGGACGGACATTCCTGAAACACTCTGCCGGATTTTCGGCGGGGTGGTTGTAAGTGCAGAATTAAAGGAAGTGTGACATGAGCGTAAAGCGGTACATAGATACATCATTCTGGAGTGACCCGTTTATACAGGATTTGAACCCGAGTGAAAAATACTTTTACTTGTACCTGATAACAAACCCCAAAAGCACCATTGCAGGGGTTTTTGAAATCAGCCTCAGGCAGATGGCTTTTGACACCGGGTACAATCAGGACACGGTAAAGGGGCTTGTGCAGCGGTTTGAAGATGCAGGGAAGCTGAAATATGTGGACAACTACATAATCCTGAGGAACTTCATCAAGAACCAGCTTACGAATGATTCCGTTTTGAAGGGAATCAGGAGAGAGCTTGCGCAGCTTCCTGAAAAAATAAGGCAGACTGTAGACACTCTGTCTACAGAGTGGGGGGAGAGTGCGACATATTTAAACTTAAACTTAAACTTAAATTTAAATTCAAACTTAAATTTAAATTTAAACCCTAATAGAGATAGAGATATAAATCTAAACTCAAATTCAAATCTGAATAGAGATAGAGATTTGAATTTAAATTCCTCTGCACCTTCCATTTCTGAAATCAAGGAATACATGAAGCTTAAATGTATCACGTCATTTACAGCCGAAGAGTTTTTCAGCTATTACGAATCCAACGGCTGGAAGGTAGGAAATAACCCTATGAACAACTGGCAGGCTTCCCTTGAGGTGTGGGACACAAGGAACAGGGCAAGGCCGCCGCATAGACAGAAGGCGACATCAGAAGCGGAAGCCTTGCCGGACGTGTCGGAAGAAGCTTATGACTGATTCAATCATAGGATATGAAAAGGTAATTCTTGGGAACATCCTTATTGATGATTCGGTGCTGGATGGTGAGCTGGCGGAAGAAGGGTTTTTCATTTACCACCTTTCGCTCCGCAACCATAAGCTCATTTATGCGGCGGCTGATGAAATCCACAGGAAAGGCGACCCGGTGAACATCCTGACGGTGACGTCAGGGCTTGAGGAATCCGGGAAGCTGGACGAGGCAGGAGGTGCGGCATTCATTGCAAGCCTTACAGACTCTGCACTTTCCGGAAGCCTTGCCTTTTACATCCGTAAGATCAAGGCAGACTTCCAGAAGCGCATGACGCGCCGATTCCTTGCAGAAGCACAGGACGGGCTTAATGACCCTTCAATAAGTGCCCCGGAAGTCCTTGAAAAGATGAACGGCAAGATTGCCGCAGTAAGCGACGAAAAAAGCCGCTGTGTCTTTACAGGTGCGGACGCACTCAAAGAAGTAAAGGAGACCGTGGACAGGCTCCGGGCTGACATGGACTTTCCGGGGATTCCGTCCGGGTTTGATTTTCTTGATTCACGGATCATCGGATTCCAGAATGGTGAAGTTACGGTACTGGGTGCACGTCCTTCAATGGGCAAGACGGCTTTAGGGCTTACATGGTTCCTGAATGTCGTAAAACGGGGCGTGAAGGCAGGATTTTTCAGCCTTGAAATGTCAAGGGAGACGCTCACGCAGAGGCTCCTTTCGTGCGAGACGGGAATACCGCTCCACGCAATCAGAAGGGGGCTTCATTCGCCTGAAATGTATGAAAAGGCATTCGGGGCAGAAAGCACTAACAGGCTTGCGGAATATCCAATGTATATTGTGGATTCGCCGGGGATGTACATAGAGGAACTCCGGGCTACGGCCCGTAACCTTGTAAAGTGCCATGATGTAAAAATCCTGTTCATCGACTATATCGGGCTTATAAGGACGCGTGAAAAAGGTGAGGTGTACATGAAGCAGTCAATCATATCACAGCAGCTGAAACAGCTTGCCCGTGATTTGTGCGTTCCTCTGGTGGTGCTGTGTCAGGTGAACCGCAACGGCGAGAATGCACAGCCTTCATTGAGTGACCTCCGCGGGTCGGGGTCGATTGAACAGGATGCAGACCTTGTAATCTTCATCCTTGGCGAGAGGGTGGGAAAGGACGGAAAGCCGGCGCAGAAGCAGCTGGGTGTAATGAAGAACCGCAACGGTGCGCTATTCCGTTACAAGATTGATTTTGATGCAGAAAGAACTTTGTTCAGGGAGTTTGAAAGGAATGGAAAAGAAGAGGATTCCTGAGTTCCGGGATTATGTAATGAAGGACGGAAAGAAGGTAAAACTTTACCCCATGACACGGAATTACATGTACTACAGGGATGAGCACGGCTGGCTCCTTGTCATGCCGGGTTATCACAAGACAGATGCTTTTGACGTGGTGGCGCGGAAACAGTGCAGGAGGTGCGGAAGGCTGAATGAACCGTACAAGGCCCGCTACTGGCGGTTAGACCGTTTTGATACTGCATGGGTATACAGGCACAAGACCGGGTACTGCCAGAGGTGCGCACGGTTCCTTTCAGGGATTAAAGTGTTTGACTACATGCCGGAAAAATCCTATCTGGATGAAAAGGGGGTTGTAGACATATATCCTGACGGTACGGTGTTTGCAGATTCAAGACAGGCGGATGCACTTGCAGGGGGGTACTGATGGAAATGAAAAAGCCTGCATTCAGAAAATCAGACCTTATAAGGGCGGTAAAGCCGCTGAATGACAACACCCTCCTTATTGCCGGGTATATCAGGGAAAGACCCCGGAAGATCGTGCAGGTCACGAAGTACGCAATGCTGCACGGAATCAGCCCCAATGCCACAAGGCAGATAATTTCCGTCCTGACGCTAAGGACTGAATTAGGACTGCTCTACGAGGAAGACGGCGAGATCGGTTACCTTCCGCCCTCATTCCTGAAGGACGGGAAGTGAAGACTTTATTTCTGAAAAAAAGGGGGGATGCAGGACAACAGCCCTTATTGCCTCTTTTTCAGGAAATGGAGGCAAAGGCAGAAGCCGACTGGAAGCAGAACCTTGAAAAAATTGAAAACCCTGCAGATGACAAAGCCCGGCTGTGGAATGCACAGGTGGACTGGATTAAGCACGGAGACCGCAAGGCTTACGCCGTCATCTGGGGTATAGGACTTGGAGTTGCAGGAAAGCAGGTTTCCATCATGTGCCGCCAGAGGAAGCTCCATATGGCAGCAGATGAAAGGCATGATGTTGCGGTGGAAGCAATGGCGCGGATCATGGAACGCTACGAAAAGTATGAGCGTTATGAGATACAGAACTTCGTGACGCAGATAATCAAGGCCGTGATACAGGTCATGGACACGCAGACCAAGGCGGACATCCTGATCAAGAACCTTTGCAGCATACAGGGGACGCAGGCGGACAGTGTTGATGAAATCATGACTTCAATCAAGAGGGGGATGACATGAGGATGAAGTTATGCGGATATGCCGGATGCACTGCACTCTGTGCCGGTTACTACTGCCCGGAACATGCAGCACAGAAGGCAGAGGAAAAGAAAAGGGCGGGGGCTGTGGCTTTTGCAAAGGCGGCGCGTTTTGCAGACTATCATAATGCGGAATGGCGCAGGCTGTCTTTGAAGATGAAGAATAAATACAGGCACTGCCAGAAATGCGGCACGCCTGGACGTACCGGACTTCATGTGCACCACATTGTACCGGTAAGGGAAGACCCTTCAAGATTCTTTGACGAATCCAACCTTGTGGTACTTTGTGAAGACTGCCACAGACTGGAAACACAGAAGGAAATAGCGGGGAGGGGGAGGGTAAAAAAGTGAAAACTTTCGCTTTTGTCACCACACAGGGCAATTCACGCACGAGAATTACACTTATGCTATATAAGTGTAGAGGAGTTTTGAAATGAGCCAGAAACTGCCGGCCGAATTGAAGCGGCGGAGAGGGACGCTTAACGTAACGAGGGAAAAGCAGAATCCGGGTGCAGAGGATGTAATAGCACAGACATCCGTCATACTGCCGGAAGATGCACGGGTCGCAGTCCCTAAAAGCATAACGGAACCGAAGGTGCGGAAGTTCTTTAAGGAGACCGTAAAAAACCTGCTTTCTTTAAGGGTTCTGTCTGCCGTGGACATACCGCAGATTGAAACCATGTGTGTGACGCTCCAGAAACTGCATGAGGTGCAGGCTGAGTTCATGCAGCTGGATATGTTTGATGAAAAGTTTGACGCCATTGAAAAGCGGTTTGAAAGGCTGGGAAAGCGATTTGACGAACTGGCAAGACTTTTCTACATTTCGCCGGATGCACGGACACGGCTGAAGCTGAACGACCTGACGCTCATAAAGACGGCGCAGGAGATACGGAAGAATGACAATGCCATAGGCGCACTGCTTGCGGCGCGCAAAATACGCAGGACGAGCGAGGATGACTCATAATGTGCCTTTTATGTTCAGATAGTGAAATTATACTATTTTGTATAAAAGGATTGATTCTAGACCCCCTTCTCGACCGTCTGAGGGGAAATCTAAAAGACGGCATAACATTTATTTTTCAAGGAGTTTAAAAAAAATGGGAAGACTGACGATGGAAGACATGCTCATGGAGATGGCCGAAAAACTTTATAGCGATGATGACTGCGCCGACACTGAACAGACAAAAGCCCTCATATCAAGGGCACAGGGGCTTATCGGCATTGCAGACACTATGACGCAAATGACTGAAACGAAGCTGAAAGTAGTGAAGTTTCAACTTGAAAACGGCGTGGAATTTGACCCCACAGCAAAGCCCGGCTACAAGATTGTAGAAACGAAGAGGGGTGTTTTACCCTCCTGAAAAGGGGCTGCTGCCTAAACTTGAAGCCATAAGGCAGAAGTACAGGAACGGGGTAACCCCGCAGATATTGCAGGAAATGGCAGATTCAGGATCATGGAGGGGAATTCTTGCTGATTGACGAAGGAAAAAGACGGACAAAAAGGACGAAATGGACGGTGGAGCAGGAAGCGTGGCTACTGGCACATAAGGACATCCGCGGGAGGGGTGCAATGCTCGAAGCATTCACGGCCGCATTCCCCGGACACCCCTTCACGGCTGCCGCCATATCAACTAAACGGACGGAAATAGGTGCATATGGGGTACACCCCAAAGACAGAAACAGGAATGCAAAGCCCCTTTATTCAGAGCGCGTAAAGAGCGGATATGTTGTCATAAAGGTGTCAAAGTGCGAATGGTGGCCAAAGAACAGATGGGTGTGGGTTTCCACACATCCCGGCGAGCCGTGGAGCGTCCGGGACAATTTTGTATTTCTTGACGGCAATACATGCAATTTTTCGCCTGACAACATAATGAAAGTCCCCGTCAATGTCATGCGCATCATCAGCCTGAACCACTGGCTGAAATCCGGAGACCCGGAGGGGAACAGGTTCCGGATCACAAGGGCAATGCTCAGGATGGCCATCCTTGATGCAGGCGAAAAGACGGGTGATACGGTCAGGCGCGAAAAGGGGCGCGTCCTGAAATCCGAAGCTGCAAGCAAGCATCTGAAAAAGGAACGGCTTTTCCGCGAAAGCAATCCGGAAGCCTACAGGGAACGGAACCACAGGTATTGGCTCCGCATCAAGGAACGGCTGGCAACCGACCCGGAGTTTAAAAAGAAGTACCGGGAAAAGAGCAGGAAATATATGAAAAAATATTACATGGCAAGGAAAAAAAATGAGGTGATTGAATGACAGGCGGTATTCTGGCAGTTGCAAGGCACACGGTGACAACGCTTATGGCAGAGCACAATCCGGAATGGCGCCAGCGGATAACGCTGGCGCCCGGAATTGTCGTAGACATGCCGAAGCCGTTCGCGATGAAAAAACTGTTTGAAAATAAATGTGTAACAGGGTGGAAGTTCAATCCAGACCGGAGGAATGAATGATGAAGAAAAAGAAATAATCAAAGGTCAGAACATTCAGCTATCAAAAAAAAGCTGTTTTCCAAAAAAAACGGAAAACAGCTTTTTTTTGTCTTGACCGTATGTCTGAAATACATGTGGATGCGTATTTCAAAAAAATATTACTTAATACCTTAAAACTAAAGCCCGGTATGCCGCCGGGGGCAATGCAGAGCGCGTCGCGCAGAAATAAGCGGTTTGCATATCAAATGGCATTTTTTTTACAGGAGATGGACATGAAAAAGGAACTCCGTGCGTACAGTTTTGAGATCCGTGCAGAAGATAATGAAGAACACGGGAAGCATATTACAGGCCGTCCGATTGTGTGCGGCCGGCAGACCGATTTAGGCAATTTTGACGAAATCATTGACAGCGGTGCACTTCTGGAGACAGACCTTAAAGACGTGCGTTTTCTTGTCAATCACAACACGGACATGATACCCCTTGCAAGGTCAAGGAATAACAACAAGGATTCTACAATGCAGATGCGCATTGACGAAAACGGAATGGACATCCGCGTAAATCTTGACACTGAAGGAAACACGGAAGCCCGGAACCTTTATTCCGCAGTAAAACGTGGTGATATTTCCGGAATGTCATTCATGTTTACAGTTGAGAAGGATTCGTGGGAAAAGAAAAGCGTTGACGGCCGGACGCGGCGTCTGCGCCATATTGAAAAAATAGGGAAGGTTTTTGAGGTCAGTGCCGTTACGTTTCCGGCTTACGAACAGACGGAAATACAGGCCCGGGGGCTCACAGTGCTGGAGAGCACGAGGGACACGCTGGAGAGCGTGGAAAACCGGGAAAAGGCAGAACTTGAAAGCTGTTTGACTGTAGAACATGAAGAAAGGCAGAGGCTGTTGACGCTTCTGTCACTGTAAAGGAGACTGTATGAACAAGAGAGCCAGAAAGGCAGAAATTATTGCCGAAATGCGCGCAATGGACGAAAAGGCAAAGGCAGAAGGCCGTGCCTTTAACGATGAAGAGGTAAAGGTTTTTGAGGAAAAACGCGCGGAAGTTGAAAAACTTTCAGCAGAAATTGCAGAAGAGGAAAGAAAGTCCGTTCTTGACGGATTCTCTTCTAAACTGCCTCCTGAACAGGACAAAGAACCTGAACAGAAGAAGGATGAGCCGCTTTTCCGCATGAACACAAACGGAAAGCTTGAAATCCGTACCGATATGACTTACACAGATGGCGGTGCTGCGGTTGCCCCGGAACAGTTCGTTGATGACCTTGAAAAGGCTGTTGAAGCTGAAACGGTGCTTTACAACCTTGTTGACAAGCTTCCTGTGACAGGCGCGGGCGCACTCGGACTGCCATATGAAGCCGTTGACGCATCGGACGCAGCATGGACAGCCGAAGTTCCGTCTTCTGACATCGCCGCCGATTCATCATGGAAGTTCGGGAAAAGGTCACTTTCGCCTGCAGACCTCACAAAACTTGTCAAGTTTTCAAAAAAACTGCTTGCGACAAGCGCGCTCCCTATCGAAACCCTTGCACGTAAAAAAATTACTGCAAAACTTTCAGCCGCCTTTGAAAACGGCATCACAAACGGAAGCGGCACAAATGAACCGCTTGGCGTTTTCACTGCATCCGCTGACGGAATTCCTGTTTCCCGTGATGTTGCCACAGAAGGAAATGCACTTTCAGCCGATGACTTCATCAACGCATATATGGCCGTGCGTCCTGCATACCGCAAGAAGGCTGTGTGGGTGCTTAACACTGCAATCCTCAAGCAGGTTATGAAACTCAAGGACAGCGACGGAAAGTACATCTGGCAGGAATCAATCCGCGCCGGTGAACCTTCTACAATCCTTGGCCGCCCGGTTTACGAATCAGAGTATGCGCCATCCGCAACCGCTGCAGGTTCGTATGTTGCCGTGTTCGGTGACTTCCGTCATTACAAGTTTGCATACTGGAAGGGTATGGAACTTACGGTTGATAACCTTACTTTTGCCGGCAAGAACCAGATCGGCATTTATGGGCACACCCTTGCAGACGGATGTCCGACACTGCCGGAAGCATATTCCCGCATTAAGATAAAAGAATAGCCGTATGGCGTAATTCATGCCGGGGTTTCCTGATATATTCGGGGAATCCCGGTTTTTTTCAGGAGTTTTCATGGCTAAGAAATCTGTAGAAAAAAAAGTTTCGGAAATGGAAAGCCTTTCTGAACTTGTGCCGGCACAGGATGTACCAAAGACAGAAGGTACGGAAGGAAAGAAAATCAGGATCAAGACGCTGTTGCGCGGTTCGTATGGCGCATATAATCCCGGCGATACTGCCGACTTAAAGGCAGATGTTGCGGACTCCCTGATAAAGGCAGGGCTTGCAGAGGAGGCATAATGTACATTACCGCCGACATGCTCCAGTCATTTACGGAAAAATATGTAAATGAAGACCAGCTTCCCCTTATGGAAGCCTATTGCCGTGCCGCTGAAAAAAAAATTGAACATTATCTGGGCTGGAATCCCGAACCATCAGAAAAGACCGTAAAGGCAAGGGGAAACGGCGGTTTTTATTTTGACCTCCGCACGAGGGGCTTCATGTCGTTCACGGCTGCAAAAATCAACGGTATTGAAACGGATGTATCAGTATTTGACATGGAATCCGACGACCGGCGGTATGCAGTAATGAAGGACGGCACGGCATTTTTCAGAAATTCCCTGTATGAAATCACCTTTACACAGGGGTTTGAAGAAATGCCGGCCGACATAGTGACATGTGCCCTGCAGATTGCAACCCTTTACATGGAATCTGCAGGCGGCAACCTTGCGGTATCATCCACAAGTTATGCAGATTCCGGCACAAGGGTATTCAACAACTTCAAGGCTGAAAGGTTTCTTGAAAACATATGGCACTATAAAATTGCGGAGCTCATGTGATAATAAAATCGGACGTTTCAGAAGTTGAAAACGCACTTTCAGGCACAAAAAAGAGCTTGAAAAGCATAAAAAGGCAGGTTTTGGCCGTAATTTCCAAAGATACGGTAAAAGCAATAAAAACTGCACTGCGGTCATCCGGATTGAACCTGAAAGACGGTACGGGGGAACTCCTGAAGGCTTACCGCTATAAAATCAGGAAGAACGGCTCGGAAGCCAATGTTTTTCCCAAGGCATTGAATGCCGATTCCTACATTTTCCCGAAGGCACAGACCCTTTCCTATGGACACACGGGCGCAACGGTGCGCGCGAAGGAATGGAATGTAAAGCCACGGGGATTCGTGCAGGAAGGACAGCAGAAGGCAAAAGGCACCCACACGGATGAAATTGAAAAAATCATACAGAAGGAACTTGACAGATACTGGAACTGAACATGGAACATATTTTTGAAGCAATAAAAGGATTCATCCTTTCAGACCTTGGTGAATACCTCCTTCAGATGGAAAGTGAAGGATGCCCGCTTCCCGTGCCGTCTGAAAAAGACGTCATATTCGGGGCTGTAGATGTTTCAAGGCAGTCCGGGAAAGTCATCGTGGCAGTCCTGCCGGATGAACAGGAAGAGGCGGAGCCAGAGCTCGGAAGCGACAACATGAAGTCATCCGTTACGGTATCTTTTTTAATTTCCGGGAACAGGTACGAGGTTCTTGTACGCCAGATGGCGCGGTATTGCGCCGCATTGCGCCGTGCAATCCTTGACAATCCGTCATTGACTGGAAAGGTGGAAGATACGGCGGTGGGGAAAAGGAAGTTTTTTACCAATGCCGGAACGGTAGAAAAACAGATGACGGCATTCGAAATTTCGTTGACTGTATATACAGATGACGAAATCCAGCTATAAGGAGACCGATATGAGGGAACTGATTAAAAAACATAAGTTTGCACTTTTTCTTGAAGATAAAGAAAGATGGGTGAGAATCCATCATGCGCCGGAGTTCACACGCAGCATGAACCCGGTGACGGAAGAATACGACTATATCGGGGATGAACACCCGACTACTGAACTGATGGATTACAAGCCGTCAGAAGGCGTTTCAATCAAGACTTTCAAAGGTGATGAAGACTTTGAACTTGCATATGAGCTCCTGAAAAACCGTTCAATCGGTGCTGATGCGCATAAAAACGTCCTCACAGTCTATCTTTTTGATTCTTCAAAAGTGGATGATAAGGAATATTATTACGCAGAGAAAGAAGACGCTACAGTAGTTGTATCAGAGATGAATGCAACGGATTCCAGTATTTCAATGGACATCAATCACAACGGCACGCCTGAAAAGGGTTATGTCGAAATCGTTGACGGCGAGCCGGTATTTACAGCCGGAGACATGCCGGAAGCATGATAGACCTTGCAAAAAAGGTTTTGCCGTCTGCCGTAGAAGCGGACGGTTTTTTTTATGCCGTCAAAACCGATTTTCATTACTGGATCAGATTCTCACAGATGGTAAAAGAAAAGCATATTCCCGTGGATTTTGATTTTCTTTATGACGGGAAAATCCCGCCAGACCGCATGAAGGGGATTGATGCATTGACGGCGTTCTGTTACCCGCACAGGGAACTGCCGCGCGTGTTGCAGGAATCCGGGAATGATGACACAATCTGTTATGATTACGCCGTTGATTCGGACCTTATTTTCTCGGCATTCATACAGCAGTACGGAATCAACCTCATTGAATCATCAATGCACTGGTATGAATTCCGGGCACTTTTTGACGGATTACAGGGCACGAAATTCAACGAAGTCGTAAAATACAGGCTGTGGCAAAGGCCGCCCGGGAAACTGTCGGAATACGACCGCTACATGCAGAGAATGCAGGAATCGTGGCGCATCGTGCCGGATGCAACGGAAGAAGAAAGGAAAGTCATGAATAACTTTGAATCAAGATTGAAGCCTGATTTAAGGGGTTAAAAAAAAGCAGCTGTCAAAAAATCCTTGACAACTGCTTTTTTTTATGCATTTTCCACAAGGTGGATGATGAACTCCGTCAGCCCCATCCCGGCATTCCGTGCCTTTTCCCTGAACATCAGGAGCTCGGATTCTGAAACCCTGATTCCTATATTCTTGTCCCTTTTGCCGTTTTCAGAAGCCTTGCGCCCGGCTCCTTCCCGGTAACCGCCATGAGCTGCCTTTTCACTTTCCATTTTCCGGCCTCCTTTTATAAAAAAATAATCATCAGATTGATCAGTATAAGCAGTATGCAGAAAATCACGGTTTTCATTTTTAACGCTCCTTTTTTTATTTCAGTAAAAACTTTCCGTCAATTTCAACGGCAAATTTAAAATTGCCATAAGTATTTTTTCAAGTCTTGTCATTATTGACCTCCTGATTTTTTTGCTGTACCTTAAATACTGGGCACTCCCTCCAGAAGCCCGGTACGATTTTAATTAATCAAATCCGTCAGGATTTTGATTAAACCGCTGATTGCAGTTAACAGTGCAGCTATGGCCAATAACAGGGCTGTCAACTGTTCAATCAGCGGTTTCTTTTTCTTCTTCAAAACAATCACCTCCTTATCCGCAATGCATTGCCCTGATGATTCAATATTATAATATTTATTTGATTTTGTCAAGCGTTAATCAAGATAAAAATGCATGATCCTGTATTGATTTTACCGTACAAAATGACTGTATTTCCATGAATTACGGATTTCCATACAAGGGAAGCAAGAACAGGCTGGTGGAATAGATTGACTTCACTCACAATTTCAGATGTATCAAGAATATTTGTCGGTAAATCACTTGATAAAAAAAA
>JAZLGS010000087.1:0-9323 GCA_045616425.1 Treponema sp.
CCACTACTACGGTGATGAATATTCAGTTGATGTCCTTGATTTTGATATGCTCAATCCGGAAGAAACTATCAGAAGAATTTTTGATGCATCTGCATCCCGGGAATATGATCTTGTAGTGGGACATTCCCTTGGCGGCTTTTATGTTCTTGCTTCTGAATTTGAAATTAAAAAACTTGTAATCAATCCGTGCATGTTCCCTTCTGTAGAAATTCCAAAACTGGATGATAATCATGTTGTGACTCCAGAATTGATTGCAAAATGGAAGGAACTTGAATCAAAAATCTATTACCAGATTGATCCTGAAACAAAAGATAAGATTGCCGGCGTTTTTGGGGAATCGGATCCGCTTTTTTCCTACTACGAAAAATTTCAGTCGGTTTATGGAAAGGAGCGTGCGGTAAAAGTTCCGGGGGAACACAAATTTACCGACGAGCAGATTATAGTTGCCCTTGATGCAGGGTTTTATGACACAAAACCGCTTCCAGGTTCCTGTGTACCCATGAGTTTTGAAGGTTCCGATGAATATGATGACGAGGCTTTCCTAAAGGCCCTTAAATCTTAAGTTCCGCTCAGGTCGTCTGCCTATTTCACCAGCCTTCCATTTTCAAGATTTTCCAGCGCCTGTTTTTTTATCAGATTGTGCTGTTTTTTTCCTGTGGCGGTGCGTGGAATTTTTTCTGTGAAAGCATAATAGCGCGGGCGTTTGTATTTAGAAAGCATGGGACTGCTGCTGCAAAAATTCTTTAGTTCTTCAATAGTAAGGCTGCTGTCTTTTGGAACTATATAAGCAACTACAGCCTGTCCCCTTACGCTGTCAGGCACGCTTGTAACAATGCAGTCAAGAACTTTCGGATTTTGCATGATGGCTTATTCCAGTTGCCGCCGCAAGGTTAAGCGAATGGCTTACGGAAAATGAAAGAAAAAATTATTGAAATTAATCAAAACTAATTTGAAAGGAAAGTAATAGATATGAAAAATCATCAACCTCTGGCAAAAATAAAAGAAATGGTCCGCCTCGGATTAGGTGCGTCTGAAGTTCAGGATTGTGTAGAACTGACAGCGGGGTTCTGCAATGTTGCTTATTATATTACGCAGGAAGATGGAACAAAATCAATTCTGAAAATTGCATCGCCGGATGAAAATTCAAGGATGCGTAATGAAAACTGCCTCATGGAAAATGAAGTTTCAGCTATGCAGCTTGCAAAAGATAAAATAAGTTGCAAAATTCCTGAAGTATATTTTTACGATGACAGCTGCAAGATATGTACAGGTCCGTATTTTTTTATGGAAGTTGTTCCAGGTGCAGATTACTGGACACTTAGGGAAGAATTGAGCAATGAAGAAAAAACTGAAATCAACTTTACTGTAGGAAATCTTGTAAAAGAAATTTCTGAAATAAAGGGAACGTATTTTGGTTCGCTTGGAAACCCGGATGCAAGATTCAAGACTCTTTACGAATGGGTTTCCTACATGTTGAAAAATGTAGTTTTGGATGCTGAAGACAAGAATATCGATTATTTTATTTCTAAAACAAATTTGTTTTCCATGCTCGAAAAAGATAAACCATGTTTTGATGAATTCACAAATTCCTGTCTTGTTCATTATGATTTATGGGAAGGGAATATTTTTATCTGCAATAAGAAAATCAGTGGCATAATCGATTGGGAAAGGGCAATGTTCGGTGATCCGCTTATGGAAGACCGTTTTAGACGTGGAAAATGTTCACAGGATTTTGTAAATGGATATTCTGAACGTCCGTTTACCAGAAACGAAAAACGACGTCTGCTTTGGTATGATATCATCCTCTTTCTTTCTATGATGAATGAAGGAAGCTTCAGAAATTATCCTGATGACAGCACTTACAATTATGCAATGCCGCTTTATAAATGTTCGCTGGAGGAGTTAAACCGGACCCCGTCAAATATTATCGGATAAGAGAATTCGTAAACGGGGACACAGCCTTTCATTATGCATAAAGTATTCAAGTAATTTCAATGATGTAAACTGCAATTGAGAATTCACTGGAAGGGCCGGCTTCTGGTTATGCAGACTTATTCTGATCCATAAAACTTTATCCGGCATCTGCAGAGATGCATGAAGCTGCTTTTGGAGAATTATTCTGCAGCTTCTTCAGTTAACCGGACTGACTCCCATGTTTGCCATCATGAACTGGAATTGAAAGAATTCTTGAAAGCTAATATTATTCAGACGAAAAATGAAAAGGTGATTACAATAATAAATGTAACTGTAGATGGCGCAGTAAAGACTGCAACACTGGCGGACAATGCAGCGGATTAATCTGTCAGGCTCATTTCAATCTGTCAGGCTGCCCCTGAAATAAAATCAGGGTGACAGATTCAGCATCTGTCTTGATGCACAAAAAGAGAGCCCGAAACTAGTTCGGGATGACGGTCCGGTCACTGCCGGCACGTGCAGTTCAATTTGTTGCAGCACACCTTGCATCACTATATGGGAGAAAAAATGAAAAAATCAATTTTACTGGCTGTACTTTTTGCTGTATCAGCACTTTTATTTGCAAAAGAAAACAAAAAGGCTGATTCTTACAAAACACATGAAGTTGTTTCGCCGGAGGCAGCGAATGCAAAAGATGATGTTCCTGCCGTTTACTTTATCCGTGACATTACGCCTGACGCACTGGTAAAAGTCTATAAGGCAACGGGCTGTAAAGTCCAGGGAAAAACCGGCGTAAAGGTCAGCACGGGTGAAAGCGAAAAATCAAACTACCTCCGGCCGGCCCTCATCAAAAATCTTGTAAAAGACGAACTTAATGCCACAATCGTTGAATGCAACACAGCTTATGGCGGAAACAGGAGCAACAACATCAACCACATGAAAATTGCGAAAGACCACGGTTTCCTGGATGTTGCCAACGGCTTTGATTTGCTGGACGAAAAAGGTTATATGACGATTCCTGTAAAAGGCGGCGACCGTATCAAGGAAAATTATGTTGGTGCAAATTTCAGGAATTACAACACATATTTGATTCTTTCACATTTTAAGGGACACGCCATGGGCGGGTTTGGCGGAGCAATAAAGAATCTTTCAATCGGTTTTGGTTCCGGAATGAGTTGTGAAAAATCAGGAAAACTCAACATTCACACGGCAGGACGTAGCACAACAGCATGGGCAAGATGTCCCCAGGACGAATTCCTTGAAGCAATGGCGGAAGCTGCAAAATCTGTGTGCGATTATATGCAGGACGGAAAGGGAATCGTCTGTGTCAATGTCATGAACCGGCTCAGTGTGGACTGTGACTGTGATGGAAATCCGGCGGAACCTGATATGCACGATATTGGAATTCTGGCTTCACTTGATCCTGTGGCACTAGACCAGGCCTGTGTTGATTTGGTTTACAAGGCAAAAGACAGTGGTAGCCTGATTGAAAGGATAGAAAGCCGGAACGGAATCCATACTCTTGAACATGCTGAAAAAATCGGCTTTGGAAACAGGAATTACAGGCTGGTGGAAATTAAGTAGATGCCAGAAAACATGGACAGTGGCCTTTTTATTCACGTAATTTTACATAGAATTTACCCCGTCTTCACAGGAAATTAACTTTCTTCCGTTACATTAGGATTAAATCTATATTCGGGGTAATCTATGAATCCTAATGTGAAAATCATTTTCGGGCTTTTTGGCGGGCTTGCAATATTCATTTTTGGAATGAATATGATGAGCGAATGTCTGCAGAAAGCCGCCGGTGAAAGAATGAAGAAAATCCTTTCACTTCTTACAAAAAATCCTGTGCTGGGCGTTCTGGCCGGGGCACTGACAACCGCCGTTTTGCAAAGTTCCAGTGCTACCACAGTTATGGCAATTGGTTTTGTAAGTGCCGGATTAATGACACTCCCTCAGGCAATTTCAATTATTTTTGGTGCAAACATCGGTACCACAATTACAGCTCAGATTATTGCTTTTAAAATTTCCAACTACATTTACCTATTTATTTTTGTGGGATTTCTTATTTCTTTTGTGGTTAAAAATCAGAAATGGAAATATGTGGGACAGACCTTGTTTGCCTTTGGTCTTCTTTTCCTGGGTATTGAAACTATGGGCGGTGTAATGAAGCCTCTTGCAAAATCAGCATTTTTCACAAATATGATTGCAAAAGTAAGTGATGTTCCTGTTCTTGGAGTTTTGACTGGTACTCTCATGACTCTTGTAGTTCAAAGTTCCAGTGCAACAATTGCGGTTCTCCAGAACTTTGCAAGCCAGCCTGCCGCAGACGGAGTGTCCAGCGTAATCGGTCTTGCAGGAGCAATTCCGATTCTTCTTGGAGACAACATCGGAACTACAATCACAGCTCTGCTTGCAAGTATCGGCCAGAATAAGGATGCAAAACGGACTGCTGTTGCACATTCTTTGTTTAATATTTCGGGATGTATTTTGTTCATCTGGTTTGTTCCGCTTTATGCAAAGTTCATTCAGTATATATCACCTAAAGGGGATGAAGTTACAGTAATTTCCAGACAGATTGCAAATGCCCACACCTGTTTCAACATTGTAATGACTTTACTTTGGATTCCTCTTGTTTATGTAATGGTCAAAATCGTAATGAAGATCATTCCGGATTCAAAAACTGAAGCAGACACAAAGTCAGAAGATGTTCTTTATCTTGATAAAAAATATTTGAATCAGCCGGCTGCAGCCCTTCACGTAACTGCAAAAGAAATCATCCGCTGCAGTACGATTGTTGAAAGCTTACTTAAATCAATTGTAGATACAGACAAAAAGAATAAAAATGAAGAAAAATCGGATTTCCAGATTTTTGAAAAAGTCATCAGTAATTCTGCTTTGATACAAAAAATTTCCCAGAAGATAAATGATTTTATGAGCCAGCTTTTCAGTCTGGGAACCCTTACCGAAACTCAGGCAAACCAGGCAGCAGGCCTTTTGTATGTTATGAGTGACATTGAGCGAATCGGTCAGTTCAGCGGCGAAATCAGCAGGAATGTTCTGGAGCAGCAGGCAAAAAGCCACAAGACTCATTATTCAAAGGATGCCCTTAAAGATTTGAAAAACTCAGCGGAATTTATTTATTCAATGTTTTCAAAAATCATGAAGCCTTTGACTGGTGGAACTTCTGGTGATGAAAAAGAACTGAAATCAATCCGGGAAAATGTAATTAATCTGGAAATTAAAATGAGGAAGCGTCACATAGACCGGGTGTGCAAAGGAAAGTGCAGTGCAAAACTTACTTCAAGCTACAATCTGATTCTGCACAACATTGACCGCATGAGCAACAGCTGTGTGAATCTTGCGGAAACCTTGAAATTAAATCCGATTGAAAAAAATCTTCTTGAAGAAATGGATCTTCCTGAAACTAAAGGGACTCTCTGAAAATGCGACATTTTAAGCCTTGCAGTTTCAAGGCTTAAAACCCGTCATTGGGCATCACCATAAAACTAATTTGCAAAGCAGGAGAAAACAGATGAACTATTATACAAACCGCGAACTTTCATGGATTGCTTTTAATGAAAGAGTTTTGAATGAAGCCGGAAATCAGAAGGTACCGCTGGCAGAGCGTTTGACTTTTACTTCCATTTATCAGTCCAATCTGGATGAGTTTTTCATGGTCCGTGTTGGAACTCTTATGGTGCAGATGAGCAGTACAGAAGAGATTCGGGAAAATAAAACCGGAATGACAAGCTGCGAGCAGGTGGAAGCTATTCTTGAAAAAGTTAAAAAGCTTGAAACTAAAAAAGCAGTGATTTACGAAAACCTGATGAAGGAACTGGAAGCTTATAATCTCCGCCTTGTAAATTTCAACAAGCTCACTGAACAGGATGCCAAAGCCCTTGAGGCATTTTTCGATGCTAACATTGCGCCATATTTAAGCCCGATTATTGTTGGAAAGCAGCAGCCCTTTCCATTTTTGGCAAACAAGGAGCTGAATGCAATCGTTCTTTTGAAAAATAAAAACGGCAAAAACAAAATGGGAATTGTTCCCTGCACAAATACAATTTTCCCAAGACTGATTGCAGTGCCATCTAAGCCGGGAACTTTCATGCTTTGCGAAGAACTGATTCTCCACTTTGTTTCAAAACTTTTTGAACATTATTCTGTGGGCGAAAAATCAATTATCAGAATTACGCGAAATGCAGACATAGAAGCAAAAGATGTTTTTGATGAAGATCTGGATTACAGAAACATGATGGAACATCTTGTAAAACAGCGGAAAAGGATGAGCCCTATCCGAATTGAATTGAGCCGTGTGATTAATGACAAAGCAAAAAAAGAACTTTCAGAAATCCTTGGAATTAATCAGCTTCACATGATAAATGTTGATACTCCTTTGGATTTGAAATTTGTTTTTGAACTTCAGAAACTTTTGCGAGAAAGAAAAGAACTTTTTTACAAACCACGGTCTCCACGCAGTTCCCCATTTATCAATCTGACTAAAAAGATAATTCCGCAGATAGAAGCTTCTGATATTCTGCTAAGTTATCCCTTTGAAAGCATGAAGCCCTTTTTGAATCTTTTGCAGGAAGCGGCTGAAGATAAAAATGTTGTTTCAATCAAAATGACTTTGTATCGTGTGGCAGCAAAAAGTAAAATTATCGACTCCCTGATTGAAGCAGCGGAAAACGGAAAAGAAGTTGTCGTTGTAGTAGAGCTGCGTGCCCGCTTTGATGAAGAAAACAATATTGAAATGTCCCACAGACTGGAAGATGCCGGCTGTAAAATCATTTACGGTCTTGAAAATTATAAAGTTCACTCAAAGCTGTGCCTTATTACCAGAAAAGTAAATGATACATTGTCTTACATCACCCAGATTGGAACCGGAAACTACAACGAAAAAACTTCCACAATGTATACGGATTTAAGCCTTATTACTGCTAATCAGGGAATCGGAAACGATGCCGCAAATATTTTCAAGGCACTTCTTCTTGGTGAACCTGTGGATGCAAGTGAACATCTTCTTGTTGCGCCTTTATGCCTCCAGAACAGGATAATCCAGATGATTGATGAACAGATTGCTTTGGGAACTGCGGGCTATATTGGAATTAAAATCAATTCCCTTACAGACAAAGTGCTCATAGACAAACTGGTTGAAGCAAGTAAAGCCGGAGTAAAAATCCAGCTTTGTGTCCGCGGCATCTGCTGCCTTATTCCAGGTGTGGCAGGAGCGACAGAAAATATAGAAGTGGTCAGTATTGTTGGCCGCTTCCTTGAACATTCGAGGATTTATGTTTTTGGAAAAGATTTTGAAACTCAAAAAATCTACATTGCATCGGCAGATTTCATGACGAGGAATACTACCCGCCGTGTAGAAGTTGCCGCTCCGATTTACGATGAAAAAATCAGAAACAGAATCCTGCACATTTTCAACACAGTTATGAATGATGATGAAAAAGGAAAAGTCCAGTGCAGTAACGGAACTTACGAAGACAGAAAGATTAATCCGGACGGAAATGAAAAATTGAATTCCCAGGAGCTGTTCTACGAAGAAGCTTATAAAAAAATAACTGAATATAAAGGACATTTCTAAAAATTGCAATTTTTAGAGACTCCATAAAGGAATGGGAGAAGCAAAATGAAAGAAAAATTACGAGTTGGAATTTTAACAAGCGGTGGAGACTGTCAGGCTTTGAATGCAGCCATGCGCGGTGTTGTCCTTGCATTGTATGAAAAAAATAAAAACACAGAAATCATGGGAATTGAAAATGGATTTGAAGGATTAATGAAGGGGGAGTGCAGGAACCTCACTAAAAATGATTTTGAAAATATTCTGCTGCAGGGGGGAACAATCCTGGGTTCTTCCCGGATGCCTTTTAAAGATATAAATGAACCAGATGAAAATGGCATAGAAAAAATTCCTGCAATGTTAAAGAATTACAAAAAAATGGATTTGGATTGTCTTGTGGTTCTTGGTGGAAACGGTTCCCAGAAAACTGCAAACCTGCTGAGTGAAAATGGCTTGAATATCGTCACCCTGCCTAAAACAATTGATAACGATGTAGCAGAAACAGACCTGACTTTTGGATATGCAAGTGCCCTGGAAGTTGCGTCAGAGACAATCGAAAATATAAAAACCACAGCTGCAAGTCATTCAAGGATTTTCATAGTTGAAATTATGGGACATAAGACAGGACACCTTACTTTGAATGCCGGCATTGCAAGCGGTGCAGATGCAATTTTGATTCCGGAAATTCCTTTTGATGTTGTCTCCGTCGCTGAAAAAATCAGGCAAAATGAAACGGACGGAAAAAAATATTCCATCATTGCAGTTGCAGAAGGTGCAAAAACAAAACAGGATGCCCTTTTGTCAAAAAAAGAATACAAGGCAAAAATGGGAAGCCTTTCGGTTTCTTTCCAACTTGCGTCTCAACTAAGAATGATGTGCAGTAAAGAAGTACGTGTTTCAATTCCGGGACACGTGCAGCGTGGCGGTTCTCCATGTCCACAGGACAGAATCCTTGCAAGCCGTCTGGGAGCCGCCGCCGCAGAATGCATTCTTAAAGAAAATTATGGCGTAATGGTTGCGTTGAAAAATGGCGGCATAATTCCGGTGGAGCTGAATAAAGTTGCAGGTTTTACAAAATTTGTGGATGTTAATTCAGATATAATAAAGCAGGCAAAGGCTCTGGGGATTTGCTTTGGGGAGTAGGGAAGGGATTGGAGCAACTTTAGTCCCGAACGAAGTGAGTGGATGAGCCGCGGTAGACGGCGAATTGCGGAAAGCCCGGTTTTTGCGTAGCAAAAATGCCCCACACAAAGTGGAAATGACAGAAGGCAAACGAGAAATAATAAAAGGCCTTCTGTCTGAGTATGACATCCAGTCAGCAGAAGACATCGAAGAAGCCCTCAAAGATCTTCTTGGCGGAACCATTAAAGAAATGATGGAAGCTGAAATGGACCATCATCTGGGTTACGAAAAATCAGAACGTTCAGACAGTGACGATTATCGCAACGGCTACAAATCAAAAACTGTAAAGTCTCGTTTCGGCAAGATGGAAATTGAAGTTCCTCAGGACCGCCGTTCTACTTTTGAACCTCAGGTTGTAAAAAAAGGTCAGAAGAACATAAACAACATTGATTCAAAGATAATCTCGATGTATGCAAAAGGGATGACCACCCGCCAGATTTCAGATACCATTCAGGACATTTACGGATTTGAAACATCAGAAGGATTCATCTCGGATGTTACAGATAAGATCCTTCCTGAAATTGAAGAATGGCAGAACCGTCCGCTGGAAGAAATATATCCGGTGATTTACATTGATGCCATTCATTACTCAGTTCGTGACAACGGAGTTATCCGTAAGCTTGCAGCCTATGTGATTCTTGGACTTACCTGC
>JAZLGS010000088.1:0-4778 GCA_045616425.1 Treponema sp.
GCTTGCTCCTGCCGTCGGACCGGAGTCCAGTTTTCTGGGGCAAAGATATTGCCGCTTACAGTGTAATTCGGAACATAGTCCGGTGCCTCGCCAGTCCACATGGCAGGATCAGATGCATATTGGAGCTTAAAACTTTCCAGCGAAATTGATGGATAAACTTCCGCAGGAGTCTTTGCGACGCTATCTGTAAATCGTTTTCCTGTGACTGGATTGGTCTGGGCTACATCCAGATTTGAATGAGCCAGGATTATTGTATCCGCATTAGTCATAAATTCATCATCAGATTTTAGCTCACCTGCAGAATTGAAATCTTTAAACAATAAAACCGGATTCATAAGAGCATAGAACTTTTCACTCCGCAGACCTTCAAATGCAGGCACAGGCATTTCACGGCCATGATCTGAAACTATTATGATTCTTGTATTATCGTAAACTCCGATTCTTTTTAAATGACGGAGCCATTTTGCAATCTGCAGATATGCCGCCGCATTCACATGATATCCTGCAAGGTCACTGGCATTATCATCATAAAAAGAAACTTTGTAATTATATTCTCCGCTGGTTGCCTTTCCAGGATTTACTCTGGTATCCGGCATAAAGTCTGGTTCACGAAGAATTGAGTATTCGTGGGCAGAATCATTTCCAATAAAGGTAAATGTATTCCTTTTACCGTCGGCTGCAGTAAGTTTGTCCATATAGTAAAGAGAAGAAAAGAACCCCAGGAATTTTGTATCAAGTACCGGCATGACTGCCTGTGAAAAATAAGATGCACGGTCATAGTATGTAAATCTGAACAGAGGATAGATTACTTCCATAAGACAGAATTTAAAAATACGTTTCCGGGTAATTTCATCCTGATTCTGCACAGCTGCTTCCGGATGTTCAGAAATGAAACGTCCTGTATATTTGTCATACAGTGAAAAAGCATTTACCCCTTCTGTCTTTTGAAGTGACTCAAGGTTTACTACATATGGAGGATCTGTAACTGTAACAGAATAATCTGCATCAATGAAATTTTTTGTAAGTACAATAATTTCTTCATTACTTTTTGCAGGCCTTTTGTCCTTTTCAGGTTCAGTATATTCGTAACCACCCATCATTGCAGGGCTTCCACACCATGTGGCTCCGCCAAATGTCACCGTATTCGGATAAAATGTGAAGCCTGAAAAATCTTCCTTGAGGGAAGGAAACTGATTGACAATGTATGGCACAAAAGAGCTGATTGCCCTGTCTATGAAAAATACAACGACATTTTTGCCGGTTTTTGTAAAATGATAAACCGGTTCGATTTCTGAAGAAGCTGAATTTTCAAGCTGCTTTTCGTTTTCTTTCTTTTCGCGGCAAATTTCATAAGTTTTTTTTATTGATGTAAGTTTTATACCGGTGAATGAGGCTTCGGCAATGCATATTGCCATAAGGACAGCGGAAATTATTTTTGTAAGCTTTTCATTCCTGAAGGCAATCAGAAATATCAGAATCAGGATGAACATTACAGCCAGAGGAATGACAGTAAAAAATGGTGATGCATTCCTTAACACTCCAGAATCATCCAGCTGGAAGAAAACGCTGAGGTGCCCATAGTCGTATCTGAAAACAAAAGCATTCAGAATTGCACAGATGAACACCACAGGAAAAGCAACCGTCATTACGGTATGGGTTGTTCCCTTGAAGAGCTTCCAGATTACGAACGGCCAGAAAACCAGAAGTCCAAGCCCCAGTGTAAAAGCAGACCATACATATTGTACGGGAGAATCAGTATTTCCGATAAAACAGAATTCCGAAGGACTTGTTGAAATTACATTTGCAGGAAGTAAAAATCCTGTGAGAAGGGCAAGTCCAAGGCATGAATAAATAAATACAGGAAAAAATGAACCCGTTTCAAGATTTTGTAATTTAGAAAAATCGAAGAATTTGTGCAGGGCTTTTATTACAACCGGAACGAAGGTTATGATCAGGGCCACAGCTAATACCATGATACGTTTTGGAAGGTTTAAATTTGTCTTCAATATCATGAGGTACAGAGCCAAGGCCATTGCAACTGCAGAAATGATGATGTGCACAAACCTTGCAGGATTTTTCGCATATTTCTTTACGATGTTTTTACCGAGGGAAAAAAGATTGTTCAGAATCCAGTAAATTACAAGTCCGGCCGGAGAATTATAAAGAAGGACAAGGAATATGAGTGCAAGACTGAAAGTCTGGAGCTTTTCACGGAGGACTGTTCCCTTCAGGTAAACCGCTGCTGACACTATATTTATAAGGGTCATGAGGACAGGAAGAATGTTTATTGAAAATGTGGAACCGTTTATTACAAGCGGTGTCGGTATCAGTCCGTCGGGGTTTCCTAAATCCCTGAATATCCAGAATGATGCTCCTTCCAGAACCTGACAATGGGAAAGAAAATGATATGCTGCAATAAAAAAAGGAATTTCAATAAGTATAGAAAGAGATGCCCTCAGTGAATAAAGCGGATGGTAGCCATTCTGCCTGTAATATGTAGAAAGAATCATAAAGCGTTCATCGCCTTTGAATGCTTCCTTTATCCTTGTGGTGCGGAACGAAAGTTTCTTTTGAAGTTCCCGTTCCCTGTCCTGGATATCATCAGCAATATTGTACAATGGAAGCGCAAGAAAATTTACGGCCAGGCTGACGCATATGATAGGACAGATAATGCCAAAAGAATTTATAAACTCAAATGTAAAGTAGAAGATTGTTTCTATAAGGTTTTCTATCGGTGAAATTATTATGTTGTAAAGCATCCGGTTCCCCGTAAAGAAAAAATGTTGGTTTAAATTTTGCAGTCAGAAATCTGCAAAACTACGGAATATTACCATATATAAGGCGCAGTTTCAAATGTTGTAAGGAAAAACCAACATTTTAATTGAACGGGAGATTTTTTGATATGAATAAAAGAAAATCAAGCAGTGTTTTAATAAATATCTTTTTGTGCATTGCTTTTTTTGCATCTGCAGTCTGTTTCTTTCCATTCGCACGAGAGAAACTTATAAAAATTGCAGAAATCATACTACATAAGAAAACGGATTATTTCGAGTATAATATGATCCGGCTTTATGTATTTACATCTGCTTCATTTGTGAGTTTTTTGATTGCTTCCATTTTTTATAATGTAAGAGAAGAAAAAGCGAGGATTACATGTGCAGCGGTCTGTGTTATTTTTTCAATAATGATGCTGGTATTTATCGTTGTCAATCCAGGCTGGATGATTACTGATGACAGAGAATTCTTATCAACAATTGCACTGCACCGGCTCAGAGGCATTCATACTGAAGGAGGCCGGTTCTGGAATCAATATGAATACAATATCCTTCTCCTGACTCCTTTCTATAACAGGATTCCTGCATATTATATCATCAATGGATTGGAATATATCATCCTTTGTATCAGTGAGTTTTTCTGTATTAAACTTATTTTAAAAAACACAGAAGAAAAAATCACGAAAACTACATATTTTTTGATTGCTTTTTTTCATATCGTAATTCATACATGGTATATTCAGGCGTTTAATGAAATTATTTATGCTGAAAAATTATTAGTGACCTTAATAACTGTCATGAGTTTTTTCCTGCTGAAGGCATATTATTCAGGAAAAAGTAAATTTTATATTATTGCTTCTGTTTTCATTCCTTTTATGACTTATTTAAAGGAACCTGTTTTTGGTGCATTGATTGTCCTTGCAATTGCTTTGGTGCTGACGGATAGAAAAAACAAAGGAGTAAAAGTTTTTTCTTTTCTTTCTATCATAAACGGCCTTATTTATATCACTCTTTATTATTTCATCAGTTTTAAAAATGCAACTTTTTTTTATAAAAATGACGTTATTAATGGAAATTTTATTGTCAGATTATTGAAAATGCTCATTATCAATCCAATACTCATCCCGATGATAACAGTTTTTTTATACCGCACGATTGTATTATTTAAGCAGAAACAGATTAAATTAACAGTTTCAGATTCACTCCTATTAGCCGGGCTGGCATATTTTTTTGCAATGTATCTGCTAAAGATGGGTGGAGATACATACATGTACCCTTGTTATGGTTTTGGATTTTTTTCACTTATATTCGGGCTGAATATGATTTTTAATAAATCTGATGAAATAAAAAAAGTGGCAGTCGTCCTGTTTGCAGCCTGTATGCCAATGCTTCTTTATGTGGGTTTTTATGATATGTGGCGGCTTCAGACAGATAGAAAAACTGACCGGAAATTATGCGAAGAAGTTGTAAAAGTAATAAATAAAAACCCGGATGAACGTGGAACCGTTTATTGGTACACTGGTGAACAGGGCGGAGCATGGCAAAGGAGCATTCTTCAGGATTTTTTTGTTTTTCTTTTAGACGATGAATCATTCAAAATACTGGATTGTGAAGAATTTCCTGATGATATGAGGGAAAATGATGCACTCCTTTTCGTATCATCGGTCAATGAATATTCAGAGGTTCGGTATCCGGGAATTGCTCAAAAAGCAATGGAAGAGAAAGTATTCCACAAACATTTTTATATGTACACTAAAAGGTAAATTCCAAGAATGATGTTTTTTCAAAAGAATTCTGAACTGAAAAGGCTATGTAGAATTAATGGTAAAATTAACTGCACAATTGTGAAAAAAAGTGGGACGCAGATAGACAATATGTTGTGTCCCCTGATTTTTGCAAAAACGTGGATTCGGCTTAAAATTAGGTAAGACAAAACTTAATAAAAGCATTACCAAAATGCAAAAAGGAGACACAACATGGAAAGTATAATTTATGTAGGAATGG
>JAZLGS010000089.1:0-69253 GCA_045616425.1 Treponema sp.
ACTCACCTTTCACGGTTCATGCTGGCACTCGTTTCTACCTTCTTCTTCCCTTCCCTGCTGGCTTTCAATGACCGGCGTCGCTCCGCTCTCTTGCGGCGACGTTCGTTAACATACCACACTTCCCCTTACACTGTCAATACATCAACTTCACCTTTTTTTCACTTTTTTTTATTTTCTCGAATAACATTTCATATTTTCCAGTTGGATTCCGGATTCAAGCAAATTTCATAAAACGCAAATTTTTAGAATTCACTTACCAGGGCTTAAACAAGAAAAAATGCTCCATGACCGAAAAACGGTCTGATTAAAACTTGATGAACACCCGCCAACTCTCAGCAGGGTTACCGTAATTCAGGAAGAAGCACGCCTCTGAACACCATGGAAGACATGAACGCATAGTGCAGGGGATAAGGCATTCAGTATTGCATGCATTCAGAAATACCCGTAGGTCTGAAAATTACCATAAGACAGCACGATTACTGTACCGTTCAGTTTTCAAAAAAATCAGCCCGGGCATTATAACCGTCTGTATGCACCGATGGTTATAACACCCGGCCGTCCCCATTACTGCACACTCTGCATCATATGAATGGAACCAGCCCCAGAGTACTAATCCCTTTAAAAACCACGGCTCAGCGAACGCCTACATCAAGATTAGCCAGTCCGGTACAGATGTACATGAATTAGAAAACAGCAATGAGAATACCATTACCCCACATTCAATTCCTACTACAGGCCTCGAGGACAGATATATTTCATCTCAAAATGTGCTGAAACCGCCGCAAGTCATGGCAAATCTACAAAAAAAACACAGATTTAAAATTTAGATAAGAGTTGAGCGCATGTCACACAAAGCAATAGGCAACAAACCTGTAAATCCAAAACATTTTGTTAAAACTGCTAAGACTTATAAATGTTGCGACTTCATTCACTGTATCCATACAGCTCAAAACAACATTTTTATTGAAGCCCGAATCTGGACTTATACACACTGACTCTCAGGTTTAAGCGAGAACCTACAAAAAAAACGCAAATCTTTAGAATTTCAATCAGCATACTCAAAACCAAGAAGAAGTACACTTATGCATTAATAAACTTACAATTTAATCTGCATTTTTCAAACCCCTGAAAGGAAAGCCCTGAGACTTCTGAAAAGTTTTATTATGGTGAATTGAATCCTGAATACCAGGGTTTATAAGCTTTTCAGTGACTTCAAAACCTCATACGCATTTTTTTCATACAAAGTACATGTGGAAAACGTGGCCCAAAAATATTCATCTTGAAATTCGAGTTTAGCCGCGAATTTTCAAAAGCGTAAATCATTAAAATTTCAGCTACCACAAAAAAAATATAAGGTTAGGTCCATAAAAAGTGTTACTGAAAAATACACTAGCTTGTAAAGCACGTTAAGCCACTCCGGTACAACAAGTTGCAATGTCGGAACATGTCGTGTTTCCACTATCATGCAGTCTGTTTTACCATTAATCCTGTTCATCCTTTATCAGCACAGAACACAGCTTAAAAAACTTATTTTGCACTTTTGTACGAGACACACTGCTGAAATTTCGGGCAAAGCATTTAAAACAAAAACCCCTCTTACAAAGAAAGTAAGAGGGGTACTGAGCCATGCAGGGATCGAACCTGCGACCCACAGATTAAGAGTCTGTTGCTCTACCAGCTGAGCTAATGGCCCATTCCGTAAGAAATCAATCTCACCGTGTGTTTAATTAATATAGCGAAATAATTTATTTTATGCAACAGGTAAGAATAAAGAATTTTATTTTTTTTCATTTTTTAACAGATATCCAAAATTAATCAGGTAATCTGCAAAAGACACATAAGATGCCACAAGGCTCAAAACAGACAGGATAAACACCGCCAGCTTAAAAACATCGATATTGACCACAAAACCAGGATCAACTCTTGAGCAGCATACAAAAACAAGTGCTGTAAATCCTGTAACTACATAAAGTACAGTCTTGAATTTTCCACCCTTTCTGGCACCGATGGCGATTCCTTTTTTTGTAGCAATCATTCTTATGAAAATCATTGTATATTCCCTGTACAAAATCAGGATGAATACTATCAATGGAATGAACCCTGAAAAAGTAAGGCATGCAAAAGTTGTAATGTGTTCAATGACATCTGCAAACGGATCAAAAAGTTTTCCAAAATCACTGACTTCATTATGTTTCCGTGCATAATATCCATCAAGAAAATCTGTAAATTCCATGAAAGCAAGTAAAGGAATCATCACAATCCCGGTGATTTTTGAAAAATGACCGGTCCATTCGGGAAGAAAAAACAAAATTAAGAATAATGGTGAAAATAAAATCCGGATAAGTGTAAATTTATTTGAAGTCTTCATAATCAAAGTATTGTTTTAACACAAATAAAAGTCAATATTTTTTTTATAATTATCATCATCTCAAACAAATCTGTATCAGATACATGACTGTTTCAGAATCGCCACATGCAGATCATCCTAAAAAAAATCTGGCAAACTGTACAAGAAACATCACATGACCTTCTTCATTTTTACCACATCCACCATATTTTCAATTTTCAAATCAACCTCAAAGACGGCGGGATGTATTTTTTGTACAGGCAATGGAATTTTTTTTACATAGACACTTGAAATAAGGAACTCATAAAACCGTTCATAATAAATCTTGAACAGATTTCCATTTACGGCATTTCCAACATAGGAACCTTCAGTCCTTTCAAGCCCGCTCACATATGAATCACAAAAATATTCCCGGCTTCCCACGGAAACACCTTTAAATACGTACCAGACAGATGAATACGGAAAAACAAAATCCTCCGGAATTCTATGAATTTCAAGAAGGACAGTCACCGGCACATCATTTTCGGGAACAAAACCGCAATCATTACCGTTTACTGAAACAAAATCTTTATAAAGGATAATGTGGACAGGATCTGAAAATGTCCGAAAATCAGTATGAAGATTAAAGCATGTAACATAGGTTACAACAATATAAAAAACAGCTATAACCGGCAGAAGTAATTTTATGGAAACGGATACCGCAAAACCTGCAGAAAGATAAACAACAGCAGCAATCCAATGAGTTCTTGCAAGCTCAAAGATAAAAGACGGCCTGTCCGTTTTTATGAGGAGGCATGCAGAAAATCCAACCACGACACTGAGGAGAACCATCAGAAGTGAAAACCGGAATTTGTAACACCCACGGCCAGATATTCTGCCTGCCGCAAGACAGACAGAACAGCCTAAAGCCGCACCTGAAGCCAGCATTCCAAGGAAAAAACAAGTTGTCAGATTCCCATCCATTACTGATACGGCCTGAAATCCTGAACCACACTGATTGAAGATTCAATTTTATATTCTGGATAAAGCTTTGAGGAAATTATTACAGCCTTTTCAACTATAGCATTGGAATCAGCAACTCCATGCAGCATGATCCTGTTGCCGACAACCACGGCATGAAGGAAATTTATATTCATGCTGTGCTTGAACACCAGTGTATTCACCAGATTCTGAGCAAGCAGGAGTTCCTTTATCTTTAACGCCCCGGCAGATTCTTTTTCCGGAGTAATATAATTATTCACTACAGACACAATTATGTTGGACGCATCTTCAACATTAAGGATGCCGGTATTTATGACCATATGATAAAGGGAAGCATCTTCATGGTTTATATTGAAAAAGCTTTTATGAAAACCAGCCCGGTTTGCAGCACTTTCATCAATACGGTCCTGGGCCTGCTTTTCATTCCAATCAAATTCCTTCTGAAGACGCTGGATACGGATTGAATCATTAGCAACAAAACGGAATGAAACAAGATTCGGAAGCTCTTCAAGGACAAAAGACGCACCGCGTCCAATAAGGATGCAATTTCCTTCTGCGGCAGCTCCATATATGACAGTCTGGAGATAATCAAGATACTCATCCCTGTCTTTTGCCAGCGATGCAAAAAACCCCGGCTTGCGTTCATCATATTTATTTAATTTATCAGCAGGAAACCCCAGTGCAATTATCCGGCGTTCAATTTCTTTTCTGTCTATGAATTTATAATCAAGTTTTTTGGCAACTGCTGCGGAAACTTCATCACCGAGGGCCGCAACCTGCCTGCTCATTGTAATAACAGCCATAAAAACTCCTGTAAAAAGTTCAGGAACAAATCATCAGAAATGAACCTGAATTTTCAGCTTTCGTAAAAGCCAACAGTTTAACAATGCAATCAACGCAACGTAAATTCGCATTGATACAAAAATATCACAACATCTGGACGGTATCTTTAACTTCCATCCTGATTACTGAAATGATAAATGCAATCAACTTTTCTGTCAAAGAAAAAAAATACGATTGCATTTACAGTTCAATATGATTTATATTTTTATGACAGGCTTTGAAAATGTGGCGGTTTCAGCCATGCAGATTCAAGGTCAAACGTCCGATGACATCTAAATTTTTTTCAGGATGTCCGTAATAAAGCAGCCGTGACTCTGCACTTCTAAACTCATCACTTAAGAATTTAGTGAAAGGGGAAAACTATGATTGATGATTCGAAATTAAAATGGCAGGAAAAAGGCCGTAGGAAACTTCTGGAAACACCAGTATTCAATGTAATGGAAACAGACAGCATTTCACCAGACGGAAACAAAGGGAATTACATCGTCATGGAAGCAAGGGACTGGGTAACAGTAATTCCGGTATTGGGAAATGATTTCATAATGGTAAAGCAATGGCGACATGGAGAACAGGACATCAGCATAGAATTTCCAGGTGGAGTTGTTGACGAGGGAGAAAACCCCATAGAAGGCGCCGCAAGGGAACTGCTGGAAGAAACAGGATTTAAGGCAGGAAAGCTGACGCACCTTGCAACAGTAAACCCGAACCCGGCACTTTTTTCAAATCACGTGCATTTTTATGCCGCAGAAGAGCTGGAAGATACTGGAACCATGGAATTAGACAATGATGAATATCTGGATTTTATGAAAATCAGCAAATCCGAAGTTTATGAAAAAATGGGTTCCAGAGAATATCCCCATGCATTAATGGCGGCTGCACTTGGAATATTCAGACAGTATGAATCAAAAAAATAAAAGGCTATGTCCGTAAAAAGATTTGCAAAAAAAACTGCAGTACCGTGGAAGATGCACCAGCGTGTAAAGTACGCTGAGCCACTCCGGTGCAACAAGTTGCAATGTGGGAAACAGTCGTGTTTTCCACTATCATACAGTTAATTTTACCATGTAATTCTACATAGCCTTTATTAGTACAGACGGATTTAATACCTGGATGCAAAAAGCATCCTGCACGACCTGTGTCAAGGTCCGTCATTAATCAGCAACGCTATAGACGGACATAGCTAAAAAAAAACGGCAACTCGGAAAAAGGTGCATATGATGATAAGGTTGCACCTTAAATGATGGTTGCCGCTTTTTTTATGATGAACTACTTGTTAATATTGAACGGTTCATAATCCTTCTTTGGATTATATGTACCTTCCCTGTACTCACCAGAAATACTCGGGATTTCCATCTTCATTCCAGGAAGAATCAGGTTAGGATCATTTGGTTTAGGCTGCTTTGACTTATTTGCCTGATACAGGTTTTCCCAAAGCAGTGGATTATTATAAACATACCTGCGACCGGAAATATTCCAATAACAGTCTTTTGTATCAGCCCATGGGCGAACCACATAATATTGCGGAAGCGGCGTTACTTCACGGACACCTTCAAGTGAATCAATAACCTGCTTTGCATACTGGGATGCAGAAACATAATCTTCGCTATCATAGGCGGCCTTTGCATTCTCCATAGCCTGCTGACTTGAAGAATATGCCATAGGGAAATTCCTGTCAGCCGCAATACTCTTTGCCCAATCAAGTTTCTTTTCTGCTGCAGCCAACTGTTTGTCAGCATCCTGACGTGCAAGCATCTTTTCTATGAATGCCCTTGAATACTCTGCATTTTCTGCAGCTTTGGCAGCATATTCCTCAGCAAGCACATACTCACCGGCATCAAGCGCATTCTGTGCTTTTTTTGTATATTCATCAGCAAGACGCTGATACGTATTATCCTTATAACTCGCTGCAAATCCCGAAATGGCAATCAGAAACACAACTATTGAGAATACAGACTTTTTCATTTATTCCTCCTCCGCCTTAATTCTTTTTTCAAGAGAATCTTCATCTTCAATCTGGATTACTGCATCGTCAGGATTTTCGAAAACATCCTCTTCAAGGAGTACTGCATCAGAATCTTCAATTCCATCTATTTTTTCATCACCAAGAGGTTTCTCAATATCAGCCTCTTCAGCCATTTTCTCTGCATCGCGGACTTTGGCTTTTGCTTCATCAATTGCCTTCTGTGCAGCTGCACGCTTTTCTGACACATCAGCATACAAAGCTGCGAAAGATTCTTTTGAATACTTATAATTTTTATAAGCTCCCTCAGGATCTCTTGATACATAACAGGCATCTCCCTCTTTTAACTTATCAGAATAAGCCTTGTAGTCATCTTTACGGGAAATCTGGGCACGCACACTGTCAGCATTCTTTTTTTCTTCAACAGCAGCCTTACGTTCTGCATCCGCCATTTTTTTATATGATACAAAGAACACGGCATAATATGAATCATACATCTCCAAAGCTTTTCCCAGCAACCCGGAACCTGAAGCCGATTCTGAAAGCATCTGGTCAAACGCAGCAGATGCATCCTCACCCTTTTTATACGAGGCGGCATCATTTTCAGCAAGTCCCTCTGAATCAATGCGGTTCTTTAATTTTCTGGCATCCGCGGCTTTTGCAAGCGCATCATACTTTTTTACAATTTCTGAAAGTTCAGCGGAATGATCTTTTCCATCTGAAGCATCTTTTATATCTTTCAAAGCTTTATCATTTGCATCAAAAGCGTCTTTGTAAAAATCCGATGCACCACATGCAACGGCATTTTCACGGGATTTATCTGCAGCTCCCATCAGATCAGAATTATCAACATCATCTTCAATGACAACAGGTTCTGTCTTATCTTCATCCTTTTCCTCATCTTCTGCAACAAAACCAAGCTGCTGGTCTTCCATGCCACCAGCCCCTTTATCAGTTGTCTTACATGAAGCAAAAATAAGTGCTAAACTTAAAATAGCAAGCAACGGCTTTTTCATCTGCCCCTCCAAATTTTGACTTTACAACAATCTATGGTACAATAATCTGAGAAGACTAACAACCTTCCCGCTTTTTATTTTCGGGAAAAACACTGAATTATTTATATGTTATTTGTATGATATATATGGGAAAAATGATTTTTTTTCCTCATTTTTCAAAATTTGCAGACAGCCGGAAATGAAGCAAGGCAATAATCTCCAAAAGCTCTAAAACAAAGCTGATGGTCAGCCCGATGCCGCTTCGGAAAGCAGGCTGCTAAAAAATGCCAAAAGGAGGCAACTTATGGATAACGATTTTTCTTTCACAATTGAGAAAAGCATTGCTGAAATTTCCGAAGGAAAAGGTGGATGGAAACTCGAACTGAACATGGTATCATGGGGAGGACGTCCGGCAAAATACGACCTTAGAAGCTGGTCACCGGATCATCAGAAAATGGGAAAAGGGCTTACGCTTACAAAAGAAGACCTTATTTCTCTAAAGGAAAAACTGCAGGCCTTGGAACTGTAACAGCAAAAGGCAGCAGGATTCAAAAATCCTAAGCCCAGCCTTCCTCCCATCCGGCTACAGGCACACCCTTTTTTATTATAATCTCATAGAGCATCATCTGGAGCAATGTATCTTCCATACCTTGACCGCCGGACCTTATGTCCATATCTGTTGACGAAATCAACGAAAGGATGGCCGAGGTCTGGCCGGAAGTCCAGATGCGGGATGCGTTGCCATATTGAGTCTTTTTTTTCTTTGTATTGAAACCGTTTATTTTCAGATTGAAATCATCCATCGTTCCAGCGGCGTTAAGCTTGTGCCATACAGAAAGATTTCTGAAACATAAGGCCAGCCCCATAAGAATCATTACGGATGAGGAATCTTTGGAAAGACGGATTTTCTGAAGGACAGAAAGTGCATTTTCAAGACGATGTCCAGGAGCGACTGAAGGATCTGCCATTACGTCAAAAAGCGTAAAAGCAGATTCGCTACGGTTATTTGCAAGTATGGAATCAACATCATCTACCGTAATTACAGTCCCCGGCTGGAAACATACAAAAAAACGGGAACATTCTGTTCGCAAGGCTTCCGTGTTATTTTCAACCATGTCCAGGATTTCTTCACATGCATCTTCCTGAATGGAAAATCCGTTTTTACCGAAAAAATCCCTGATCCATGGAATTTTCTTGTCTTCAAACATTTCCCAGAAGACAGTCTTATTGTCTTTTGGTATAAGTTTTTCCAATTTCGAATCAACTGAAAATTCATCAGAAATGAGAATAAGGACTGAAGAATACTTTTGATTTTTGTTTTTTAACCCCGGAGTTACAGAAGATATCCATGAGCCAAGTCTTTCAATATCTTCTTTCTTCTTTATAAGTTCGGCCCCCCTGTAAACAACACAACTGGCAGGGACAAAAAGAGATTCGCTCTGCAGGACTTCAACTACAGAAGAAACTGGTGTTTCCGAAGCATACAAAGAGTACTCTTCTATCTCACCGAATTGCTTCTTTAAGGACTTTTTTATGTCGTTTACAGCATCGTTCCGTTTTCCAAATTCCGGACCTGTAAAGAGATAAACTGGAACATCCATATCAATATGTACGGACTAAATTTGACAGAATGCCGACAATCCTTACATCCTGACAGAAAATCGGCTGGAAAGAAGGATTTTCAGGCTGGAGACGCACTCTAGTCGGTTCTCTATAATAACGCTTCAACGTAATCGCATCATCAATTACAGCAACTACAATCTGCCCGTCAACAGCAGTCGCAGCCTGTTCAATAATTGCCAGATCACCTTCAAGAATACCTGCGCCTGTCATGCTTGTCCCACGGACACGAAGGGCAAAATAACTTTTTCCAGGACGTATGAATGGTTCAGTAAGTGTAACATAGCCATCAAGATTTTCTTCACAAAGAAGGGGCTTTCCGGCAGCAATAGTTCCAAGCAGTGGAACACGGTTTACATAAATCGCAGGTTCTTTCTTCCGCTCATCGATGAGGACTTTTAATGAGCGGGATCTTTTCTGACAAGAGGAGATATACCCCTTTTTCTGCAGGGCCGCAATATGATCCTGAACTGCGCGGATTGATACACCAAAATGTTCACCTATTTCACGCACAGTAGGAGGATATGCATTTTCTTCTGTAAAATCTGAAATGAATGTCAGAACTTCCCGCTGTCTGTCAGTAATCTGCTTCATGAACTACTCTTCCTCGAATTTACTCTCAAAAAGTGCTTCAATAGCGAGGGCTGCGTCTTTTTCGTCTTCACCTTCAGTTTTCAGTGTCATTGTAGTATTATAGCCGGCAGCCATTGTAATTACACCCATAATAGATTTAGCGTTAACTACTATGGAATCTTTTTCCAATGTAATTTCACAATTATATTTATTTGCCATCTGTGCAATAAGTGATGCCGGACGAGCATGAATACCAGCTCTGTTCTTTACTGTAAGAATCTTTTCTACCATAAAAGTAATCCTCCGTTAAACTATATTTATTAAATATATCAGGGCCTCTCTAAAAATTACAATTTTCAGAGGTTCCCGTCATATAATTGGAAAACAAGGGCCGGAGCCGCTTGCCTCCTGTATCAGTATACATCTTCTGAACCGTAATATGCAGCCTGGGCTTCACCAGTTTCAATCCACCTGAGGATATTCTGGTTAAAATCCCGGGCCGAATTGTATCCCATTTTTTTAAGACGTTCATTCATGGCAGCCGCCTCAATAATGATTGGAAGGTTGCGGCCAGGCTTCACAGGAATCTCAATTGCAGGAATCTTCACCCCAAGCAAATCAACGGTTTTTTGATTCGTACCAAGGCGGTCGTAAACTTTATTAGAATCCCATTCCTCCAGCTCAACGACAAGCTGGATTTCTTTCTGTTCGCGGATTGCCCCCATACCATAAAGCTGAGACACATTTATGATACCAAGACCACGGATTTCCATGTGGTGGCTGATAAGGGAATTGGCACCACGGCCAAGTATTACGTTTCCATTCACACAACGTATTTCTACGATATCATCAGCGACAAGCCTGTGACCACGCTCAACAAGTTCCAGGGCGGTCTCACTTTTTCCTACACCGGAATGGCCGCCAAGGAGAATGCCTTCACCATATACTTCAACTAAAACACCATGCATGGTTTTTCGTGGCGCAAAAATATTTGAAAAAAGCCGGATTATACGGTTTGAAAATTCTGTTGATTCAAGGTCAGTAATTAAAATTGCACACGAAGCTTCTTCTGCAATTTCTATGAATGAAGGTGGCGGTTCCCTGTTGCAAGTAAAAACACAACATGGAACGGTATAAGAAAAAAACTGTCTGATCGTATCGGTCTTGCCTTCAGAAGACAGCTTTCTAAGATAAGCAACTTCACCACGTCCAAAAACCTGCACACGGTGAAAAGCAAAAGATTCAAAAAAACCGGAAAGAACAAGTCCAGGCCTGTTTAATTCTGGCACTGTAAGTTCCCGTGTAAGTCCACGGCGGCCGGCAATACATTTTAAATTGATTGCATCATGCCCCTGCAACTCAAGATTAAGAAGATCGAGAACTGTAAATTTCTTTTCCGCCATGAGAATACTATACACATATGTCCATATTTTATCAAGTTGAAAATATAGGGAAAACTCTAAAAAGCAGAAGTATTTTTAAAACAAGACAGCCGGTTTCAATACGAAAAAAAACATATTAAAACCGGCTGCATATTCAGAAAACGTATGATCTCAGGAACTATTTTTCCTGTACCTTATCCTTTTCCTTTTTAATCTTGTTATCAAGGACGTCCATCATCTTATTGAGCCCGGCTGCAAAATCAAAATCCTCACCGGTAACATGAGCCTGTGCACCCCAGCGGAAATTTACAGTAGTATCAAAACTATACTGCTTGTCGCGTTTTACATGAAGCATCAGGTCAATGATAAGCTCATCTGCATAATCAACCCTCTTTAACTTTTTCTCTATCATTTCAGACTGTTTCTGTTCTAATTCAAAACCAACTGCCTTTACTGTCTTTGTCATAACCAACTCCCGGAATGCCTTGCGGCAAAATGCATAAGGCTCATAGAAAATGCAGCCATTCCAACGGAAGAACTGCAACACCCCTACGCTATAAGTTCAGTATACTATCAGAATTCCCAAAAAGCAAATTTAAATTTACCGGGACAGAAATGAAAGCCCCCGGCTAAAGATTACGGTCATAAGATGAGTTTATGTTAAGTTCAGCACGGTACTTTGCAACCGTACGGCGGGCAACTTTTATCCCCATTTCCATAAGTGCATCAGACACTTTCTGGTCAGAAAGAGGTTTTTTTGCGCCTTCATTTGCCTTAAGGATTTCAGCAATCTTAAATTTTACAGATTCTTTTGAAAGCGGAACATCCTGCCCGTCTGCCGTCTGATTCCGTCCGTCTTTTGCATTTCCGACAGAATTCGAGAAGAAATACTTTACAGGAAAAAGTCCCCATTCACACTGGATGTATTTTTCCGAAGCCATTCTGGAAACCGTAGAGTTATGCACTCCGATTTCATCAGCAATTTCCTGCTGCACCAAAGGAACAAGATGCCCGGGTCCCTTTTTAAAAAACTCCAGCTGATGATGGAGGATTGCATTTGAAGCCTTGAGTATCGTTGATTCCCTATAAGCAAGGCTTTCCATAAAATTCTTTGCAGATTTCATGGAATCCTCCAGTGATTTTTTTACATCCGCCGGAAGACCTTTTGACGTTTTCCGTATTTCTTCATAATCCGGAGAAATAACGACTGACGGTATGACATCATCCGAAAGCTGTATGGAAAAACCATTTTCCTCTTCACCGTCTTCAGAAACCGCAGGCAAAATTATGATGTCAGGCACAACATAACGGGACTGGGATTCTTCATACCCGGCGGCAGGATGAGGATCAAGGGATTTTATGAAATCAACAGCTGCAGCCACATCCGGCTCTTCAAGATCAGCCATAAAGGAAAAATCCTCGGAATTGAACGCCATCTGACTTCTTTCAGCAACATAAGAATTTATTTTCTTTAAAATTTTAGATGGAACCGGAGGGTCAAGTAATGAAAGATGCCCGTCAAGAAGGAAAAGCTCAAGGGAACCTGCGCCATTTTTTTTTGCCTGAACCAAAAGGCTTTCTTCTATATTTTTGCAACAAATACCTGAAGGTTCCAGAGTGCGGACAATTTCAATACATGAGTCAAGAAAAGAAAGCGGATCCCCTTCAAAGTGGCTGCGGAGATTATTTAAAAGACTGGCTGGTGCCAGAATATGAAAGCCTTTGGAATCAAGGTTCCCGATTAACCTGGTGCACAATTCCTTTTGTGCATCCGTAAGCTTTAGAAAACCAAGTTGATGTATAAGGCTGTCATACAGGGTTTCCCGGGAATCAGCCGTATTTTCCAAGACAGACTGGAACCGGGAAGAAAGACCGTCACCATATGAAGAAGCATTCCCCATTTTTACCGTATCAGAATTTCTGGAAATACGGCGCTGAAATTCTGCAACACCATTCTCAAATCCATCTTCCGAAATCATCAGTGCAGGATTTTTTTCAACCTGATCATAAATTTCTGAACGCAGGTCAATGGCATTAAGCCCCAGCAGTGTAAGCCCCTGAATCTGCTGCTGGCTCAGTTTCATTGACTGGACTTGAGAAACATTCTGCTGCTGCGATAATCCTATCCCCATATTTAAACTATAGCATAAAAATCATGGAACGAGTATAATTTTTTTCATAGGACCATAAATTATGTAAGGAATATAAGATAAAAATCCCGCTGAACATTGCGGTACTTTTATCTTTAAAAAATCTGCGTTGCAGATTTTCTTATATCAAACCGTTCGCTCATACGAACACTGAAAAGTCACTCGCAAAATTGAAATTTTGTTCACAGACTTTTTTACAGGAATGACATATGACAGATTTTAATAGATACGGAATCAAGATACCTGAAATTTTACTGCCGGAAAACATCGATACGGCAACCTGGTCAGTAGTTGCATGTGACCAATACACACAAGACAGGGAATACTGGAAGAAAGCAGAAGAAAATGCTGCCGGAAAAGTTTCAACATTAAACCTGATTCTTCCAGAAGTTTACCTGAACGATGCCGACAAAACGCAGCGTATACAGAAAATAAAAAAGACAATGACTGAATACATAGAAAACAATGTATTTTCTCCTGCTGCTGCCGAATTCATTTATATAGAAAGAACCACTGCATACGGACGTACAAGACATGGACTCATAACAGCCATTGACCTGGATTCATATGAATGGAAACCTTTCAGCAATGCACTGATCAGGGCAACAGAAGCCACAATCCTGGACCGCATTCCGCCACGAATGGAAATCCGGAGAGGTGCACCGGTTGAAAGCCCTCACATCATGCTTCTTGCAAATGACCCTGAACACGTACTTGTAGAAGCAGCCGGAGAAAAGGCAAAGGCCGGGAAACCGGTTTATGAAGGCCCTCTCATGCAGAATGGCGGAAGCATTACCGGCTGGGCAATAAAATCAGAAGAAAATCTGGCTTCCATAAAGGCAGCATTGGAATTACTTTTCAAGAAAAATGCTTATACAGATCCTGAGACCGGAAAAGAGACTTCTTTCCTTTTTGCAGTTGGAGACGGAAACCATTCACTTGCCACAGCAAAAAGTGTCTGGGAAGAATATAAGGCAAAACTTATTGCAAATCGTGCAACAGCAGAAGAAATTGAAAGCTGCCCTGTAAAATATGCACTTGTTGAAATTGTAAACATTTATGATACAGGACTTACATTTGAACCGATTCACCGTGTGATTTTCAATGTAAACGGGAAAAGCGTCCTGAATGCAGTACAGGCTGCCCTTGGAGGAACTCCGGCAGAAGTCGGAACAAAAGAAGAACTTGACAAGGTAGTACATGGTTCAAAGGCAGGATTCGGTTTTTCATTCAAGGAAGGCGGAAAGCAGAAATACATTTTCCTTGACACTCCTGTAACAGATCTGGCAGTAAGCCAGCTCCAGCCGTGTCTTGATGAATACCTGAAAACAGCTGCTGACGCAAACACTAAGAAAGCAGAAATTGACTACATACATGGAAGTGACGAAGTATTCCGCCTGAGTACACAGGATGCAGCTACAGGCATCCTGCTTCCGCCGGTGGCAAAAGACAGCTTCTTCGCCACGATAAACTCAAGGGGACCGCTTCCGCGAAAGAGTTTTTCCATGGGCGAAGCTGATGAAAAAAGATACTACCTTGAATGCCGCAGGCTTTTCAGTTAGGACATGTCCGTATTTAATATTGCCGGTTCTGCAAGTTGCAGGTTTCAGACAGAAAGGTAAGCTTTGCTGAAAAAAAATCGATTTCCAACACTTGAAAAAAAATTGTTTATTTGATATATTTCAAAAATCAGGCCGGAGTGTTGGAATGGTAGACAAAGCAGACTCAAAATCTGCCGCGGGCAACCGCGTAAGAGTTCAAGTCTCTTCTCCGGTATAAAGACTTAAGTGAAAACTTAAGTCTTTTTTGTTTTAAATGATTTTGCTTGAAAAGGCCATGTCCGTCCATAGTGCTCCTTGATGACGAACCCCGACCAAAGCATTAGAATCAGTTCTTATGATATGGAAAAAGGTGCTGCAGGATAAGTAAAAAACTGAATGGTAATAAAAGGGCGTAGAATATTTAACAACATTTTTTACGGACACAGCCTTTTATAAAATGCAGATTCTTTACAGCCAAATTCTGAATGTCAAGCTTCCATGTAATAGAATTTTTTAAGCTGTCTATAATTGACTAAAAATATTAATAATGGGAAAATTAAAAAGTTATGAGTAAGTATATTCTTGTTACCAGCGGAGTCTGTTCAAGCCTTGGAAAAGGTGTTGCATCATCAGCCATCGGAAGCCTTATGGAATGCCACGGCTTGAAAATTGCAATGATAAAATGTGATCCATATGTAAATCTGGATGCAGGAAACATCAGTCCATATCAGCATGGAGAGGTTTACGTCACCGAAGATGGTGCCGAAACTGACCTTGATTTAGGAAACTTTTCACGATTTACCAGCGTAAACCTGACGAATGACAACTGTATCACAATCGGTAGAGTTTACGACCAGGTCATCCGTAACGAACGTGCAGGACGCTATAATGGACGCACAGTTCAGGTAATCCCCCACATAACAGACGAAATCAAACGCAGGATTCTAGCTGTAGGTGCCCAGAGTGGCGCAGACATTGTAATCGTAGAAATCGGCGGAACAGTTGGTGACATTGAATCCATACCATACCTTGAAGCAGCCAGGCAGCTTGTCCATGAACTTGGAAAAAACAATACTGTTTCAATCCACCTTACACTGGTACCTGTAATTACAGGTGGTGAACTTAAATCAAAACCAACGCAGCATTCTGTAAAACAGCTTCAGGAAGCAGGAATCCAGCCGGACATACTCCTCTGCCGCTGTGAACAGTCAATTGAACAGGGAATCAAGAAAAAGCTGGCCATTTTCTGCAATGTTTCAGAAGGCGCAGTATTCACTTCATCAAATGTAGACAAATCAATATATGAACTTCCTGTACTTTTCCACAAGGAAGGTCTGGATGCGGAAATATTGAAGAAGCTGGGTATCACAGGCCTTGAGTGCAACATCGGGCCATGGACCTCATTCCTTGCAAAACTCAATGCTCCTGAAAAGAAGGTCTGCATCGGAATGGTCGGAAAGAAGGATTATCTTGATGACTGTTACAAATCAGTACGGGAAGCACTTTTCCATGCAGCCGTCACTTCCCACAGTGTAGAATTGAAAGTAAAGAAAATAGATGCTGAAACCCTTGAAAAGACTGGTGACATAAAGCCGTTCTTTGAAGGCCTTGACGGCATAGTAGTTCCAGGAAACGTCGGAAACCGCGGATTCCTCGGACTTCTTTCTGCCGTAAAATATGCAAGGGAAAACGACATACCTTATCTGGGAATTGACCTTGGAATGCAGCTTATGGCAATAGAGACAGCCCGTTCGCTGGCAGGACTTGAAGATGCCGACAGCACGGAATTCATCCAGAACTGTGCGCATCCTGTAATCAGCCTCCCGGAAGAACAGGCCGGACTCAGTGCTGCAGGACTCATGAAGCTGGGAGCAAACAACGTACAGATCATTAAAAATACTAAACTCAGTTCGATATATAAAAAAGACCTGGTTTCAGAAAGGCACAGAAGCAAGTATACATTTGACCGCCGTTTCAAAAAGCAGCTGGAGGAACATGGACTCTTGATTTCTGCATGTGCTTCAAGCGACAGCCAGACAGAAGCCTTTGAATGGGGCAACCACCCTTGGGGAATCGGTGTACAGTACCATCCTGAATTCGTTTCAAGACCTACTAAACCACATCCTATTTTCACGGCATTCATCGGCGCTGCACTTTCAAAGGAATAATGATTCTGAAAAATGTCCTTACTGCATTAATCTTTCTGGCCGCACTTTCCATTATTTCAGGATGTTCCCTGAATTACGGGGAAAAATTTGCGCCAGAAGAAGCAGTTCCGGAACTTGTATTGAAAAATTCAGTCTTTACAAGGACGGAAAAAGGCAAGGTAACCGTTTCTGTAAAAAGCAGTGAACTTGAACAATACAAGACTACCGGAAAGACCATTGCAAAGGATATTGAATTCAATGCCATAGATGACAATGGGGAAATTGCCACCACCGGTACCTGTGGATATATAAGCGCTGATTCAAAAAATAACGAGTACCTGCTTTTTGATGACATAAAGCTTGATGACATAAGCCGCGGGATTAAAATATCAGGCGAGAAATTAAAATGGAATTCAAAGACCGAGCAGATTACCGGTGATAAAAAATCAGTCCTTGAAGTAAAGAAAAACAATGCGACACTTAGCGGTAAAAATTTTTCAGGCAGTGTTATAAGCGAAATTTTTTCATTTAACGGTGCAGTACAGGGAAACATGCAGGATGATTAATAAACACGGATTCTCAACAAAATTAAAAATCATTACCGCATTCATTCTCATCAACATCATCTTATGCACCGCTATCAGTGCAGACAACATTACTTTTACAGCAGACCTGATGACAGGCAAGGCCGGAAATAAAAATGAAGCCACAACTCTGACGGGAAATGCATACGTAAAGACAGATTCCATTACACTTTCATCTGAATCAATAGAACTTTCAGGAAAAGATTTCAGATACGTAACGGCAACTGGAACCGTAAAAGGTTCTTACACTGCTTCCGGACTTGATTTTGAATGTACTACCTTGCGGTATGACCGGGAAAAGGAAGCAGTATACCTTTCCGGCTCAGTAATTCTGATAGATAAAGAAAACGACGTAAGGGCAAATGCCCAGGTAATTGAATATGACAAGCCTTCTGACATTGCAACAATGCAGATTGATGTCAGGATAAAACAGAAAAACAACACGTGTTCTTCTGCTTATGCCATATACAAAAAGAAAGACCAGAAACTGGAACTGAATGGTAATGCCCTGGTTCAAAAGGAAAATGACAGTTTCAGGGCGCAATCAATAAAATTCGATCTGGAAAGCGAAGAAATAACCATGGACGGCAATGTCCGGGGATCTGTTACAGATGACTGATGAAACAAAAGAAAACTTTGTAATTCCTACACCTGATGCAGGATTCCTTCAGGAAATGGCAGGAACAGCCCCACACAGGGAAGATTTCAGTGAACTTGAATCCGGAATCCATGAACTCAGGGCCGCAAGTCTTTTCAAGTCTTTTGGAAAAAAGAGGGTCGTACAGGGGGTCGACTTTTCGGTAAGGACAGGGGAAGTCCTTGGCCTTCTCGGTCCAAACGGTTCAGGAAAAACGACATCCTTCTATATGATTGTAGGTTTTTACAAACCTACGGCTGGCGAAGTTTTCCTTGATGAAGAATGCATAACACAACTGCCTATGTACAAACGGGCAAAAAAAGGAATTTCATATCTTCCGCAGGAACCTTCCGTATTCAAGAAAATGACGGTAGAGGAAAACATCTGGTCCATTCTGGAAACGAGGAAGGACCTGACTAATGAAAAGAGGAAAAACCTGCTGGAAGACCTGATTGAAGAGTTTTCAATCACGAGAATCCGCAGGCAGAAAGCATACACACTTTCCGGAGGTGAACGGCGCAGGACTGAAATTGCCAGATCCCTTGCAATTGACCCGAAATTCCTGCTTCTTGACGAACCCTTTGCCGGAATCGACCCTATTGCTGTTTCAGATTTAAAGAAAATGATAAAAATCCTCAAAGAACGTGGCATCGGAATCCTTATAACGGATCATAATGTCCGTGACACACTGGAAATAACAGACAGGGCAATCATCATAAATGCAGGGGAAATCATTACACAGGGTACAAAAGCCGAAATTCTTGAAGATGACAAGGCCCGCCAGATTTATCTTGGTCAAGATTTTTCAATGTAAGATCCGTCCTGTCCTCCATTCAGGTTAATAACTTCAATTCGTTTGACATCATGCCTTTATTACATTATTATGATAATATTGAACAATTCTATATTCGAGGAGAAACTATAAAAATGAATAGCATTTTGTTTGTTATTCTCCCCGTTGCAGGAATCGCTCTTGGATGGACTATTCGATGGCTGTATGCCAGATTTCAACTATCTGCGTCAGAACAAAAGGCTGAACGTGTAAAACAGGATGCAATAAGAGAAGCTGAAGCTCAGAAAAAGGAAATTTTGCTTAATGCAAAAGATGAACTCATTCGGGAACGCAACCAGCAGGAGCGGGAGAACAGAGACCGCAGGGCCGAAGTACAGCGCTACGAAGCCCGTGTGAATCATAAGGAAGAATTGCTGGACCAGCGCGCTGCACAGTTCGATAAACAGGAAAAAGAATATTCCGAAAGAATAATTGCCCTGGAAAAACGCGAAGGTACTGTAGCAGCTCAGGAAGAAGAGTACCGTAAGGAACTGGAAAGAATTTCAGGACTTTCTGCACAGGAAGCAAAAGACCTGATCATCAAGAATCTGGAAAATGACGCCAGGCATGATGCACAGGCCCTGCTGAATAAAATTGAACAGGAAGCACAGTTTACTGCGGAAAAAAAGGCAAGGGACATCCTTGTCACAACCATTCAGCGGATTGCTACAGAAACGACAAGCGACATTACGGTTGCCACTGTTTCATTACCTAGCGATGAAATGAAAGGCCGCATTATCGGCCGTGAAGGACGGAACATCAGGACATTGGAAACACTTACCGGCGTTGACATCATCATTGATGATACACCGGAAGCAGTTGTAATTTCCTGTTTTGATCCGGTACGCAAGGAAATTGCAAAAGTTGCATTGGAGCGTCTCATTTCTGACGGCCGTATCCACCCTGCCCGTATCGAAGAAATCGTCCAGAAGGTTACAAGGGAAGTACAGAACAAGATTTACGAAGAAGGTGAAAAAGCCCTCTTTGAACTTGGAATCCACAATATGCCGACAGATGGCGTACGTGCATTGGGAAGGCTCTATTTCAGAACAAGCTATGGTCAGAATGTGCTTGTCCACTCAAAGGAAGTCGCCCTTATTGCAGGAATGCTTGCTGCTGAATTGGGAGCAGACAGAGAACTGGCAAAACGCGCAGCCATACTTCACGACATTGGTAAAGGTGCTGAAAATGACAGCGACCAGAACCACGCAGAAGTCGGTGCTGAAATGGCAAGGAAAATGGGTGAAGATGCAAAGATTGTAAATGCAATTGGGGCTCACCACAATGACATTGAACCATCAAGCATCGAGGCAGCCATCATCCAGATTGCAGACGCAATTTCTGCAGCACGGCCGGGTGCAAGACGTGAAACTGTTGATAATTACGTAAAACGTCTTGAAAATCTTGAAGGCATTGCGGAAACATTTAACGGCGTAGAAAAGGCATATGCAATTCAGGCCGGTCGAGAACTCCGTATCCTTGTAAACAATGAAAAGATTCCTGATGGAGAAGTCAAGGAACTTGCAAGAAAGATTGCAAAACAGATTGAAACTGACCTCCGTTATCCTGGAAGAATCAAGCTTACAATGATCAGGGAAACCCGAATCATTGAATATGCAAGATAAATAGTTAAACGCAAAAAAAAGGCTGAAAACAAGTTTTTCAGCCTTTTTTATAATCTTGCCTACCTGACAGCCAGTCTGAAATAGATACACAAAATATTATCGTAATTCAGATGGCCACGGGGCATAAAACGCCAGTAAGTTCCAACGACAGGAATGACTCCACCACCTTTCTTAAAATCATATTCTACACCCATACGGAAACCGTTTCCCCACTTACATTCCTGAAGATCCTTGTACCCTGAATCCATTTTTACAAAATCTCCACGCATTCCAATGGCATAAGCAAGATTGAATGAAAAATTCGCCCATCCGGGATAGAATTGAAGTCCTCCGAGAAATGCAAAATCAATATGATTACAGTTATAATCATTATTCCAGACAAAATCTGCCATTGTTTCAAAACTGCCTACAAAAAAAAGAGGATCTGCAATTTTCAACGTAAACCCAACATCTCCGCAGATTATAAAACGATTGTAATGACTGGAATTCATTTTATCATGATTATCAACAATATCCTTTTCACCATAAAAAGGATAACCTGACCCTAAGGAAAACTGGAAGCCAAAAAAATTCCTTTCTTTTTCCGTTGCAGAAAATGCAGAAGCTGCAACAAGCAGGGATACAAAAATACATATAAAAAAACGTTTCATATAGTTCTATTATCGGAATCCCATTTTTTTTATGCAGAAGAAGTTTGACTAACAAGCAGGTTTATAATTATATTTATTAGAGAATATTATATACTCTGGAGAACTTAATGAGCGAAAATTGCAATCATAACTGTGGAAGCTGCGGCCAGAAATGTGAAAACCGTGATTTCCATGAACATCTGAGAGAAGGAAGCAAAGTAAAAAAAGTCATAGGAATTGTAAGCGGTAAAGGTGGTGTTGGGAAATCACTTGTAACAAGCCTTCTGGCCTGCAAAATGAATAAGGCCGGCTACAAAGCTGCCATTCTTGATGCAGACATTACAGGACCTTCCATTCCTGAAAGCTTTGGTGTTGGCGACAAAAGGGCAACCGCAGAAAACGATGCATTAAACCCGGTACTTACAGACAGCGGAATACAGCTCATGTCTATGAACTTCCTGCTGGAAAATGAAAATGATCCTGTTGTATGGCGTGGACCAGTCATTGCAGGGGCTGTAAAACAGTTCTGGACAGAGGTCGTATGGAAAGACGTAGATTTCATGTTTGTTGACATGCCACCGGGAACCGGGGACGTTCCGCTTACAGTATTCCAGTCACTTCCGGTAGATGGAATAATTGTAGTTTCTTCACCACAGCAACTTGTACGGGTCATCGTGGAAAAAGCTGTAAAAATGGCAAACCTTATGAATATCCCGATCCTCGGACTTATAGAAAACATGAGCTATGTGCAGTGTCCGAATTGCGATGAAAAAATACATATTTTTGGCGAAAGCAATATTGAAGCAATTGCAAAGAATTACAATCTTCCGGTACTCGCAAGGATACCAATGGAAAGACAAACATCAGCAGCAGTAGATGCAGGAGACATCGAAAGTCTTGAAGCACCATACCTTGATGAAGCCGCAAAGGCCATAGAAAACCTCGCAAAGTAACACTGATGTTTCTGAAATTCCAAGGTTAAAGACTGCAGGGTTGTCCAGAAAGCATGGAGTCATTCCGAACCTTTTCCAGAATCTGTCTATTGCAATAGTGCAGATACTGAACCGGAGGTCAGCGTGACAATACTTCTTTGACAGCCCTTTATATATAGTCATTTCTAAAAATACCTTTTAGAAATGACTGACGAGTTTAAAGCCTTGAAATTACAAGGCTTTAAACATCGCATTTTCAAAGTTGTCTCTAAAAATTGAAATTTTAAGAGACCCCAATATTTTTAAACCGTTCCCCAGGATTCCGCTCAAAATAAGCTGCAAATATTCCTGCTGCAGAATCAAGGTCCTTACAGTTCAACATCTGAGACTTTATGAGATGACCAAAAAAAAGATTGTCACAATAATATGCAAAAAAACGCTGCATTCTTGTCAGATGAAATTCCGGCGGCTGGTAAACTTTCAAATATTCAATAAAATCCAATCCTACCTGCATTACATCTGCACATTCCATAGGTTTTTCAAGAGTTCCAAAATATTCCGGAAGTTTTTTTTTCAATCCGGCAAAAATCCACGGCTTTTGGGCACAGGCTCTTGAAATCATTATTCCCTCAGCATCAGGACACTGTAACAAGGCATTCCTTGCACTAACAGCACACTTTACATTTCCATTCAATACAACAGGGACATTAAAATCTTTCATTATGACAGAAAGTTCCTGAACATAATGCAACCTTGGAGGCCGGGCAAGTTTTTCCTTTTTCGTACGCGGATGGAGTACAAGACGTTCCACCCCACATCCGGCCAGCCGTTTACAAAAATCAAAGAATCCTTCATCGGTAAAATTTTCATCACCAAGACGCAGTTTTACACTTAAACGGGGCTTTTTTTCCTGAACCGGATTCTGTGCAAATGCAGTATCAATTGCCCGACGGACACCTTCAACCATTGAAAAAGTTTCTTCCTGAGGCTTTGTCATCCATGTAATTCCTGCACCGGTCTTATAAATAGCAGGAGCTGAACAGCCCATATTTATATCAATTCCAAGACCTCCGAGACCAGTAAGAAAGGATGCGGCTTTTGACATGGACTCTCCTTCCCTGCCTGTCAGCTGCCATACGATTTTTTCCGGCGCCGTATAATTCATAAGATAATATTTTTCAAAAGGCCCCATATTCAAAAGAGATGGTGCATTCATCATTTCAGTATAATACTCATCACATCCGCCAAAACTTTCGACAATACGGCGGAAACCTTCATGACTTAAAGTTGCCATTGGACCACAAATAAGCTTTTTCATACTCAAATGATACCATACGGTAAAAATCACGGCAACGGAAAGAAGAAAACTGAAAATGTACTCTGCTACTTTCAGGACAAAATCATAAAATTGCAATTTTTATATTTTCTAATTATAATAATGGTATGTATGAAATTGAGATGAAAGCTCATGTCAAAAACAGGGAATCCGTAATCGGAAAACTTAATTCATTTGCTGAATTCATTGATATTATTGAAAAATCTGACAGATATTTCAGATTGGAAAAAGCTGATGGAAACCACATAACGGCCCGGATCAGAAGCGAAACCCATAAATTCGGAAATCCGGAAAATTTTTCTACGGCGAAGGTTGAATCATTTAAAAACATACTGACATACAAGCGTAAAGAGAACAGATTATGTACCAATGGTACGACAATCGAAGTAAATGATGAAAATGAAACTGAAATTTCCAGTCCGGAATGTATGGAAAAACTGCTCTGTGACATCGGTTTTACAGAATACTTGAAAAAGACAAAATCAACTGCAGGCTGGAATTATGTAACGGAAGCAGGTACTGCGCATATTGAATTGTGTACGGTTCCTCCGCTGGGAGATTTTCTTGAAATTGAAGTCATTTCACCGGATAATGACACTGAAAATGTTGGTAAAATCAACAGGATAATTGAAAGTCTGTTTTTAAGGACCGGCATAGAACTTTCAGAAATTGAACCACGTTACTATAGCGAAATGCTTAAGGAATCATGTTCATGAGGCAAGGCCTTAAATACTGATTTTTTGAGGCATCTCTGAAAGTTATTTTTAGAGATGTTCTAAAACATTTTAAAAGTAATCTTTATAGATGCCATGATCTGCGTTGCAGATGGTGACTTTTATCATATCCAGTGCTTTCGCGCACTGCCACCAACAAGGAGAAAACAGAATGTTTGACACACGGGTTTATAAGAAAACTGCTTTACAGCAACTCAAAGGAAGGTGGTCCGTTCCACTCATTGCTTCAGCAATACTTGTTATCATGCTTGCTGCATATACATGGATTTCAAAAAATTCCATTGATACGGATTTAATAAACGTTAGCACCTCCGGAACTTATTTTTCATTTCACACCAATGTCAGAGCATCTTCAAGGACTGGAATGCTGATACCGATAATTTTCTGTGCAATTTTCGGAACACTTTTCATTGCATTACTCGGAGTAAATGAAAACCTCTACAGGACATACCAACGGCAGGATTTTTCAATATACACAAAATCTCTTGATCACTGGTTCAGTTCCATAAAGACATCCCTATGGTTCATGCTGTGGATAGGAATCTGGATATGCTGTTTTGTGGTTCCTGCTTTTGTAAAAGCCTATTCCTATTCCATGATGTTCTTCATCCAAGCAGAATATCCGAGAATAAAAGCAACAAGGGCTATGAAGATCAGTAAAATTCTTACAAGCTGCCATAAAGCGGACCTTTTCTTTATGGACTTAAGTTTTACCGGTTGGTTCATGCTTGGCTGCCTCACAGGCGGAGTCGGACTTGCATGGCTGTTACCTTATTACACTATGACTAAAACAAACGCCTATCATGAATTGAAGAACATGGCATTGGCAGCAAGACTGGTTACACTCCAGGATTTTGAATCATGAGGATATCTCCAAAAAATTGCATTTTTGAGGTAACCACATCAGGTTTACTGCCGCTTAATTTTATAAAGGAATACGTCTGGTCAAGGTACGCTTCGCTCAAAGGCCTGACTCAGCCGTTTTTAGAGTTTGTGATAAAACCTAAATAAGATCAAATCACCGCTCATATAGCGCGGTACCTTGATTTTCGTAAATCTGCGTTGCAGATGTTACCTAATTAAATTGTTCGTTTTTGCGAACGCTAAAAAGTCATTCGCAAAGGTTGATATTTTGCTAATTGACTTTTTATGGGAGATAAAAAAAAATGGAAAACGATTTGTATTACCAGAGACCCGATGACAATAATGGCAATAAGAAAAAACCTTCGGGAGGAAAGTTATTCCTTATCGTTGCTGCAGTCATAGTCGTACTCATGATAGCCTACACAAAATTCAACAGCAATGGGCAGGCTCCTGTAAAAACCGACAGAAACATCGTAAACAGAAATAATATTGCATCGATTTTCAAGCAGCAGAAAGGTCAAAAAATCATAACAGGAAAATATGTTGCAGAATTACATATTGAAGGTGTAATTCAGGAAAAAAATAAGACTTACAATCAGGAATGGCTGATTTCAACCATCAGGGAATTAAAGGAAGACGAAAACAACATCGGTATCCTTCTTGTCATTGACTCACCAGGCGGAACAGTCTATGAAGCTGATGCGGCATATTTAGAATTATGCAAATACAAGGAAAGCGGAAAGAAAATCTGGGCCTACATGGAATCACTTGCTGCATCCGGCGGATATTACATTGCATGCGCATCAGAAAAAATATATGCAAACAGAAATACACTCACCGGCTCTATTGGCGTAATAACCGGCCAGTCAATTGATGCAACTGAAATGCTTGAAAAAATCGGAATAAAATCAACAACAATTACAGCTGGCCGCAATAAGAATATGATGAACTACAATGCTCCTTTTACTGACGAACAGAAAGCCATAATGCAGTCCATAGCCGATGAATGTTATGAGCAGTTTACAGGAATCGTAGCAGAAAGCAGGAACATACCGCTAAAGAAAGTTCAGGATGAAATCGCAGACGGCCGGATTTATACAGCAAAACAGGCAAAAACAAATGGCCTCATTGATGAAATATCAACTTTCGAAAATGCAGAAGAAAGCATAAGGAACAGCATACCTGATGAAGACTTTGATTTTTCAGATTTTTCATACATTTATGAAGAAAAAATATGGGACCGCCTTTCAGGCATAATCTCAAATGCAACAGGTCAAAAAGCACTGATTCCGGATGGCTTCACGAGAAAACTATATGAAAACCTTTATCCAGAGGTAAAGTATCCGGCATTCCTCTATCAAGGAAACTAAAAAAAGCCTGCATTGTAAAAGTACAATTCTGTCACTTCATTACAATGCAGGCTTTTTTCATCATCACGACTTGAGCCAGCCAGAAACATATTCTTCGATAAGTTCAAATCTCAAAGGCTTCCTCAGAAAATGCTTAACTCCGAGGGTATTCAGCCGTTCTTCAAGATTTTCATCATTCAAAGCCGTAATCACAAGTATTTCCGGAAAACCAAATGATTCATCCGTATCAATTTTCTGACATAATGAAAAGCCATCAACACCAGGAAGGTCAAGATCCAGAATCACAAAACCTGGTTTTTCCCTTGACATCAATGCACCAGCCTCAAAACCGTCAAATGCCTGAAACATTGTCACTTCCGGATGATTTTTGACTATAAATTTAGATATGACCGTATTCAAACCTTTATCGTCATCAACAATCATGATTTTCAACTCCTCAGAAAGCAGTTCAGGACATTCCTTCTGTAATGTTTCAGGAACATCCATGCTTCTGGAAATCATGAATTCAACCAGATCCTTAGGATATACACGATACTGGCCACCCGGTGTCTGGAATGCCTTTAAATGTCCAGCCTTTATCCAGTTTATGGCCGTTTGATTTACGACACCACATATTTTCGCTACTTCAAGTGCAGAATAAACTCTTGATTCCGTTAATTTTTTTGTCATTTATATTTTCATCCCTGACTTCTCTGATCTTCTATTACAGACTGGATCATCTTAAATGAAAATCCCATTCTGATTAAAGCATTCTGTATTTTTAAACTGTCTTTTTTTGTCTTTATAAGCTTAGAGTAAGCTTTCCGGCAAATTTCCGTTTCATTATTTACAGAAAAATATTCATCCAATGCTGATTCTGCAACATGCCTGTCTATACCACGGGAAACCAACTCGCCTAAAAGCCTGGTCCTGCCTTCATTTTTGGAAATACGTCTGACATTAAGCCAGGAGCGTGCAAATCTGAAATCAGAAAGATAATTCTTTCTTTCAAGATAATCCAAGGCAGGTTCTATATGATGTTTTTCAAATCCTTTTTCGGTCAGTTTCCTGAACAAACCAAAACGGCACTGCTCACATCTTGCAAGATATTCTTCTGCTTTCCGTTCAGCTGAAAAAACAAAACCGGAATCAACAATATCTGATTCTTTCGCATCAGTAAATTCCTGCCCCGGAATAAGTTCATCAGCTTCTGTGATTTTTAAATAATCTGTCCGTATAAAAAAAGAAGGTCCTTCAGCAGTCGTAATTTCCATACAACCGGAAGAACCTTTCTTCACTGCAAGTATTACCAAAGTAATCTCCGTACAGGTTTCCAGTATAAAACTGAAAACCATAAAGAAAAAACTAACGCTTGCTGAACTGGAATCTTCTACGAGCTCCTCTCTGACCGTACTTCTTACGTTCAACCATACGAGAGTCACGAGTAAGATATCCATTAGCCTTGAGTGATGCGCGGCAATCCTGATCAATCTGGAGGAGTGCACGTGAAATACCATGAAGACAAGCTGCAGCCTGTCCGTTAAGACCACCACCAGCTACGTTAATAAGAATATCAAATTTATTATCATTTGATGTAACAAGAAGAGGCTGATGTACAACGCGCACCTGATCTGGTGTAGCAAAGTAATCCTTTACATCCTTTCCGTTTACAACAATCTTTCCTGAGCCTTCGCGTACAAATACACGAGCTACAGCAGTCTTTCTTCTACCTGTTCCGATAGCAATATTCTTTACCATAATTCAATGACTCCTAATTACAAATCAAGTGGCTGTGGATTCTGTGCTGCATGTGGATGTTCAGCACCAGCATAAATCTTACAATTCTTCATAAGAGCACGACCGAGACGGCCATTAGGAAGCATACCATTGATAGCAATCCTAAGAGGATCTTCTGGATGTCTTTCACGCAACTTTTCAAATGTAAATGTGCGGAGACCGCCAACGAAACCTGTATAGTGATGATAGAGTTTATCAGTTTCTTTCTTGCCTGATACAGCTACTTTTTCAGCGTTAATTATTACTACATAGTCACCCATGTTCTGGTTAGTAGTGAATGACACCTTATTCTTTCCGCGGAGAACTGAAGCAACCTTTGCTGCAACACGACCCATCGGTTTTCCGGCAGCATCAATGATGTACCACTTGCGTGCCTGATCATTTTCATTTACAAAAATAGTTTTCATCGTATAAAACCTTAATAATAGATATTTCTCTGCGGTCAGAACTTGCATCGTGACTGAACCGCAATTTAGTGATGAGCATTCACTAAATATATACGGGGATTTTAAATATACCTTTTTTGATTTTTAAAGTCAATAAAACTGCACGGAAAGAAATATTATTTATTTGTATTTTCCTGTGTCTTTGCAGCTTCAATTTCTTCCTTTCTTGCTTCGCACTTATCCTTAATATCTGCTGTTCCAATCAGGATGGAAATAAGGCCTGTAAATGCAGCAAGAACCGGTGCAAAACCTTTAAGGAAAGAAATTACATATGCACCCCAGTTAAGAGGAAGCCCAGGCAGAATTGAAAATACGGCAAATCCTATGAGGACGATTCCAAAAATCAAAGCAATCATAATCACTCCTATAAAAAGTCAGGAACAAATCTCAAGACCTGAAACTGACTTCAGCGAACAATAATATATGCCGGACCAAGCCCCGCTAGTGCATAAAGTCCTGGCAGCGCCCATACCGAAGCATGGATACATTTTTCAGTATATCGTCTTTTTTAATTTTCAGTCAACAAACACTTCAAACACCATCGGAAATCTCAACTTATTTTCTATATTATTAGCATAAATGCGGAATCAGGAGAAACATTGCCGTACTGTCATATATCTTTTCCTTACAGAAAAAAAGTTATATACTCCCTTTCATTATGAATCGTGAGACATTTTCAAAAATACTGAAACTTACATCGCCTATCTTTTTCGGATACATTTCAATAGGCATCCCATTCGGACTCATGGTGGTACAGGCCGGCTACCAATGGTGGCTGGCTCCCCTGATGTGCCTTACGATGTTTACAGGTTCAGGACAATACATTGCAATAGGCCTCTTTGCCGTAGATGCGCCGTTCAGCGCAATGATAATCGCCCAGATAATGACGGGTATCCGCCACATTGTATACGGACTTTCACTGATAACAAAGTTCAAGAATGTTGGAAAATGGAAGCCCTACCTCATCTTTGCACTTACAGATGAAACCTATGCGCTCCTTACAAGCTGTGAAGTTCCTGAAGATGTCAGACCTGGCACATTTTACGGGGTAATTGCACTGATGGATCAATGTTATTGGACACTTGGAGCCATAATCGGAGCAGTTGCAGGAACATTGATAAATTTTCCTCTGGAGGGAATTGACTTTGCACTGACTGCACTTTTTGCAGTAATACTGGTAGAGCAGATCCGCTCATCAAAGAATTTCGTACCGGCAGCCATAGGACTTTCTACAGCAATAATTGCAGTCCTGCTTGGCAAGGCTGGAATCATATCCGATGGAAACATGCTGATTGCAGCCCTTTCACTGGGAATCGGAGCACTGATGTTCACCACAAGGAAAAAGGCAGGAGCACAATGAATACAATTACAAGTCCATTAAGCAAAGTCTTCATAGTTGTTACAATATCAGCCCTCATAGTACTGTTCTTCAGGGCATTTCCGTTCCTGCTGTTTTCAAAAAGGAAACCGCCTGCAATTTTAAGGTTCATCGAGCAATACATACCTCCGATGATTATTGCAATACTCATAATTTACTGCCTCAAGGATGTTGATTACCTGCACAGTCCCTTTGGTGCACCGCAGCTGCTTGCATTGTGCTCAACCATACTCCTGCATTTGTGGAAAAAAAACAGCATGATAAGCATTTTTGGCGGAACAATCCTTTTCATGGTGCTTGACAAATTATTCTAATAACATCAATCTAACGGTTATGCTGTACTGCGCAGAACCACCTGATTTGGTGGATTAATGGAAACCTCTGAAAACTTCAGTTTTGCAGGGGCAACCTAATTTCATTATTACAGAGGCAAACCGTCTTGAAAGGCAGTCTTGTTACTATTGATCACGTTTCCAAAAGATTTGGTGATTTTGTTGCGCTGGATGATATAAACATAAAAATCCAGCCGGGTGAATTCTTTTCACTTCTTGGACCTTCTGGATGCGGCAAAACAACTTTGCTCCGCATTATTGCAGGATTTGAATCTCCAGATGAGGGAGCCGTTCTTTTTGATGACGAGAATGTAATTCCCCTTTCACCTGATAAAAGACATTCAAATACGGTTTTCCAGACTTACGCACTTTTTCCACATCTGAGTGTTTACGATAATGTTGCGTTTCCGCTGAAGCTTAAAAAAATTGATAAAAAGACTATCGATGAAAAAGTCCGCCATTACCTCCACATGGTACAGCTGGATGCCCACATGTACAAAAAGCCTAACCAGCTTTCCGGCGGACAGAAGCAGCGCGTTGCAATTGCCCGTGCCCTCATCAACGAACCTAAAGTCCTCCTGCTGGACGAACCGCTTTCAGCATTGGACGCAAAACTCCGTTCCAACCTGCTTATTGAACTGGATCACCTGCATGACCAGATTGGAATTACATTCATATATGTGACTCATGACCAGAGTGAAGCACTTTCTGTTTCTGACAGGATAGCCGTCATGAATTCGGGACATGTACTCCAGGTGGGAACTCCTACAGACATTTATGAACGTCCGGCAACGGAATTTGTTGCCCAGTTCATCGGGGAAACAAATATGTTCTATGCAACGGTCGTAGACTGCGTTCCTCATGGAAACGGAAATGACTACATGGTGACATGCCAGGTTCCTGACCTTGGAAAACAGGCTCCGCTGCCAACAGACACAGCAGAATGTGCAGACATGGACAAATACATGCAGGTAACCGATTATGAGCACACTGACAAAGGACAGAAAGTCGCATTCACAATCAGGCCTGAAAAAATCCGTATTACAAAAGAAACTCCTGACTGCGGCGGACGCACAGACATAAATGTATTTAAGGGTATCGTAGAGGAACCTGTATATTCAGGATTCCAGTCAAAGTTCTATGTAAGGCTGGAAAACGGGGCTCTGCTCAAGGTATTCAAACAGCACACGAACTACATGGAAAACGGACCTGTCATCAAATGGAAAGATGAAGTTTACGTTTCATGGTCTGCAGAAGATGCATACATAGTTGAGGACATTGATAAATGAACCAGAAAAAATCCCGGTTGAATCTGGGCGCATTATATGCATGGCCTATGGGACTGTGGTTCCTTATCTTTTTTCTTGCACCATTATTCATAATCCTCGTATACAGCTTCCTTAAAAAGAATCCCCGTGGCGGTGTTGAACTTGTATTCTCATTAAAGGCATACAGACAGATGTTCAATCCTAAATACGGAATCCTTCTTGGAAGGACCTTATGGATTACGGCAGTATCAACTGTAATTACAATCATTCTGGGAATTCCATGCGGATATGCAATGGCAAGGAGCCGTTACCAGACACTGCTTCTGATACTCATAATAATTCCGTTCTGGACGAATTCCCTGATCAGGATTTTTGCGTGGAGATCCATATTGAACAATGACGGTGTGGTTAACCAGCTCCTGCAGAAGCTGCACATAACGAAGGATTATGTAAAGCTGCTTTACAACCAGAAAGCCGTCATACTGGTTTCGGTATATATGTACCTGCCATATGCAATCCTTCCTGTGTTTACCGCAGTTGACAAATTTGACTTTTCGCTGTTGGAAGCAGCAAGGGATCTGGGAGCCACAAAGACACAGGCAACATTCAAGGTACTGATTCCGGGGATACGCAGCGGAATTACAACAGCTGTAATCTTTACATTCATTCCGATTTTCGGTGCTTACACAGTGCCGCTTCTTATCGGTGGAAAAGGTTCATACATGCTGGGAAACGTAATCGTAGACCAGATCAATAAAGTGCGTAACTGGCCTTTGGCTTCAGCATTCTCCATGATCATTACACTCATAAGTACTGCCGGTGTAATGATAATGCTCATTACCGGTAAAAAAGAATCTTCATTGAAGAAATCATCTTCAAAAGAAGAAAATTATGTAACCGGAAAAACAGGCCGCTGAATTACAAATGAGTTTTAACAGGAGCATCATGAAATCAAATATATATAATTCATTGAAGAAACATTTCAGCCTGCCGAAAAAACAGCCTGAACCCGCACGTCATGCCAGAAAAAGGTGGCATAAGACGGAAAAAATATTTTCATTCTCAAAAATAGTACTGTACCTTTCAATACTGTTCCTTTTCATGCCGCTTTTTGTAATAGTGCTTTTTTCATTCAACAGTTCAAAAGGTGCAGATTTTACCGGATTTTCATTGGTATGGTATAAAACCCTTTTCTTTAAATCACCTGCCCTTTGGAATGCAGTGATGAACAGCTTTATTGTAGCAGTCACTTCCGCTGCCATGGCAACAGTACTGGGAACTGCAGCCGCCGTAGGAATCAACTGGTACAGGTTTAAGGGAAAGACATTCATACAGACTGTAAGTTTCCTTCCTATGGTACTGCCAGAAGTAATAATCGGTGTTTCAATGCTGATATTCTTCAGCGGAATAAAAATACCACTGGGGCTTTTTACGATTTTTGCAGCCCATACCACTTTCTGTCTCCCGTTTGTATATATGATGGTAATGGCCCGTCTTGACGATTTTGATTTTTCGGTAATCGAGGCGGCTCATGACCTGGGAGCAACGGATGCCCAGACGATGTTCAAGGTAATAATCCCTGGAATCAGACCGGGAATCGTTTCCGGATTCTTCATGGCAATCACAATGTCTCTGGAAGATTTCGTAATAACATATTTTGTTTCAGGCAAGGGGTCAACGACACTGCCGCTTTTCGTCTATTCCATGATCAGGACAGGCGTAACACCGGTAATCAATGCCCTTTCTTTTGTAGTCATACTTGCAACATGTGCCGTAGCAATCCTCTTAAGGAAATTCCTCAAGAATTTCGCTGCTGCATAAAGGCAAGATAAAAAAAGAAGGCAGCTCGAAATAGTGTTTTTTGAGATGCACTCAACATCTTCAGGTTTGCGTTGCAAACTTTGTACATAAAAAAGTCAAATTATGGAGATAAAAATGAAAAGAATCTTCAACATCTTAATGACTGCTGCAGTAATCTGCACTTCAATGTTCGTATCTTCATGCGGAAAAGAAAAAGCTGGAGACAGTGCAATAAAGGATCTTTCGGAAACTGACAGGACATTGTACCTGTTCAACTGGACTTACTATACTCCGGATTCTGTAATTGAAAAATTTGAGAAAGAATTCAACTGCAAGGTGGTTGTTGCAACATTTGACTCAAACGAAGTAATGTATTCAAAACTCAAGGCCGGTGCATCAGGCTATGACATTACATTCCCTTCACAGGATTACACTTCAATCATGATTGATGAAGGAATGTTGCTGCCGATTGATCATTCAAAGCTTACGAATAAATCAAAAATCAATCCAAAAGTACTAGCAAAGGCTACTTATGATCCTGAAATGAAATATTCAGTTCCATATTACATGGGTGCTGCCGGGATTGCGGTAAACAAACAGCGCGTAAAGAATTATGAAAAGAGCTGGAGCATATTTGAACGCACAGACTTGAAAGACCACATGTCAATGATGGATGACATGCGGGAAGTCCTTGGTGATGCCCTGGCCTTTAATGGAAAATCCGTAAATACTACAGACGGCAACGAACTTGCCGCAGCAGCAAAACTGGTAAAGGAAAAATGGTCTCCGAACCTTGTAAAATTTGATGCGGAAGGATTTGGAAAATCCTTTGCTTCCGGAGATTTCTGGGTATGCCAGGGATATGCAGAAGTAGTATATGGTGAAGTTGATCCGGAAAAGCAGGATGACATGATAGACTTCTTTATCCCGAAAGAAGGTGGTCCCATGTATATTGACTCAATGGTAATCCTCAAGGACAGCAGGCATTATTCACTGGCAATGGATTTCATCAACTTTATCCACAGGCCTGAAAACTATGCAGAATTCCTTGATGCTTTCAGATTCCCTGCAACAGTAAATATGGAAGCCGAAAAGTACATGACTCAGAAACCTATGTACAAAGCCGAAGAAATGGAAAACTGTGAACTCAAGATGGATCTTGGTGAAGATCTTGAAACTTACAATGAATTCTGGCAGGAAATAAGGTTCGCAGCAGACTGACGGCTGGAAGTCCATTTCTAAAATCCGGGTTTCCAGAGGTTTCTGAAAGGAAAACGCTCCGTTCAATATTATAAACAGATTTATTTTGACAATTTTCTGTTTATAATATACCATACAGCAATGAACAATGCCGCCTTTTACAAAGACATTCTGGATTCCCTTGAACTGCCGGTCATAACAACTGACAGTTCTGATTTTACTATAACTTATGTGAATGATGCTTTCATTAATTCTGTCTGCAATATTTCCATAGGTGAAAAAATAAGTAAACTTGACTTTTTAGTTCCATGTGATGAAAGCTGGAATGAAATTGTAAGACAGGCTGTAGAATCAGGAAAGAAGACTGAAAAGACTTTTTTCCTTGAAAGCCGTCAGACATGGTTCAATGCAGAACTGAAATGTACGGACAGTCTCCTCATTCTCAATTTTTACGACATTACTGCAAAACGTTTCTATAATGAACAGCTGCAGCAGGCAATTTTTACCGATACACTTACAACCCTGCCTAACAGGACCCGTTTCAACAAGGATTTTTCAAACCTCATACACAATGAGAATGAAAAATTTGCACTGATGATTTTTGACCTGGACAACATGAAGTCCATCAATGATTCAAAAGGTCTTGCAGAAGGTGACAGGATACTCATCCGTGCAGCAAAAATATTCAAGAATTTTGAACGGGAAAACATCCGTACCTACAGATTCGGGGATGACGAATTTGCCATTCTGGCAGCCGGCATTACTTCGGCAGATTCTGCCATAAATATTGCAGATACACTGCTTGAAACATTCATGAGCCGTGGAATCAGCATTTCCGGCGGAATAACGATTTTTCCAGATGACAGTCCGGTGCCTGAAGACCTCCTGAAATTTGCAGACCTGGCAATGCATCACGCAAAGAAAGACGGAAGACATCACAGCTGCATTTTTACTCCTGAAATGCAGAAGACATTCCTGCGTAAAGTCTTTTACAAGGAAAGAATGCCGGCTGCCTTTGCAAATAACGAATTCAAGCTTTTCTTCCAGCCTCAGTTTGACATTGCATCAAATACACTACGTGGTTTTGAAGCATTAATACGCTGGGAAGACCCTGAATACGGACGCATTCCGCCTGATGACTTCATTCCAATTGCAGAAGAATCTGGATTCATAGTCAAGCTTGGAGAATGGATCCTGAACACAGCCTTTGATTTCCAGAAAAAATGGGAAGAAAATTATAATTATGATGGCGTAATGTCCATAAATGTTTCACCGGTACAATTAAAGGAAAAACATTTCCTTCCGATGCTCCAGTCAATTACGGAAAAGCACGGTGTTGATACTTCACACATTGAGATTGAAATTACAGAAGGCGTACTTATTGAAAATACTGAACAGGTCATTGCCATTCTGGACAAAATAAAGCAGCTGGGATTCGGAGTTTCCCTTGATGATTTCGGAACAGGATATTCATCATTGCGTTACCTGCAGATTCTTCCGCTGACGACATTGAAAATTGACAAATCATTCATCCAGAACATTACGGAATCTGACGGAATCTCGGCAGAAATTACGAATTCCATTATTTCCATGGTTACCAAAATGGGGCTTGATACAATTGCAGAAGGCGTTGAAAAGAATGACCAGCTGGCACTTTTAAAGAGCCTGAACTGTAAAAACGTACAGGGCTTCCTCCGTGGAAAACCCATGTCGTCTGAAAGGATTGAGGAATTCCTTTCAGGCAACAACAGTGCCCTTGACAAGCTTTAGGAATGGATTACACCTTTACCCGGTATTCAACGTAACGTACACGGCCGGCATTTATGGCTGCCTTGATTTCTTTTTCCCGCTTTGAAAGTACGGCATTGCCGGTCTTTACTTCTATGAAGAGGACTTCCTTTATCTCCTGTCCTTCCGCCGCTCCGGGGAATCCGACGAAATCCACAGGTTTTCCGACAAAACGGACATCACAGGGATTGCATGGAAAGTCCGGAAAAAACGGGGCCAGCTGTTCACCGGCAAGTCCACCAAGCACCGCCCTTGAACGCTGCAGCGCATTCTGCTTTCCATCCTTTATTTTCTTTGATATGTCATGCCCTTCTTCCAAGTGTCCGATGAACCGGCCTAAGAAAAAAAATATGACCATAAGTACAATCATCAGAAGCGCGAAAAGCTTTACATCTGACATAATGAAAATGGAAAATTCCTTTAATTTTGTGTTCAACATTATGATGTTAGTGTAACATTAAAAAATACAAATGGCAAAGATTCTCCGATGTTGAAAAAACAATGATTTTCTGTCATTTTTATTTTATGGAAAAAATCAGCTTATTATTAAGTGCATCACAAAAAAATTATTTTTCAAAGTACTTGCGGACTTTCGCAGCATCATTACTTTTTATTGCAGGTGCAGGACTGGCTGCTCAGACTGCCCCGGATGGTAATGCCGGAACAAAAAAATTCTTTTTCAAATACAGGCAGAATGATTCCTACCGCATCCTTTCAAAAGTTGACGAAAATGTGTATGTCAATAACAATTTCAATCATCAGGCAGAAATAGTAAACAGGATTACAGTTAACGTAACTGATGTTGACCATGATGGCGGAAGTGCAAGGCATGAAGCAGTATTCATGACAACGGAAAATTCCGTGGGAATCGAAAACGGAGCTTTTACTTATGGCGAAGAGTATTACACTGTCTTTACAAGAGACAGGCAGGGACGCTATGACATTTCGGATGAATACTTCATGCCTGTAGTCCGTGACGTTCCCGTATTTCCTGACAGGGAAATTTCCACCGGGGAAATATGGACGGAACAAGGGCATGAAGCCCACGACCTCCGGAGGACATTCGGAATGAAAAAGCCATACAAAGTTCCCTTTGATGCGGTTTACAGATATTGCGGCCCGGCAAAGGATGCTGATGGAAAAACATTCTATAAATTCGAAGTAAATTACAACATGTATTTTGCCCTTGATACATCTCATCTCAAGCTTATAGGAGAAGTTCCGGAAGAGACTTCTGGATATTCCCACCAGACAATTTACTGGGACGATGAAAAAGGCTATATCGATCATTACAATGAAGATTTCAGGATAACGATAAAGACTACGGAAGGGAATTATTTCCGTTTTGAAGGACAGGCCAGTGCAAAAGTGACGGAATTCAAAAGAAGCGCAACAGAAGAAAATGTGAATTCCGTAATGGAAAAAATCACGGACCTGGGAATTGAAAATGTCAGCGTAAGTGCAGGAGAAAAAGGACTTACACTAAGCATTGAAAACATTCAGTTTGAACCAGACAGTAACAAGCTGCGGAATTCAGAAAAAGTAAAGCTGGATAAAATAATTACGATTCTGAAGGAATTTGAAGACAATGACCTTCTCATAACCGGTCACACGGCATTGCGGGGTTCAGAATATTCAAGGCAGAAACTTTCTGAAGAACGGGCTGAAGCCGTTGCAGATTATCTTATAGCGAAAAAAGTCAAAGACAAATATCACATCTTTACCCAAGGGCTTGGTGCTACAAAGCCTGTGGCTGACAACAATTCGCCGGAAGGACTTGCAAAAAACCGCCGTGTGGAAATTACGATAATGGACAGATGATTCCGTCTTTTTTGTCCAGTTATTCCTATGTTGTGGATATGGTACAAAATGACGAAACTGAATTATTTGAAGGTGATGACGAAGGTATTTATGATCCTCCCCTGGAAGCTGCCAGAAAATATTTTGGAGTGAAATACCTTTTTCCGTGGCAGAGGCTTGTAATCGGAAACATCCTTGAAGCTTATGAAGACCTGAAAAACGGCTCCATTTCCACTGTCATGGAAGGCTTCGGCAGCTGTCATGATGACGGAGACATTACGGACGGATTCTGTCTTGGAAGGCAGATTGTACTCCTTCCGACCGGTGCCGGAAAATCCATGTGCTTTATGGTTCCTGCCGTAATGCTGGAAGGAGCAACATTAATCTTCTATCCGCTGCTCGGCCTTATGTCGGACCAGGCCAGAAGGATGAAGGAAGCCGGAATTGATGCAGTAATATTGCGGGGCGGCCAGACAGAGGAAGAACGCAATGGAATTTTCAGGCGCATTAAAGAAGGTGCAAAAATAATCATTGCCAATCCGGAAGTATTGCAGAATGAGCAGCTTGTAAAGCGGCTGGCACAATGCAACATTTCCCATATTGCCATTGACGAGGCCCACTGTATTGAATGGGGAGACAGTTTCAGACCGGCATACCTTACGCTGGGGAAAATAATAGCGGAACTTGGAATTCCGCTTGTAACTGCCTTTACTGCCACTGCCTCCCCTTCCGTCCTTGAAAGGATCAGTGAAGTCCTTTTTGAAGGCAAGGCTCATATCGTGCGTGGGGAAAGTGACAGACCGAACATTCATTATCAAGTGCACTATGCCTGGGCAAAGAAGAAAGCTGCCATGATGTATGCATTAAAGGAAGAAAAGCCGCTGATAATTTTCTGCGGCACAAGACATAAATCGGAAGACATGGCAAGGGAACTGGCGCAGGTCATGCCGGAAGATTCCGTAAAGTTTTACCATGCAGGACTTTCCCGGGAAGAAAAGGATTCAGTCGAAAAGTGGTTCTTTCCTAAAAAGGATGCAGTTCTCTGCTGTACATGTGCTTTCGGCATGGGCATGGACAAGCCGGATATAAGGACCGTGATCCATCTTGAACCAAGTCCTACCGCAGAAAGCTACACTCAGGAAGCAGGACGTGGCGGCCGTGACAGGCAGGTTGCAAAAGCAATACTGCTATGGTCTTTTAATGACAGCATGAAATACGGTACATTTGAAAAAAAGAGCCGTCAGAGAGTCTTAAAGGAATTTGCAGAAGCTGTTACATGCCGGCGGCAGATACTGCTTGATGCTTTAGGCGGAGAACAGGCGGCCTGTTCCGGATGCGATGTATGCAGGACAAAGATGAACAGGATTCCCTTAACGAACCTGATGATGGCGGAAGATAAGGAAACTGTATTCAGGTTCATATGGAAACACAGGAAATGCTACAGTGAATCAGAAATAATTTCATTCCTGCAAGTCATATTCAACAGGAAAACCAGAAAGGATTTTTCCGTCAGCATATGGACGGCAGAAGATATAAAGGAAATAATCAGCCAGCTTTTTTCTGCAGGATTAATAATGAAGACCGGAATTCTGTGGAAAGGCCATCTGACTGCAGTAAAACAGTTCAGGAAACCTCTGGAAATTAAAATTTTACGAAACAGCCTGAAACCCGCCAGTCATTTCTAACGGGCAGTTTTTTGGAGATTCCATTTACTCTCCAGCATCAGAAACTTCGGTTGGAGCCGGTGCAGGTGCTGGTGCAGGAGCTGCTTTTTTTACCTTTGGCATTGAAGGACGTTTTCTATACCTGGCTACAAAAAAAACAAAGTTCAGATAAAAAATAATTACAGCCGCAGTGATAAGGACAAGGGGACTTGTAAGGACTTTCTGTACTACAGGTATGATTACATCTACTTTCATAGGTTCAGTATCGGTAAATATGGAGCAAAACATAAGGACACTCCAAAAAAATTCAATTTTTAGAGACAACCATAAAAGTAAAAATGATTGACCTTAAAGATTTGATTCATTAACATTTTAAATATGATTGGAATCGTTGATTATAATGCCGGTAACATAAAGAGTGTTGAACGTGCTTTGGAAAGTCTGAATGTAAATTACATTCTTTCAAAAAATCCTGATGAACTGAAAAAATGTCAAAAACTTATTTTCCCTGGAGTTGGCGAAGCTACTTATGCAATGCAGCAGCTTAAAATTACAGGACTCGGGGATTTCCTTAAGGAATGGGCAGCGGAAAACAAACCGCTTTTAGGAATCTGTCTGGGTTCCCAGATCATCTTTGAATATTCAGAAGAAGGTAACACTGAATGCCTGGGACTTTTAAAAGGTTCTATAAAGCATTTTTCCACATTATGGAAAGAGGCCGGAAAAGAAAACGGATTTCTGAAAATTCCACAAATCGGATGGAATGACCTTACATACGATAATGGCAGCAGCCGACTTCTAAAAGGTGTTCCTGAACACAGTGATTTCTACTTTGTACATTCATATGTAATCCAGCCGGAAGATCCTTCCGTCATAAAGGCTTATGCTGATTATGACGTAAAGGTTCCAGCCTGTGTTGAAAAGGACAACATTACGGCTTTCCAGTTCCATCCTGAAAAATCAGGGGAACACGGATTGAGAATCCTGAGGAATTACTGCGGAGAATAAGATGTTAAAAAAAAGAATCATTATCTGTCTTGATGTAAAGGACGGAAGGACTACAAAAGGAATCAAATTCCAGAACAATATAGATATAGGGGATCCTGTGGAAATGGCGGCAGAATATTACCGTCAGGGTGTTGATGAACTGGTTTTCTATGACATCATGGCATCAGCACGGGGACGGGGACCGATACTTGACCTTATTTCCAGAGTTGCAAGCCAGGTGTTCATTCCCTTCTGTGTAGGCGGCGGAATCGGTACGGTAGAAGACATCAGGTCCACAATCCTTGCCGGTGCAGAAAAAGTCAGCCTGAACTCCCAGGCAGTAAAGAATCCGGAACTCATTAAAGAAGGTGCAGCAATTTTTGGCAACCAGTGCATCGTCCTTGGAATGGATGCAGCAAAGGATGACTCAATGCCTAGCGGTTACCGGGTATTCATTAATGGAGGCCGGACGGCAACGGAACTGGATGCCCGGGAATGGGCGCAAAAGGCAGTGGAACTGGGAGCAGGAGAAATCGTACTGAATTCCATTGATGCGGACGGAACAAAGGAAGGATACGAAATCAACCTTACACGGATGATTGCGGAAAGTGTTTCTGTTCCTGTAATTGCTTCCGGTGGCGGCGGAACACCTGCACACATGGCTGACGTACTCACAGAAGGAAAGGCAGATGCAGCCCTGATTGCCACAATGGTTCACTCTGGTAAATATACGGTAGGTTCAATAAAGGATGAACTTAACGGAATGCACATACCGGTAAGACTCTAGGCTGTACAGCTCAGGCTCAGGCCGCCGCTCCCTTCCGCCTTCGAAGCACAGCTCCTCGGAGACTCGCTCAAAACTCACCTCGTGAGTTTTCCCGGCTCAGGCCGTCGCTCCCTATCTGCGTCCCACTTTTTTCTACTATCATGCAGTTAATTTTTCCATTAATCCTGCAAAGCCTTTATCAGCATCGAGTACAGTTTCCTGTCAGATCATCGATACTTCAAGGTTCATCATTAATCAACAAGTCCATAGACGGACATAGTCACCGGTTAATATACGGAATAAGTAGCACGGTTTCTGTCAGTTTCAAATACATCTATTGAATACAGATACGGGCCTTTTGTATTACGGCATTCATTTCCTGAATATGAAAGATCAAGTTCACCGGTCTTGAAATTTTCAATTACGTGGGTGTAAATATAAAGGGCGATTTTTTCGGCGCTGGGATTCTGCTGGAAATACTCAATGTCATTCAGATTGATATGGTCAAGACCGTTGCAGACTTCCTTCAATACTTTCTTGAATCTTGTAAAATCCAGAAGCATTCCGCCTTCGTTCAATTCCGTACCCCGGATATGGGCAAAGACTTTATAATTGTGACCGTGGAGATTTTCACATTTTCCATTATAATCCCGCAGGAAATGGGCTGCGGCAAAATCAGTTTCTACTCTAACTTCAAACATAACATTCAGACTATATAAAAATCCCCCAAAAAAAACAACTTGCGGGGCAGGTTTATATGCGCTAGAATGATTTTCATGCAGAAAAAACTATCCTCCATATTGCAATCATTTTCCTATAAAGCTGTTGCCGCTGACGGTACGACCCCGCTGGATGAAAACCTTATCGGCGCAACGCCTGTAACAGATCCTGTATATGATTCCCGGGATGTTACGGAAGGATCAATTTTCTTTGCACTCCCTGGAACACACATAAATGGAAACAAATTCATTGCCACGGCCATTGATAAAGGTGCCGGCGCAATAATCTATCAAGGCAGAATAGAAAAAGAAGACCAGATAAAAATCGGTGAGGCAGTTGTACGCCGCACCCTGGGAAAGCTGTCTGAACCTGGCACAAAACCAGACGGCATCGTAATGCCCGTATTCCTTAAAGTTGAAGATTCGCGGCTTGCAATGGCGCCGGTATCAGATGCTTTTTATGATTCACCGTCAAAGAAACTGGTGGTCATCGGAGTTACCGGAACGGAAGGAAAATCTTCGACCGTTTCCTTTGTATGGCAGCTTCTGCGCCTTGCCGGAAAAAAAGCAGGCTTCATTTCTACGGTTGAATATTCTCTTGGCGGTGATGCCCTTCCAAATCCACAACATGCAACCACACCGGAAGCAACCATCATCCATCATCATCTGGCACAAATGGTGGAAAACGGCTGCCAGTACGCAGTCATCGAAAGTTCAAGTCACGGACTTTCAAAGAAGCTTGGAAGGTTGGACGGAGTCTGTTTTGACTGCGGTATCTTCATGAACGTCACGCTGGAACATCTTGAATTCCATAAGACATTTGAGCAGTACCGTTCTGATAAGGCAAACCTTTTCAGGGCACTGGACGGAAATACACATAAAAAGACCATCAGCGGGACTGAAAAAAACATTCCGGCATTTGGTGTAGTAAATCTTGAAGACCCAAGCGCAGAATATTTTTGCAATGCAACGGAACATAAGGTCTACGGATTTACTACAACAGGAATGGCAGGACGCTCAGCAGGAAAGGGAACGGCAGAGGGACTTCCAGAAATTCCACAGGGAATGGAATATCTTACTGCAGAAAATATTGTCGCAACTGACCGGACGGTTTCATTTGATGTTAATGGACTGGAAAATTTCAGCGTCTCAGCAGGATTACCGGGGGCCTTCAATGCATATAACATCATGGCTTCCATAATTGCAGTTTCAAAGCTTACAGGAATTTCCATGTCGCAGCTGGCAGAATACGCAAAGGATCTTGTTCCGGTATCAGGACGCATGACCGTAATTGATGAAGGACAGCCCTTTGAAGTGACGGTTGATTATGCACATACACCGTCATCCTTTGAAACAATCTTTCCTCCTGTACGGAAGAGATGCAGAGGGAAGATTTTTGCCCTTTTTGGAAGCGGCGGCGAACGGGATTTGACAAAGCGTCCGTTGCAGGGAAAAATTGCAGCAGAATATTGCGATGTAGTAATCCTTACTGACGAAGACCCACGGGGTGAAGATTCCGTTGCCCTTCTTTCCATGATTGCAGATGGTGCAGTAAAAGCCGGAAAGACGGAAGGCAAGGACCTCCTCATCATTCCTGACAGGCCGTCAGCTATACGGAAGGCATTTTCCATGGCAGCACCGGGCGACATCGTATTGCTGTTAGGAAAAGGACATGAAAATTCGATAATATATAAAGACAGGGTCATGCCATATGACGAAGCAGCAGAGGCAAGAAAAGCTCTGGCAGAAATGGGGTATAAAAAATGAATGTAGGAATTTTATTTGGTGGTAAATCAGGTGAACATGAAGTTTCATTGGTATCGGCTGCATCAGTTGCAAGACATATCGACACGGCAAAGCATACGGTGACACTCATCGGAATTACAAAGGACAACCGCTGGTACCTTCAGCCGGCAGCGGAATTTGAACGCATAAAGAATGATGAAAATGCAGTATTCCAGATAGCAGAAGACGAAGCAAATCTTGTTTCCATAGTTTCAGGCGGAAAGAAAGATGCATTTACAGCAGGTGGAAAATCACTTGGAATTGACATAATCATTCCTGCACTCCACGGAACTTACTGCGAAGACGGAATCCTTCAGGGACTTCTGGAAATGGCAGATGTTCCTTATGTAGGATGCAGCGTAATGAGCGGAAGCCTTTCAATGGATAAGGAAATGACAAAGGAAATATGGGCATATAACGGACTTCCGGTAGTTCCGTACATATGCATGACACGGACTGAACTTTCTGACAGCAGGAAGTATGACCAGGTATTCAGTGATGCAATAGAAAAGCTGGGACTGCCACTTTTTGTAAAACCATGTAATGCAGGTTCATCAGTAGGAGCAACGAAAGCCCACTCTGCAAAGGAACTTTCAATGGCACTGATGGAAGCATTCATGTGGGATAATAAAGTCCTTATTGAAAAGGCCGTAAATGCAAGGGAAGTTGAATGCAGTGTCACTGGAAACAGCTGCATTGAATCAGGAGAAGTTCCTGAAAGCGTGGTAAAGGCATATGAACCTGGAGAAATCCTTCCGACCCACGAATTCTACGATTATGATGCAAAATACAATGATCCTGAAGGTGCAGCACTTAAAATTCCTGCCGACCTGCCGGAAGAAATGCGGACAAAAATCAAGGAAACCGCAGAAAAGGCATACAGGGCAGTAAATGCCAGCGGACTCAGCCGCGTTGATTTTTTTGTTGACAAGGAAAGCGGAGAATATTACCTGAACGAAATAAATACACTTCCGGGCTTTACATCAATCAGCATGTTCCCGAAAATGTGCGAAGCTTCCGGTTTAAAGTATGCTGACCTGATTGAAATGCTTCTGGCTCAGGCAGTACAGAGATACCAGACAAAGGAACAGCTTCAGACTTCACGCTAAGGAGATTAAATCATAATGGTGCTTAAACCACATATTTATCCGGAAGGATGTTTTTTCAATTCATTAGATGACATAAAAGGATGCCACATTACGGTAATGGGGCTGGGCTTGAACGGAGGCGGAGAAGCTGCCGTGAAATTCCTCTTGAAACATGGAGCCTACGTCATTGCCACAGACATGAAGACGGAAGAACAGCTCAAACCTACCATTGATTCAATTGCAATGGACAAATCCGTTGACCAGTCAAAACTGACTTATGTTTTAGGCGGACACAGGATAGAAGATTTCCGGGATGCAGACTGCGTCATTAAAAATCCAGGCGTAAAAATTGAAGGAAACCAGTACCTTCAGGCTGCCAGTGCAATTGAAACTGACATAAGCCTTTTCCTGCGGTTTACAAAAGCTCCTGTCATTGCCATTACCGGCAGCAAGGGAAAATCTTCTACTGTAAGCGCAATCCATTACGGTCTCGAAAAAGCAGGATACAAGACATTCCTTGGGGGAAACATTACGGTAAGCCCCCTCACCTTCCTTGACAAGACCGACGGATCTACTCCGGTAGTCCTTGAACTTTCAAGCTGGCAGCTGGCCGACTTACGGGGACGGAAAGCATTAAAGCCGCATATTGCATTGATTACAAAAATCGTTCCAGACCATCAGAACTGGTATCACAATATGAGCGACTACATTGCCGACAAAAAGCTTATTTTTGCTGACCAGACACAGAATGACTTTACCATCGTTGATGCAGATGGCGATCCTGTAGGAACCGGACCGGCAGAAGGCGGAACCTGGGGACAGGTTTTTGCAAAGGAAACCGGCGGAAAAGTAATCAAGTACAGTCAGGCTGAACTGGACCTTTCTGAATACGGAATCTGGCAGACAGAAGATGAAGATGGAAATTTCTGCGCAAAAGCCCGTATTCCTGGAAAACCGAAAGACACTGTCATCCTGAAAAAAATCAGCGTGCCGGGCCGCCACATGAGGGCAAATGTTACAAATGCTGCCCTTGTGCTCTACCTTATGGGCGTTGAACCTTCAGAAATAATTTCGATCCTTTCTTCATGGAACGGAATCCCCCACAGGCTCCAGTATTTCCATTCATGGAAGAATCCTGCCTCGGGAAAGGGCATCCGTTTTTACAATGACTCATGCGCAACAGTTCCGGAAGCAGCCGCAGCCGCAAGCCAGTCATTCGGAAAGCCGGTAACATTCATTACGGGTGGAACGGATAAAGGGCTTGAATTTGACATCCTTGCAGAGACTCTGGATTACCAGAATTCCGGCTCTACTCCTGTGCAGGGACTTTACCTTCTTGCAGGAACAGGAACAGACAAACTGGTTTCCCAGCTTGATGAAAAAGGCGTAAAGTATGAAGGGCCTTTCAGTTCACTTGCAGAACTTTTTGCACAGCTTAAAGAAGACATGCAGGATTCAGAAAAGGCTGCATACAAGGCTGATACAGTAGTATTTTCTCCGGGTGCTACATCATTCGGGATGTTCACAAATGAATTTGACCGCGGAAATAAATTCATGTCCGGGGCAAAGGAACTTTTCAGATAAGGGAAACATTGTAATTACAGCGTCGGGACCGGGATGACGGACTATAATCCGGGACAAAAAATGCCGCCCTGCTTCAACTTGAACTGTATTCAGGCTGGAGCACGGGCGGCATCCTTTTTTTGTGGTTATGTCCGTATTCAGTGTTACTGATTACTTCCAGATTGTTTCACGTACGAAGGTCTGGTTTCTGTCAGCACCAACTGAAACGATTCCAACCTTTGTTCCTGTGAAATCTTCAATGAATTCCACATAATCCCTTGCATTCTGTGGAAGCCTGTCATATGAAGTACATTCCTTGATTGACTGTTTCCAACCTGTAAACTTCTGGAGCACAGGTTTTGCCTTGTTAAGTGCAGGAATTGATGCAGGGAAATCTGTAACGATTTTTCCATCAATATCGTATGCAACACAGGCTTCAATTTCGTCCATGTCATCATAAATATCAAGGTGTGTAAGTACCAGATTGTCAATTGAGTTTACATGACATGCATAGCGGAGGGCTACAAGGTCAAGGTAACCACAGCGGCGTGGGCGGCCTGTCGTTACACCGAATTCGTTTCCAGTGTTGCGTACATAATCGCAAAGTTCGCTTTCTGTTTCTGCATTGAATTCAGATGGCATCGGGCCGTTTCCTACGCGTGTTTCATATGCCTTGAATACACCGTAAATCTTGTCGATTGCCTTTGGTCCGATTCCTGCACCGGAAGAAGCACCATAAGAGCCTGATGCACCGGAAGAAACATATGGATAAGTTCCTGAATCGATGTCCAGCATTGCGCCCTGTGCACCTTCAAAAAGTATATTGTCATTGCGGAATTCGAACATCTTTGCAGCGATGTCTACACGCATCTTGATGAGCTGGTCCTTGAACTGTTCAAGGAATTTCTTGTCTGCATCGTCAAGGTCATTCCACTTTTCATCCCAGTCAAGGTCTGCAAGACGGATTCCGTCACGTTCTGATTTCTGTGAATAAGTAGTTCCGATTCCACGGCCTGTAGTTCCGATAGGACGCTTTCTTGCTGCATCACGCTGCTTGTCCATTTCACGGTAGCCTGGAAGGGTAAGATGTGCGCGGTCAGAAATGAATACGCGGCCTTCCCAGTCAATGCCGTTATCCTTAAGCATCTGGAGTTCCTTAAAGAGAGCTTCCGGATCAATTACCATTCCGCTTCCAAGGAAAACTGACTTTCCAGGATAAAGGATTCCTGACGGAACCTGATGGAGTGCATATTTCTTTCCATCAACTACGATTGTGTGACCTGCATTTGCACCACCGGCAAAGCGTACAACATATTTTGCATCCTGAGCAAGGTAATCAACAATCTTGCCCTTTCCTTCATCGCCCCACTGGGCTCCCATAACAACTACGTTCATCACGCGCTCCTGTCCGCAGAATCATCGCGGAACAAAGAAAATTGATTATGTAAAAGCAGACCGTCAGCCGCCAGCCCTCCCCAGGAAAACCAACGCGGTGTTTTTACATACAGATACTATCACAAAGCTGTGTTTAGGGCAATCACGGAATAATGCAGTAAAGGGAGGCCGGGAAAATTCATTTTTTTACTATAGAAGCCATCATACAAATATGCAAATTGTGCTATAATCGTTCCAGAGGTAGATTTGGTATGAAATTTGGTTCATCAGACAAAAACGGAACTATCGGAACAAAGGTTCTGTTAGGAACTGTACTGACTGTTTTTGCAGTCATTCTTATAGTAGGATTTTTTTCATATACTAAAGTTGCAGCTGTAGATAAAGCCCGTTATGAAGACAAAATCCAGAATACAATCGTAACTACAGATGCTGCACTTGACGCTTTCCTTGGAGAAATTGAATCCCTTGCAAATTCTTTTGTAAATATCAGCACTATAATGGAAGATGATGACAGCATCACTTCTTATGTAAATCTGGCTGATCCCAGCGGTAAAGTTCCGGCAGATCCGGCAAATTTCGGGCCATATGAATATTCAGTATACAGCCTTGAAAAATCATTTGTAGAAACCAATGATGCGGTAATGGGAATTTCCATTGCACTTGAGTCCAACGGTGCATTCGTGCGTTTTCCGTCGGAACCACGCTCAAACAATTATGACAGCCGGGCCCGTTCGTGGTACAAGAATGCAAAAAACAAAAATGGCGGCGTCAATTTTTCAAATGCATATAAAGCTTCTGCCGGATACAAAACAATTGCGGTTTCCAAATTCTTTAATGATGCAAATGGAAAACCAAGAGGCGTAATTTCCATTGATGCGAACGTAGATTACATCAACCACCTTCTTACTGTATGCCACCACAATGATGAAGACGAACTATTCATTCTGGCAGATAATGCAGGAAACATCATCGTTGACCAGCTGGACAAGACAAAGGAATTTACAAAACTTGCTGACCGGGGAATCAACTGCCTTGCAGGACTCACAGAAGATGCAGCTGCAGGAAAAAGGGAATTTACGGCAGGAAATGAATATGAATTCAGGCTTGTGCATTCAAAGAATAACTACCTGGCACTGGATTACATAATTGCAATTCCGGTTTCAAATGTTGACCGGGCAAAACACGCAATAATCAATACAATCATAATTGCCGCAATTGCAGGACTGATTCTTGCAGCAATTATTTCCAGCAGGCTTGCAAAATTTGTTTCCGAACCATTACGGAATACGGTAAAAATCCTGCAGAACATTTCCGAGGGCGAAGGTGACCTTACACTGCGCATTCCTGAAAAAGGAAATGACGAAATCACCTTGCTTTCAAAATACTTCAACCTGACTTTCGAAAAACTCAGCAATACGGTTTCCGCAGTAGTTGACCAGTCCGGCGTAATGGGAAATGTAGCAGCGGGACTTTCTGAAAGCATGGAAGAAGCAGCAGGCGCAATCAGTAAAATTTCAGAGAATATTGCAAGCACAAAAAATGAAGTGTCAAATCAGACTGCAGGTGCAGAAAAAACATCTGCAACAGTAAGGAACATTTCCGGCAATATCCAGAACCTGAACCGCAATATTGAAATCCAGTATTCCAGCGTGTCACAGTCTTCCAGTGCCATTGAAGAAATGGTTGCCAACATCAGGTCCGTTACTGAAATACTTACAAAGAACGCCCAGTCCGTAACGGAACTTTCTGATTCTGCTGACAATGGACGCAACGTCTTGCAGAAAACCGTGGAACTTACTGAAAAAATTGCCATGGATTCTGAAGGTCTTATGGAAGCTTCTTCGGTAATCCAGAACATTGCCCGCCAGACAAACCTTCTTGCCATGAATGCAGCCATCGAAGCAGCCCATGCCGGGAATGTGGGAAAAGGATTCAGTGTCGTTGCAGATGAAATCAGGAAACTTGCCGAAGATTCCAACAGACAGGGAAAAAAGATTTCCTCTACCCTCATCGGACTTAAAGACCTTATTTCAAACATTTCGGCTTCATCAAAGGAACTGCAGAATCAGTTCAACATGATTTATGAAAACACACAGAAGGTAAGCCAGCAGGAAGCTGTAATAAAAAGCGCCATGGATGAACAGACGGCAGGAAGCCAGCAGATCCTTAACGCAATGCAGGAAATCAGCAGCATAACTAATGAAGTAAAACAAAATGCGGTTGAAATGGAACAGAGCGGACAGATAATGATGCAGCAGATGGAAAGCCTTGCTTCTACGGCAGCTGAGATTTCCGGTTCCATGAATGAGATGTCTGAAAGCGTCAACGAAATGAACGAATCAATCCGGAAGGTCAATGACAAGACTGTTGAAAATAACCAGAGCATCAGGATTGTTTCTGCCGAAATCAGAAAATTCAAGGTATAAGGTCAGAATCTTGCTGGGATAATGAACCAGATGCTGAAACAAGTTCAGCATGACAGACGGAACCTCAGCAGGATGGATTGAACACGGAGCCGGGTTCAGTATGACGGACGGAAATGTGCAGGACGGAAGCGGTAAAAAAACCTGCATTTCATATAAACATGGCCATCTGAAAAAGGAATTTGCAAATTTTAAAAAGTCAGATTACAATTCTTTGTAATGGATGGCAATAACTCAATTCAGAATGAATTCCTCAATACGCTCCAGACTTCCATGGACAATGGTACGGAACACATTTCTTACACAAAAGAAATGAACTTCTATGACCTTGTACGTCATGGCGAACTGGAAATGCTTGAAAAAATGAATCCCCAGCTTCTTGTTGAAGGTCAGGGGATACTTTCAAAGGACAGGCTGAGGAATGCCCGTTACCATTTTATAATTGCGACGGCATTCATCACCAGATTCTGTATTGAGAATGGAATGCAGAAAGAGGAAGCTTATACATTAAGCGACGTTTACATCCGCAAAATGGATGAAATGTATGAACTGGACCAGATAAAGGAATTGCACCACGAAATGGTATTCTCATTTGCAAAGAAGATGAAGGAGTTAAAGAAAAATTCTGCTTCTTCCCTTTATATCCGCAGTGCCATTGATTATATTTCAAATCATCTTAACAGCCAGCTGAAAATCAAGGACATTGCAGATTACATCGGTCTTAGTGAAAAATACATGAGTTCCCTTTTTAAAAAGGAAACCGGCATGACCATTGTGGGATATATCGAACAGCGGCAGATGGAAATTGCAAGCCAGATGCTCATTTATACTGAACACACTTATGCTGAAATTTCCGATGCACTGTCTTTCTGTTCCCAGAGTTATTTTTCAAAGATTTTCAAGAAGCATTACGGACTGACGCCAATGCAGTACCGTATGAAATACTCCGACAAGAAATTCATGAAATAAAAAGGCTAGGTCCGGCTATAGTGTTGCTGAGTGACAACGAATTTCAAGGTATTGATGTTCTGATAGAAGCACTTCTACCCTATGCTTACAAAGGCGGTAGGGAGCGACGGCATCAGCCGTCAAAACTCACGAGGTGAGTTTTGAGCGAGTCTCCGAGAAGCTGTGCTTCGAAGGCGGAAGGGAGCGACGGCATCAGCCGTCAAAACTCACGAGGTGAGTTTTGAGCGAGTCTCCGAGAAGCTGTGCTTCGAAGGCGGAAGACACTTTTTACAGACATAGCCTTGTGTTTCAGTTCAGCAAAGCTACGTTATTCTTCAACCTGTGAAACTACGATTGAATCAATGTAAATAGTGTGAGTCTTTGCAATTTTTTTGTCATTTACTGCACCCATTGAAATCGTAAAGATTACATGGCTGTCAGTTGCACGGGTCATTTCAAACTCGTTTCCAAATTCCTGCCATTCATCAGAAAGCGTAAATTTGATTGTGCCTGAATATGGATCCCAGTTGTTATCCTTTGAGCCGTCACGCTGGAGTGCATACATAATGTCACGTTTCATGTCGCTCCTTGCACGGAGTGAAACCTTGTATTTCTTTCCTTTTTCAAGAAGCACATTGTTCTGCTTAAGCTGGATCGTCCAGTCCATTGTTCCGGAATTGTCAATCGTGATTGCAAAGCATTTTCCTTCAGGACCATCTTCAATACGGTATGAATCTTTTGCACTGTCATGAGTGTAAACTTCAAAACCGGTCATTCCGTCTTCAAAGTCACCGTTCATAAGGAGGACATTTTCTTTAAGGCTTACATTGTCAAGGATTACAGTTGAGCCTGGTACACCAAGATTGAATGTTACAGCTCCGGCGATTTTAGACTGTGGAGCCTTGAAGATGAACTCATATGCTTTTGTTGCAGGAGTCATGTCAAATTCAAAGTCTACACCTGAAACTGTAACAGTTCCCCGGCCTGCTTTTGAACTTGAAGCTTCAAAACGCAGGATGAAATCTTTTCCTGCTGGAAGCGAAATGTCTTTCTGAATCAGCTGTACATCATCAGCGGAAGAATCTTTTGCATTTACAACCATGAACTGACGTATGCCGTCATCGTTTGTGACACCGGCAGAAGCATTTTTTGCGTTGTTCAGAATCCAGTAACCCATGCGGCCCTTGCCTTCCTGGAATTCTCCATTCTTAATATAGTTTCCATCTGGAAGCACACCGGCAGCAAGTTTTGAATAATCCACATCGCCTGTCTGTTCAAGGCGGACATTTTCTACATAAACGGTAGCAGTGCTGTCCTGATTTCCAAGATTATATTCTATGCGGCATTCAGGATCTGATGCATCAAGGGAATTGAATGTAAATTCAAAATGCTGTTTCTTTGAAGTAAGGTTCACTTTAACATCACCAAAACGTCTCATGTAACTTGCATTTGGTGCAGTAATGCCTGTGATCATGGTGCGGTCAGCGTCTGCCCATGCATCAAATGAATACTTGTAAACCTTTCCCTGTTCCATAGGCATTTTCGTCTGCACAACCTGAATGCTGTAATCAAGTTCGCCTGCTTCGGAAGTTGCAATTACAAGCTGTCCGCCATTAACGGAAAGATTACCCTTTCCTTTTCCGGCTGTAAGGAAACTCCATGCTGAAGGACCGGTCTTTACAAGGTTTCCGCTGGAATCCTTATTAATTACGATTTTTTCGGCAGCAGGTTTTTCAACATCTTCATTATAAGATTTCTTCTGGTAAACCTTTACATAATCTACGACCATCTGTGCACTTTCATCGAATTTTGTAGTTGCATCAGGATTTCCCGGCCAGTTACCGCCTACGGCAACATTAAGGATAAGGTAGAACGGCTGGTCAAATGGAGCCGGATATGTAACTTCGCCAAATCCAGGTTTCTTTGTGAACCAGTCATTTACAGTCTTGTAAAGTTTTCCATCGCAGTAATAACGGATTTCACCAGGTTCCCATTCAACTGCAACTACATGGAAACTGTCGGCAAATGTACCTGATTCAAGTACGTATGTTCCCTGCTTTTCTGCATGAGGTTCACCATAGTGGATTGTTCCATAAAGAGTGTCAGTCTTGTTTCCAAGGACTTCTGCAATGTCGATTTCACCACACTTAGGCCAGTTTCCGTAGAAACTTTCGTCAGCAGGCATCATCCAGAATGCAGGAAGGAATCCCTGTCCCTTAGGGAATTTGATGCGGGCTTCCATGCGGCCATACTTAAAGTGATGCTTTCCCTGTGTATTGATGCGGCCGGAAGTATATGAATATGTTCCGTTCTTATTCTTAATCTGGACCGGCTGGATTACAAGACATCCGTCTTTTACATAAGTATTTTTTGATGAATCACCATAGGACTGGAGTTCGTTGTTAACCCATCCCGGTTCATGATATTCAAAGCTCCAGTTTTTCTTGTTCAGTTTTTTTGCTGAAAAGTCGTCACTCCATACAAGGTCAGCATCTGTGTAGGCTGACTGGGCGGCAACATTTGAAAGCAGCACGAAAGATGAAAGCAATGCAGCTGTCAGAATTCTGATTTTCATATATCCTCCAATTTTTTTTCCGTTATCATAAAGTTTAATTCCGTCTTGAAAATACAGTTATCAAAAAAGTATTAATTTTACAAAGATTCAGTACTAAATTACAGGCATAACAAAAGGCTATGTCCGTAAAAAATGTTGCTAAAAATCTGCTTTACCTTTATCAGAATAGAGTACATTTTCCAGACATGAAATTACTGTCCAAAAAAAAGAATGCAGTTTTCTTTCTATAAAAATGATTTCAGGGCATGAAAAATAATTTTTTAAATTTTGAATTTATATTCTGAATTTATTATTTTCCGTACCTTTTTTTTATCCATGATTAAAAAACCAATGCTAGCATTTCTTTAAGTTCGAACGAAAGAAGAGAAAGTTTTCAGTTTTTACCACATGTCATGGAGCATAAGATAGAAGCACCGCTAAAATAGCGCGACACTTCTATCTTTGCAAATCTGCGTTGCAGATATTGTCTATTGAACCGTCCGCTCATCCGGACGCTAAAAGTCATTCGCAAAATTGACATTTCGCTCATTGGCTTTTTATTGGAGAACAAAAAAAATGAAATTATTTAACAAAATCGTATTTTCACTTTCAGCAGCTGCCATTCTTGCCCTTACATCATGTACACCTGTTTCCGGCGGTGGGGGGGGGTTCGGCTTAGGAGCCGATGATAACCTGACACCAGCAGGAATTACAGTTTTTGAAGAAAACTGGGACGTTGAATGGGATAATGGACGTGAACTGGATAAGGCACTTTTTGCTTCAGCAACAGACAGCAGTAAAATCATATTCGACTTCAGCATTCCCGCAGGCGCTGATTACAGCCAGCTGAAAATCCAGGATGTGTGGGAAGGAAATGTTACAGTACTTTATCAGGGAACTCTGGAAAAAGCCATACTTGACGGAACACCGGTTGCAAACGCATTCAGGCCGACATCAGATTCCGGATATTTCTCATATCAGCCTACAGCTTCTGAATGGACAAAAATCAAAGCCAACGGAATCAAGGCAATGGGACACGGAATCAAAATCACAAAAATCTCGCTTACAGGCAGCAGCAGTAGTAACGGAACTGGCGGTGGAACACCGGTAACAATCTGGACAGGTTCAGCAACATTAGCATGGTCACTTGGTGATGATAACGGGGCACACATTACCGCTGATAAATTCACTGCACAGACAAAGGGTGTAAGACTGACATATTCAAGTACGACAGGTGGAGCAATCCAATTTATGGAAGGTAGCACATGGTCAAAAATCCTTCCTTCAGACATTTCTGGAAGTGCATCACTAGCTCCAGCACCAAACACTGATAAAAACACTTATGTATGGGAAAATCAGACAAATGCAACATTCACAGCTACCTTTACAGCAGCAGACATACAGAACATCATTGCAGGTGGCTTGAAATTCTACGGTGACGGGCCAACCATCACAAAAGTTGAACTTCTTACAAACTAACCGCTGATTCATTTTGTTACGCAATCCGTCCGGTGATGACATGTTGCCGGCCGGATTTTTTTTGCCTTACCTTGTTCCTGTAATTGTATAAGCCATTGAAATTCAATATAATGATTTAAATTTATCATTTCAATTTTATACATTTTATCAATAGGAGCAAATCATGGCATATTTCTTTGAAGAAGCATCTCACACATTTGATGAATATCTTCTGGTTCCTGGCTACACATCAGCAGATTGCATTCCTGCTAACGTTTCATTAAAAACACCTGTCGTACGTTATAACAAAAAAGCGGGGGAAAAATGTCCCCTTGCAATGAACATTCCAATGGTTTCTGCCGTAATGCAGTCGGTTTCAAATGACACACTGGCTGTTGCACTTGCAAAAGAAGGTGGAATCTCATTCATTTTCGGATCACAGACAATTGAAAATCAGGCAGCCATGATTGCAAAGGTAAAGGCTTACAAAGCCGGCTTTGTTACATCTGACACAAACATCCGTCCTGACCAGACACTTATAGAACTGGTTGCACTCATTGAAAATACGGGACACTCTACTGTTGCCGTTACAGAAGACGGAACTTCCAACGGCAAGCTTCTCGGCATCATTACAGAAAGGGACTTCCGTCTTGATCACTGTCCTGACGGTGCTAAGGTCTGTGAATACATGACTTCCCTCAAGGATCTGGTAAAGGCAGAAGCCGGCGTTACCCTGGAAGAAGCCAACGACATCATCTGGAAGAACAAAATCAACCAGCTTCCTGTAGTGGACAAAGATGGAAAACTCCAGTATCTGGTATTCCGTAAAGATGCAGCAAGCCACGAAGAACATCCTAACGAACTTCTTGATTCAGAAAAGCGTTACATTGTCGGTGCAGGTATCAACACCCGTGATTACATGGAACGTGTTCCAGCCCTTCTTGCAGCCGGTGTTGATGTAATGACACTGGACTCATCAGAAGGATTTACAGAATGGCAGCGCCGTGCACTTCATGACATTCATGAAAAATGGCCTAACGCAAAAGTCGGAGCCGGTAATGTCGTTGATGCAGAAGGATTCCGCTTCCTTGCTGAAGCTGGAGCAGACTTTGTAAAGATCGGTATCGGCGGCGGTTCTATTTGTATTACCCGTGAACAGAAAGGTATCGGACGCGGTCAGGCAACTGCTACAATCGAAGTTGCAAAAGCCCGTGACGAATACTACAAGGAAACAGGTATTTATGTTCCAATTTGCTCTGATGGTGGCGTAGTTCATGACTACCACATTACTCTTGCCCTTGCAATGGGTGCTGACTTTGTAATGCAGGGACGTTATTTTGCCCGCTTTGATGAGTCACCGACAACAAAACTGATGGTAAACGGCAACTATGTAAAGGAATACTGGGGCGAAGGTTCAAACCGTGCACGCAACTGGCAGCGTTATGACCTTGGCGGAAAGAAAGGCATGGCATTTGAAGAAGGCGTTGATTCTTACGTTCCATATGCCGGTTCACTCCACGACAACGTAACACTTACCACAAGCAAAATCATCCACACTATGTGTAACTGTGGCGTCCTGACAATTCCTGAGCTTCAGGAAAAGGCAAAGATTACTATGGTTTCTGCAGCTTCCCTCCGTGAAGGTGGTGCTCACGACGTTGTAGTAAAGAACACTTCAATCCACGCTGAATAACGTAAAAAACGCATAGGGAGGCTCTGACATTTTCAGAGATTCCCTGTAATATTTGATGGGAGTCCGCCCGGATGGCGGGCTCTTTTTTTGGAGGAATAAATATGTACAAGAAATCCAGAAGTTACATTGCTGCTGGAATTTTCCTTGCAGTTTCGTTTTGCGCAATCATCTGCATGAATGTTTTTTCGGCAAAAGCAGCAGGAAATTCATTCAAGGGAACCGGCGAAGGAAGGAATGGCCCTATTACAGTTGAACTTACTGTAATCGATTCAAAAATCAAGGCTGGAAGAGTCATTTCTGAATCTGAAACAGATTTTGCAAAACCGGCAGCACAGTCAATCATTGAACAGGCTGTAACAAAGGGAAATGCAGATTCTTTTGATATGGTTTCTGGAGCTACACTCACATCTCAGGGAACTGTACAGGCAGTAAAGAATGCATATGCAGCAGCCATGGGTAAGGCATCAGTTTCTGATTCATACAAGGACACTGAATGTGATGTAGTAATCATCGGTGCAGGTGGCGCCGGAATGACGGCAGCAATTGAAGCCCGGCTCCGTTCAGCAGATGCAAAAATCATTCTGCTTGAAAAAATGGGAATCGTAGGCGGAAACACAAATTCTGCTACCGGCGGTCTTAATGCCAGCGAAACAGTAATCCAGAAGGAACTGGGTATTGAAGATTCAAACCAGCAGTATTTTGCAGATACCATGAAAGGAGGCTACAACAAGAATGATCCTGAACTGGTAAAGAAAATGACGGAAGAATCATCTGCCATTGTTGACTGGCTCATTTCCATTGGTGCAGACCTTACTGACGTAGGCAAAATGGCAGGAAGCTCCAACAAGCGTACCCACAGGCCTAAGGGTGGTGCACCGGTTGGTTCACACCTGACGGCAGTCCTTAAAGACAATATTGAAAAGGCAGGAATTGACCTGCGCCTTAACAATAAGGTTACAGGAATCATTAATGACAATGGAAGGGCAGCCGGAGTTACAGTTGAAGCAAACGGCAAGTCATACAAAATCAAGGCAAAAGCTGTTATCATTACAACAGGCGGTTTTGGTGCAAATCCTGAAATGCTGGTAAAATATAACAGCGCACTGGAAGGATTCGGTACTACAAACCATAAAGGTGCTACGGGAGATGCTTTTGCCTGGGTTGAACAGTTCAATGCAGATGTAGTTGACATGACAGAAATCCAGACCCACCCTACTGTAGTTCCTGGTAACGGTGTAATGATTACAGAAGCAGTCCGGGGAAATGGTGCAATCATCGTAAACCGGGACGGAAAGCGCTTCTGCAGTGAAATGGCAACAAGGGATGTAATGTCAAAGGCAATCCTTGAACAGAAAGGAAAGACTGCATTCCTGCTTTTTGACCAGGGCGTAAGGGAATCCCTTAAAGCAATTGAAGGTTATGTAAAGCAGGGACTTCTTATTGAAGCAGAAACAGAAATGGCTCTGGCAAAGAAACTTGCAATTCCTGAAACAGACCTTGTAAACACACTGGAAGAATATAACCGGGCACAGAAAGCCGGTGAAGAATCAATGGGCAGGAAGCCTGGCGAAATGCCAAGGGCACTGGAAAACGGTCCTTTCTACGCTGTTGAAATCGGGCCTGCCGTACACCATACAATGGGCGGTCTTAAAATCAACACAAAGGCAGAAGTCCTTGACAAGAACGGCAATCCGGTTCCGGGACTTTTTGCAGCCGGCGAAGTTACAGGCGGTATCCACGGTGGAAACAGGCTTGGCGGAAATGCCGTTGCAGATATTGAAATATTCGGAAAAATTGCAGGTGATTCTGCAATGGATTACATAAAGTAAAAGAAGCAAAAAAACACTGCATTTTGAAGTGTACCTCAGAAAATTGTCTCCAACTTTTTAGGTACACTTCACTTTGACACCACAAGAGCATCAGGCAACATGTTCAATTTCCTTACGAACTGCAAGCAGATAGATCAACATGGCAATCCCTGCTGACAGAACATCTGAAATAAGTTGTGATGCAATTACACCGTTATAATGTGCAACGGTACTTGCAAGCAGAATCACGGCAATAAATACTACCCCTTGTCTGGACAGAGACAGAATCAAAGAAGGAAGAGCCTTTCCCATGCTCTGACAGAAAATTGTTGTCATAAGAATCATTCCTACAAATGGGAGCCCTGCTGTCTGCAGCTGCATCATCTTTACCGCTTCCGGCAAGAGTGCCATATCGGAAACAAAGGCCTTCATAAGAGGAGCGTTTAGTGCAAATAACAAGCACAGCAGAACCATGCCGAGTCCCACTTCAAATCCATAGCAGAATCGAACCAGTTCCTTCAGTTTTGTCTTGTTTTTCGCGCCATAGAAATATCCTATAATCGGAGCCCCTCCAAAAGAAAAACCTACCAGTACCAGCTGGCCGATCATCATTACCTTCATGACAATTCCCATTAATGCAATTTTGTCATTACCATATGGCAGGAGATTCTGATTAATCAGCACAGTGCATACAGAAGTCATAATGTTTGTCAAAGCAGCAGGAACACCAATCGTAACAATATCCATCAGCTGACCGCCCGAAACAAACATCTTCTTTGGATTTACAGAAATATAATGCGACTTCTTAAATACCATATACAGCATAATTACCACGGTAACGGCATATCCCACAACTGTCGCAAGTGCTGCACCAAATGCTCCCCAACCAAACAAAGAAATGAAAACCGGATCCAGAATAATATTTGTTACAGTACCAGCGACAGAACCGACCATCGACTGTACGGCAAGACCTTCACAGCGAAGAATATTGGAATGCACGAATGTCAGTGCTGCAATTGGTGCTCCAAATGCAAGAACTATGTAATATTGCCATGCATATTCATAAGTTTCAGACGTCGCACCAAGCAGATTCAGGAAAGGTCTTTGGAACACCAGCATCAACACCATCATGACAAAACCAATCGCCATAGCTGCATAGAAACAGAAAGAAGACACGTGATATGTATTTTCCTTATCATTCTGACCAATCAGACGGCTCATCAATGAAGAACCGCCCTGCCCCAGAAGATTTCCCAAAGCCATAAGAATCATAAAGATCGGTGCGCCCAGTGAAACACCTGCCACAATATTCAGATTTCCTGTTTTTGTAATAAAATATGTATCCGCAACGTTATAAACAATCGTAATTACCATATTGAATACAACAGGGAGAGCCAGCTTTAGATAGATTTTCAAGATGCTGTCTTTTTCAAAAAAATTTTCTTTCATAAATTTAGTCCACCTTCATACATATTTGCATAAACTATCGACTTAAAAATCATATTATAGTAACGATTCAAGAGTTTTCCTTACAATCTGCATGCTTTGTAAATACAACATCTATCGCTGCAAAAACAATCCGGAAATAAACGAAATATGTCTTTTTGCTGTTTCTGTTTTATTCACTTTTGTTTAATGATTTCTCTTCTTTCTTTTCTCTAAAAATGAGTCTGAATATAAGCCTTACCAGTGGACCACAATAAAATAACTGATACATAATGGCCATTGGAAAGTTTAATGCCCATGTCTGAACCCATGTTGCAAAATCTTTGGTATCTTTAAACAAAATTGTTGCAACAAGACTCATGATTGGACACATAATGCAGCAAATGCAGATAGAAATTGCGTAAGTAATGAACTGCGGTCTGTCATCTTGCCTCATCACTTTAAATGCAAGCATTCCTGCAAGCTTACTGACAAAGAAAAACTCAAGTACAAAAGCTATTGGTACCATGACAGGAAGTTCATGAAGTGCAAGCAAAAATGCTTTGTTTGTAAGTCCTCCCATGCTTAACGCTACATTATAGACAACCATTCCATAAACCATGACTGTAGCCATAATGATAGTAAAGATAACATCCTGAAATTTGTTTTTAGGCATAAAAAAACCTCCTGACTGATATTACGTGTTGTTCGTTATCATCCAGAAGGATTGTGCGTTTCCAATTTAACCGGTTTTTGATAAGAAGCATTTTAACAGAATTTTTAATTGCATGTAAGTATTTTCTTAGAAAAAATTCTTCAAATTCCAGTTTAATTTTCCAGGCTATGTCCGTCAGTCTTTTGAAAACGCAGTGTCTTTTTTTATGGCTGCAGCTGCCGTTTCAATTCATTCTTGATTTCTTCAAGAATCTCCAGCGCATTGATTCCTGTCTGAAGGTCAGACTTTAACGGACATTTTCCATCAAGGAAATCAACTGCATTCTGAATCATGTTTGAAAAATAGCCTGTCTTTTTGGAAATGCGGACGGTGCGGTCTTCTTCCAGCGAATAGAATCCCGTATATAATTTTGATTCTTTTCTGGAATAAAATTTGTGGAATCCGTTTCCAACGCATATCCTTCCTTCCGTACCGGTTATATCCAGTTCAAATCCAAAAAATCGGCTGCGGCCGGAAATGCTTATTGAAACATCAGGACAAAACGGTGTTGCATAATTTGCCGTAAAGTTCCGTACCGTATTTTTCTTTTCCTTGTCAAAATATATTCCTGAATAAACAGGATCGGTAAGCCTGACATAATTTTTTCCACCATCATTTTCCGGAGACATGGACTTGATTCCTTCCAGCATGAAAAGCACTATGTCAACAAGATGGGTTCCGTCATGCAGCAGGCTGTATGTTCCGCTGGCTTCTTCCGCAGGATCATAAACCCGGAGCCCGGAAAAAAGATTTGCCCGGATGCACTGCACTACCCCGATTTTTGAAATATATTCTCTGGCAGCATTATAATCAAATGCAAAGCGCCGTTCGTGGTTTACAAGAACCGGAACGGAATTTTCTTCCGATGCTTTTTTTATTATGGCAGCCTGTTCCATATTCAGGGCAACCGGCTTTTCAAGAATCAGGAGCCGCGGCTTATGGGAAATTACTTCCAGTGCCGTTTCCAGATGGGCATCTTCATTTACCGCAACAGTTATAATGTCCGGCTGCATGACCGTAAACATTCCGCTGACAGTTTCAAAAACTGACGCACCTTTATTGCACTTCTGCCATATTTCCAGACGTTCCCTGTCAACATCAACTCCACCAATGATTTCTATGCGGCGGTTCTGCTTTAATGCAAAAGTATGGGATGCCGGCTGTTCCCGCTTACGGTCAAAACCCAATGTAAAACCGATTCTTCCTGTTCCGACTAATGCAGCAGTATATTTCTTTTCCATATTGTTAATATCGGTTGTTTTGTGTAAGGTTATATAATGGCATTTCAAAAAATAGTTTTCAGCGATGTCTGACTTGTTTTTGCCACATGGAGACACCGAAAATTTTATGATGCAATGATTCATGAAGATGCTGAAACAAGTTCAGCATGACAAACAGAATCTGTCAGCATGAATTTATTCCGAGGTCAGATGATGAAAGAAATTTTTCAGTGACCCTTTTCTATGTCGCATTGACTTTCTACAGGAGGAATTATGGAAACACCTACAGCTCATAATCAGGCTCTAAAAGGACAGATTGCAGAAAATGTGCTCATGCCGGGAGACCCTGACAGGGCGGTTTTTGTGGCTGAAAAATTCCTTACGGATGCAGAACTTGTATCCGACCTGCGCGGCATGAAAGCTTTTACAGGATATTTTAACGGAAAAAGGATTTCCGTAATGAGCAGCGGAATGGGTGGTGCTTCGGCAGGACTTTATTCCTATGAACTTTATGCATTTTACGGAGTAGAAAAAATAATCCGCGTCGGAACTGCAGCAGGCTTCCAGAAGGAAATAGATACCGGAGATATGGTCTTTGCAATGACAGCCTGTACCGATTCTGCATATGGCGCACAATACCAGCTTCCGGGAACATTTTCTCCAAGCGGAGATTTCGGGTTATTGCAGAAAGCAGCGGAATATGCACGGATAAAGGGATTCGGTTTTCATGCAGGAAGCATATTTTCTTCAGACTATTACAGCCGTTACAATGCGCTGGGAATGGAAAAATCATGGAAACCTTGGGCAGATATGGGGTGTCTTGCACAGGATATGGAAACCTATGCCATCTACTGCAATGCGGCCAGATTCCACAAAAAGGCATTGTCTATAGTAACGAATGTTTACAATAAGATTACTGATAAAGGCATTGAAGGAAATAAAGAAGTATTGATTCCCATGATTGAAACAGCTTTGAATATTGTATAGCTTCATTCTGTCATGGTGAAATTCTGACATGGTGAAGTCGTATTGCAATGCTGAATTTATTTCAGCATATGACTGATTCCTGCAAAACAGCTCCCGAAACCAGTTCGGGATTACAAGACTTCTATCCAGGATGACATTCTGCAATCCTGATGGTGAAAATTCAAAACATGGCATTTGGGCCAGACAGGGCTTTTTCTACAGAATTTTTTGTAATTATTCACTTAATTTTTAATGTTTTTATTCGATAATAGAAATATGGCAGACCCAAAAACTTTTTCAGAACAAGTAATAAAGGCTGTAGACATAAAGACAGCCTGGTATAATGAAAACGTAATTCCAAAACTCCTCGAAGAATACAGGATAGTACATACTTGTACAAAGAACCTTTTTGAAATTCTGGTTCAGCGTTCACTTGTAAAACCTGATCCATATAAACTTGATAAGAAAATTTCCCAGATCCAGTCAATAGAAAACGGTCAGTATGTTGAAAATGAAAAGGCAACGATAATCGGTGCACGCTTTTCTGACTATGAATCCATGCTGGATTATATCTGTACTTATTATAAATTTTCCATTGACAATCTCAGCATTGCACAAATAAAGAGATTTATTGAATTCAATGCAGGTTTCCAGTGGACATCATTTTCTGAAAACAATACCCATCCAAATACAAGGGGTCTGGCAAATCTTGTTGCGGATGCACGCCGTGGAGCTGCTGCAATCACTGCAAGTTCCATCAATGACATTATTTCAAAGTGTTCAAAGTCCATGACTGCAATCAGTGCAATGTTCAAGGACATTACGGAATATCAGAAAGAAAATTATAAGTGCCAGCTCAGGAAAAATATATTCGAACATCCTAAATTTGATACTTCAAAGGCATTTTCGTCTCCACAGGAAGAAATGGCAGCCATCCGGAAACTTTTTCCTGCTGTAATGGGAAAAGAACCTTTTTATGGCCAGCTTGTTGAAGAAATAATTAAGGAAGACCAGGGAGGAGATAAGGAATCCCTTCAGGCTGCCCTTATGGAAAAACTCAAGGTAAAGGCAGTCAGCTCTGAAAAGAAAAGCAAGCAGGTCGATACAAAGGAAATCCTCATGACGGCAGTGCACACCCTCAGTGGAATTGCACCGCAACTTGCTACAGTGCACACGAAATTTGAGGACAACTACACAGTCCTGCAGAATGAGCATAATTCCATTCTTGATAAACTCAAGCAGGCATTGCGCAAGGCTTTCAACATACCTGAAAAACCAGTGCTGTATTCTGTCATCATCCGGGATACTGTAACGAATACCAGCAGGAAGGATAAAATCAATTTTCATCCTTTCATGTCTGACATCAAGAAGAAGAGCACTTTCTACGAATCTTTTTCTGTAAAGCAGAATCCGGGATACAAACGCATTGAAAGTGCTGATGAAACAAAAATTCTGGAATTCCTCAACAGGCAGATTTCCGACCTGCAGAAAATATTCATACTGCTTACGGCTTTGGATGAATTCTTTAAGCAGTCGCCTCAGCCTGAAAACAGGGGAAAAATAAAAGGCATCAAGATTGAACTTATTGCAATGAAAAATATTTTTGTTACGACAAACCAGCGCCGTGCAGAATATATTTCATACATCGAAGAACAGGAACAGATGCGCAAACTGGGAATCACAAATGATGAATAGAAAATTCAGGAACCTGATTGCAGTAACTGCAGTTTTAGTATTTACTGCAATCCAGGCTTCTGCATCAAAAAATAAAAAAAACGATGAACCATCTGAAACTGAAAAACCTTTCATAATCAGTGAATCGGTTTCAAATCTTAACTTGAATCCACATACTTCTGCATATGTCTCTGAAGCACAAATCCTTAACGGGACATATGAAGGACTCTTTTCATACAATCCGGTTTCCCTGGAACCCGACAATGCCATAGCCAGCGAATACAGGATTTCCAGAGACAAACTGAGATGGACTTTTACAATCCGGGAAAATGCAAAATATTCCAATGGTAAAGAAATTACGGCCGGCGAAATAAAAGAATCATGGCTGAATCTTCTTGCAAACAAAGAGGCTTATTACTCATCTTTCCTTGACATTATAAAAGGCGCACAGGCTTACAGGACAGGCAGCGGAAAGCGTGAAGACGTAGCCATAAATGCAGATGGAAACAAGCTGCGCATAATCCTTGAAAAGCCTACGAGCCATCTTCCAAAACTGCTCTGCCATCACGCATTTGCAGCAGTACCGCAGGATTCAAGTTTCAGTGGCGCATATGTAATAAAGAGTGTCGATCCTTTTAAAATCGTACTTGTAAAAAATGAGTATTACTGGGACAAGGAAAATGTAAAGCTCCCTGAAATACAGATACGTTTTTCAACTGACGCAATGGATGTATCCCATCAGTTCAATACAGGTGCAACAGACTGGATCAGTGGTAATTTTGAAGCAAAAACGATACTGAATAAAAAGGCACTTATTTTTGGTGCAGAATTCGGAACAAGCTATTATTTCTTTAAAAACCGGAAAGGAAGTGTATGGTCAAATCCTGATTTCAGGAATGCCGTTTTAACTGCAATTCCATGGACGCAGCTCCGGGCCGGACATCTTTTTCCGGCAGAAACGCTGGTCTGCCCTCTTTACGGTTACAACAGTCCCGAAGGCATAAACTACACTGACGTGCAGGAAGCCGCAATGATGATGAAGCAGGCAAAAAAGGAAGCAGGAATTCCTGAAAATGAAAAAACCGTACTGACTTTTGCAATTCCGGAATCTGATTACATGGAAACCCAGGCAGAACTCCTCCGGGAGCCGCTTGAGCAGATTGGTGTTGAACTGAAACTCTTGCGTATAAATGAAAGGGCTTACCTGACTTCAATCAATAAGACGGATGCAGATCTTTTTGCATATACATGGGTCGGGGATTTTGCAGATCCGCTGGCATTCCTTGAATTATTCAGAAGCGATGCAACTATGAATGACAGCAATTGGGTCAATAAAGAATATGATGCACTTCTGGAACAGGCGGTATACACTGTCAGCCGGGAAGAGCACAATAAATTGCTTTCCAAAGCAGAAGACATACTGCTTTCCAGTGGAATGATAATCCCGATTGGTCATCCGGTCAGTGCAAATGTAATTGATTTGAATGAAGTCGGGGGATGGACTGAAAATGTAATGGACATTCATCCCTTCAAGTTCCTTTATTTTAAGGAAAGCAGGAATTCAATTCCAAATCTTGTCATGGCTGCCAGATAAGGAAATTTTGATACAGCTGTTGAATGCTTTTGACAGCTGTTCTGGCGGCTTCTTAACTCCTGCTTTCGAGACACATCTTCTCGGATACTTCGTTGCCGTCGCTCCCTTACGCCTTCGAAGCATAGCTTCTCGGAGACTCGCTAAAATTGCTTCCGCAATTTTCCGGCGTTGCCGTCGCTCCCTACTTCACACATTTTTTACTTGTTTTCAAAAATTCCTTGCTGCATTTTTTCTACAGTCTTTCTGATCCGGTTCTTTACCTTTACCGGTTTGATTACCTTTATATTCGTTCCAAAACTCAATATCCATGAATCCAGCCAGAACATATCAGGAAGTTCCAGTGTAAGAATTGAACTCCCGTCTTTCTGCCTTTCTTCTTTTTCGATTTTAAATTCATCAAGAATCCTGTATACGGAAGCAGCTGCAACCTGTATGACAAGCCGGATATTTTTTACATCCATTTCACGCTTGTCATAATATTCCCGCTTACGTTCGGACTCTGGAATGTTTTCCAGAAAAACAGAAATGCGGCGGACAGTTTCATTTATATCCTGAATCCGGCTGAGTTTAAAATATCTCGGTTCCTTTTTTTTCTCACACCAGCCGTAAAGGTACCAGGCCTGACTTTTAAAAATTATTTTCCACGGATGTACAGTACGGAAGGAGTTTTCCCCATGGCTGGAAAAATAGTTGAAAGTGACAATTTTTCTGTAAAGGATTGCCTTTTTCAGGACTTCAAAAACCGTACGGATGTAACTTCCCAAAGGATTCCATGTGGAAAAATCCACCTCAAGCCAGTCTGCTGATTTATTCGAAAGTGCTTTCAGTTTTCTTTCGGCTGAATTTTCCGCAGCATTCCCGTCATTACTGAAAGTCAGGTTTTTCATTGCGTTGAGGGCTGCTAGAATTTCCAGCTTTTCATCTTCCGTCAGAATCGTTTTGTCCAGAGCATAATCCCTGTCAATTTCAATTCCGCCACCATTTCCTTTTGTAGTATAAACAGGAACTCCTGCAATACAAAGTGAATCAATCCAACGGTAAATGGTACGGACCGATACTTCAAAATGGGAAGCAAGAACTGCTGCCGTAACATGTTTTTTTTCAAGGAGAATGTAGACAAGTTCAAAAAGATTTTCAGTATTTGTCATGACTTAAACCTGACAAAAAGAATGTCATATTTATCCGAATAATTCAAGCTGGGGATTATTCAGTGCTTCCGGGAACTCAAAAAGATATTTAAAGCAATCATCCGGAATGTGTATAATTCCGCTGGCACTACAGAAGGAATGGAACTGCTGCATGAGTCCTGCATTTTCCGGACTTGCAATCTGATAGCTGTTTCCAAAATATTTTATGTAGCGTTCCTTCATTCCCGGAAAATGTCTGTCCAATGCTGAATAAAAATATTCCCGGTTTCCTTCCCTTAATGTGAGGCCGATTCCGTAGCACATGATTCCCCGGACACCTGCATTGCGGCACATTTCCAGAATACCTTCCATATTTTCTTTTGTGTCGTTTATGAAAGGAAGCAGCGGAGAAAACCAGACGACTGTGGGAATTCCCCGGGACTGCATTTCCTTGAGAACCTTAAACCGGCGGCTTGTAACACAAACGGAAGGTTCAATGATACGGCACAAGGCATCATCAGCTGTGGTCAACGTCATCTGCACCACACATTTTGTCTTGCGGTTGATTTTTTCAAGCAGGTCAACATCCCGCATGACCAGATCTGATTTTGTAAGGACTGCTGCACCAAAACCGTGCCGTTCAATTATTTCAAGACAACGCCTTGTCAGCAGAATGTCTTTTTCGCAATGCATGTAAGGGTCACACATAGAACCGGTTCCAATCATGCATTTTTTCTTTTTGCGGATTAAAGCCGCCTCAAGAAGTTCGGGGGCATTCTGTTTTACTTCCACATCCTCAAAAGGAACCGGCGTATGATAGCAAAGGCTGCGGCTGTCACAATAAATGCAGCCATGAGTGCAGCCTCTGTAGAGGTTCATTCCGTTGAGTGATGAAAGTATTGACTTGACGTTTACAAAATTCATTTTTACTTTGCTATCTCCAGCTATAGTGTTGCAGAATAATGACTAACCTCGACGCAAGCATCGAGGTATCGTCGTTCTAAGTGGATAGGGAGCGACGGCCTCAGCCGGCAAAACTCACGAGGTGAGTTTTGAGCGAGTCTCCGAGAAGCTGTGCTTCGAAGGCGGAAGAGACAACACTTTTTCGGACATCGCCTTTACTTTATCGCAATGTAAATGTTGATTGTTCCTGATCCATTTTCGCAATCTTCCATATATTCTTCAAAGTCTCCTGTAAATGTCCTTTCAAGCGGAGTACTCCAGATTTCTCCCCATGCTTCTCCCACAGCTTTCTGTACATCGCCTTTTACAGTGAACTTTGCATAACGGCTTGCAGGTATGTCTTTTACAGAAACAGATTCATTTTCAGAAACCACCTGATTTTTTGCTGCCGGATCAATTTCACAACCGGCAATTACGGTGTATTCACCACTTTCCTTGTAATCACAGTAAAGACCTACAGCCCTTCTGTTTTTGCGTCCTGACATTTTCTGTGCAATGCCGCTGTATAACTTCTGCCACAATCCGCCAATAACCATAGTCATATCTGGTGAATCATTCTTTGTAACTGCAGCTGGACCTGCAACTGTCATTTCTTTGAGTTCAACAACTTCGTAATTCATAAATCATTTCTCCTGTGATGTTTTTTTAAGTATGGTTTGATTATGAACTACCTAATATGACAAGGATATGTCATATTTGAAAAAAACTCCGTAAAAAGTGTTGCTAAAAATCTGCATTTTACTAAAAAAAAGTGGGTCCCAGCGACGGTAAAAAAGCCAAGGTATCCCCCAGAGGTTCCCCCTTTGCTTTTTTCCCTGCGTCCCACTTTTTTTCCACAATTATGCAGT
>JAZLGS010000090.1:0-2690 GCA_045616425.1 Treponema sp.
ATACTGATCCAAATCATGACTGCATTTTTCAAAGAGATTCCTGTGCTTTTCAAGGACACCTGAATCCGCACAGTTTTTTGCACAGTTTTCAAAAATCAGCTTCCTGCTTTTTTCATCAAGCAGGCCGATTCCTTTTTCAAAACCATTCATCCAGAATTTTACAAAAACTTCATCCATTACAAATCCTTTTTCTTTTCGTACACTATCAGGTCGAATTCCGGGATATGCTCCCTGCCCACTGCCGTATACCCGCATTTCTGATAAAAGGAATTCGTCCTGACATTCCATTCCGGCGTGTCCAGCCTGAACACCTTTTTTTCGGGGAAATGTTCCTCTATCAGCTGCATCATCCTGAGCCCGTATCCTTTGCGGAATTCCCTCCTGCTTATAAATATTCTGTAAACATAGAGGCTGTCCCCGTTCTCTTTCAGGATTGCTCCGCCGACAATATTCTCTCCGTCAAGCATGGAATACAGACAGCCCGCCTTCTGATATGCCAGATGAAAATCATAGTCATCGTATCCATTGGGACCTCCAGGTTCACCGCTGAATTCAACATCTGACAGAAACGCATCCCTGGACATTTCAGTCAAAACACCTACCTCATTTTCTCCTGCTTCTCTGAATGTCATGCTCATGATTCTTTTGTTCTCCTTCAATTGTTTTTCCCGATAGTTGACATTATTTTTTCAGAATCATATTGAAGCTATGGGTTTTCTATAGCATTTCCTTTTTGCGGCAAAAATAAACGGCCTCAAGATACGGTTCAATCTGGGTGAATGACATCTCCATTAATGAAAGATAGAATTCTCCCACCTCTTTGGCGGCAGGATTGTTTTCCGTCAACAAAACGTAAGTCCGTGCCACATCATATTCTTTTGGTCCAAGGCATACATTCATAAAATCAATCAAATACAATTTGTTTTCAGAAGTTCTGATGATGTTGCCGGGATGCAGATCGCCATGGCAGATGTTTTTTCCGTCAGGGAGACTTTCAGTTTTTTCAAATCCAAACCAGCGAAGGTAATCCTTGTAGGAAATTCCAAACTCACTTTCTGAAGACAGAAGTTTTTTCTGCAGTTCAGATAAATCCGCGATGATTTGTGCGGCAAGTTTTTTGTCGGTCGGATTTCTAAGATATTCGGACAACAAATCCGTACCGGAAATTTTGTCAAACACGATTCCAGAACGGCCATTTTGCTCAATGATTTCGTAGGCCTTTGGTGCATTGATGGAAGTTCTGTTCATTATCAAGGTATTGTCAAATTCCCTTTTGATACTATCCAAAGGATATCCATCCTTGAACAGCTTGCAGACTTTTCCTTCACCATATTCATAAACTTCTGCCGTATTTCCAGTTGCCATAAGTTTCATCTTCTTGTGCTCCTGTAATTCTGCTTCCGTCGTTTTTTTGTGAATTTCCATTTCAATGTCCAGCCAGTTTTTTCCGGCAAGAGAGTATTCTTCGGTTTTTCCATTTTCATTGAAGCCGACACTTTTATAGCAGTAGTAAGCCTGCTTGTTGTTTTCAAAAACTCCAAGCCCCACTTCGTCCGCACCGTATATGTCAAAAGCAAATTTCAGTCCCAGCCTGAGCATTTCTTTTCCATAGCCCCGGCCACGCATTGCAGGATTGACTATTACATACCCGAACCGGACTTTCTTATCATCTTCACCCGGAGTCCTGATTGTAAAAAATCCTGCCAGACCATTTTCATCAAATGCAACAAGGGGAAAATATTTTGTATTGTCATCCCTGCCTGAAACTGCTTCCAACAACCTTTTTTCGGAAACAGGAAAATCTCCAAGGATTCCTGCCGACCATTTGTAAAATTCTTCCGGCTCACTGGTCCATGTGATGATTTCCTTTGCATCAGGAGCCCTGAAAGGCCTGAGTCTCAACATACTGCACCTCCTATAAAAAGTCACCGTCATTCAAATTCAATTCTGAACCGGCATTTTTTTCCGCCGGAAAGAACATTTTCAATGCACTTGACGGAAACATTTTTTCTTCCGGTCACGCTTTTTGCGACATACAGAATGCTCTGAATGGAACACTGGCACAAAACAGGTGAATTAACACCACATTCTGTGTGAAGGTTGCAACCACATTCCGGGAAAATCTCCTCGTAAATTTTTCCACTTTCAATGACATGTCCATCCACTCCACCGATTTCTGAAAGCCGGCTGTAATACTGATCCAAATCATGACTGCATTTTTCAAAGAGATTCCTGTGCTTTTCAAGGACACCTGAATCCGCACAGTTTTTTGCACAGTTTTCAAAAATCAGATTCCTGCTTTTTTCATCAAGCAGGCCGATTCCTTTTTCAAAACCATTCATCCAGAATTTTACAAAAACTTCATCCATTACAAATCCTTTTCTCCATAAGGCTTGTTCCACGAACCTATCTCAATGAGATTTCCTTCCGGGTCAGCAATATAGCATGTACGCTGTCCCCAAGGTTCAAGTTCAGGTTCCAGCACAGGAGTGGCACCATTTTTTACAGCACTTTCAAATGCTGAATCCACTTCCTCAAAAGTGTCAACATATAGTGCAATTTCAGAATGTCCGTTCAATCCCTTTATGTAATCGTACCTTCTGCCTGTCATTTTTTCAAAATCTTTTCTTCCGTAAAGCAAAAACAATGTTCCATCTTTTACGAGATAAACATTGGATGTGTTTTCATCT
>JAZLGS010000091.1:0-54509 GCA_045616425.1 Treponema sp.
AACTAATTTCGTACCCGACAGGCTCTCGCCTGCGGTACAAATCACAGGACCGGCATCTTTTTGGTGCCGGTTTTTTTGTTTGGGAATGCATCAATGCCGACAGCGGCTTTCGCCCCTGCAGCTTAACATGATCATATCACGACGGCATCCGCCGCATGATAAACTAATTTCGTACCCGACAGGCTCTCGCCTGCGGTACAAATCACAGGACCGGCATCTTTTTGGTGCCGGTTTTTTTGTTTGGGAATGCATCAATGCCGACAGCGGCTTTCGCCCCTGTAGCTTAACTAAAACATATCACGACGGCATCCGCTGCGGTACAAATCACAGGGCCGTCATCTTTTTGGTGCCGGCTTTTTCTGTTTTGGGATGTTTGTCTATAGTGTTGCTGATTAATGACGAAATAAAATGCAACAAGCCGGGCTTCGAAGACAGAAGGGAGAAGTTGTTGCATCTGTGGGGCTTTGCGTGCTTTACACTGTAATACATATTTTTAGCAACAGTTTTTATGGACATAGCCAAAATCAATCATTCTAATCTTCTGTTCTTTAGAAAAACCGTTAGATTTTTCGGATCTGTGTGACAATTTACAGATCGTACAAGACTGACGGCAACAGGAAATTAAACTCGACATTCAGCCTGTTAATATGTTGTAATAAGAAATTGCAGTGTTGAAAATAATCAATCTGTCGTTTATAATTGGAAAAGTCTTTGGAACCTGCGTTTTTGAGATTCCATCAATATAAGTTCAGGTATTTATAAGGAAGCGGTGGGCAGGATATATGTGGCTTGAAAAAATTGGAAAATCTGTAGGGAATTATTTCAGTGCCATGCCATACATGTTCGGATATCTTGGACGGATTGTTTCAAGTGCCCTTAGATTCTTTAAAAAAGAAAAGGCTGCAAAAAAAATCCTCATAATGCAGCTTCTGTTTACATTCATAGAAGCCCTGCCGCTTGTTGCCGTCCTTTCTGCTGCCATTGGTGGTGCGATTTACCTTCTGGGATATTCATTCCTCGTTTCCATCGGTTACAGCCAGCTTATATATAAACTTCTCGTGATGATTGTAATTCAGGAACTTGGTCCCATACTTGTTGCTTTCATCGTAACGGCCCGTTCTGCAACTGCCATAGCTACGGAATTAGGTAATATGGTGGTTACCCATCAGATAGAAGCTTACGTTGCAACCGGCATTGATCCTGTATCACATCTTGTGACTCCCAGATTCATTGGGGTTACGCTTTCGGTCTTTTTCCTGAACCTTTATTTTTCACTTTGTGGAATCCTTGGCCCTGTCATCTGTGCAAATTTCATGGCTTCAGTTGATTCTGCCGGATATTTTTCCGGTATATTCAAGGAACTGACCCTTGCAGCAATCATCACTTCGGTGGTAAAAAGTTTTCTGTTTGGAATGATAATTTCAGTCGTTTCGACTTATTACGGATTCAATGTTGAAAGGGCCTCAACAGAAGTTCCCGTAGCAGGAATCAATTCCGTAGGAAATTCCATTCTGGGCATCATAATTGTAGATGTTGTGATAATCATCATTCCTTTTATTTTCAGTTGAGGTGTACATTGTCGGAACCGCTTTTTGCCATTGAGAATCTGGAATTCAATTCCCGCTCAAACAGCCTTATAAAAGGAATTTCCTTGGAAATAGAGAAGGGAACTGTTACTGTCCTGGGCGGAAAGTCTGGGCATGGGAAATCTACGCTGTTGAAACTGATTGCAGGAATTCTTGTTCCAACTGCTGGCCGTGTCATGTATAATGGATTTGACATCCAGCATATGCCCCAGCAGCAGAATGAAGCGTTCCGTAAAAAAACTGCTTATGTTTTCCAGGATTCAGCGTTATGGGCAAATCAGGATATCATGCATAATGTTTCCCTGCCGCTGCAGATTCATTTTCCTGAAATGAAGCAGAAGGAATGTATGGATCGGGTTCAGGATTTGTGCCAGAAACTGGGGTATGAGCGTGGTCTGAACCTGCGGCCTGCAGACCTTTCGATGGGAGAACAGAAGAAGATTTCAATAGCCAGGGCTTTTATAACTGAACCGGAAATCATTTTCCTTGATGAATGCACGGAATCACTTGACAGGAATGCAGCTGAAATTGTAATCCAGATGGTAAAGGATTTCATAGCTGCAGGAAAAACCGTAGTATATGTGAGCCACAGCCGTCATTTCAGGCACAGCATACAGGGGCAGGCATATTTTGTTGATAAAGGACTGCTTTTTACAAAAGATGAATATGAAAGGATTTATGGAGATCTGACAAATGAAATTTAAAATCCGTTATGCAGACCAGATAGTAGGTGTTTTTTCAATTGTTGCCATTGCGGGACTTCTGGTCCTTATTTTTTCAATCGGCATCAACCAGAAGTGGTTTACCAAAAAAAATTATTACTACACTATCTTTGATACGGCCAATGGAATTTCAGTTGGAATGGACCTTACGTTCAAAGGTTTTTCCCTCGGGAAGGTGAAATCCATAACCCTTGATGGAATGATGGTCCGGGTTGACTATTATGTCCTTTCTGAATATGAAAAATACATGCGGGAAAATTCTCTTGTTGAACTGGTTACAAGTCCCATCGGCCTTGGAAATTCCTTTATTTTCCATCCGTCATTCGGAAGTGAAGAATTGATTCCTTCCGGCCGGCAGATTTACAGAATTGATTCAGATGCCGGACAGGAAATCATTGCAGAGGGAAAAATTATCATAAACGGCCAGAATGATTCAATCGGCGCAATAATTTCTAAAGTGTCAACATTGCTTGATTCCGTAAACCTTCTGCTGCTGGATATTGATGAGTCGGTTACGGGGCGTGCTGAGACTCCGCTTTCCGGAATCATTTCCAATATTGAAAAGTCAACTTCTGAAGTTGCAGCCATCCTGAAAAAGGTTTCCGGTTCCGCTGACCTTATAACACCGGTGCTTGGACGGAAGATTTACACTGAGCTTGCTTCTGCATTTGAAAATATAAACAGGCTTACGGCAGAAGTAAATGTCATTGCCGGTGATGCAGAAAATCTTGTGGAAGGAATGACCCCGCAGCTTGATGATGTACTTGTTGAACTTGATACGCTTCTCATTCAGGTTCAGGATGTAATGGAAGGACTTAAAAATAATCCGCTCATAAAGAACGGGGTTCCTGACCGTACAAAAGAAGCTACTGCAACAACAAAAATAAGGGATGGAAAATTCTGATGGCTGGAAAAGTAAATGTTTCACGTTGTATTCCACTGACGGTGGCTGTAATCTTACTCCTCTCATTTGCATCATGTTCTTCTGCACCCAAAAGACCCATGTCAGTTACTGGGGCTGCGGACAAAGCATATGTTTTTTTTGAGTCCGGAAATGAAGGACTTACAAAAGGTGACCTCAGGCAGGCAGGAAAGGATCTGGAAAAGGCATATAATATTGCCGTTTCAATAGATGATTCGTCCCTTTTATGCCGGGTATCCCTTTCTGCAATTGTCTACAAGATATTGAAGGGAGACATTGAAAATGGGGAATCTGACGGCCCATTTTCATCGTATTCATGCAATGACCTTCTTTCAATGGCCGAAGACTTTGCGTCACGCACGGAAAATGCGCTTTTGAAAGACATTTGTCCTGTCTATCATGCCAGAATCCTCCTGTCAGGAAATCCTGTTCCTGTGGAAAATGCTGAAAAGGCCGTATCCGTAATCGAAGGAAAGGATAAAATTTTTGCAAAGGAACCGTTTTACCTTGGATTTTATTACAGGACAATGGGGGATGCGTTAAGAGTTCTTGAAAAATATCAGGAAGCCGGTGCAATGTATGAAAAAGCTGCTGAAATCCACCTTAAGGACCGTTACCTCTACGAACTCGGAGTTGACTGGTATTCATGTGCAGCGGTCCGTTCCCTGGCAGGAAATAAAAAAACTGCTTTGGAAGCTGTTGATACGGCCTTGAAATATGACCGGGCTGCAGAAAATACTTTTGCCATAGCCTCTGATTATGAAGCCTATGCCCGCATACTTTTAAAGCATTCTCCATCCCGTGAAGATATGGCCAGTGCCCTCCGTGCCCTTAAGTGGGCTTCCGAGGTATTTGCTTCCGGCGGTTTTACAGTTCAGGCAGAAGAATGCCGTAATGCTGCAGCTTCTGTTCCATCAATGTAAATAGAACCGTCCCTTCAATATTTCATTTCTTCTATGAATCTGGAAGCTTCAGCTACGGATATTTCCATTTCGTCAGCTATCTGGGCCAGTGTTTTATTCCTTGCAAGCTTTATGTGGATCTGGCTCCTCATCTTTTCGTATGCACCGCGGTTCAACCCCTGTGTAATTCCAAATTCAAGACCTTTGGACATTCCCTGTTCATAACCTCTGGTCCGTCCGCATTCAAAAGCCTGTTCAATTGAAACTGGCGTCACTATGTCGCATTTTGCCTGTATCATGTAAAATCTCCTGCTGTTAGAAATTGTATGTGGTATGTAATTTCCACATACTGGCACCTCTGAAAATATTTTTTCAAGAATGCCATATATAACATAGGATCGGCTTGTAAAAAATCCCGTTTTTACATTGGAAATCAGGTAGAAAATTTTGAAGGCTGTTTCCGTACGTTCTTTACGAAAAAGTTAAGGTCCATTGCATATTCAGAATCAACATACTCTGGCGGATAGTTAAGATGTACTGTTTCGGATTTTCCCGTATCAATTTTTCTTGAAATGGCTCCATTCAATGTAATGAGGTCTTCTGCTGCAGGAATGAAGCGTTCCATTTTTTTCTGCCTGAAAAGTCTTGATACGAAATCCTTCTGTATCTTTTCCACATCTTTATGGGAATTGCATTTTCCGTATTCAATTTTCTGTAATTCCATGTACTGGTGAAACTGGTAAAAGAAATCCGAAGACTTCATACGCAGGGCATGTAAGACCGTATTGAACCAGGGAACGGCCCTTCCGTCATTGTAGAACAGGCTGCAGGCAGTGGCAATTCCATCTGCCTTCTTTATATCTTCATTGGAAAATCTGTCGGTTTTGATTATGTGGTACGGAGGTTCCGGCTCGTAAGTAAGGTTCAGTTTTTCGGCCCTGTCAGCGAGGTCCGTCCCCGGAAGTACTGAAAGGCAGAACAATTCAAGGTTGTTAGGGTAAAGTGAGATTGCAAAATCAATGCTGTCCTTGAATCCATTCAATGTGTCTCCCGGAAGTCCGTAAATTACATCCAGTCCGAAAACAACACCCTCCTGATTCAGAAAACCGATGTTCTTTACAAATGCTTTCCTGTTGAATCCCCGGTTTACAAGGCGGAGCACGTTCTCATCGGCACTCTGCAATCCGATCTGCAGCGCACATGGAATCCTTGTAAATGCATGTGCAAGCTGTCTGTCAATGAATTCAGCCCGGGCTTCAAAGTAATAGAAAGTATCGGGTGTTTTTGCAGCAATCTTGTCAATCAGGTCTATGGCCCGCTTTTTATCAGCGTTATATGTAGGATCCAGCACAAAGACTTGTGGCACTTTTTTCTTGGAAAAAAGTTCAAGTTCCTTTTCAATCCTGTCCATTGGAAACATCCTGACCTTTTTTGCACCTTTTGATTCGTAACAGTATGAACACTTAAAAGGGCATCCCCGTGCAAGTTCCCACAAAGCTCCTTCAAAAACTGCAGGATCAAGGGTTCCGTCGAGATATGGTGAAGGCAGGTCTGAATAATCCCCGGCTGGTTCAATCTTTTCCGGTTCATTCCCAGTAATCATTGAATAAATCATTCCTGGTACTGAGTATTCACCTTCGCCGGTTGAAATCATGTCAAAATCGGTAAATGTTGCTGGTGCTGCAGTCACTTCCGGGCCGCCTGCAATGCATTTTATTCCGGCTTTCCTTAATATGCGTGCGGTTTTTTCAAGTACGGTCCTGTTCCATACGAATACGGAAAAACACACTATGGAAGGGCTGCATTCCAGAATTTTTCTTGCCATATATCCTGCGGATTCATCTTCGCTGGAGGAATTTTCCATGAATTCACCATCTTCCCTGTTGAACGGCATGAGGATTACTTCTGTCATTTCTTTTGTCAAGGATGACTGTTTTACGCTGGAAGCAACGCATGCTGCTCCTAATGGCAATGCCTGTGGAGACTTTTCTATCAACAGGGTGGTGAAAACAATTTTTGATCTGTCTGGCATGAGGGCGAATCCTTCAATCTGGAATATTAACAGCGCGTGTTGTCATTATGGCAAAAAAAAAGGAATCCAAAATAATGGATTCCTTTTTTTTGAGCTACACTGGATTCGAACCAGTGACCCACGCCTTAAAAGGGCGTTGCTCTACCTACTGAGCTAGTAGCCCGCTCACTCATTGCTGAATGCTTTTATAATATATATTTTTTACATAATTGAGTCAATACCTGAAATGAAAAAAAATTGATTTTTTTTCATTTTTTTTAGTGCACTTGTAAAACAGCTTTTATTTCACTAATATGAAGTAAATGTTTACTTCTTCACAATTATGAAGTAAATGCTGCCTGTGTGTTTTTCCACAGGTAACTAAAATTATACAGGGGTAATAAAATGGCACGTACACATTACATTGCTGGAAACTGGAAGATGAATACTTCTAAAGCTGAAGCTGTTGCACTTGCAACAGACCTCGTAGCACAACTCAAAGGAAAGACAAACAAATTCATGATTGGTGTTCCTTTTGTATATCTTGATGCAGTTGCTCAGGTAGTTAAGGGATCAAACATCATTCTTGCAGCTCAGGACTGTGCAGCTACAGATAACGGTGCACACACAGGTGAAGTTTCCTGTGCAATGCTCAAGGACATCGGATGCCAGTGCGTAATCCTCGGTCACTCAGAACGCCGCCACGAAATCGGTGAATCAGATGAACTCATCAACAAGAAGGTTCGCAAGGCTCTTGCTTCTGGTCTTGAAGTAGATCTCTGTATCGGTGAACTTCTTTCAGAACGCGAAGCAGGCGAGGCAGAACAGGTTTGTGCTTTCCAGCTTTCAGCAGGTCTCGCTGGCGTTACAGCAGAACAGATGAAGAACGTAACAATTGCTTACGAACCGGTATGGGCAATCGGAACTGGAAAAACAGCAACTCCTGCAGATGCTCAGGCAATCCACAAGTTCATCCGTGGTTATATTGCAAAGCTCTACGATCAGAAGGTTGCTGACGAAGTAATCATCCAGTACGGTGGATCAATGAAGGCTTCAAATGCTCCAGAACTCCTCGCACAGGAAGACATTGACGGTGGTCTCATCGGTGGTGCTTCCCTTAAGGCAGAAACATTCGTTCCAATTTGTGAATGCTAATCTGATTTTCATAAATTGATGCTGAAGGGGCTGTCCAGTAAGTTCCGTCATGTTGAATTTGATTCAGCCTCTGCACTGGAGATTGTGCAGAGGTTCAGAAATAAGTTCGGGATAACATTGTGAATTATACTTATTGGGCTGCTCCTTTTTTTATGTGCATTACTGATTATTGACTTGAAATGAATATTTTATTATGATTAAAGTCTATACAAATGGATGTTTCTTGAATGGAATTCGGTGCATCTAAAAAATGATAAAATCTGGGTTGGAGTAAAAATGAACGCTATAAAAGTTATTCTCCTTGTTGCATTTGTGATTATCAGTATTCTGCTGATTCTTCTGGTCCTCATTCAGAACGATGAAGGCGGTGGAATGGGCGGCCTTTTTGGTGGAGCAGGCAGTGCTGCTTTTGGTTCTCATTCGGCATCTGTTGTCAATAAGACTACATTTGTTTTTGTTGCACTTTTCTTTTTGACTGCATTCTGTATTGCAAGGCTTAACAGAAAGCCGGCTCTTAAACAGTCTCTTGAACCTACTGCTGTAGAAAACAGTGACTCGTCTGTAGGTTCTACTGAAGAAGCCCTTGATATCCTTAAACTTCTTCCTGATGTAGAAAAACCGGTTGTTCCTGCTGATGTAGAGATGAACGCTGGAGAGTAAAAGGAAATATGCCGGACAGTCTTTTTAATCCAAAATTGATAAAGGTAAATCTTGAAAGTTCTGATAAAGATGAGCTTTTTGAAGAAATGATGGAAATTATTGTCCGGGCCGGTTATACATTGGACCGTAATGAATGTCTGTCTGCCCTTGAAAAGAGGGAAGTAAAACAGAATACGGGAGTAGCATCCGGCGTTGCGATTCCACATGCGGTAAGTATGACAGTTGAAAATACTGTTTGTGCTGTAGGAATCAGCCGCAGTGGGATTGAATATGATTCCGCAGATGGAAAGGTTGTAAAGCTTGTTTTTATGGTTCTTTTGTCTGTAAATGATGATTCCGTAGTTCACTTGAAAGTAATGCAGCGGATAGCTTCTGTTTTGCAGGATCCTGATTTTTGTAACTCATTGATGTTGCTGGATTCTCCTGAAGCAGTCTGTAAGGCTCTTTTGTCAGTTGAAAATTGAGAGTTCAGTCTTCAACTGAATTATTCACTTCTTTAAAATAAAAGCTGTGTCCGGCTATATTGTTGCTGATTAATGATGAAATAAAATGTAACAAGTTGGATTATTGCTGTATCTGTATATAATTTACTTCTAAAATTTATAAAGCTATGTAAAATCAGTAGGAAAATAAATTAGATAAAAAGACGGAATGCAGATAGGGAGCAACGGCAACGCCGGAAAATTGTGAAGGCAATTTTAGCGAATCTCCGAGAAGCTGTGCTTCGAAGGCGGAAGAGACAAATTGTTGCACCGGAGGGTTAAGCGTGCTTTACATGCAGACGCATTTTCCACGGTAATGCAGATCTTTTATCAATACTTTTTACGGACATAGCCAAAATAAATTTCCCTTTTTTCAGTTTATATGTTATAATCAGAATGTTCAGTTTGTTACATTTTTAAATGTAATTATTGGGGGCTTTTTTTATGGCAGAAAATGAACAGGATATTATTGCGCATCTTCTTGAAGTTGAAGGAGCTGCTGCAGAGATGATTTCTAAAGCTCAGCAGGAGGCTGATGTACGTCTTGCTTCTGTCAGGGCAAAAGCCGATGAAGATTTCCGTTTAAAATATCAGGCAATGATTTCTGAATTTGAAACGTCATATAAAGCTGAAACAGAAAAGCTTGATTCCATCCATAAGTCTGAAATTCAGTCGTATCAGGACCGGATTTCCGGTTTTCAAAAACATCAGGATTCTTTTGATGCGCTTCTTGATAAAATCCTTACTTCTGCGGAATGACGGAGGAAAGTAATGGATCGCTCTGGAGCTGCAGCTTATGTTTATGCAAAGGCTAGTGGGATGCTGGCCAGGTCTTTTGTCGGGGAACGTGCACAGAAACTTTTTTCTGTCCGGTCACTGTCTGATTTGTGGGCATTGCTTTTTTCTGAGGAAATGCCTGCTGTTCCAGAGGTCTTGCTTGCTAAAAAAATTGAAAGTCACGCTGCACAGATATTCATAAACCAGTATCTTAAACTTGTAAATACATATTCAAAACCTGATGCGATTCTCCTTGACCTGGTTCATCATTATGATTACGAGAACCTGAAAGTCATAGGAGCTGCATTATCCAGCGGTGAGAAGGAAATTCCGGAACTTCACAGGATTGAACCGTTTAATCTGATTGATTATTCAGCATGGCCATCAGTTGGAAAAATGACTTCAGGTTCTGAACTTTCGTGGTATGATAAGGTTCCTTCATTTTCTGAACAACAGCAGTTTGACACGAAGCTGGATATCCAGTTCATCAGAATGATATGGAATTCTGCATTGAAGCTGCCTGCTTCGGACAGGGAACCTGTATTAAAACTCCTTTCCCGCCGTTATTCCATGAGGAATATAATCTGGGTCCTAAGGCTGAAAGTTTATTACAGAATGGCTGGTGAAGATATTGCAGGAAAACTGGCATTCCTTGATGAATCAGCTGGAAAAAATGATATTTTAGCAGGTGAAGCTCTTTCGATTTTGGATAGGAATGTCGAATCCTGGGATGATTGGGCTTCGTGGAAGTACTCACGGTTCCTTAATCCCCATGATGATGGCTCCATATGGACTGTGGATCCGCGATGGGTAGAAGAAGCTGCTGACAGGGAGTTTTACGAAATGGCTACCCGGCTTTTTCATGTTCATCCTTTTTCTTCAATAGTATTGATTTCCTGGTTTTTCATAAAATCCCGGGAATTGGATAATATCCGTACAGCAACAGAATCCATACGCCTTAATGTTGACGAAACTCAGGCGATGGAAGCAGCTGGAATCATTCAGCATTCATAGCTGGTAAAGTGAGGTTTTAATGGCAAGAACTGCACAGATGCGTCTTGTAGAGCTTATGGTGCTCAAACAGGATATTGAAAATGTTATTTTATATTTAGGTAAATGCGGAAGCTTCCAGTTCCAGAATACTGCTGTTTCAGAAAATTCCGGCAAGGCTCTGAATCAGGCGCAGGACAGCTTTAACCAGCTTGAACAGGTAAGGACTTTCCTTGGAATCAGTGATGATGATGTGTCGTTGGCTGATGTTGCAATGCCGGTGGATGAGGATTATGAATCTGTCCGTAAAATACTTGCGGCATCTGCTGAGCTTTCAAGAAAAGATGCTGAAGAAAGGGAATCATATAAAAAGGTTGAGGATGCATACAAAGAAGCAGCTTCTTTTGCCAATCTTAAGGCATCATATTCGGAACTTGAACATCTTTCATTCTTGTCCCTGAAAATTGGAAAAATTGACCCTGCTGTTTATGACTCTCTCAAATTTGCAGTTGGATCCAGGGCAATAATTGTTCCTCTTGGTGAAGATAAGTCCCGTATCCTTGCGGCATCATCAAAAAAAGGCCGTTTTGCGCTGGAAACTGAGTTGAAGAATTTTGGTTTCGTAAATATGGAAATTCCTAAAGATTTCAAAGGTATTCCAGACGACATCCTTGAAACCTTGAAAAAACAGAAGGAAGAATCTGAAGCCAGACTGAATGAAATCGCAGTTGAAAGGAATAATTTTACTGAAACCCATGCTGCGCGGATATTGGAACTTTTGAAGAAAATGTCTGTAGGTGCCCAGGTATATGATGCTGTTGATGGTCTTGAATCTACACAGCTTGTTTACAGGATCCGTGGATGGGTTCCGTATACTGACACGATGGAGTTGATGAAATCCCTTGACCAGCTTACTCAGGGACGTATTTCCATAAGGCAGTATAAGCCGGAAGAGGTTCCGGGGGTAATTTCCGGTCAGGAAAAAGTGCCTGTCCATCTTACACATGGAAAATTTGTAAATGCATTTAACCGGATGATTTTCAGTTATGGTTCTCCGTTATATGGAACGATAGATCCGACTCCATATGTCGCTGTATTCTTTACGATTCTTTTTGGAATAATGTTTGGTGACGCAGGTCAAGGGCTTGTTTTCCTTATTGCCGGTATGCTAATGGCATTGAATGTAATAAAAGTCGGCGGATGGAATAAGTTTGCTCCGATTTTCATTGCCATTGGAATTACAAGTACAATCATGGGACTCCTTACTGGTGAATTTTTTGCTAATGAAACAATCCTCCAGCCTTTTGCGATGTGGGTTACCGGTCTGTTTGGGGAGCCGCGTCATCAGATTCTGCACATGATGCCCCAGTCTGATCCTGAATCCATAAAGCGTATGTTCATGTTCTTCGGATTCTCCATTGGCGTCGGATTCATCATCAATTCCGTAGGACTGGTGCTTAATATTATAAATAATTTTGCCCGGAAACGTGCCGGACATGCAATTTTCGGAAAAACAGGTCTTTCCGGTGCATTGTTCTTCTGGTACATTGTCGTATTGGTAATAAGGATTGCAGCATTTGGACATACAGTTGCAGTTTATGATTGGATTGTAATCGGCATTGCTTTATTCCTTTCTGCATTTGGTGAGCCTTTCATCCGTCTGGTTGAAGGTCACAGACCTGTTCTTGAGAACGGTGTCGGAACTGCAGTTATAGAAGCTGTAGTTGAAATCCTTGAAATAATATCCAGCTACCTTTCAAATTCCATCAGTTTCCTGCGTGTCGGTGCTTTTGCGCTTTCTCATGCAGTCCTTGGTTTCATTATCAATACCATGATGGAAATGGTTGGCGGAGTAGGGGCCGTCGCTGTTGGAATCCTTGGTAATGCACTTGTCATTGTCCTTGAGGGAATGATTGTTGCAATTCAGGTAATCCGTCTCCAGTATTATGAATTTTTCTCGAAGTTCTTTAATGAGACTGGCCGGGAATTCAAACCCTTTGCCTTTCAGTATAAGGCTGTTGCAGGGAATTAAGTTGTAATTAAGTCTGCGTTGCAGTCTTATGATATTAATTGAAATCAACTTTCAGGAGTTTTTTATGAACAAGAAGATTTTGGCAGTTGCTGCATTGCTTTTCTGTTTTGCAGCTGTAGGTGTTTTTGCACAGAATGCAGAAGCAGCTGATCAGGCAGCCCAGGCAGTTGAAAAGGCTGACAATTCACAGGCATTCAAATACATAGCAGCCTGTCTTGCAGTTGGTCTTGCATGTATTGCAGGTGGTGCAGCAGTTGGTAAAATTGGTGCAGCAGCTATGGGTGCCATGAGTGAAAATGCGGAACTTTCAGGAAAAGCACTTCCTTTCGTAGGTCTTGCTGAAGGTATCTGTCTCTGGGGATTCCTTGTTGCATTGCTTATCATTATTCTCTGATATTGGATAACTGATTTGAAATATTTTGTAATTGGTGAGCGTGAGATTGTCCTGGCTTTTTCTCTTACAGGTGCTTCGGGTGCCGTTGCAGTCAACAGGGATGAAGCCCTGAATGCTTTTAACCGTGTAACTGGTAAAGGTGGGACAGCTTATGCTCCGGTCAGTGAAGAACGTCCTAAAGTTTTGATTCTTACGGAAGAAGTTGCCATGCTTCTTGAAAATGAAGTAATTGAGTGGCAGCAGAAAGGAGGGTATCCCCTTATTGTGGAAATTCCGGGAATAAATGGACATCTTGCAGGACGAAGGACGCTTACCGATTCGATTCGGGAAGCAATCGGAATACATGTCTGATTCATTTTTATGACCAGACATGGATTTTTTAATTTATAGAATGGTTTTCAGGATAATCATATGGAAGAACTAAGGTCTGCCGATGTCCTTGACAGCGAAATAGAAGCTGATGCAAGGAAAAAGGTTGAACGTATTTTAAAAGATGCTGACAGGGAATCTGAAAAGGTTCTTGCAGATGTTGCAACACGTATTGAAACGGCAAAAAATGAAAAAAAGGAATATTATGACGCAAAGGTCTGCCAATATAAGAAGGATTTAGAAGCTTCAGTTCCACTTGAAAATGAGCGTTTTCTCGTTTCTTTTATAGGTTCTTCCGTTATCGAGTCTATAAACAGATATCTGGAAGATATCGGATTCGAAAAAAGACTTGGTTTTCTTTCCAGACTTGTTGATAAATATAAAGCAGTCGCAGGAACTAAAAAACTGCGTGCTGTAGTATTTGGATTCAGACTTGAAGCGGCAGAAGAGTTGCTTAAGTCAAAATTCGGTCAGAATGTTATAGAATGTAAAATGGCAGACAATACTTCATTTTATGAAGAATCTGTAGCAGGGCTTAAGTTCAATGAAGGAATTGTCCTTGAATCCGAAGATGGGGATGTTAAATTTCGTGCTACGTTAGATGAACTCATAAATGAAGTTATGGATAAATATAATGGTGAACTTGCTGAAACTCTTTTTGGCGGGAGGCTCCCTGAATGATTGAAGGAAAGATAACAAGGGTTTCTGGTCCTATTGTTTTTGCGGAAGGACTTGAAGGCTGTGGTCTTTATGATGTTGTAAATGTAGGTAAAAACCGGCTTATAGGTGAAATAATCCGGCAGAATTCCGGAAAGGCGACTATTCAGGTTTATGAAGATGTTACTGGCCTTGAAATTGGTGATAAAGTTGAGTGTACAGAGCGTCCTCTTTCTGTACGGCTTGGTCCCGGACTTGTAGGAACAATTTACGACGGAATTCAGCGGCCTCTTAAAGCAATGTATGAAGATAAAGGATCATTCCTGCTTCCAGGTCAGCGTACGGAACCTCTTGACGGATCAAAAAAATGGATGTTCTCGGCTTCCTCCGATTCAGAAGGAAATAAAATTGCTGCCGGTTCTTCTATTACTCCCGGAATGTCTCTTGGTACGGTTCAGGAGACTGCCTCCATATTGCATACTGTAATGGTTCCACCGGCAATCCGTGGAAAAAAACTGAAAATTTTTACTGGCGATGGTGAATACACAGTTGATGATGTAATTGCTGTTACTGATGCCGGTGAAGAAATAAGAATGGCGCAATACTGGCCTGTAAGAAAACCCCGGCCGTATGCCGATAAACTCAGTGTTTCTGAGCCTCTTATTACGGGACTTCGTGTAATCGATGTATTTTTTCCTCTTTCAAAAGGCGGTACTGCTGCCATCCCAGGCGGTTTTGGTACAGGAAAGACAATGACCCAGCATGCTGTAGCAAAATGGTGTGATGCTGACCTGATTATTTACATTGGTTGCGGAGAACGTGGTAATGAAATGACGGATGTTCTTACAGAATTTCCTGAAATTATTGACCCTCGTACAGGCCGTTCTCTTATGGAAAGAACCATCCTTATTGCAAATACTTCTAACATGCCTGTTGCTGCCCGTGAAGTTTCACTTTATTCAGGAATTACACTGGCTGAATATTACCGGGACATGGGAATGGCAGTTGCAATTATGGCTGATTCCACAAGTCGTTGGGCTGAAGCACTCCGTGAACTTTCAGGCCGTATGGAAGAAATGCCAGCGGAAGAAGGTTTCCCCGCATATTTGCCGACACGTCTGGCTGAATTTTATGAACGGGCCGGCCGTATTAATACTCTGAATAAAAAAGAAGGTAGTGTTTCCGTTATTGGTGCGGTTTCACCTCCTGGTGGAGACTTCAGTGAACCTGTTACCCAGCATACGAAACGTTTTATCCGTTGCTTCTGGGCTTTGGACCGTGAACTGGCAAATGCCCGCCATTATCCTGCCATCGGTTGGATAGACTCATATTCTGAATATGCAGATGAAGTAAAAGATTGGTGGGAAAAGCAGAATCCTGAATGGCAGTCTGTCCGTCAAAATGCGCTGGAACTCTTGAAAAAAGAGCAACGGCTCCAGCAGATTGTCCGTCTTATCGGTCCAGATGCATTACCTGATGCAGAAAGGCTTGTCCTTACAGTAGCAGAAATGATAAAGAATGGATTTTTGCAGCAGGATCAGTTTGATAAGATTGATGCATATTGTGTTGCAGAAAAACAAATTCAGATTCTTGTCCTTATGATGAAGTTTTATGACAGGGCTTTGGTTGTTATAAAAGCTGGCGCACCGCTTGTAAAGATAGCTACACTTCCTGTCCGTGAAGAGATAGTCCGCCTTAAAGGACTTGTAAAGAATGAGGAACTTGAAAAAATCAAGGAAACAGAAGGCCATCTGGAAGATCAGATTGGTACTCTTGAGCGGCTTTACCGCAAGGTGGAACTCTGATGAAAGGTATTGAATATCGTGGTATAAATTCTGTTGACGGTCCAATTGTTGCTGTAAAGCGTCCGGAAAATGTTTCTTATGGTGAAGTTGTTTATGTACGTGACCGGCATGGTGAAAAACGTACTGGCCGTGTAATTGATGTAAGTGAAACAACAGCCATTGTGCAGATTTTCGGTACGACTACAGGAATTGACCTTGATAATTCTACAATCGAATTCCTCTGTGAACCATTGGAACTCAGGGTAGGAACCGGACTTTTAGGACGTATTTTCAATGGTCTTGGAGAACCTATCGACGGGCTTCCGCAGATTGTGTCTTCTAAAAAGGTAAATGTAAATGGAAATCCTATAAATCCTTATGCACGTATTTATCCGAGGGACTTCATCCAGACAGGTATTTCTTCAATTGATGGAATGAATACTTTAATCCGTGGGCAGAAACTCCCGATTTTTAGCGGAAATGGTCTTCCTCATAACAAACTTGCAGCCCAGATTATCCGTCAGGCTAAACTCAAAAATAGTGATGACCAGTTTGTAATGGTTTTTGCTGGAATGGGTATAAAATATGACGTTGCACGTTTTTTTCAAGATACGTTTGAAGAATCTGGTGTTCTGTCAAAAGTTGTAATGTTCCAGTCGCTGGCAGATGCACCGTCTATCGAACGTATCATTACGCCAAGATGTGCCCTTACTGCTGCTGAATATCTTGCTTATGAAAAAGGCATGCATGTACTTGTTGTAATGACAGATATGACAAACTACTGTGAGGCACTCCGTGAAATTTCTACTACCCGGGGCGAAGTTCCTGGACGTAAGGGATATCCTGGGTATCTGTATTCAGATTTGGCCGAACTTTATGAACGTGCCGGAAAAATAAAGGATTCGGAAGGTTCAATTACACAAATCCCTATCCTTACAATGCCTAACGATGATATAAGCCATCCTATTCCGGATCTTACAGGTTATATTACTGAAGGACAGATTGTCCTTGACCGTGAACTTTCACAAAAAGGAATGTATCCGCCTGTCGCTGGTCTTCCGTCGTTGTCCAGGTTGATGAAAGATGGTATCGGCAAGGAAATGACTAGGGAAGATCATGCGGGTGTTTCAAGCCAGCTTTTTGCAGCATATTCAAAAGTAAAGTCAATCAGGAATCTTGCTGCGATTATCGGCGAGGAAGAACTTTCGGAACTGGATAAGCAGTATCTGAATTTTGGCACCCACTTTGAAAATGAATTCCTTTCACAGGGTGAATACGAAAACAGATCTATTGATGAAACTCTGGATATCGGGTGGCGTATGCTGAAACTCCTTCCTAAGGAAGAACTTTTCAGGATAAAGCCTGAATTCATTGAAAAATATCTTCCGGAAGATTAGGACTTCGGAGGCTGAATATGGCAAAACTTAACATTGCGCCGACAAAATCAAATCTCCTTGCAATGAAAGATCAGCTTGCCGTTTCTCAGGATGGATATGACCTTCTTGAGCAGAAACGTGAAATCCTCGTCATGGAATTGATGAGGATGGTAGAAAAAGTAAAGCTTTTGGAAAGTGATATTGATAAAGTTGTTAATAAGGCTTATCCTGCATTGAAACGCATGCTGATGTCTGTCGGTGGAGACCGGGTAGAACAGATGTCGCATGCCGTGCATTATGATTTTGACATTAAGGAAAAGCCTGTAACCGTGGGTGGTATGTCATTTTCGTCGATTGACGTACAACTTCCTGAACGACAGCTATTCTATTCCTTTATGGGAACTTTTTCTTCATGCGATGAGGTAATGGTAGATTTTTTTGAGCTTCTCAGGCTTCTGACTGATATGGCTTCAATCCGTACGATAGTATGGCGTCTCGCCAATGAAGTAAAGAAAACCCAACGGCGTGTAAATGCACTTGATAAGATGGTAATTCCTCAGACACGTGAGACTAAGAATTATATTGAAAGTGTGCTTGAGGAACGTGAAAGGGAAAATGTCTTTGTATTAAAGGCATTGAAGAGCAAGAAGAATTCCGGAGAAAGCTGATGATAAAACCTCTTTTTCAGAATATTGTCGTTGCTGTAAATGGATCACAGTCTTCAATTCATGCTGCAATGTATGGAATACTTATGGGAAAGTTGTACCGTTCAAATATAAAATTTGTATATGTGGTTGACACTGCTACGGTAAAGCGGCTTACAATGAGTAAATTCTTTATTGCAGAGGAAAGTTCTGAATTTGAGCATCATCTCCGGAATGACGGGCAGAAATATCTTGATTATGTGATGAAACTTGCTGCTAATAAAAATGTCAAGGCTGAATGCCAGCTCCGTGAAGGTTCAGTATGGCTTGAGGTTGTAAATGCTGCAAGTGAATATAAGGCCGGGCTGATACTTTTGGGTGGTAATGGCCGGGCTGAAGCACTTGAAAATCATAATGAAAGTTCATTTGGCAGAGGTTTATTTTCTTCTACAGATAAAGAAATTATCTGTAATTCACACTGTTCTGTAATGGTAGTACATGAACCGAAAATAGAGCAGCTTTTCAAACTTGCGTAAAAAAAATGGAAAATTGTTATCAAATTCTCGGAGTAAATCATGAAGCTTCTGCTTCAGAAATCAGGCGTGCGTATCGTAACAAAGTTAAGGAACTGCACCCGGATAAGACTGGTGACCCTGCAACAGCTGAAGCCTTCAACAGGGTTGTCCGTGCCTATGAAGTTTTGAGTGATGCTCGTTCAAGATCAATTTTTGATTCATCATTCTTTACTTCGTTTCATGCAAAGCGTCAGTCGAATGATTCTTTTGATTACAGGAAATGGCTGCTTTCACGCACAGATGAAGAAAGCCGTTCAAAGCTGATTTTTTTTGACCTTATGCATAATCGTGAAGATGATGCTGTCGCTGAATTCAAACGCATGTCCATGAATCATTCAGATTTTACACTGAAAAAATGGTTTACCAGGGAAGATTTCATGGATTATGGTTTTATACTTTGTGAAGAACTTGTAATCCGCAGGGAATATTATGATGCCATAATCCTTCTTGAACAGATAATCAGAATGGAATACAGTTATTCATATTTCAGACTCTTTTTTCCTGAAGTACTTTCGCTTGCCAGAAATCTTTTCAGAAACCATATCGAAGGCTGCATGGATGATGAACTTGCCCTTGATGCCTGGGAACGGGCGCTGGAACTTGGATTTTCGGTCCAGGATGATGCGTTTTTCCTTAGGAAAATGGGGGAAGCATACAAACGTCTCGGAGATGAACATACGGCTGTAATATGCATGAGGGAAGCAGAAAGAATGCTTGCCGGATGATTTTTTTTCGTGCTGACGGGACTGATACTTGGATGCAAAAAGCATACTGCATATTTTACGTCATATGAAGGGTAGTTGAACCGGAGCGTAATTCCTTTAAGAATGTCAATACCACAAACATTCTGTGCCTGGAGCGTTATTAAGGGAATATGGAAGTACAGGATTTTAAAGCAGTCTTTTGACCTGAAAATGGCGAACTTGAGGTACTAAGAAAGCTGAATGCGTAGGTGCCTTGATTCGAGTATTGGAGTATATATATGATCAGATTAAAAAATGAAGAAGAAATTGCAGGAATCAGAAAGTCATGTCATCTTCTGGCTGATATGTTTAAATTTGTGATTCCGCAGGTAAAGGCTGGAATGTCAACTAAAGAAGTTGATGACCTTTGCAAAGGTTTCATTACATCTCATGGCGGTAAACCTGCTTGGTATAGGGAAGATTTTCCTGGTGCCGCATGTATAAGCATCAATGAAGAGGTTATCCACGGAGTTCCTTCTAAGAAGAAAATAATTCAGGATGGAGATCTTGTATCGCTTGATGTTGGTATTGATCTTGATGGATATATCAGTGATTCAACTCATACAGTCCGCGTTGGAAATGTAAAACCTGAATGGGCAAAACTGGATGATGTTACACTGGAATGTCTCCAGGCGGGCATTGAAGCCTGTAAGGTTGGAAACAGAATCAGTGATATTTCCCGGGCAGTTTATGAAATTGCAGCAAAACACGGATATGGTGTTGTATATGACTATTGCGGCCATGGTGTCGGAATTGATGTTCATGAAGATCCGAGTGTTCCGAATGTAATTGGTGGGCGTGGAGGAAATCCAAGGATTCAAGCTGGCATGGTGCTTGCAATTGAACCTATGATTAATCTTGGGACTGCTGATGTACATACATTGAAAAACGGATGGACAGTAGTGACTGATGACGGTTTATGTTCTGCACATGAGGAACATACAGTTGCAGTATTTAAAGATCATACTGAAGTTCTGACTGACCTTAATTACACTAACTGACATTGATTTTATAAATGGCCTTGGCCGGATGAAAACTGCCTTTCATAAAAATGATAGGCAGTTTTTTTTCTTGTAACTCTTTAATAATATCATTATTTTAAAATTGAATGAACGGAAAGTGAATCCGGATCATATCTTAAAATGCATTTTAGATAAATTTTCATTGAGTTTTTTTGGGAGAAAAAAATGAAAAAAATGACAAAGAATCTTATTGGAACTGCTGTTGCATCTGTCCTTTCCTTTGGTCTTATCTCATTCTCTTGTAGTGGAAAAACTGCAAGAGGTTCTGCAAATACTGCTTTTGCCGATACAGTACCTGCTGTTTCAATTCCACAGGAATCTCTTGGTGTCATTGAGGCCTTGCAGAATGTATTCCGGGCAATAAGCAGCGAAGTACTGCCTTCTGTAGTGGAAGTTGATGTCACTGAAAAAAAGACAAGGCCCGCAAATCCTTTTGATGACATTCCGTTCTTTTTTTTCGGCCGGCCTCAAGATAAAGGCGATGAAAAATCCCGTGAATACGAAGCACAGGGGCTTGGTTCAGGTGTAATAATAAGAAGGAAGGGCGATACTGTCTATGTACTTACAAATAATCATGTTGCGGGTTCTGCTACTGAAATTACGATAAAAATGAATGACGGACGCACTTTCCCTGGAAAACTTGTCGGTACTGACGAACGTATGGATATTGCATTGGTTTCATTTGAAACTTCTGATAAATCAATCCGTATTGCAACTTTGGGAGATTCAGATAAAGTACAGACTGGAGACATCTGTTTTGCTATGGGAGCACCTCTTGGCTATAGTCAGTCAGTTACTGAAGGTATTGTCAGTGCTACAGGCCGTTCCGGTGGACAGATTGGTAACATAAATGATTTCATCCAGACTGATACCGCAATCAACCAGGGAAATTCCGGTGGACCTCTCCTGAATATTTATGGCGAAGTAATTGGAATCAATACATGGATTGCTTCCAATTCTGGCGGTTCTCAGGGACTTGGTTTTGCAATTCCAATCAATAATGTAAAACATGCTATTGATGATTTTATTGAAAATGGTAAGGTCACTTATGGCTGGCTTGGCGTCTCACTGGTTTCTGTTCTGGATGAATATAAAGATGGACTTATGGTAAAAGGCAAGGATGGTGCACTTGCAAGCCAGATATTCATGAATTCCCCGGCGTTTAAAGGCGGTATGCAGGCTGGTGACTACATAATTGAACTGAATGGTAATAAAGTTAAGAATGTAGATCAGCTGGTACGTGAAGTTGGAAGTCTTCCTGCAAATAAAGACGCAAAGTTCAAGGTAATCCGTGGTGGTAAGGAAATGGAGCTTACCGTAAAGATTGAGGAACGTAAAGATGATGTTGCAGCAGATAATTCTAAACTGTGGCCTGGATTTATTGCAGTTCCGCTTACTGATTCTGTAAGGAAAGAAATGAAACTGAAGGATGAGAAAGTTGAAGGTGTCGTGGTTTCTGGCATTCAGCCAAAATCTCCTGCTGCATCACTCAGACTCCAGAATGGTGATGTAATTACAGCTGTAAATGGCAGAAAAGTAAAGAACCTTGCCGAATTCTATAGCGCTCTTGATATTGAAAAAAACAAGACTGTCCAGTTTGATTTGTGGAGCGAAGATGGAATCATTCAAACAGGTTCCTATAAACTGAAATAATGGATTGTCTTGAATCAGCCGGTTCATTAAAGGAAAAAAAGAAGTCCTGCCGTAAAAAAATGCGGCAGCTTCTTTCTGAAAGTACAGGTAATCTTGATTTTGATTCTGTTGCATATTCAACAACTGCCTGTACTTGTTTCCTTGAATCAGAATTATACATAAAAACTCCATTTGTTTTCTGCTTTCTTTCCTTTGGGCAGGAGGTATTTACTGACAGCATAATCAGCAGGTGTCTTTCGGATGGAAAAACAGTTGCCGTACCAAGGTGCATTCCTGGAACCAATGAAATGGAATTCTATGTCCTTGAAGATAAGCCGCTTTCAGTACAGACTGAATCAGGCAGCTTTGGAATACGGGAACCGCTGGAGTCATTACAGAAACTTAATTTACGGAATGTCCCTGATGGTGCGGTAATGATTCTTTCCGGACTTGCATTTACTGAATACGGAGCAAGGCTTGGTCGTGGTAAAGGTTTTTATGACCGCTATATCAGTATGATGAAAGATGCTGGAATTTTCTGTATCTATGCAGGTTTATGTTATGGATTCCAGATTCTTGAATCCCTGCCTTCCGGTGATGACGATGCATTTATGGATTTCCTCATTACGGAATCCGGAATCATAAAATGTAAGTGATTTTGGTTGTGTCCGTATTTTATGTTGCTGACTAATAAATACTGTGCAGAATCAGTAAGAAAAATGAACTGCATAGTTCTCATTAGTTTCGAGTTTCAATTAATTGCAAGTGTCGAGGTTTGAAAAATTACAATGACGGACTTCGACGCAAGCATCGGTGTATTTAATCCGTCTGCACGAATAAAAGAAATGGAACCTTGTCGTAAGAATTTCTGATCTTTCAATCCTGCAATATTTCCAAAACTCGACATTCAGGTTATTTCGCAATATTTTTTACGGATATAGACTTTACTTCTTGCTGTCAGCGGAATAAATCTTCATGATGTGCTCCTTGTTCAATATGATCATTGCACATTCCTTGAAATCTTCAGTTCCGGCTTGCATTACGGATTCATATTCCATGATGTATGCCGGAATTGTGTTTTCTTCCGCAATTGTGCTTTCAAGAATCATTTTGTCCATGCCGGCCTTTATGATGGAAATCATGCCGCTGCTTGTACCTGCTTCGTCAAAATACTTTTTCAGCCATTCATTTTTTATCCGGGATGTGAAATCCTGAGATTCATTCTCGTCAGTAAGTTTTTCCATCATATCATTTATGGATTCTGAAAGAATCAGGTCGGCTTTTGAAATATATTTTACATTCATGATGCTGAATATGTTATGTCCGCATAAAACTTCATTCCTGAAATTCTGTATGGACATATTGTCTGAACCATATTTACCTTCAAGTTTTTCCTTTATTATTGAACACAGCATTGAAAATACAGCATCCTGTATACAGTTTTTTGCTGTCAATCCGTCTGAAGTCCTCTTTATCCAATATTGCACCGGATCTGCAAAATCTGTTGTTGGAATCAGTACAGCCGGCCTTGGCCCTGCTTTCTCTGCTGAAATATCTGTAAGGAATGTATGTTGTAGTTTTACTTTGACAGCCTGCTTTGCTGATGGATTCACACGCGCTTTTTCTATTGAATTTTCATAAGAGCTTGTAAATGTTGAGAAATATTCTTTTGCAATGTCTTCCAGTTTTTTTCCTTCATTTTTTCCTGTAAAAATAAGCTGAAGTTTCTGTGGATTAAGGATCTGGTTATGATATTCAAGTATTTCAGCATATTCGACATTTTTCAGTATTTCATGTTCAGTTGAAAAAAGTTTTTCATAATACGATTTTGGAAAAAGATTTTTTATTCCTGCTGCAAAAAGCTGGTATGTCAGTGTTCCTGTTTTTATTATCTGTTCTGATTTCCGTGCAAATATAAGTGAATCTACATCAGAAGCAAGTATATCATCAAAAAAGAATGCATCAGCCATGCACCGGCATATGGATTCTGTATCTTCCGGGAATCCCTCAACAGTAATTATGGAACTTAATGTGTCTGTCCTGGATGATATTTCAGGAATAGAGTGTAACTTTCCTTCCTGCATTTCAATGAAAAATCTTCGCTGAATGTTTCTTGCGATGGCATTTACTATTACAGATTCAATGCCTTTGCGGATTTCAGTGCTTTTATATTCACCGCCTTTTATATAGAGGGAGGCAGAAAATGTCTGTGACTGCGGATTATGATATATGGAATAGACTGTCCCGTTTGATGTGGTACCGGATGAAAAATTCTTTTTATGGAAATCTGCATATTCAGATCCGGTAACTGTATTTACAGATGAAGGCTGGTCTTTCTTCGCAGGATTCTCAATCTGTTCCCTTATCTTTGCAAACAGTTCCTGCGTGTACCATGAGCCGTTCTTTGCAGTTATTGTTGGAAATCCGTTTTTTGTAAAATCTTTCTGGCATTTTTTCAGGTTTGCCGGATGTACCAGCATGAAAATCCACGGTTTTTCTGAAGCCAATGCAATTTTTAGATCTTCGTAATTTTCTGCCATTATCATTGAATCATGCTGCAGGAATCTGTGTATCAACGAAGTTTCATCGCCTTTACCGCCTGTCTGAACGAGCCTTTCATCTGAAAATCCGTCCAAAGCCCAGAACTGGGACAGCATGTTCATGAAAGATGTTGAATCTTTTACTGCTTTTCTGAAATTTTCCATCTGCATAATTTTTGCATATTCAAATTCAGTCTCAGTAAAATCCGTAATTTTTTCTGATAATATTTTTTCAAAAGAATTGCATTGCTCCCAGGCAGAAATTTTCTGCTGTCTGGTCATTATTGCCTGCAGTATGATTCTTGAAATGGAATTCTTATGGGCACTGTCAAAATTTATATATTCTTCATCCTGAATTGAAAGCAGCTGATTTGAAGTCAGTTCTTGTTTTATTTTTGAAAAGCGTGAATTCAGAATCGCTGCGGCGATATCACACTGTTCCATATTCAGTGAAGTAAACTGTACTACAATCTGATTCATTTCTTCAGAAAGCTGTGAATCGGTAAGTACAAAGTTTTTCTGTCCATTATTGTCCTTTACGTATTGACTGTCTGGTTGAATTGTGACAGAACGTGCTTTATGAGAACCGAAAGTTTTTTCAGCTTTTTCTAAAGCTTCTTTTTCCGTAATTCCTCCAGAAATGAATAATGCACTGTTTTGTGGTGAGTAATATCTGTAAGCAATTTCGCTTAAAATTTTCCGGCATTGAGAATTTGTTGTTTTTTTGAAAAGTGCAGGATATATACCTGAATCGTGCTTCCATGGACTTTCGCTGAAAAGCCTTGAATCTATGCTGCTGTTTATGAAACCTGACAGGCTGAATGCATTATCTGCTATTTCGTCCTTCATTTTCCTCAATTCATGGTTAAGCTCAGCATCTTGAAAAACTGGTGAATATGCAGCGGTCGCCAGCTGTTGCAATATGGTTTCAGTTTCTGCCGGGGCTGATGTAATCACATACCGTGCCGAATCAGCATTACATTCACTAGAAAGTGATTGCAATGCATGGTCATGTCCAGATGCCAATGCGTATTTGCCTGCATTGGAAAAAAGTCTGGAATATAATGGAAAGAAACCTGCATTTTCTGCTTCCTGCATTCCGATTCCTGCTCTTGCAGTATATTCAATCCTGACGGTTGGAATTGAAAAATCTTCAAGAATGAATACATGCATTCCGTTCTGGAGTAAGTACTCAGAAAAACCTTCCGGCATTTCCAATGAGAAAATTGAGAAAAATGTCAGTAGATGAATCAGGATATATATAGAAAACTTTTTCATGGCTGTAATGGATCCTATGAATACTGGGGAGAATCCTGCGGATTTCCGGTTCCGCAGGTGGCATAATCAGAGTAGCAGACTTTTTAATCAGGTACAACAGTATTTGACAAGACTTAGTAAAGACTGTTATCATTTAAAGATGGTAAAACTGACTGTATTGGACAAAGACCTTGAGCCTGTTGAGTTTCCTCGTGAAGTTACTGAAGGAAAACGCCACCTGACTCAGGAAGAAATAGATATTCTCGAAAATAACCTTAATTCCAGTGATTACAAAGATTGGAGTAATGTTCTTGTTTCAGCAGGCCCTGATGGTTTTGATCCTGAACTTATAAGAAGTTCTTCTTTTTCCGGTTTCGTAGTCATAGGAAAACTACGCCGTGCAACATTGAAATTCCATGACCTGGAGTTGCAGACCGGTATATACCGGTCAAAATTAAAGGATGTGGTTATCGGTGATGATGATGTAATCCGCAATGTGACTTTCCTTGAAAATTACCGTCTTGGAAACAGGATTATTTTGTTTAATATTCAGGAAATGAGCTGCACGAAACATTCAAAATTTGGAAACGGCATATTGAAGAAGGGCGAAAAGGAAGGTGTCCGCGTATGGATTGGGGTCGGAAATGAAAATGACGGACGACGCGTGCTGCCTTTTGAATCAATGATACCTGCCGATGCATATATATGGTCCAGACGCCGCGATGATGATGTCCTTATGCAGCGGTTCATTGAGCTTACGGAATATGGCAATACGCAGGAACTTGATACCTATGGATATGTGGATGATGATGCAGTCATAAAGAATACTACATTGTTGAAAGATGCACTGGTAGGGAAGGCTGCGTATATAAAAGGTGCTTTCAAGCTCAAGAATATAACAGTCCTGTCTTCTGATGTTGAGGAAACCCAGATTGGAGAAGGTGTAGAGCTGGTGAACGGAATCCTTGGATATGGAAGCCGTGTTTTCTATCAGTCCGTTGCCGTAAGGTTCGTCATCGGGCGGAACTGCCAGCTGAAATATGGTGCAAGACTTCTTAATTCCATCCTTGGTGATAATTCAACAGTTTCATGTTGTGAACTTTTAAACAATCTGATTTATCCGTTCCATGAGCAACATCATAATTCTTCTTTCCTGATTGCAACTACAATTCTAGGGCAGTCCAATATTGCAGCTGGTGCTACAATCGGCAGTAACCATAATTCCAGAAGTCCTGACGGAGAAATATATGCAGGACGTGGATTCTGGCCAGGATTATGTTCTGACTTTAAACATAACAGCCGTTTTGCTTCCTTTGTATTGGTCGCAAAGGGGTCATACCAGCATGAGCTGAATATTACATATCCTTTTTCTTTGGTGAGTGCAACTACTGAACTTCAGCCGGTGCATATAATTCCTGCATACTGGTTCCTTTTCAATATGTTTGCAATAGCCCGCAACAATTATAAATTCAAAAAACGTGATAAGCGGCCTGTAAAAGTTCAGAATATTGAAACTGATCCGCTTGCTCCGGATTCAATGCAGGAAGTGCTTGTTGCATTAGACCGGCTTATTACCCTTACAAGAGATTACCTTAAGAAAATCGGTAATGAAGGTGTGAAATCTGCCGGTTCGCCTGATGCTGAACTCCAGGCAGCAAAAGATTACCTCCACCAGAATCCGGATGCAGATTTTACTTTATTTGATCCTGACTGCCAGAAAAAACATGGTGCCGTCATATTCAAACCTGTAAAAGCTTATAAAGAATACCGTAAAATAGTTAAGTATTTTGCCTGCCGTACGCTTATGGAATATTGTGATTCTATGGAAGAAAAGGAGCTGAGTCCCTTACTTGTAAAGAAGTTGTATGAACTTCCTGTTTATACTAAGTGGGAAAATGTAGGTGGTCAGATAATTCCACGGGAAAAAGTTGATGAACTTGCTGAAATGATAAAAGATCACAGGATTGAGATGTGGTCACAGGTGCATTCGTTTTACGATGAATGCCAGCAGAATTATGAAATTTATAAGGCCCGTTATGCTTTGTATCTTCTGGAACAGCTTTATTCCCGTCCGATGATGACATTTACCAATGAAATATATATGGACATAATTGGTGACGTTACCGTTGTTTCTACGGATATGTTTCAGGATTCCATAAAATCCCGTCAGAAAGACTTTGATGATCCTTTCCGGGCTATGACATATGATTCTCAGAAGGAAATGACTGCAGTCCTTGGTACTTTAAACGATAATGATTTTTTACATGAATTGCGACATTCAACTGAAGCATTCAATACTAAGCTGCGGGTAATCTTTGAAGGAATGACGAAATAACAAAATGCCGGTTTCTGGAAAACAATGGAGCCGGTCTGCAGGGCATTGTTTTTCAGAAATTTTGTGGCAGAGACTGCGCTGGGAACAATCATACATTCCTTATGTCAGGATTGTTTCAGACCTTCATGAAGTTTATTTAGTATTTGCATTATGTTTTATAAATTCTTCAGGGTATTCATGTCCTGAAAAAATCCCGGTGAAAGCGGATGATACGGTTTCATAAGTAGAACTTTGAAAATTGCAATTTCAAAAGGTAGTTTTTGAATCTGTAGTTTTCATTCTTGTGGTTTTCATGGTAGAAAAATTGCTTACAGAAAACCCCCGTATTCATTTTCTTACCGGCCTTTTGCAGTATTTGTAAGTATAGAGGGCTCCGTAAAATTTCCCGACAAAACGGGATGCAAAGGCCTTGAATTTCCATTTCAGTGCCATTATTGCACAGTGTTTCCCTTCCTTCGCTTTCTTAAGACAGTGCCGGACAACTTTATCCGCAGGAAGTCCATGGAGTACTTCACGCCTTGCACCATTGGACGCTATGTTTGCAAATTCCGTACTTACTGGTCCCGGACATAGTGCACATACTTTTATTCCTTTGTCAGATACCTCTGCTGCAAGTGCCATTGAAAAACTTAATACATAGGCCTTTGTTGCACCATAAACTGCAAAATTACCAAGCGGAAGGAATGATGCAAGACTAGCCGTATTGATTATTGTAGAATCCTTATTCATATGTTTCAATGCTATGCCGCACAATCCTGTGAGGGTAGTACAGTTAATGTCTATCATGTCAAGCTCTTTATCCAACGGCGTTTCTTCAAATGTACCATATGTTCCAAAGCCGGCATTATTTATGAGCCATGTTATGCAAAAACCGTCTTTATCAGCGTTAGTCACCATCTCAACTTCAAGCAGTGCCCTTACGGCAGATACACCTTTCCGCCCGGCCAGGTCAATTTCTATTCCACGGACTTCAAGGTTCCTGTTTTTTGTTTTTCCTTTGATTTCCTTTTCTAGGTCATAAAGTCTGCTTTTGCGTCTTGCGAGAAGCCAAAGTTCATCAATATCGTCATAATCAGACATCTGCAACGCGAATTCCCGTCCCATACCTGAACTTGCACCAGTTATAATTCCTATTCTCTTCATATTCATTCCTTAAAAATGCGCTGTTTTGAACCATGTAATTTCAAGACCAAAAGGTGTCATCTCGAAAAAAAGTATCCTTAGAGATGTCTCATATTATATCTATACTTTAATACAATCAACATGCAATTAACAAAAGATATGAAACTTAGCGACTGCTAAAGTTGACGAATATTGATGAATTTAATTATACTAGTACACATGAATTTTTGTAAACGAATATTAATATTAATGGTACTTTTCTTTCCATTTATCTCCTGTAAATCAATGATTATGAATAAAGTGTCTGATTCTCTTGCCAGTGCGGATAAAAATGGAAAACCCGTTGCAGTCAAGGCTGGTGAACCAAATCCTATGGATGCATTTATGGGAGAAACTGATCCTGTAATAGTTCAGGAAGTGCTTCCGATGATTGTAAAAATGTATGAAATCATGCATATCGAAAATCCTTCGCATCAAGGAACATCAATAATGGCTGGTTCTTTGAATGTAATGTATGCAAATCTTTGTGTACAGGTGAATGCAGAAAAAATGACAGATCCAAGGCTTCTTGATGAGCAGGTTTCTGAATTCAACCGTGCAAAACTTCATTATCTGCGTGGGCGGGACCTTATCCTCGATGCTTTTGATGCCCGTTGGCCAGGATTTAAAGCTTCCGTACTTGGAAATGATGATGTGGCTGTAAAAAAAGCTGTAGCAAATCTGAAAAAGTCTGATGTCAATGCCGTATATTGGGCATGTGCGGGCTCTCTTGCTTCTTTTTCTCTTGATCCGCTTGATCCTGATGCTCTTGGTTCTCTGAAAGGTCCTGTAGCAATGCTTGAAAAGGCTGCAGAACTTGATCCTGAGTACGGTTCCGGTTCCATTTGGGATGTTTTGAGTCAGTTTTATTCTGCTGCTCCTCCGGATTTTGGTGGTGATTATGAAAGGGCAATATATTGTTATGAACAGGCTACGTCTGTTTCAAAAGGACTTTCTGCTGGTATTTTTGTTACTTATGCTGAATCATTCTGTAAACCTGCAGGAGATAGGGAGGGATTCAAATCTGCTTTGGAAGAAGCTCTCAAGATAAGACCGGAAGAATCAACATCTGGCGTGCTTATGACTGTGATTGCTCAGCAGAAGGCTAGACGTCTCCTTGATTCCATTGATGATTATTTTATAGTTTGGTAACAATCATCCGCAATGATGTTTTACATTGTAGACAGTTTCGTCTATATTTATCTGCCATAACTGGCGCATAGATTATGGATCTGTTGACGGATCCTTTTCATCCATATTTTTCAGGTTTTTCCTGATTCAGGAGTTAAAATGAAATTCATTAAAAAAGCAGCCGCAATGATAGCTGGTATTTCACTTGCATCATCTGCATTTGCTGTAACTACAATCAAAATTGCTTCAGTTGCACCTGCCCGTTCTTCCTGGGACGTGGATCAGCGTACAATTGCAAAAGAGTGGTCTGAAATTACAAATGGGCAGGTAGTCCTCCAGTTTATGAATTCGGATGCAATGGGTGGTGAAAGTGGTGTTGTACAGAAACTTAATTCGGTTCGTCCTGGACAAAAACCACCGATTGGAGGTGCCATTTTTACATCTCTTGGTATTACAGATTTCGCACCTGAAACAAATGTCCTTACACTTTGTGTTCCATATATGTTCAGAAGTCAGGACGAGGTGAATGCTGTTCTTGAAGAATTTTCTCCTAAAATGCAGAAGCCTTTAAATGCCCGTGGTTATGTTGTTTTGGGCTGGTTTAATATTGGATGGGCATACTTCTTTACAAAAAATCCTGTAAAGGTTCCTGCTGACCTGAAAAAAGAGCGGCTTTCTGTAGGTGGCCTTACTTCTCCGGCTCTTGCAAATGCATTTAAGGCCGCAGGTTATCTCACACAGGATGTTCCTGCAGATAAACTTCTGTCAAGTATGAAAACTCCTGGTGGAGTTGAAGGACTGTTTACAATTCCGATGTATGCATATGCTGCACAGTATTGTAAAACCCTTACGAATTGTCTGAATGCACCTTTGTGTCCGGTAATGGTAACTTTTGTCCTTTCAAAGGATGATTGGGATTCAATTCCAGCTCAGTATAAACCTGCTCTTCTTGAAAGTGTAAAGCGTGCGGAAGCTAAGTTCATCCAGAACCAGCAGAAGTCTGATGCAGAATATTTACAGCGTTGTATTGATACAGGAGCAGCATTGTATACTCCTAATGATGCAGAATTAAAAATCTGGGAAGATGAATTCAAACGTGATTCAAAATATATGTACGAAGGAAAGAATCCTGTAGCAAATAAGCAGCTTTACGAAGAAATTGCTGCATTCCTTAAGAAATTCAGAGGTGAATGATTTTGAGCTTAAAGAAAATTGAAAATTCTTTTGCTGTTATATTGATATTCCTGCTTACGGTAACCTCCCTTATTATAAAAGTATTGCAGGATAACTTCCATGTGCAGGTATTGGATGCTGATGGCATACTTGTTAACCTTGCATTTGTGTTTGCTTGCGTTGCAGGACTTATAACATGGCGTGAGAAACGTCATTTGAGCCTTGCTGCAGTAACTGAAAAGCTTCCGGTAAAGATGAAGAACATTGTTGAAATTATTTCTTCTGTGGTTACTCCTGTGATTCTAGTTCAGTTGTTCCTTTCGGCTGTTTGCCAGATTGTGAATCCTGATCAGTTCCAGAATGTGCTTTGGGGAGTTCCTGTAAAGATATTTTTCTTCTTTTTCCCGCTCTGCTATGTAATGATGGTCATTCTTGAATGTTCAAAGAAAGACCATAAAATGGCTGCCATTGTTGGTGTAGTACTTGGAGTAATAACTTCAATGGGGTCAATTACCGGTATTATTTATTATCTTACTGGAAAATATGATTTTCCATTGCTTTATGGAATGTCGGATGTCTGGATAGCTTTTACTGGAAAAGTTGCCCTTCCATTGATTCTTATATTAATCATGCTGGCGTTTGCTGGAGTTCCGCTTTTTATAGTTATCAGTGGAATCACATATATTGTATTCTCTAAAGCCGGTGGATATGTGGATATTATTACTTTGGAAGCATACAGTAAACTCAGCGATAAAAGTGTTGCCGCAATCCCTCTTTTTACTATTGCCGGTTACATTCTTGCGCAGGGAAGTGCAGGAAAGCGTTTTGTAAATCTCTTCAAGGCTCTTTTCGGCTGGTTCCGTGGTGGTACTGTTGTTGCAACTGTGGTCGTAATGACTTTTTTTTCTACATTTACAGGTGTTTCGGGTGTTACAATTCTTGCCCTCGGTTCACTTCTTGCTATAATCCTCACCGGTTCAGGTTATGATAAAGATAAGGCTGAGTCTCTGGTTACATCTTCTGGAGCTATTGGTCTGCTTTTTCCGCCTAGTGTTGCCATCATCATGTATGCAACTTCAAATTACACGGTAATTACTCAATTTGAGCCAGGTTTTGATGTAGTAAATCTTTTTGTTGCTGCCTTGATTCCGGGTGCCTTGCTTGCACTTTCAATGATAATTCTGGGAATTGTGTATGATAAAAATACAACCCGTCCGAAGTTTTCATTGCTTGAAATCATAAACTCATTGAAAGATTGTGTATTTGAACTTATTCTTCCTCTCTTGATATGTATAACCTATTTTACCGGATTTTTTAATCTTTTTCAGGTAGCTTCATTTGCAGTTATCTATGCCTTCTGTCTTGCAGCATTTATAAGAAAAGATTTTTCCGTATCAGGAACTGCTGAAGTTGTTGCTGATAGTGTGCCTGTTTCAGGTGGCGTACTTTTCATTATTGCTGCTGCGGCTGGACTCTCATATTTTATGCAGGATGCAAATATACCTGAGACGGTAACAGAAGTTATTACAACATATGTATCAAATAAGTATCTTTTCCTTATTTTAATGAATCTGGTGCTTCTTATTGTAGGTTGTCTGATGGATATTTATTCCGCAATCCTTATTATTTCTCCTTTGCTTTTGTATTCTTCAAATGCATTTGGTATTCCTGTTGTTCAGGCTGGAATTATATTCCTTATGAATCTTTCAATAGGATTCCTTACTCCTCCTGTTGGTATGGATTTGTTTATTTCGTCCTATACTTTCAAGAAACCGGTTTCAAAAGTCATAAAAGGTGTAACGCCATTTCTTTTGGTACAGCTTGCTGTTTTACTTTTGATAACATACGTACCTTGGTTTACAACTGCCTTGTTACCACCAGCTTGAATTTAATGAAAAGTAAATTTTTCATGGCTGTCGTATTTGCGGCAGCCTTTTTTTCATCATGTAAGAATGAATCCTCGACTGTAAATGCCCGTGAAAAAAATCTTCACAAATCATCTATGGATGTTTATGCATTTATTTCAAATAATGAAAAGGCCAAGTCCGAGGCTATTGAATCCTATATTGAAGGCTTATCAATAGATGAGAGACTGAGTCAGATTTTCCTTTTAAATCTTGAAGGTTGTGAGTATTATACTCCTGTAGAATATGTTGGTGAAAAACCTCTTATTCCGGGCGGTTATATTTTCTTTTCTTTCAATATTGCGAAAACACCAGAAAAAATAATTGATTTTACAGATTCGATAAAACAGTATTGTTATGATAACAATTCTGTCATGCCATTTCTTTCTATAGATGTGGAAGGTGGTTATGTAAACAGATTGCGGGGGATAGCTGGGGAACTTCCAGAAAACCTTCGTGTTGCCGAATGCCTGACACCAGAACTTGCTGCCCGTTTATATTCATTGAATGCCAGACAGTTGAAGGCCTTAGGCTTTTCTATGAATCTTGCGCCAGTTTCAGAAGTTTGTACTGATGAAAATGCTACGTTCCTCGATGGAAGAAGTTATGGCTCTAAGGAAAGCGTTTCCAAATATGCATCGGTTTCTGTTGCAAGTTATGAATCAGAAGGTGTTGGAACTGTTGTAAAGCATTTTCCTGGAAATTCAAATGTTGACCCACATAAAGGACTTCCGGTAATTTCTTATTCGCAAGAAAGCTTTAGACAGAATGTTCTGGCTGTTTTTTCAGAAGTTTTAAAATCCGGAGCTTCTGGAATATTGATGTCCCATGCAATTATTAATGTTCCTGGTTATGAATTTGGCGGAAGGCCGTCATGTCTTTCAGAGCCTTGTATAAATGGATTATTAAAGAATACTATGGGATATGACGGAATTGTTTTTTCAGATGATATTTTCATGGCGGCTCTTGAAAAAAACGGGTACACGCCCGAAATTGCAATTTCTCAAGCCATTTCAGCTGGTGTTGATTCGATTATGCTGAGTGAAAAGCGGTTTAAGAAAGAACTGGAAATTGTAAAAAATCTTTATAATTCTGATGCTGAAATAGCAAACCGGATTGATGATTCCGTCCGAAAGATTATAAAGTGGAAAATTAATAAAGAAATATTAAAATTAAGTTTTGAATCTGGTAAGTGGCATGTAAATGGAAAAATTACTCTTCCTGATAAGGAAGCCAGACTTAATGATTTTTATAAATCAAGAATGGAAAATTCAGAAATTTATAAAAATTATTTTTCTGCAACTGCAGATAGAAATGAATTGCATGCCGTACGATGGAATTAACAAGGCTTTTAAGATGGGTAAAAATAAAGAATCTTCTGAAAATAAAAAGAAGGGGGCTTTTGGATTTGAATGTTATTATTCTGATTTATATTCAGGAAGATGGCCTTCATTAAAATCAGCTCTTTTGCAGGAATCCAGGACTGTTTCCTGGAATGTTAATGGTAAGGATTATTTTCTCGATACAGCCAGCATACTTGCTGCGTCTGTACTACCGTTAAAGGGTGCAGAAAGAATTCTTGATATGTGTGCGGCTCCAGGCGGAAAGAGTCTTGTCATTGCTGCAAGAATGGATAAAGATGCAAAACTTCAATGTAACGAAAGATCCTTTGACAGAAAACAGCGGCTTGTCAGAGTTCTTGATGAGCATCTTCCGGTGTCTATAAGAAAAAATGTGGTTATCACATGTACGGATGGAGCTACTTTGTGTAAAAATAAAGAACTAGCATTTGACCGGATTTTGTTAGATGCTCCGTGTTCTTCTGAAAGGCATGTACTCTGTGATTCAAAATATCTGGACCAATGGTCACCTGCCAGAATAAAAAGTTTGTCTATAGAGCAATGGTCATTACTGTCAAGTGCATATAGAATGCTTGTTCCAGGAGGATTTTTATTATATTCTACTTGTGCACTTGCAAATTCTGAAAATGATGCTGTTATAAAACGGCTTATGAAGAAATTTTCTGATTCAGAATGTTGTGTACCATGTATTCCTGATGTTTCAGATTTTACATCTGCTGCATTGCCTTCATACGAAAAAACAGAATATGGTTTTCATGTTTTGCCTGACAAGCAGAATGGTGCCGGTCCAATTTATTTTTGTCTCATAAAAAAATTGAGTGGTAACGTAGACGGTTAGGATTAGATATAAAAAGTAGACAATTTTAATAAAATAAATTAAAATATAAAGTATATAATTTATCAGGAATAAAATGGCAGAAGGTTATACTCGGGAAGAAAAATTACAACGTATTATTGAAATGGAGAAACTTCTTGGTGAAATTCAGGATGTTGATGTTCTCCTTGAAAGAATTTTAACAGAAGCACGAACTATTGTTCATGCTGATGCTGGTTCGATTTATGTTGTTGAAGATTCAAATTTGAAAATAAAATATGCTCAAAACGATACGCATTTAAGGGAATTGGGGAATGGAGCTAAGCTTCCATATACCTTTTTTGCTTTTCCTGTAAATGAGAAATCAATATCTGGCTATGTTGCCCTGACTGGACAACCGCTCAATATTGCTGATGCATATGAAATTCCTGAATCCTGTCCATATAAATTTAACAAGACTACTGATGATACAACAGATTACAGAACCCGTTCTATTTATACTTTGCCACTGAAAAATGCTGCGGGAAAAGTGCTTGGAGTTTTACAGATAATTAATGCACAGGATGATTATGGTAATGTGGTAAGTTTTGATGCTGATGCTGAACTTTATATTACTCATTTTGCTTCTAGTGCTACACAGGCACTTGAACATGCATATTTGACAAGCAATATGGTAAAACGGATGCTCCGCATGGCTGAGTTCAGGGATCCTAAGGAAACTTATTGTCATGTTGAAAGAGTTTCAAGTTTTTCTTTAGAAATTTATGACCGTTGGGCATTTAATCATAATATTCCTGAGTCTGAGTCTCATAAATTCCGTGATACATTAAAGATTGCTGCGAAATTCCATGATGTTGGAAAGGTTGGAATTTCTGATGTTATATTAAAGAAAAGGTTTCCAAGATTTACTGATGATGAACGTTCAATCATGCAAGGACATACATGTATCGGTGCAAATCTTTTTGAACCGACGGAATCATATCTTGATGAAATGTCCAGGGATGTAGCATTACATCATCATGAACGTTGGGATGGTGGTGATACTGGTTATCCAGGGAAGTATGACTACAGTTCTTTTTTAATCGGTGAACCTCTGCCTGCTGCTGAAAAAATTTCTGGAACTGATATTCCATTAGCTGCACGTATTGTTGCAGTTGCAGATGTTTTTGATGCATTAAGCCATAAGCGATGCTATAAAGATGCCTGGCGAATAGACGATGCATTTGGAGAAATCCAACAAGAGTCCGGCAGGCAGTTTGATCCGGAGGTTGTACTTGCATTCATGCAGGTGAGGGACAGGATTTCTGCTATCCAGCTTGCATATCCTGATGATGATTAAATACTTATTGTCTCTTGATACAGACCCAGCTGTTCAGATGGTCTTTTTTTGCATTTTTGAATACATTTTTTCCTGTAAGGAAATAAAAGAAATTGCCTTATTAAAACACTCAACAAACGCACTGTAATCTTTTTTAGAAAACGAATTCTTTTGTGGTGTCGAAAGTCCTAAGGCAACCATGTCAATGTTTAGTTGCCTTTCTGTTAATTTTCTTTGTATATTATCCCGGGTAAAAGTCATGCCACGGTCATTTATTACATATATACTTTTTTTTATTAATTCCGCTGCAAGCGGAATATCCCTGGTAATTACAAAGTCTATTGGAGAAACATGTTCCAATATGTAATTATCTGCGGCTTGAGATGATGATTCGCAAATTATCATTTCAAAAAAAGGGTTTGAATTATTTGCTGGAATATTTCTGTTAGCAACATATATAATGCGGATTTGATTTTTTAGTGAAAAATTTTCTAAAAAAGAACGGACATCTTTTGGACATGAATCTGCATCGACCCAGATTTTATAATTCATTGTAAAGCCTGCTCTATTTTTTCAATTAAATTGAGCGTAATTTTATTGACTTCCACTTCATCCATGGATTCTATACTATTACCATTGTGATGAATGTCATTTTTTGCAGCACGTTCTTTTAGCAATTCATCTGCTATCAAGATTCCTGCCAGAACCGCAATCTTTTTTTGATCTGTAAGATTGTCTTGGACTTCAATCTGCTTGCATATATCTGAATAATACTTTAAGAGTGTGTTCAGATATATATCATCTTCTTTTGCCTGAAGAGTTAAAGAAGTCCCCAAAATATCAATCTTAAGCTGTCCCATCTAATTTAAAAAATATCCAACTGAGCGTTTGGTGGGGTAGTGTCAAATGAAGGTTGAATATTATCTTGAACTTGCAAAGGTTGATTGCCACTGCCTGATTCCTGCTGAATTGAATCAACCTGAGGCGTCGGAAAATCATCAGTTTCAGAAACCTGTACATTTTCATGCAACATACCCTGAACTTCCGTTGAAGTTTCTACTAGCTGCGGTACAATCTCCGTACCTGATTCTGCCTGAACTTGTGAAAAATCATTGTCTTCAATTGTTTCAGAAGTAAGTGTCTGATTTTCTTCAGTCAAATCAACTTGGTTTTCAAGCACTTGACTTGCAGAATTCAGTAAAGAATTTTCTACTGAATTTAGTTTATCAAGTGCCTGAAGAATTCCATCTTCAATCCTTTTTTCATCAGCTTCAAAAGAAAAAAGTAACTCCGTTTTTTCAGAAAGCGCATTTGTGAGCTCTGAACACTTTGTGCGCAGAGCATCGTTTTCTGCCTTCAGCTGTGCAATTTTTGCAACAGCACTTTCAACTTTCTGCTGAAGTAAAAGAACCTGTTCGATGGAAATCATAATTTATGCCTTTAATGCGTTCTTTGCAGCTTCTACAACTGCCTTGAATGCTGTTGGATCTTCAATTGCCATATTTGACAATGCCTTACGGTTAAGTGTGATACCTGCTTTTGTACATCCGTCAATAAAACGTGAGTAAGAAAGTCCTTCATCTCTTACTGCTGCGTTGATACGGGCAATCCACAATGAGCGGAAATTACCTTTTTTATCGTGGCGGTCTACATATGCATGATCCAGTGCCTTTACAACTGCATCTTTTGCTGCTTTATAGTTTGTACTGCGACGTCCTCTGAAACCTTTTGCAAGCTTAAGGATCTTTGAACGGCGGTTATTACGTTTTGTTCCGTCTATTGCTCTTGACATTTCTTATACCTCATTAGCCATATGGAAGCATCTGCTTCCTAACTTTAGCTGCATCTGCTTCATCAAGAATTCCTGATGCGCGGAGCTGTCTCTTTCTTTTTGGAGAACGCTTTGTCAGAATATGACGAAGGTTCATCTTCTTGTACTTTACCTTTCCAGTACCGGTCAGTGAAAAACGCTTTGCAGCGGATTTCTTTGTCTTCATTTTAGACATAATTCAACCTCGTTAATTTTTGGCTTTTGATGAAATTGTCATTGACATGAACTTACCTTCCATTGCGGCCGGTTTTTCAATGACATACGCTGAAGTAAGCCTTTTTAATACTTCATTCAGGACGTCAAAACCAAGTTCGGTATGGGCAAGTTCCCTTCCGCGGAAACGGATTGTAACTTTTACCTTATCGCCTTCGTCAAGAAATTCCTGTACATGTTTAGCTTTCGTATCAAGATCACCACTTCCAATTTTTGGTTGCATCCTGATTTCTTTTAATTTTAATACCTTCTGGTTTTTCTTGGAATCACGGAGCTTTTTTTCCTGTTCAAACCGGTATTTACCGAAATCGAGTATTTTACAAACCGGCGGATTGGCCGTTGGTGCTACTTCAACAAGGTCGAGCTCGCGCTCCTTAGCCATTTTGAGTGCTTCAATTGTAGGGACAATGCCCTTCTGATTGCCCTCATCGTCTATAAGTCTGACTTCTCGAACACGAATCTGTTCATTTATTCGCGTACCCTTATTGTCTGCCAACAGTCCTCCTAGTGTTTATAAAACACACACATATAATTAAGCGTATCACTGATTATATAAAAAAGAAGTGTGAATGTCTAGTACATGGATTTGCATTTTATGCAATCTTCAGTTTCGGATTTTATATGAAAATTCTTGAATCTTGTTTTTGCCCCTGAATTATGTTATTCTGTCGTTATGATTTTATTTTTATTCCTGGCATTGCCTTTTTCATTTTATATTTACAATAAACTTACATATGGACGTGTCTGTTCTGTAAACCTGCTTTTATATTTTGCAGGTTTGTTTATTTCTGCTTTGTTCTGCATGTGGAAGAATTTTTTTTCCGTTCCGTATTACCTTCCTGCAGCTGATTTTATGTCGAATTTTATTTATCTTTTTTCAGGCTATGCTGCTATTCCATGTTTTGCCCTTATGATCGCAACATGGTTTTTAGGCCGGAAATTCCCTTTTGGGCAGCGGGTGGATGTTTTTCATGCCCTTGCTTCAGGTTTTTACAGCGTTTACCTTGTATACCGTGTCATGGTTTCAGATCTTCCGTATCCGTTTTTTTATCTGTTTGCAAAACCTGTATTTTTTTCAATTTTCATATCATTCATTCCGGTGCTCATAAAAAATATTTTCTGCACAGAGTTTGAGTTGAAAAGAATTGTTTCATCATCATTCATGCTCTTGTTTGTTTTTGTGGTTCCGTTTGCTGCTGAAGCTTATTGGATGATAGGTGGAAGGCAGCTTTTAGTTATAATGATTTTCTGCCTTTACATGCTGTATCCTGTGTTTTGTTTTCTGAAAGGTTTCAGTTTTGGAAAAGCCTGAATTTTTTACTATTTCTTCTATATTTCACTAAATAAAAAAAAATTGATTCCGATAATCAATGTATGAATTCTTTTACCAGATCAGTTGATTTATTACAAAGGGCACTTGACGTCAACACACTCCGTTATCAGGTGACTGCAAACAATATTTCGAATGCGGAAGTTCCAAACTTTAAGCGTTCTGTTGTCAATTTTGAAAGTGAATTGAAGAGGGCTTTTGAATCAGAGAAAAAGGCAAAAGGTGCTTTTGACCTTGCAAGAACGGATTCAAGGCATTTTTCAATCAATGTGCCGTATGATTATAAAAGTGTTCAGGCACGTCGTGTTACAGATTATGCATCTGTTGAAAACGCAAACGGAAATAATGTGGATGTTGAGACGGAAGCAATGAACATTGTGAAAATCCAGATGCAGTACAGACTCTTGAGTCAGCTGGAAAATTTTGAATTCAATCAAGTGAAAACTGCCATGAGCAGTAACCGTGGCTGATGTTTTTAAGTAATCAGGATTTTTAAGGGGAAAAATATGGGGTTGTTTACTAGTATTAATATTGCTTCGACAGGGCTTAGTGCAGAACGTCTGCGTACAGATGTGATTTCAAATAACATTGCAAATGCATCAACAACAAGGACTCAGGAAGGGGGCGCATACCAGCGTTCACGTGTTATTTTCCAGCCTGTTGCAGATGCGAATCCTGTGTGGCGTACACCATATGTTCCTTCTTCAATTGATAATGGTCCTGGTGCCGGTGTAAAAGTACGTGAAATTGTAAAAGATACGAGTGAAGGCCGCTTTGTTTATGATCCTGATCATCCTGATGCTATTAAGTCTGGACCTCATCAGGGGTTTGTTGAATATCCGAATGTAAATATTGTTAATGAAATGGTAGACCTTATTTCTGCCTCAAGAGCATATGAGGCTAACACTACTGTAATTGAAGGTGCAAAAGATATGTTTACTTCTGCACTTGATATCGGAAGGTAATTACGGGTCATATGAAAACATCCTGACTTCGTCAGGTTCTCCATGGGGGTGGGAAAATGAAAATTGATAATATGCCTATGTTCCAGATTTCAGATGTAAAGAATTCATCTCTGACGCTTTCTCCGGGTTTTGACTCAGCGGCTGAAAACGGTCTGGAAAAAACAAGAAAGTCTTTTGATGATTATGTCATGGAAGCTTTTTCAAAGATGAATGACCAGCAGATGGAAGTTACAGGCCTCCAGCAGAAAATTATAACAGATCCTGATTCTGTTGATATCCATGATGTTACAATTGCAATGGCAAAAGCTCAGATGTCTATGACACTGGCAAAAACTGTGGTTGACAGGGTTGTAACAGGCTGGAATGAGATTACAACTACAAGGTAATCGCAAATATGGATTTTTAAGATTCAATAGGGGATTCTGGGAAATTGTGATTTTTACAATGACTTTAAAAGTGCTTTTTAAGTTTGTAACTTCGAGAATAAAGAGATGAAGTATCTTGAAAAAGTGCTTTTTATAGATATCCTGTATTGTTTATTGTTTGGAAATATATATAGAAGAAAAATTAGAATTTTGATTAGAAAGGGCTTTGCCTGTCTGGTCACTTTTCACATTGATTTATCTGTGTTATAGTTATAAAACTCAGGTAAAATCAAAATTTTATATTGCAAATTCGTTTTGAATTCGTTCGCGGGAGGATTAGATGAACGAATGGTTCAAAAAGCTTGCGGCGAACTTTAAGACGTTGTGGGCTAAATGGTCAAAGGCACAGAAAGGCATTGTCATAGGAATTGTTGTTGTCGTTATAGCTGCAATGGTATTTATGTTCAATATGTCTTCAGCTCCAACTACAGTACGGCTTTTCAATTCACCGGTAACCGGTGACATGCAATCGATGATATTAACCCGTCTTGATCAGGAAAATGTCAAGGCAGAAGTAAATGCTGCCGGTTATATTTCTGTTGAAGATGAAGTTACAGCCAGAAGAATGAGGAACATACTCATTCAGGAAGGTCTTGTTCCTGTAAGTGTTGATCCTTTTGCTGATTATGCAAAGAGGGACTGGTCTACGACAGATGCTGACCAGAAAGTAAAATGGCAGCAGTCTATGCAGAAGGCCTTGGAACAGCATATTGAAGCAATAGATGATGTTGCAAGCGCTAAAGTAAAACTTTCAATTCCTGACAATAAGCTTTTTACAGCTGACCAGCAGCCTGTAAAGGCTAGCGTCATCATCAGCGCAAAGCCGATGAGTGACATACTTTCCAACAGAAAAAAGATTCTCGGCATTCAGAAAATCATTATGTCTGCTGTTGAAGGTCTTACAGCTGAAAATGTTACTATTTCGGATTCTTCCGGAAATATACTTAATGATTTTCAGGGAATGGCGGATTTTGATGCTGTTGAACTTGTAAAAAAGCAGCAGGATCTTATTAAACGCGAAGAAACGTATTATCGTGACCAGATTCTTAAGGCCCTTCAGGGGTGGTATACGAATGACCGTGTGCGCGACCTTAATATCAAGATTGATATGAATATGTCAAAGCGTTCTACAGAATCTACGAAGTACAGTCCGATTCCAATCAGGGAAGATAATCCTGATACGCCTTATGATGATTCTGAATATGTAAACACTCTGCCTATTTCTTCCCAGACTGTTACACGTGAATGGCAAGGGACTGGATTTAATCCGCAGGGACCGGCTGGTACTGAAGGCCAGAATCCTCCGGTGTATTCAGATAACAGTAATGTAATCGGCCGTAATACTGAATCAGCTGTTACAGTGAATAACGTAATCAATACTACTAAAGTACAAGAAGAAACTGCACCTAAGATTGACAGGGTGACTGTTTCTGTAAACGTTGATGGTACCTGGGTTAAAAAATATGACAAGAATCACAACGTTCTTTTTGACGAAGAAGGTAAGATTCAGCGTGAATATAAAGCTATCCCTAAGGAACAACTTGAACAGATTGTAGAGTACGTACAGTCTGCGATCGGTTATGACAGGGCTGCCGGTTACAGGGTGACTGTAACGAATATTCCTTTTGACCGGACTCTGGAATTTGAAAAAGAGGATGAAGCAATAATAAAAGCCAGACAGACAAGAACCACTGTAATACTTGTTCTTATTGGCATAGCTGCTGTTCTTGCAGTATTCATCTTGTACAGGTTTATCAGCCGTGAAATGGAACGCCGCAGAAGGCTTAGAGAAGAGGAGATCCTTCGTCAGCAGCAGGCTGCCCGTGATAAACAGCTTTGGGAAGCTCAGCAGGATGGAATGGAAGTTACAATGTCTGTTGAAGAAAGAAAACGGGCTGAACTTCAGGAAAATGCAATTGCGATGGCAAAAGAACATCCGGAAGATGTTGCAATGCTTATCCGCACATGGCTTATGGAGGACTAATTTATGGCAGATGATGCAGCAAAATCTAAACCTGCAGCTAAACCTGTTCTGAAACCTGCAGGCTCTTCAAAAAAAGGATCAAAAGATTTCAAGAGTCTTAATGGCCGCCAGAAAGCTGCTATTTTCCTTGTTTCCATTGGTAGTGATGTTTCATCAGATATAATGAAACATCTCCGGGAAGATGAAGTTGAAACTCTTACTTTTGAAATTGCGAGACTTGAGACTGTTGATGCAGAGGTAAAAGATGCGGTTCTGGAAGAATTTCAGGATCTGATGAATGCTCAGAACTTTATTACCACTGGTGGTATCGACTATGCCCGTGAACTTTTGGAAAAATCCCTTGGTTCACAGAAGGCAATTGATATTATCAACCGCCTTACATCAAGTCTTCAGGTTCGTCCGTTTGACTTTATCCGCCGTACTGATCCGGCACACCTTTTGAACTTCATTCAGCAGGAATACCCGCAGACTATTGCGTTGATTCTTGCATATCTTGAGCCTGCAAAAGCTGCTATTATCCTTCAGAATCTTCCGGAAGAAATGCAGCCTGAGGTTTCTAAACGTCTTGCAACTATGGACCGTACATCTCCTGATGTTCTTCGTGAAGTTGAACGTGTTCTTGAAAAGAAACTTTCTACACTGTCCAGCGAAGATTACACTGCTGCCGGTGGTGTTGAATCTATCGTTGAAATCCTCAACCTTGTTGACCGTTCTTCTGAAAAGGCGATTATCGAATCTCTGGAAGAAGAAGATCCGGATTTGGCAGAAGAAATCAAAAAGCGTATGTTCGTATTCGAAGATATCGTTATGCTGGACGACCGTTCAATTCAGAAGCTGTTGCGTGAAACAGATACACAGGAACTTTCTAAAGCTCTTAAGTCTGTTGATACGGAAGTTCAGGATAAAATCTTCCGTAATATGTCCAAACGTGCTGCTGCCATGCTTAAGGAAGATATGGAATTCATGGGCCCTGTCCGCTTGAAAGATGTTGAGGAAGCGCAGCAGAAAATTGTTTCCCAAATCCGGCGTTTGGAAGAAAAGGGAGAAATCGTTATTGCCCGTTCTGGCGAAGACGAACTTGTTACCTGATTTTCTGTACTTGAAGCATACGTCTTGTTTGTTGAAAAAATCGTGTGCTGAGTGTATTCAGATATTTTGTTTATTCGTGCCGATGGATTTAATACTTGGATGCAAGCATCCTGGACGCTTGTATCGTAAAAAAATGGTATTAAACCCGGAGTGTAATTTCCACTTAGAACGACGATACCTCGATGCTTGCGTCGGGGTTCGTCATTGATTTTGTTCAAGGATGAAAAATGGCGAAGACTGTTTTTAGACCACATGAGTTTAAGCTTAATGATGATGATGTAGTAATGCTCAAACTTGTCCACGATTATCAGCCTGTTGTAGAAGAGGTTGTGGAAGAAGTTCCAGAATATACGGGACCTACAGCGGATGATTTACGTCGTGAAGCTGAAGATTTTAAAAAAGCCTGGGAATTACAGAAACAGAAAATGCTTGAACAAGCTCAGCTTGAAGCTGATGAAATTCTGAAAAAAGCGGAAGATGCTGCTTTTGCTGAAGTAAAAAGACAGACTGATCAGGCTCAGATAATAAAAACTGATGCTGAAACTAAAGCTGCCCAGCTTTTGAAAGACGCACAGGAAAAAGCTCAGAAAATCCTTAATGAGGCTGCAAGTGAACAGGATAAGGTTCGTTCGGAAGCTTCAAAGGAAGGTTATGATAAAGGTTATGAGGATGGTTTCCAGCACGGAAATGCTGAAGCTGAACGTCTTGTTGAAAGAATTCATAAAATCCTTGATGCTGTAATGCAGCGCCGTGAAGAAATCCTTTCTGAAACCGAACATCAGATTGTGGAACTTGTTGTTCTCATGACGAGAAAGGTTGTAAAGATAATTTCTGAAAACCAGAAGTCTGCAATAATGAGTAATGTTCTTCAGGCTTTGAAAAAAGTAAAGGGACGTGGTGATGTTACAATCCGTGTTAATATGGAAGATGTAAAGCTTACTACTGAACATATAAATGACTTTATTCAACGTGTTGAAGGACTTAAGTCTGTTACAGTTGTTGAAGACTCTACTGTTGAGAAAGGTGGTTGTATTGTGGAAACTGACTTTGGTGCAATAGATGCCCGTATTTCCAGCCAGCTTTCTGAGCTCGAGCAGAAGATTATGGAAATTTCTCCTGTGAAATCTCTGGTAAAATCTGATATGGTTCCAAATGAAAACTGATGTTTTCTGCCAGTCAGTATGACTTTGCGCATAATTTTTTATATATAAGGTACAGGTTTTATTCGTGCCGGCTGGCCTGATACTTGACTGTAAAAGCATCCTGTTAGCTTTGCTTTGCATGTGATTGTATTTGGCATTGAGTGCAGTTTTCAATAAAAATACCGATATCTGGAAGCTCTGAGTAGAGGTTCATTGTTTGGATTATCTGCATTTTTTTTAGTATTCTGTGAAAATGCGCACGATTCTGAAAATGTATCTTTGAAGTATCTGAAAATGTGATGTGTCATAATCATCATTGAAGTATTTCTGGGTGGGAAAATGAAATCTTCTTATAATGTTGAATTTAATCTGGACCGTTATCTCTCAAAAATCAAGGACACTGAAACAATCCTTTATGTGGGACATGTGAAATCTGTCAATGGACTTGAAATATTAAGTGACGGGCCTCGTTCTGTTATTGGTGAAATCTGTACAATCAAAGTTGAAAGTCTTGGAACTCAAGTTCTTGCTGAAGTAGTTGGTTTTGATGGAACTATTGTAAAACTCTCTGCTTTTGGTGACACAAGGGGAATTGAAGCTGGTACGGATGTGGTTGCTTCAGGCAGGACTCTGCAGGTTCCGGTGGGGAATTCCCTTTTGGGCCGTGTCATTGATGCTACTGGGCATTCATTTGACGGTAAGGGAGAAATTATTCCCGAAACATATTATCCGGCAATAGCAGCTCCGCCTGATCCTATGTGCCGCTTGCCTGTAAATACACGTATTACAACTGGTGTCCGCGCAATTGATTCCATGCTTACTGTTGGTGCCGGTCAGCGCCTTGGTATTTTTGCAGGTTCCGGAGTCGGAAAATCTACCCTTTTAAGCATGATTGCCCGTAATACCAATGCAGATGTCAATGTAATCGGACTCATAGGTGAACGTGGCCGTGAAGTCATGGACTTTATTTCAAGGGATCTTGGAAAAGAAGGCATGAAACGTTCTGTTGTAGTTGTTGCTACAAGTGATACTCCTTCAATATGTCGTCTCCGTGCTGCTTACGTCTGTACTGCCGTAGCAGAATATTTCCGCGATCAGGGGAAAAATGTAATGATGATGATGGACAGTGTTACCCGTTTTGCCCATGCACAGCGTGAAATCGGACTTGCAAACGGTGAACCGCCAGCCCAGAAAGGATATCCGCCAAGTGTGTTTGACCTTATTCCTAAACTGCTTGAAAGGGCAGGTACAAATGATAAAGGTTCAATAACTGCTTTCTATACGGTGCTTGTTGACGGCGATGACATGAATGAACCTATTACTGATAAAGTCCGCGGAACTCTTGATGGTCATATAGTACTTAACCGTGCACTTGCGCAGCGGTATCATTATCCTGCAATTGATGTGCTTCAAAGTATAAGCCGTCTTACAAGACGTGTTACTGGGACTGTAACAAGAAAAGCATGTGGCCGCATCCGTGAGCTTATGGCGGCATACCAGCAGAACGAACTTATGATTACTACTGGTGCATATGCCCGTGGTAATTCTCCTCAGATTGATGAAGCAATAGATAAACATGAAGAAATAGAGGAATTCCTTAAGCAGGAAGAAACAGAAATGTGTTCAATGAAAGATACTTTGGACAAACTTGCTGCTCTAAGCGGTTTTGATATTCCTCCAGAAGAATATTCCGAACAGCCGGCGGTTTCTATTCAGTCTGTTGCACAAGTGGTTGACTCAAGGCTGAAGACATCTCCTTCTGATTAACTGTTTAGAAAATAAATGAAGAAATTTAGTTTTGAACTTGAAGATCTGCTGAAATTGCGACTTTTCCAGCAGGAAGAAGCTGAAATTGAACTTGGAAAAGCAGTTGCTGAAGAGAACCGCATCCAGAACAAGCTTGACCAGCTGGCAGAGCAATATGCAGTAGCTAAAAAAAATGCCGCCGGTGTTACGGATTTTTCAATGATTGCAGCCAGCCAGCAGTTTTTCATTTTTATAAAACAGCAACAGGAAAAACTTTTTTCTGATATGGCAAAAGCAAAGCTCATCACGGAAGAAAAAAGGAATGTCTTTAAACAGGCTTTGCAGAAAACTGAATCACTTTCAAAATTAAAAGAAAAGCAGCTGGATTTGTATCATCAGGCTGAAAATCTTGAAGAAGAAAATAATACTGATGACTTGGTGACCAGCCGCTACAACACGAAATAGTTCTTTTAACCCTTAAAAAGTGAACGGGCATCTCTAAAATCTGCAATTTTTAGAAATGCCCGCATTTTTGAGGAGCCGGCTGCTAATACTTAAATGCACTGCCGCCGATGAATTCTCTGATTATTGACCGGCCAGGAACTTCTGATGCCGGAATAGACGGAAAATTATCCAGAAAACGGAGAAGTCTGCATGCTTCTGCATACTCTTTCTGTGTCGGATTTATGCAACGCAAAAGAGGAGTTGCATAAACTTTAAGTACTGAAAGTTCATAATCCAATGCTGTATTCAGGACTGCATCTGCATTGTTCTGGAAAGGAAAAATGTGGAGCCGTTCGCCCCTCTGCACGCTGTCCCACATTGAAATTGTTGTGGCTGCGGATTTTCCGCGGAAATTATTGTCACGGACAATCCTTCTTATAAGCCTGTTGTCGCTGGTTGAAATGTGGTTGTGTTCATTCAGGTTCAGCTGGGTCAGGGCAGAAAGGTAAAGCTTGAATTTATATTCAGGTTTTACAAGTGGAGTGAGTTTGTCATTCAATCCGTGGATTCCCTCCATTATCAGGATGTCATTCTCATCAAGATGCATTTTCTTACCTTTATAAATGCGGACGCCTTCCGTAAAGTCATAGTCCGGAAGTTCGATTTCTTTTCCAGCAAAAAGATCCACAAGGTTTTGATTTATGAGTTCAACATCAAGGGCTTCCAGACATTCATAATCATAATTTCCATTTTCATCTTTCGGATTCCTGTCCCGGCCTACATAATAACAGTCCAGACTGATTACTTTTGGAACATAGCCTATGGCCTGAAGTTCAAGGGCAAGCTTTTTGGCCGATGTTGTTTTTCCGGAACTTGACGGGCCTGCAATTAGTACTAATTTTACCTGTCCCCGGTTCTGTATTTGTGTTGCAATATCAGCTATGGAACGTTGCTGGAATATTTCAGTTATCGTAATGAATTCGTTTGCCTTGCGCTTAGCGACAAGTTCATTAAGAGAGGCAGCCGTAACTACACCAATCTGTTTTCCCCATTTCTTATACTTTTCGTAAGTGTTGAAAAGGACCGGAATGTCATGGAATTCAGTAAGTTCATCTGGCTTTGATGAAGTAGGGAAGCGGAGTAGGAATCCGTGTCCATATTCCATAAGGTCAAAGACAGATATCATTCCTGTTGAAGGAAGCAGCGGATTGAAATGCAAATCCGAAAAAGAACCTATCGTATTCATCTGTACCAGCGGCGGACAGATATAGTCAAGCTGTTTCCGTGTTTCCTGCAGTCCAAGTTTTTCGAAAGTTGTTATTGCCTGTTCATACGAAATGAAGCATGTGTCGATGGGAAGGTCACTGTCAATTATTTCCTGCATTGCTTCTTTCAGCTGCTTTATGAATTCAGGCTTTATTGTTTCTCCGTCTTTCAACGTATAGTAATAACCGTATCCGAGACTATGCCCTATTATCAGCTGCTTTTCCGGTGCGATTTTATTCAGTGCAGCTGACAGAATGAAGCATAATGTCTTTCTATAGATATTAGCTCCCTCTTTTGATGTCTTTAATACAGGCTGTATTTTTGTATCAACAATCATTGCGCGGTTCAAAGAACAGATTTTGTTATTAAGTGAAACTGCGTAAATATCCTTGCTGTCGGCTCCCAGTTCCGGAAGATATGAAAGGGCTGTGCTTCCGTATGGAGCTTCTACTGTTTTTCCTGAAGGAAAAGTAATGTTGATTTTGTTTGTTGCCATATAGCCTCCGTTGTCTTTATCATGGGTATCTCTAAAAAATGGTTTCAGAGATACCTGCGAATTTTAATCCTTGAAATTACAAGGCTTAAAATATCGCATTTTCAAAGTTGCCTCTAAAAATTGCAATTTTTAGAGGTTTCCTCATGTGGTTCAAATTTCTAAAAGTAAAATAAAATCAATGTATCTCTAAAACTGCAGGTCAGCCTTCAAGGTTTTCCGGACCGAATCCCAATGGAAGGATTTCTTCCAGAGTATATTCCTTTATGCTGCCTTCTGCATTCTGTAAGATTACTATGAAATCCTTTGGATTGCAGAATTCCATCATTACCTGCCTGCAGACTCCACATGGCGGGCAGAAATCTTTTATCATGCCGTCCGGACCGCCCACAATGGCAATTGCCTTGAATTTTTTCCTGCCTTCGCTGACAGCCTTGAAAATTGCCGTACGTTCCGCGCAGTTTGTCGGACCGTAAGCAGCATTTTCTATATTGCAGCCGCCATAAATGGTTCCATCATCGCAAAGAAGGCCTGCACCTACTTTAAAGCCGGAATAAGGAGTGTATGAAAAAGCCAGCATTTCCTTTGCTTTTGCAAGTAGTGCCAGCTTTTTTGCTTCATCATTGAATTTCATGTATAACCTCTCTGATAAGGAATTTTAATACATAAAATTTAGAAATGCAAATTTTTAATTTATCGTGACTTTATATTTCTGGACAACCGAAAGCAGGTCTTTCAACATGATTTTCGCCCGTTGCGTAAATGCAAAATAAAGCTTAGAATAAAAGTAAAATAACCGCATTTCGTACGGTAACATTTGGGGGAATTTATATATGAAACCAACACTTTTAGTTCTGGCTGCAGGTATGGGAAGCCGTTATGGTGGAGTAAAACAGATCGATGCTGTAGGACAGAACGGTGAATGTCTTCTTGATTTTGCAAACTATGATGCAAAGAAGAGTGGTTTTGGCAAGGTTGTATTCATCATTAGAAAAGATATCGAAAATGATTTCCGCGCACGTCTGTTTGACAGAATCGCTGCAAATTTTGACGCTGATTATGTTTTTCAGGGTAGGGAATCCCTTCTTACATCAGATGAAATTGCTAAGACTGTGGAGCGCAAAAAGCCTTGGGGAACAATCCATGCCGTGCTCTGTGCAGAAGAAAAAATCAAGGAACCTTTTGCAGTAATCAACTCAGATGACTATTACGGCCGTGAAGCTTTTGAAACTTTAGGAAAATATCTTTCAGGCATTACAAATGACTGTACGGAACATGCCATGGTAGGTTATGTTCTTGGAAATACTATGAGTAAGAGTGGTTCAGTTTCCCGCGGTGTTTGTACGGTAAAAGACAGCTATCTGGATTCAATCGTGGAAAATACAAAGATTTACTATGAAGGAAACGGCATCGTTAGCGAACTTGATTCCGGAAAAGTCCAGATGACAGGTAAAGAGTGGGTAAGCATGAACCTTTTCGGTTTTACACCAAAAGCATTTGAAGGATTCCATGAATATTGGGACAACTTCCGTAAGACTGGTCTCTATACAGAAAAGCAGGAAGCCCTCCTGCCTGTTGCAGCAAGTGACATTGTTAAAAATGGTGAAGGCAGGATCAAGTTCTTTACTTCAAGTGAAGCATGGTTTGGAATGACCTATCCGGAAGACCGTGAAATCGTAAAGCAGGAAATTGCTGCCAAAATCAAGAGCGGGTACTATCCTGAAAAACTCTGGGAAAAGTAGGATTTGAGCCATGCTTAAACTGAATGCCATTCAGTCTGACAAAGTCTGGGGGTATGAGTTGTGGATTGCTTCAACCCATTCCAACGGATGTCAGAAGGATTTTCTTGAATATTGTGGCGGAGATTATCCGCTTCTTGTAAAAGTAATTCAGGCAGACGAATCTCTTTCTGTTCAGGTTCACCCGGATGATAAGTTTGCAGTGGAACTTGAAGGGGCGGGAAACCGTGGTAAGACCGAATGCTGGTATGTCCTTCATGCAGATGAAGGGGCAAAACTGGTTTATGGACTTAATGGAAATTATTCCCACGGGGAACTTGCTGAGGCTATTAAAAATAGTACTCTTGAAAATAACCTGAACTTTGTAGAAGTTAATGATGGGGACTTTGTTTTTATTCCTGCAGGAACGGTGCATGCTATCGGCGGAGGGCTCCGCCTTATGGAAGTCCAGCAGTCATGTGACTTGACTTACAGACTATATGACTGGGGGCGTCCACGTGAACTTCATATTGAAAAGGGAATCAAGGTGATTAAAAATGATGATCTGAAAAAAATCAAACCTTTTCCCGGAGCTTTTTCCTGCGACTATTTTTCAATGAATGAAGTGACTGTTTCCGGAGGTTACAGTTCCTTCAATTCTGCAAGAAATAAAACTCCTGATTCTGTAATGCTTTTTTATGTCATTGATGGAGATGCAAAAATCAAGAGCGGCACAGATATGTTTGAAGCAAAACCCGAAGATATTTTCGCTCTTGGCGCAGGTGAAAAGTTTACTGTTGAGGGTAAGTGCCGTCTTATGAAAATCCGTGTAGGGAAGTCTGTATGACCAGTTCATAAAAGTAGCTGGCTGCCGGTTGGCATTTCATATTTATTATGATAACATGCTGTCTGCGGTTCATATCGCGGCAGCTTTTTTTACTTCCGCGAATTTTACGTCGTAAAATTTCCGCACAAATCCGACAGTTCGAAATCCTCCTGTCGTAAAACAAAACTAGGTGGTCTGTATGACTAATGAAATTCTCCTCATTGCTTCGCTCGTCATTGCTTTTGGCGGGCTCCTTCTTGTGTTCCGTTTTTTTGGTAAGGGCGGAATCTATTCCTGGATTGCCATCTGTTCAATTCTTGCAAACATTGAAGTTGCAGTTCTGGTTGATGCTTTCGGTATGGAACAGACTTTGGGAAATACTCTGTTTGCAGCAACATTCCTTGCAACTGACATGCTCAGCGAATTTTATGGAAGAAAAGCTGCACGTAAGGGTGTCCTTGTAGGTCTCGCTTCTTCCGTAATGTTCATTGCATTTACATTGCTGTGGCAGTTTTATACTCCAAGCCAGAATGACTTTGCACTTCCTTTTGTAAAGCAGCTTTTTGCAAATACTCCAAGGATCATCCTTGCAAGCCTTATTGGTTACGCAGTTTCTGAACTGTTTGACATCTGGGCGTATGATGCGTGGTGGAAGATTACAAATAAGATTTCCGGTGATTCAAGAAAATTCCTGTGGGTACGCAATAACGGCTCGACGCTTGTAAGCCAGCTGATCAATATTGTGATTTTCAGTTTCGGTGCGTTCTGGGGGCTTTATGATTTTGGAACACTTATTGCAATTACGGTTTCGGCTTATGTCGTCTATGTAGTGACAAGTCTTCTTGATACGCCGTTTATGTATGCTGCCCGTGCTTGGAATGACAGGTTAAAAATTACGGAAAACCAGTAGTATTGTTAAAAAAAACTTGAAAAGTTACATTTTTTAGAGACAGCTTTGAAAGCGCGATGTATTTAGCCTTGAGATTTCAAGGTTAAATACCCGGAATCATCTCGAAGTAGTATTTTCTTGAATAGCTTTGAAACTTTAAGGATATTTAAGAATTTCAATATCCTTTCATTTATTTCTATTGTCTAATTCTTTTTTCAGGTTTATAATTAGTTCAAATATGTATTTTACCAGAACGCTGTGTATCCGCCTTGTTAACTGGATATGCATGCGCTTTATGGAGGAATAAAAATGGCAAAAAATCTTGATTGGGCAAATCTTTCATTTGCGTACATGAAGACTGATAAGCGCTTTGTTGCTAATTATAAAGACGGCGCCTGGGATTCTGGTACACTCACTTCTGATGACCAGATTTCTATTTCTGAGTGTGCCGGAGTTTTCCAGTATGCACAGACTTGTTTTGAAGGACTTAAAGCTTATACGACTGCTGATGGCCGTATCGTCACATTCCGTCCGGACCTTAATGCAGACCGCATGAAGGATTCTTGTGAACGTCTTGAAATGCCGGTTTTCCCAAAAGACAGGTGGATTCAGGCTGTAATTGATACTATCAAGGCAAATATTGACTATGTTCCTCCTTATGGAACAGGGGCAACTCTTTATGTACGTCCTTATATGTTCGGTTCAAGTCCGGTTATTGGTGTTAAGCCTGCTGATGAATATCAGTTCCGTATTCTAGTAACTCCGGTAGGACCATATTTCAAAGGTGGTGTAAAGCCTATTACTGTACGTATTTCAGACCTTGACCGTGCGGCACCTCATGGAACCGGTGACATTAAGGCCGGTCTTAACTATGCAATGAGCCTTCATAACATTATGGATGCACACCGTAAGGGATTTGCTGAAAATATTTATACTGATCCAGCTACACATACATACATAGAAGAAACTGGAGGGGCAAACATCCTTCTGGTAACAAAAGACGGCAAGCTTGTAACTCCTAAATCTGGAAGCATCCTCCCTTCAATTACCCGCCGTTCGCTCCTTCAGGTTGCAAAAGATTATCTTGGAATGGAAGTTGAAGAGCGTCCTGTACATAAGGATGAACTTTCTTCATTCCAGGAAATCGGTCTGTGTGGAACTGCAGCGGTAATCTCTCCAATCGGTAAGATTGATGATCATGGTAAGGAAATACTTGTTCCTTCTGGAATGAACGATATGGGGCCTGTACTCGGTAAACTTCGTGAAACTCTCACGGGAATCCAGATGGGAACTGAAAAAGCTCCTGAAGGCTGGATTTACGAAATCAAATAATAAAGACAGCTTAGAAAAAGTCTGGAGAAAATATCCGCCAGACTTTTTGCGGAGTCAGGATTTCTGAACTGGTTCAGTTCTGAATTCCGGATTTAACGGTAAACCGTATAATAAAAGGTTATGTAGAATTTATGGTAAAACTCACTGCATGGTAGTGGTGGAAAATATGTAGGGAGCGACGGCAACGCCGGAAAATCGCGAAAGCGATTTTAGCGAGTCTCCGAGAAGCTGTGCTTCGAAGGCGTAAGGGAGCGACGGCAACGCCGGAAAATCGCGAAAGCGATTTTAGCGAGTCTCCGAGAAGCTGTGCTTCGAAGGCGTAAGGGAACGACGGCAACGCCGGAAAATCGCGAAAGCGATTTTAGCGAGTCTCCAAGAAGCTGTGCT